>NZ_JBREVD010000008.1:0-5480 GCF_052921305.1 Microbacterium sp. F1-18 | reverse complement strand
ACGAAAGAAGTCCGGCGGTGTCCTACTCTCCCACAGGGTCCCCCCTGCAGTACCATCGGCGCTGTGAGGCTTAGCTTCCGGGTTCGGAATGTAACCGGGCGTTTCCCTCACGCTATGGCCGCCGAAACACTATTGATGTTTCAGTCTGCACAACGATTGATCGTTATGCGGTTCTCGACCGTACATCGAGAACCACTCAGTGGACGCAAGCACCAAAAACGGTGTGTTATCAAGTCATCGGCTTATTAGTACCGGTCAGCTTCACGTGTTACCACGCTTCCACATCCGGCCTATCAACCCAGTAGTCTAGCTGGGAGCCTCTCGCCCGAAGGCATGGAAATCTCATCTTGAGGCCGGCTTCCCGCTTAGATGCTTTCAGCGGTTATCCATCCCGAACGTAGCTAACCAGCGGTGCTCCTGGCGGAACAACTGGCACACCAGAGGTTCGTCCAACCCGGTCCTCTCGTACTAGGGTCAGATCCTCTCAAATTTCCTACGCGCGCAGCGGATAGGGACCGAACTGTCTCACGACGTTCTAAACCCAGCTCGCGTACCGCTTTAATGGGCGAACAGCCCAACCCTTGGGACCTACTCCAGCCCCAGGATGCGACGAGCCGACATCGAGGTGCCAAACCATGCCGTCGATATGGACTCTTGGGCAAGATCAGCCTGTTATCCCCGAGGTACCTTTTATCCGTTGAGCGACAGCGCTTCCACAAGCCACTGCCGGATCACTAGTCCCGACTTTCGTCCCTGCTCGACCTGTCAGTCTCACAGTCAAGCTCCCTTGTGCACTTACACTCGCCACCTGATTGCCAACCAGGTTGAGGGAACCTTTGGGCGCCTCCGTTACTTTTTGGGAGGCAACCGCCCCAGTTAAACTACCCACCAGGCACTGTCCCTGAACCGGATTACGGTTCGAAGTTAGATATCCAGAGTGACCAGAGTGGTATTTCAACAATGACTCCACGGTAACTGGCGTCACCGCTTCAAAGTCTCCCACCTATCCTACACAAGCCACACCGAACACCAATACCAAGCTGTAGTAAAGGTCACGGGGTCTTTCCGTCCTGCTGCGCGTAACGAGCATCTTTACTCGTAGTGCAATTTCGCCGAGTTCGCGGTTGAGACAGTTGGGAAGTCGTTACGCCATTCGTGCAGGTCGGAACTTACCCGACAAGGAATTTCGCTACCTTAGGATGGTTATAGTTACCACCGCCGTTTACTGGGGCTTAAATTCTCAGCTTCGCCTTGCGGCTAACCGGTCCTCTTAACCTTCCAGCACCGGGCAGGCGTCAGTCCGTATACATCGTCTTGCGACTTGGCACGGACCTGTGTTTTTAGTAAACAGTCGCTACCCACTAGTCTCTGCGGCCTCCACACCCTTTCGGAGTAAATCCTAATAAGTGGAAGGCCCCCCTTCTCCCGAAGTTACGGGGGCATTTTGCCGAGTTCCTTAACCACGATTCTCTCGATCTCCTTGGTATTCTCTACCTGACCACCTGAGTCGGTTTGGGGTACGGGCAGCTAGAACCTCGCGTCGATGCTTTTCTCGGCAGCATAGGATCACCCACTTTTTATCCGCATCGTGTCTCAGCCTGTATGAGTCACGGATTTGCCTATGACTCGGCCTACGCACTTGCCCCGGGACAACCATCGCCCGGGTTGGGCTACCTTCCTGCGTCACACCTGTTAATACGCTAGCCGCACCAGCATGGGGTCGAGCGTTAGACCGGACCGTCTCACCCCGAAGGGATCAACTAAGCCCGGGTTAGGACTCTTAGCACCACTGGATTAGCTTGGGCGGTTCTTCGCCGGTACGGGAATATCAACCCGTTGTCCATCGACTACGCCTGTCGGCCTCGCCTTAGGTCCCGACTTACCCAGGGAAGATTAGCTTGACCCTGGAACCCTTGGTCTTTCGGAGGACGTGTTTCTCACACGTCTTTCGCTACTCATGCCTGCATTCTCACTCGTGTAGCCTCCACGGCTGGTTCACACCGCCGCTTCGCTGGCCACACGACGCTCTCCTACCCATCAACACGGCTGGACCACGAAGGCCTACCAATAATGTCAATGCCACAACTTCGGTGGCGTGCTTGAGCCCCGTTACATTGTCGGCGCGGAATCACTTGACCAGTGAGCTATTACGCACTCTTTCAAGGGTGGCTGCTTCTAAGCCAACCTCCTGGTTGTCACAGCAACTCCACATCCTTTCCCACTTAGCACGCGCTTTGGGACCTTAGTTGGTGGTCTGGGTTGTTTCCCTCTCGACTATGAAGCTTATCCCCCACAGTCTCACTGCTGCGCTCTCACTTACCGGCATTCGGAGTTTGGCTGACGTCAGTAACCTTGTAGGGCCCATCGGCCATCCAGTAGCTCTACCTCCGGCAAGAAACACGCAACGCTGCACCTAAATGCATTTCGGAGAGAACCAGCTATCACGAAGTTTGATTGGCCTTTCACCCCTATCCACAGCTCATCCCCTCAGTTTTCAACCTAAGTGGGTTCGGTCCTCCACGACGTCTTACCGTCGCTTCAACCTGGCCATGGATAGATCACTTCGCTTCGGGTCTAGGACACGCGACTGAATCGCCCTATTCAGACTCGCTTTCGCTACGGCTACCCCACACGGGTTAACCTCGCCACGTATCGCTAACTCGCAGGCTCATTCTTCAAAAGGCACGCTGTCACCCCTACTAAGGAGGCTCCAACGGTTTGTAAGCAAACGGTTTCAGGTACTATTTCACTCCCCTCCCGGGGTACTTTTCACCTTTCCCTCACGGTACTTGTCCGCTATCGGTCATCTGGGAGTATTTAGGCTTATCAGGTGGTCCTGACAGATTCACACGGGATTTCTCGGGCCCCGTGCTACTTGGGATACTCTTCACGCCAAGAGAAGCATTTCGACTACGGGGTTCGCACCCTCTATGACCAGGCATTCAAACCTGTTCGTCTATACCTTCTTGTAACGTCGACCACTCGGCAGAATGATCAGAAAAGTCCCACAACCCCCAACGTGCAACGCCTGCCGGCTATCACACACGCAAGGTTTAGCCTGATCCGGTTTCGCTCGCCACTACTAACGGAATCGCTGTTGCTTTCTCTTCCTGTGGGTACTGAGATGTTTCACTTCCCCACGTTCCCTCTACCCGCCCTATATATTCAGGCGGGAGTCACTAGGTCGGCACGCCGCCCAGCGGGGTTTCCCCATTCGGACACCCTCGGATCACAGTGTGCTTATCCACTCCCCGAGGCTTATCGCAGATTGCTACGTCCTTCTTCGGCTCCAGATGCCAAGGCATCCACCGTTTGCTCTTAAAGACTTGAAATCACATGAGTTGAATCGTCAAAAAATTGACTAATGATCTTTAAGATCATCTTCACGACACAACACCCGAAGGTGTCGCATCGAAGATGCTCGCGTCCACTGTGTAGTTCTCAAAGTACGGGCGGTACCCTCCCCACATGCCACCCAAGCAGCATGAAGAAAAGGCCCAGAGGTTGCGGACTCTCATCCGGTCCCTCAGGACCCAACAGCGTGCAGGTGCGACACCCGAAACCCTCCCCGTTCCCACCGCAAGCGGCGTACTAGAGAAGAACCTCATCCTTCGCACCATGTCAAATGTTCCACCCATGAGCTCCCAGCGAAGAACATGTGCCTTCGAACTGGGTTCTGGACTCCGAAGAGTCAGATGCTCCTTAGAAAGGAGGTGATCCAGCCGCACCTTCCGGTACGGCTACCTTGTTACGACTTAGTCCTAATTACCGATCCCACCTTCGACGGCTCCCTCCACAAGGGTTGGGCCACCGGCTTCAGGTGTTACCGACTTTCATGACTTGACGGGCGGTGTGTACAAGACCCGGGAACGTATTCACCGCAGCGTTGCTGATCTGCGATTACTAGCGACTCCGACTTCATGAGGTCGAGTTGCAGACCTCAATCCGAACTGGGACCGGCTTTTTGGGATTCGCTCCACCTCACGGTATTGCAGCCCTTTGTACCGGCCATTGTAGCATGCGTGAAGCCCAAGACATAAGGGGCATGATGATTTGACGTCATCCCCACCTTCCTCCGAGTTGACCCCGGCAGTATCCCATGAGTTCCCACCATTACGTGCTGGCAACATAGAACGAGGGTTGCGCTCGTTGCGGGACTTAACCCAACATCTCACGACACGAGCTGACGACAACCATGCACCACCTGTATAGAGACCTTGCGGGGCGACTGTTTCCAGACGTTTCCTCTATATGTCAAGCCTTGGTAAGGTTCTTCGCGTTGCATCGAATTAATCCGCATGCTCCGCCGCTTGTGCGGGTCCCCGTCAATTCCTTTGAGTTTTAGCCTTGCGGCCGTACTCCCCAGGCGGGGAACTTAATGCGTTAGCTGCGTCACGGAATCCGTGGAATGGACCCCACAACTAGTTCCCAACGTTTACGGGGTGGACTACCAGGGTATCTAAGCCTGTTTGCTCCCCACCCTTTCGCTCCTCAGCGTCAGTTACGGCCCAGAGATCTGCCTTCGCCATCGGTGTTCCTCCTGATATCTGCGCATTCCACCGCTACACCAGGAATTCCAATCTCCCCTACCGCACTCTAGTCTGCCCGTACCCACTGCAGGCCCGAGGTTGAGCCTCGGGTTTTCACAGCAGACGCGACAGACCGCCTACGAGCTCTTTACGCCCAATAATTCCGGATAACGCTTGCGCCCTACGTATTACCGCGGCTGCTGGCACGTAGTTAGCCGGCGCTTTTTCTGCAGGTACCGTCACTTTCGCTTCTTCCCTGCTAAAAGAGGTTTACAACCCGAAGGCCGTCATCCCTCACGCGGCGTTGCTGCATCAGGCTTTCGCCCATTGTGCAATATTCCCCACTGCTGCCTCCCGTAGGAGTCTGGGCCGTGTCTCAGTCCCAGTGTGGCCGGTCACCCTCTCAGGCCGGCTACCCGTCGACGCCTTGGTGAGCCATTACCTCACCAACAAGCTGATAGGCCGCGAGCTCATCCCTGACCGAAATTCTTTCCAGCTACTGACCATGCGGTCGCAGCTCGTATCCGGTATTAGACGCCGTTTCCAGCGCTTATCCCAGAGTCAGGGGCAGATTGCTCACGTGTTACTCACCCGTTCGCCACTGATCCACAGAGCAAGCTCTGCTTCACCGTTCGACTTGCATGTGTTAAGCACGCCGCCAGCGTTCATCCTGAGCCAGGATCAAACTCTCCGTAAAGAAAATTTGCTGCGACCAGTCGGAAAAAGACCAGAGCAGCGAGTTTGATGCTGACCAAAGAGATAAATCATTGCTGACTATCCGTTGCCTCCCCGAAGGAAGGTCTTTGATCCAAAGGAATCTCACCCCACCGAAGTGGAGTCGAGGTTATTTGGCATTTGACAAGTGCACGCTGTTGAGTTCTCAAGGATCGGACGCTCCCCCAACTGACCTCACAGCCAGCCCAGAGGGCAACTTCACAACCATACCCCACC
>NZ_JBREVD010000007.1:0-12046 GCF_052921305.1 Microbacterium sp. F1-18 | reverse complement strand
CGGCGACCGATCAGCACCCGGCGTACCCGGCACCACACGGCCATCCAGATCACACACGATCATGTTCTCCGGAGCCAACTCGTCATACGACACCCCCGACGGCTTGATCACGAACAGATCAGCCCCCGGAACCCGCCCCGACACGTTGCCGCCGGTCCACACGACCAGCCCGTAACGCACCAGCTCCGCGTGCAACGACGCCACCTCGGCCCGAACCCGCGCTACCGCGACTTCGACCTTCACGCCGTCGACGTACTCGCTGCTGATCGCTGCGTTGCGTGCCACTCGAGTGCTCCTTCGCCCGGCCACCATCGGCGGGCCTCGATCGTGTGACAGTCAATGTGACCGTTCACATTGCGACACTATAGCCAGGGTCGGAACCGGGGTGTCAACTCCCGGCGTGTCTCGGATCGATAACGACGACTCAGCGCCGCGGACCGGTCGAGGAACGCACGACCAGTTCGGGAACGAGTACGGCCGGGTCCACCTCGCCCGAGCCGTGGCCGAGCAGCAGGTCCACGCAGCGGCGGCCCAGCTCGGCGAAATCCTGACGCACCGTCGACAGGGGCGGCCAGAAGTGCGCCGCCTCGGGGATGTCGTCGAACCCGATGATGCTGATGTCGCGGGGGCAGTCCAACCCCTCGTCGCGGATCGCGTGCAGAAGCCCGAGCGCCATCTGGTCGTTCGACGAGAAGATGGCCGTGAAGTCGCGCACCCGCAGCAGCTCGCGGCCGGCGTAGTAGCCGAACTCCGCGGTCCAGTCCCCCAGCACCGGAGCGGTCGTGGGGATGTCGGAGTCGCTCATCTCCTCGAGGAATCCGCGCATGCGGGCTTCGGCCTCGATCCAGTCCTGCGGACCGGCGATGTGGTAGATCGACCGGTGGCCGAGCTCGATCAGATGCCGCGTGGCCAGACGAGCGCCGGCGATCTGGTCGACCGAGAGCGCGTGCCCCGGATCCACCTCCGTCGATTGCAGCGTGACGTAGGGGATGCCGATCGGCTGCGCGGCGAGGGCGCGGAACACGCGCACCTGCGGCGCGATGACGACGAGCCCCTCGACTGCCTGGGCCACCAGGTGCGCGAGACCGGCCTGGATCGAGCTCGGTTCGCGCGCATCGACGTTGGCGGTCGAGACCCAGTAGCCGCGCTCGCGGGCGGCGGCTTCGATCGCCGCGATGGAGGATGCCGGCCCGTACTGCGTCGCCGATGACGTCAGCACGCCGATGGTGTGCGACCGGCTCGTCACCAGGGCACGAGCGGCGCGGTTGGGGCTGTAGTCGAGCTCCGCCATCACGGCGAGCACGCGCTCCTTGGTCTCGACGCGGATGCTCGGGTGATTGTTGAGGACGCGCGACACCGTCTGGTGCGACACACCGGCCAGTCGCGCGACATCGCGAATGCTCGGGCGACGGCCTGCAGCGTCCTCGCTCATGCTTCCTCCGGCCCGATGCGCACGGTCACATCGGCTCGAGCCCATTATGCACCGCGAGTTTCGAAAACACGCGGTCGAGGGAATGTGACAGTCACACGGGCATGCGGAGGTGGTGTGACAGCAGGCTTCCGCGTCACACGACCGACGCACCGCCCCGGCGCTCCCTCGCCGCCGTATGCTGACCGCATGTCCGACCTGGCGCGCTTCCTGCCTCTGAGCCACCGGTCACCGGATGCCGACGCCGCGGCGCCCGCCGACCGCCGGGTCCAGATCGCAGCCGTCCTCACGCTCGCGGCCGCCGTGCTCGACGCGCAACCCGACGACCGTCGCCGGCGATTCATCGACGAGGCCGGGCTGACGGGCGACGACGGCCGCGCTTCCCTCACCGACCTCGCCGACGCTGTCGTCCGCGGCCGACGGCGCTCCGGCCGCGATCTCACGGCCGTCGCGCGCGCGTACCTCCGGCTGCCGGGCGAGCGGCCGCCGCTGCCGTTCGACGTCGCCGGGACGGTCGCGCTCGCGGCCTCGACGAACGCGCCGTTCGCGCGACGCGCCGCGATCGCCGGGCACACCGTCCGTGCGACCGACGCCGGGTGGACGTTCGGGCGCGGCCCGGAGATCTCGGCGAGCGCCGACGACATCGTCGCGTTCCTCACGGGCGTCTCCGACGTGCCGCCGAGACGCAGTCGGGTCAGCTGAGACGCAGCCAGGTCAGCTGAGGCGCAGCAGGTCGCGGTAGAAGCCGATCCCCCGCAACCAGACGTCGACCCGGATGCGCTCGTCGTGAGCGTGGAGGGCCTCACGCTCGGATGCCGTGAGGCGGAAGGGCGCGAAGCGGTAGACGTTCTCGCAGATCGCGGTGAACCACCGGCTGTCACTCGCCCCGAGCTGCAGATACGGAGTCGCGACGACATCCGTGCCGAGGGCGGACCCGACCGCTGTCGCGACGCGCCGCCACCCCTCACCCCGCCAAGGAGACACGGGCGACGGGTCCGAGCCGTGGCGCACCTCGATCTCGATGTGGGGGTCGGCGATGGCTCGTCGTGCACGCTCGGTCGCCGCGGCGACGGTGTCGCCCGTGAGCAGGCGGATGTTGACGGCTGCGCGGGCGGTCGTCGCGAGCACGTTCTCGCCGTCCGCGCCGCTGAGTTCGGTCACCACCGCGGTCGTCCGAACGAGGGCGTTGGTCTCGGCGCCGAACCGGGGCAGGGCTCGGGCGAGCAGGGCCCCGGTGACGGCGAGGTTCGCGAAGACGAAGCGGAAAGGCTCGCGGGCGAACGGTGCGAGGGTGCGGAACATCGCGCGTACCGGTGGCACGAGTCGCATCGGAGCCGGATGACGGTGCAGCCGGTCGATCGCCCGCGCGAGTCTCGCGGTGGCGGGGAGCCGCGGCGGCGTCGACGCGTGACCTCCCGCCTCGCGGGCCGTCAGATCGAGGGTCATGACGCCTCGCTCGGCGACGCCGATCATCGCGGTCTCGACCTCGACACCGGGGACGGCGCCCGACACGACCGCGCCGCCCTCATCGAGCACGAGGGCGGGCCGGATGCCGCGGTCCCGCAGCACCTCGACGACCGCGGGCGCGCCGAGGCCGGCCACCTCTTCGTCGTGGCCGAAGGCGAGGTAGACATCGCGCGCCGGCCGCCACCCCTCGTCGACGAGGGCCTCGACGGCCTCGAGGATCGCCACGAGCGAGCCCTTGTCGTCGATCGCGCCGCGGGCGTGGATCGTCGCCTCCGCGCCGTCGCCGGTGAGGACGGCATCGAACGGCGGGTGGGTCCATTCATCGGGCACGACGGGAACGACGTCGTAATGCGCCATGAGCACGAGCGGGGCATCGGGGGCCCGGCCGGGCCAGCGGTAGAGCATCGCGTGCTCCCCCACCAGCTCGAGCTCGAGCTCGGAATGCACACGGGGATAGAGACGACGGAGAGTCTCGCGGAAGCGGCTCAGGTGAGCGGCATCCGATTCCGCAGGCGCGGCATGCGAGACGGTCGGGATCCGCAGGAGCTCGCGGAGGCGTTCGACGGCGGCGGTGTCCACGAGGCGAGCCTACGCCGCGCGGGTCGCCGCCCCGCTGGCTAGGCTCGCCTCATGACGAACGAGACGACGTCCGGCACATCGCACGCCGGCCTGCGATGGGGCATCCTGGCCACCGGCGGCATCGCCCACGCATTCACCCGCGACCTCCGCACGGCCGGCCGCGAGGTCACCGCCGTCGGCTCGCGCACACCGGAGTCCGCGAGCCGCTTCGCCGACGAATACGGCATCCCCCATGCGCACGGCTCGTACGAGCAGCTCGCGGCGGATCCCGACGTCGACATCATCTACATCGCCACCCCCCATCCCGGCCACCGCGATGCTGCCGCGCTCGCGATCCAGCACGGCAAGCACGTGCTGGTCGAGAAGCCCTTCACGCTCAACCGCGACGAGGCCGTCGCGCTGCGTGATCTGGCCGCCGACGCGGGCGTCCTCGTCATGGAGGCGATGTGGACCCGCTACCTTCCGCACATGGTCCGTCTGCGGGAGATCGTGGCTGCCGGCACGCTCGGCGAGATCCGCACGGTGTTCGCCGATCACACGCAGCGGATCTCGGACGACCCCTCTCATCGCCTCAACGACCTCTCGCTCGGCGGCGGCGCGCTGCTCGATCTCGGCATCTACCCCGTGTCGTTCGTCTGCGACCTGCTCGGGCTTCCGACTCAGGTCCGCGCACTCGCCCGGCTGATGGAGACGGGCGCCGACGCCGAGGTCGCCACCGTCATGACCCACCCCTCGGGCGCGATCTCGACGACCGTGTCGTCGTCGCGCGGCGCCGGCCCCAACACCGCTCACATCGTCGGCTCGGAGGCACGCATCGAGGTCTCGGGCGTCTGGTACGCCGCCACCGACTTCCGCGTCGTGTCCCACGACGGCACGGTGCTCGAGGAGTACCGGTCCGAGATCGAGGGGCGCGGCATGCAGTTCCAGGCGCTCGAGGCCGAAGCGCTCATCGCCGCAGGACGCATCGACGGCGATATCCTGCCGATCGCCGAGACCGTCGCGATCATGGGCGTGCTCGACGACATCCGCGATCAGATCGGTGTGCGCTACCCGCAGGAAGGCTGAGCGTCCTCAGGCGGCGAAGGGCACGACGCCCACGAGCACCGCGACGGCGAGCATCACGAGCGACACGATCGCGGCGCGCCACAGCACCTTCTTGTGGTGGTCGCCGAGGTTGACATTGGCCAGCGACACGAGCAGCAGGATGGCGGGCACGAGCGGGCTCTGCAGGTGCACCGGCTGCCCGGTGATCGATGCACGCGCCATCTCGACCGGCTCGATCCCGTAGGTCGCGGCGCTCTCGGCGAGGATCGGGAGGATGCCGAAGTAGAACGCGTCGTTCGACATGAAGAACGTGAACGGGATCGACAGGACTCCCGTGATCACGGCCAGGTGAGGTCCGAGCTGCGTCGGGATGACCTCGGTGACCCACGAGGCCATCGCCGCCACCATCCCGGTGCCGTTGAGCACACCCACGAGCACGCCGGCGGCCAGCACCATCGAGACCACACCGACGATCGAGGGTGCGTGGGCGACGATCTCATCGGCCTGCTGCTTGAGCTTGGGGAAGTTGATCACGAGGGCGAGAGCGGCGCCCACCATGAAGACGTACGCGAGCGGGAACAGGTCGAGCACCAGCAGAACCATCACCACGAGCGTGAGCGCGAGGTTGACCCACACCAGGCGCGGACGCAGCGTCGCACGATTCGGATCGAGCATCGTGTCGGCCATGGCGGTGTCGCGCTCCTCGACCCACTGCGCCGCCGGAACGGGCTTGCGCCCACGCACGGTCACGACGTTGCCGGTGCGCAGTGTGGCGAGGGCGCCCGGACGAGGGTCGGCGCCGCGGAAGAGCTTCGGCCCGCCGAGCACGCCGTCTCCCCCGCCGAGGCGCGAGGTGTCGATGCTGCCGGCGAGCCGGTGTCGCTCCGAGAGACCGAGGAACCAGGCGAAGGTCAGCGAGACGACGATGCCGGCCGCCAGGGAGGGCAGCATCGGCACGAAGACGTCGGTCGGCTGCAGCCCGAGCGCCGACGCCGCCCGCACGGTCGGCCCACCCCACGGCACGATGTTCATCGTCCCGTTCATCAGACCCGCGACGCAGGTGAGCACGACGGGGCTCATGCCCAGCCGCAGGTAGATCGGCAGCATCGCCGAGGTCGTGATGATGAAGGTTGTCGAGCCGTCGCCGTCGAGCGACACGACGGCCGCGAGCACGGCGGTGCCGAGCACGACCTTCGCGGGGTCGTCTTTCAGCACGCGGGTGATCACCCGGATGAGCGGGTCGAAGAGCCCCACGTCGATCATGATGCCGAAGTACATGATCGCGAACATGAGCAGGGCGGCCGTCGGCGCCATGCTCGTGATGGCGTCGATGATCATGTCGCCGAGCCCCAGCCCCGCGCCCGCGAAGAGGCCGAAGGCGGTCGGCACGAGGATGAGGGCCACCATCGGCGTGAGCCTGCGGGTCATGATGAGTGCCATGAAGGTGAGCACCATCGTGAACCCGAGCGCGACGAGCACGCCCTCGGGCGGCAGGAACGCGAGGTCGTAGGCCTTTTCGTCCGCGGCGGCGGCGAGGATGGCGGGGATGGTCATGTCGACTCCTTCGTCGGCGGCTGCACGGACCAGCGGTGCGATCGGTCGAATCTAGGCCGCGCTGCAGGCGACCCGCGCGCTTGAGAGCATTCGGGTGACTTGAGCGCGTAGCGTGTGTTCTGCGCATTCTGCGCGCGAGAGCACAGGAGGTCGGATGCGGTTCACGACGCGACTCTTCCTCGTGCAGCTGGCCGTCGTCGCGACGGTGCTGCTCCTGTGCACCGGGGCGTTCGCCGTGATCGCGGTGACACAGGTGCGAAGCGCCGCCGAGGAGAACGCCCTCAACATCGCCCGCTCCGTGGCCGCGGCCCCGGAGGTGCGGGCCGCCGTCGCCCGGTGGTCCGACGACCCCGGCACGCCGGCTGCCGCCGACCTCGTCGACGGAGCGCTGCAGAGCACAGCCCTCGCCGTCGCGGAGCGGACCGACGCGCTCTTCGTCGTGATCACCGACGACCACGGCATCCGCCTCGCCCATCCGAACGCACAGCGACTCGGTGAGACCGTGTCCACCCCCTTCGATCGGGTTCTCAGCGGTGCGGAGGTCGTCGACTGGGAGGTCGGGACCCTCGGACGCTCGGCACGGGCGAAGGTGCCCGTCCTGCCGCCCGGCGGCGGCGGGCCGGTCGGCGAGGTCAGCGTCGGCTTCGAAGAGGGAAGCGTGCTCGACGACCTGCCCTCGGTGCTGCTCGCCATCGGCGTCGCCGCGATGCTCGCGCTCGGCGTCGGCGTAGCCGCGGGCTCGGTGCTGCGGCGCCGCTGGGAGAAGACGACCCTCGGGTTGCAGCCCGAAGAGCTGACGGCCCTTGTGCAGCAGCAGAGCGCGGTGCTCGACGGCATCGGTGACGGGGTACTCGCCCTCGATGAGACCGGCGTCGTGCGGGTCGCCTCGGAGGCTGCTGAGCGACTGCTCGGTCTCGACGGCTCTGTGGGACGGCCGCTCTCCGCGCTTGCGCTGCCGGACACCGTCGTGTCCGCGATCAGAGAAGGAGTGCCACTGCACCGCGTGGTGGTCGGGCACCGCGTGCTGACCGTCGACGTGCATCCGGTGCGACACGGTGGCCGCGAGCTCGGTGACGTGGTGATCGTCCGGGATCACACGGATGTCGCCGAGCTCGATGAGCAGCTCTCTTCGGTGCGGACCGTGACGGGGGCCCTGCGGGTGCAGCGGCACGAGTTCTCGAATCGCCTGCACGTCGCCGCGGGCCTGATCGACGCCGAGCGGGTCGCTGACGCACGGGCATTCCTCGACGAGCTCCTCGAGCGGGGCAGCGTGGCCACCGCCGTCGCACACATCGAGCGGATCGACGATCTCTTCCTGCAGGCCCTCCTCGCGGCGAAGGCGAGCGAAGCAGCCGCGCGCGGTGTCAGCGTCGCCGTCGGTGAAGACACGCTCGTCCTCGGCGAGCTGGCTCGCGTGGAGGACGCGGCCGCCGTCATGGGCAACCTCATCGACAATGCCGTCACCGCCGCCGCCCGCGGCTCCGAGCCCCGCTGGGTCGAGGTCACTTTCTTCGGCGACGGCGACGCACTCGTCACGACCGTCGCCGATTCGGGGCCTGGCGTGCCGACGGGCCGAGACGTCTTCGCGCCGGCCGCGGAGCCGGAGGACGACCGGGTCCGCGGACGCGGAATCGGCTTGCCGCTCTCACGCGAGCTGGCGCGCCGTCTCGGTGGCGACGTGTGGCTGATCGACCCCGGCGGCCAGGCGCCTGCGGCATCCGGAGCCGTTTTCGCGGCGCGACTGCCGGGCGTGCTCCGCGCCCCCGCCCGCGACGCCAGAGACACCACTGCCGACACGACCGATACCACCGCACCCCGCCCCGAGGAGGACGGCTCATGACCACGACTGCCCCGCTGCGTGTCCTCGTCGTCGACGACGACTTCCGCGTGGCGGACCTGCACCGCGACGCCGTCGACTCGGTGCCCGGGTTCCGCGCCCTCGAGCCGCTGCGGTCGGTCGCGGCGGCGCGCTCGGCGATCGCGGAGCACCGTCCCGATCTCGTCCTCGTCGACAACTACCTGCCCGACGGCGAAGGAGTCGAGCTCGTGCGCTCCATCGACGTCGATGCCATCGTCCTGTCGGCCGCGTCCGACGCCGAGACGGTGCGGCGCGCCCTGCGTGCGGGCGCCATCGGCTACCTGATCAAACCGTTCGATGCCCGCGCTCTCCGCGAGCGTCTGGAGCGGTACGCACGCTTTCGCAACGTCCTCGACGCCGTCGAGCTGGAGCAGGACGACATCGATCGCGCACTCTCCATCGTTCACGGCGGCCCCGCGACGACGACCCGCTCGGCGACCGAGCAGATGATCCTCGCCACCCTCGGCGATCGAGAGGCCTCGGCCGGCGAGATCGCGGCCGAGTGCGGCATCTCACGAGCGACGGCGCAGCGCCATCTCGCGACGATGGCGGGCCGCGGCGTCGTCGACGTCAGATTGCGTTACGGCTCGACGGGGCGGCCGGAGCATCGCTACGCCGCGTCGCGCGGCTGACGGGTCGACCACCACGCCCACGCCACGAGCACCGGCTGGAAGAACAGCCGCACGAAGCGACGACGATCCGTGTCGAGTCCGAAGGCACTCCGTCCCTTGCGCCACTGATCGACGTTGCCGGGGAAGACCGCGATGAAGAACCCCGCGAGCAGTGCTCCGATGCGCGAACGCTCGCGCGGGAGCGCGAGGAGCGCGAGACCGAACAGCGCCTCGACGGCTCCGGACGCGACGACGACGCCGTCCCGATCGATCGGCAGCTTCTCGACAACGACATCGGGCACCTGCGCTTGGAAGTCTCGCCGCGCCCAGAACAGATGGCTCAGTCCGGCGAAGATCATGGCACCGGCGAGCAGCCGGCGAAGCAGGGTTCTCATGCCTCCAGTGTGCGCTCCTCCCGCCCGACCGTCGAACCCTTGCGATACGCCCCGCTAGGCTTACCCGGGTGTCCGGCGCGCTCGATCTCTCACTTCTCCGCCGCTGGCCCGACGTCGAGGCGCCCGGTCTCGTCGCCGCCGATTCCGCCGACCGGCTGATTCTCGACGAGTCCGCGTCGGCTCGCGCCACGACGGGTCCCGGCGAGCTCACCGTCATCGGTGACGGTTACGGCGCGCTCACGCTCGGAGCGGCCGATGAGGGCGCTACCGGCATCCGCGTCCACCAGGACCCGTTGAGCGGCGAGGCCGCCCTCGCCGCGAACGCGGAGCGTCTCATGCCCGACGCCCGATTCGCCTCACTCCCCCTCGACACCGCGCTCGTCGCCGGCGCGCGGACCGTGCTGCTGCGCCTGCCGCGATCGCTCGATGCCCTGGCAGACATCGCCGCCACGATCGCCGCCGCCGCCGCCTCACCCGATGTCGTCGTCTACGCCGGTGGCCGTATCAAGCACATGTCACTGGCCATGAACGACGTGCTTCGTGGAGCTTTCGAGCGGGTGGACGTCACGCACGCGCGGGGGAAGTCACGGGTGCTGATCGCGCGGCGGCCCCTCGCTGACTCACTGCCCGAGGCTCGCGCGGCGCGCATCGACGGCCTGGAGATCCGGGCCTTCGGAGGCGTCTTCGCCGGTGCCCGCGTCGACATCGGTACCCGGCTGCTGCTCGAGAACCTCCCGGCGCCCACTGCGGGTGGCACCGCCGAAGACCCGTGGATCGACTTCGCGTGCGGCACGGGCATCGTCGCGGCGACCTGGGCGACGCGCCATCCCGCCGCCCGCGTCTACGCGTCGGATCAGTCGGCCGCCGCCGTCGCCTCCGCAGACGCCACCATGCGCGCCAACGGCGTGTCCGACCGTGTCGAGGTCGCTCGCGATGACTTGCTGTCTCGCCGCGCCGACGCGAGCGCATCCCTTATCGCGCTGAACCCGCCCTTCCACTCCGGCGCATCCGTGAGCGACCGAGTCGCGCCGCGCCTCTTCCGCGACGCCGCCCGCGTGCTCCGCCCCGGCGGCGAACTCTGGTGCGTGTGGAACTCGGCCCTCCGCTACCGCTCGGAACTCGAACGCATCGTCGGCCCCACGCGCCAGATCGCTCGTGACCCGAAGTTCACCGTGACGGTTTCGACGCGGCGCTGACGGCACTCAGTGGTAGCGGCCGCTGTATGCGTTGATCGCCTGCTGCCCGCCCAGGTGTGCGTAGAGCACGTTCGACGCTGCCGGGATCTCGCGCGATGAGACGAGGTCGATCAGACCCGCCATCGACTTCCCCTCGTAGACCGGGTCGAGGATGACGCCCTCGAGACGTCCCGTGAGGAAGATGGCCTCGTCCGTGGACGCGACAGGGATGCCGTACTTCTCGCCTGCCCATCCCTCGAGCACCTGGATCTCGTCATCACGCAGCTCGCGGCCGACGCCGATGAGTTCCGCCGTGCGGCGTGCGATGCGCTCCACCTGGTCGCGGGTCTTCTCGATCGTCGCCGACGCGTCGATGCCCAGGACGCGACGCGGACGGTCGCCGAAGTTCGCCGCGAGGTCGGCGAAGCCCGCCACCATGCCGGCGTGGGTCGAGCCGGTCACGGTGCAGACGACGATGGTGTCGAAGAACACCCCGAGCTGCTCCTCCTGCTGACGCACCTCATGAGCCCAGTTCGCGAACCCGAGCCCGCCGAGGCGGTGGTCGCTGGCACCTGCGGGAATCGCGTAGGGCTTGCCCCCCGCCGCCTCGACGTCGGCGATCGCTTCCTTCCACGAATCGCGGAACCCGATGTCGAAGCCCGCGGGTGAGAGCCGGACATCCGCGCCCATCAGCCGCGAGAGCAGGATGTTGCCGACGCGGTCGTTGACCGCATCCGGCCAGTCGACCCAGTTCTCCTGGACGACGACGGCTCGCAACCCGAGGTGGGCGGCGACCGCCGCGACCTGACGCGTGTGGTTCGACTGGATGCCGCCGATGGACACCAGGGTGTCGGCGCCCTGCGCGAGGGCGTCGGGCACGATGTACTCGAGCTTGCGGGTCTTGTTGCCGCCATAGGCGAGACCGCTCGACACGTCCTCGCGCTTGGCCCAGATGCGCGCACCACCGAGATGGGCGGAGAGACGATCCAGCGGATGGATCGGGCTCGGACCGAAGGTCAGCGAGTGGCGGGGAAAATCGGCGAGAGACATCGGTACTCCTGCAGTCGGGTGGAGCTCAGGCGGGATCGGGATGGGTCAACAGGCGCTCGAGGGTCAGCCAGTTCTCACGTGTCGCGGACGCGGCGGCATCGACATCGCCCGCAGTGCACAGCTCGACGATGCGCGCATGCGCAGAGACGGAGTCGCGCCCCGCAAGACTAGAGAAGCGTGCGCGTTCGAGCCGCCGCAGCAAGGGCGTCACCTGTTCGAGCAGAGTGCCGAGCAGCGGGTTGGCGCTCGCATCGACAGCCACCCGATGGAACTCGTCGTCCGCAGTGACGGCGCCCTCCACGTCGCTCGCCCGCAGTGCCTCGGCGAACCGGGCGTTCGCGGCACGCATCGCATCGAGATCCGATGCCGTCAGCTGGGGCACGGCCTCACGGACAGCGAGCTCATGCAACGCTGCGGCGATCCGCTGCGCCGACAGGGCCTCGCGCTCGTCCAGCGGCGCGACCTCGGTCGCCTTCGCACGTCGCGTCCGGACCAGCCCCGCGACTTCGAGCCGGGCGATCGCCTCCCGGATGGGGGTGCGGCTCACACCGAGCCACTCTTCGAGCTCACTGTCGCGAAGCCGGGCGCCGGGTTCCAGCCGGCCACTGACGATCGCATCGCGAAGCGCCGCGTACGCGTGGTCGCGCAGGGACGCGGGACGGGCGACGGGAGCTAGCGACATGCAATATATTGCACACCACCGCCGACGAACAGTCAAGTCCAGCCGCACTGAGCGCACGAAAAAGGGCCACCCAACATTGGGTGGCCCTCTTACGAAAGAAGTCCGGCGGTGTCCTACTCTCCCACAGGGTCCCCCCTGCAGTACCATCGGCGCTGTGAGGCTTAGCTTCCGGGTTCGGAATGTAACCGGGCGTTTCCCTCAC
>NZ_JBREVD010000006.1:0-156345 GCF_052921305.1 Microbacterium sp. F1-18 | reverse complement strand
GAGGTTATTTGGCATTTGACAAGTGCACGCTGTTGAGTTCTCAAGGATCGGACGCTCCCCCAACTGACCTCACAGCCAGCCCAGAGGGCAACTTCACAACCATACCCCACCGACGACACGCTTCGGTTGACGTGGGAACGAAGTTCCTTGCCAGTCGAAGACTGATGTTCGGGGTGGAGGTTCCATCCTAAACGCAAGCGTCTTGTTCTCGCAAGAGGTTTGGGATGGGATTCGTTCTCCGCTTGAGGGGGCGTAGGCCTTCCGGCCCTCTCGCTCTTCCCTGTGGGGCGAACAAGTAATAAGTTACGCGGCTCCCGGCATCGTGGCAAAGCGGTGCGACATCCCGGGCGTGTCGCAACCCGCTCGACGGCCCGCGATCCGCGTGATCATGCGGAAAACGGCGGATGCCGCGGCTGGTTCGGCCGCGGCATCCGCCGTCTCGCTGTCGAGCGTCGCTCGCGCGATCACTCCCACTCGATGGTCCCCGGGGGCTTCGAGGTGACGTCGAGCACCACGCGGTTCACGTCGCGGACCTCGTTCGTGATCCGGTTGGAGATCTTCGACAGCACGTCGTAGGGCAGGCGCGTCCAGTCCGCGGTCATCGCGTCTTCGCTCGAGACGGGACGCAGGACGATCGGATGTCCGTAGGTGCGCCCGTCCCCCTGCACTCCCACCGATCGCACATCGGCGAGCAGCACGACGGGGCATTGCCAGATCTCGGCATCCAGCCCCGCCTTCGTCAGCTCGGCACGGGCGATCGCGTCGGCGTCACGCAGGATCTCGAGACGGTCAGCGGTGACCTCGCCCACGATGCGGATCCCGAGGCCGGGCCCCGGAAACGGCTGGCGTCCGACGATGGCCTCGGGAAGTCCGAGCTCGCGGCCGATGGCGCGGACCTCGTCCTTGAAGAGCGTTCGCAGCGGCTCGATGAGCTCGAACTGCAGGTCTTCGGGCAGGCCGCCCACGTTGTGGTGGCTCTTGATGTTCGCCGTGCCGGCGCCACCGCCGGACTCGACGACATCCGGGTACAGCGTCCCCTGCACGAGGAACCGGATCGGCTCGCCGTCGGCGGCCGCCTCGGCCATCAGGTCGCGCTCGGCCTGCTCGAAGGCGCGGATGAACTCACGCCCGATGATCTTGCGCTTCTGCTCGGGGTCGCTCACGCCGGCGAGGGCCTCGAGGAAACGTTCGCGGGCATCGACCGTGATCAGCCGGACACCCGTCGAGGCGACGTAGTCGTTCTCGACCTGCTCCCTCTCGCCCTTCCGGAGAAGGCCGTGGTCGACGAAGATCGCGGTGAGCTTGTCACCGACCGCCTTGTGCACGAGGGCCGTCGACACGGCCGAGTCGACACCGCCCGAAAGCGCGGAGATCACGCGCCCCGAGCCGACTTGCTCGCGAATGCGCTCAACCTGCTCGGCGATGACGTTGCCGCTGTTCCAGTCGGCCGGGAGCCCCGCCGCCTTGTGCAGGAAGTTCTCGAGCACCTTCTGCCCGTGGTCGGAGTGCTTCACCTCGGGGTGCCACTGCACGCCGTAGAACTTGCGCGTGTCGTTCGCGAAGGCGGCCACGGGCGTGGCTGCTGTGCGAGCGAGCACCTCGAATCCCTCGGGCGCGCGCGAGACCTGGTCTCCGTGACTCATCCAGACGTTCTGCTCGACCGGCTGCCCCTCGAGCAGGGTGCCCTCCGTGACGATGGTCGCGTCGGTGGCGCCGTATTCGCGGAGTCCGGTGTTGGCGACCTCACCGCCCAGGCTCTGGGCCATCACCTGGAATCCGTAGCAGATCCCGAGGGTCGGGACGCCGAGATCGAACACCCCGGGGTCGATCGCCGGGGCGCCGGGTTCGTACACCGACGACGGACCGCCGGAGAGGATGATGCCCACCGGCTCCTTCGCCGCGATCTCCTCGGCGGTCGCGGTGTGCGGGACGAGTTCGCTGTAGACGCCCGCTTCGCGCACGCGACGGGCGATGAGCTGGGCGTACTGCGCGCCGAAGTCGACGACGAGGACAGGACGCTGCGACGTTTCAGTCTGGGTGGTCACCGGGTGCCTTCCGTGGCGGGGATGGATGCGGCGGCCTCAGCGGCTTCGCGCTCGGCGAGGTAGGTCCTCACCTCGCGTGCGACGCGGGCCTCCATGAAGAACGACAGGGCGGGCACGACGCCGCCGAGTGCGAGCAGGATGAAGCGGGGGAACGACCAGCGCATGAGACTCCATACGCGGAAGCAGGAGAACAGATACACGACGTAGAACCAGCCGTGCACGACGAGGATCGCGAGCGAGATGTTGAAGCCGTCGCCCGTCGAGAGCATCTCGCACGAGTTCGTCTGCGGCAGGAACAGCGACCACCACTCGCAGTCGGCACCGGCGATCACGGGCGCGAACCAGAGCAGACCACCCGACCCGCCGGCGAAGAGCTCGGTGTGGATCGGGGTGTACTTCAGGATCATCTCGGCGAGCAGGAGCAGCAGGCCGACACCCGTGATCACCGAACAGATCTGGTAGAAGCGCAGTGCGTTCCGGATCGCCGGGAACGTGGCGAGTTTCGGGGCGCGAGGCATGGGGTCCAGTCTAGTCGCGGCCCGGCGGGACGCTTCCCGCGGCGGGGACGTCAGCGTCCTCGCGTTCGTCCTCGAGGTCTTCGAGCTCTTTCTCCCATGCGTCCTTGGCCAGGCGGTACCACATGTAGAAGGCGAAGCCCGCGAACACCGCCCACTCGACGGCGTAGAAGATGTTGAGCCAGTTCACGTTCGACCGCTCGTCCGGCGCCGGCGAGTGGATCGCGGTCAGGCCCCCGAACGACTCCGCGGACGTGAGGTAGCCGCGGTAGACGTCGAGCCCCGCCGTGTCGTGCCATCGGCTGAGCAGCGCGGCGGGCGACATCCTCGTCATCTCCTGCGCGTCGGCGCCACGACCGGGAAGCGCGGGGCCTTCGTCGGAGATGATGCGCCCCGTGAGGGCGACATCCTGCGGCGGATCGGCGTCGAGTGCCGCCGCGGCGGCATCCGCCTCGGCTCGGTCGGCCGTCCACCCCACCGCGACGGCGAGCGAGGTCGGATCGGACGACCGCGCGGACTCGGGATCGACCCGGAACTGACCGGTCACCCAGTACCCCTCCTCGCCGCGGTCGAAGCGCGACGAGACGACCTCGAAGTCGTCGGCGACGAACGACCCGCGCACCTCCACCCGCTGACCGACCAGCGGCTCGGGCAGGTATTCGCCGGGTTCGGCCACATCGGCGAGCGGGCGCACCTGCTCGGTCTGACCCGGCGGGGGCGGCGAGGTGTCGACGGCGCGCGAGAGCTGCCACTGGCCGAGCCACGCGAACACCGCCGCCACGAGCAGCGCGAAGGCGAGCATGCCCAGCCACCACGGGCGCAGCATGACCTCGCGCAGCGTAGGCGCGAAAGCCGCCGCCGGCGCTGCGGAGGGAGCGGAGTCGATCGAGCTCATGTCACCGCACGCTGTACGGCGCCACCACGACCTCCACGCGCTGGAACTCCTTGAGGTCGGAGTAGCCGGTCGTCGCCATCGACTTCTTCAGCGCGCCGATGAGGTTCGCGGTGCCGTCGGCGACCGGCGCCGGGCCGTAGAGCACCTCTTCGAGCGAGCCGACCTGCTCGACCGCCACACGGCGACCGCGGGGAAGCTGAGCGTGGTGGGCCTCGGGCCCCCAGTGGAAGCCCTGGCCGGGGGCATCCGTCGCGCGCGCCAGGGCGACGCCCAGCATCACGGCGTCGGCACCCATCGCGAGCGCCTTGACGATGTCGCCCGACGTGCCGACGCCGCCATCGGCGATGACATGGACGTAACGCCCGCCCGACTCGTCGAGGTAGTCGCGACGTGCTCCGGCGACGTCGGCCACAGCCGTGGCCATCGGAGCGTGCAGGCCCAGGGTCGCGCGGGTGGTCGAGGCGGCGCCGCCGCCGAAGCCGACGAGCACACCGGCCGCCCCCGTGCGCATGAGGTGCAGGGCAGCGGTGTAGGTCGCCGCGCCGCCGACGATCACCGGGACGTCGAGGTCGTAGATGAACTTCTTGAGATTCAGGGGCTCGTCGACGCTCGAGACGTGCTCGGCCGACACCGTCGTGCCTCGGATGACGAACAGGTCGACGCCCGCGGCGACGACCGTCTCGTACAGCTCCTGCGTGCGCTGCGGGGTGAGCGAGCCGGCCACCGTGACGCCCGCCGCACGGATCTCGGCCAGGCGGTCGCGCACGAGCCCGGGCTTGATCGGTTCGGCGTAGAGCTCCTGCATGCGTCGGGTCGCCGACGCATCAGGCAGTCCCGCGATCTCGGCGAGCAGGGGCTCGGGGTCGTCGTATCGCGTCCAGAGCCCCTCGAGGTCGAGCACGCCCAGGCCACCGAGCTGACCGAGCATGATCGCCGTGCGGGGACTGGTGACGGAGTCCATCGGAGCGCCGAGCACCGGGATCGAGAACTGGAACGCATCGATCGACCAAGCGGTCGACACGTCCTCGGTGTTGCGGGTGCGCCGCGAGGGCACCACCGCGATGTCGTCGAACGCGTAGGCCCGACGGGCGCGCTTGGCGCGGCCGAGCTCGATCTCCATGGTCACCCCTCCAGCCTACCGGCCGGCCCGGACGCGACGTCCGGACCGGCCGCCCGCTCAGCGAGCACGGGCGACGCGCTGCTCGTCCCAGACCGCCTCGCCCGACTCGTAGACGCGTCCGTCTCCACCGAAGACGACGAACCGATCGAACGAGCGCGCGAACCAGCGGTCGTGCGTGACCGCGAGGACCGTCCCCTCGAACGCGGCGAGCGCGTGCTCGAGGGCCTCGGCCGACGTGAGGTCGAGGTTGTCGGTCGGCTCGTCGAGCAGCAGCAGCGTGGCCCCGGAGAGCTCGAGCAGCAGCACCTGGAACCGCGCCTGCTGACCGCCCGAGAGGCTGTCGAAGCTCTGCTCGGCCTGGCGGACGAGCCCGTAGCGGTCCAGCGCCGAGCTCGCGGCATCCCGTGGCATCCCGACTCGGCGGTCGTCGCCCCGATGCAGGATCTCCAGCAGGGTGCGGCCGGCGAACTCCGGATGCCGGTGGGTCTGGGCGAACCAGCCCGGGACGACTCGCGCCCCGAGCGTGACGCTGCCGGCGTGAGCGACCGGCTCGAGGGCGGCACCGACGGTGGTGACGTGCCCGAGCAGCGCGTCGGGCGCTGTGCCGCCGGCTGCGAGCAGCCGCAGGAAGTGGGACTTCCCCGAACCGTTGGAGCCGAGCACGGCCACGCGATCGCCGAACCAGACCTCGAGGTCGAACGGCTGCATGAGGCCGATGAGCTCGAGTCCATCGGCGACGACCGCGCGCTTGCCAGTACGCGACCCGCGCAGGCGCAGCTGGAGGTTCTGCTCGGCCGGGCGCTCCTCGGGCGGGCCGGCCTCCTCGAACCGGCGCAGGCGCGTCTGGGCCGCCCGGTACCGCGAGGCGAAGTCGTCGCTCGCGGCCGCCTTCACCTTCATGTCGGCGACGAACCTCTTCAGTTTCGCGTGCTCCTCGTCCCACCTACGGCGCAGCTCGTCGAGGCGGGCCATCCGGTCGTCGCGGGCGCGGTGGTAGGTCTCGAAGCTCCCGCCGTGGACCCACGCCGTGCTGCCTGCTCCCCCGGCCTCGAGCGTCACGATGCGGTCGGCGGCGCGCGCGAGCAGCTCTCGGTCGTGCGAGACGAGCAGGACCGTCTTGGTCGTCTCGCGCAACCGCTCCTCGAGCCAGCGCTTGCCCGGGACGTCGAGGTAGTTGTCGGGCTCGTCGAGCAGGAGCACCTCATCGGGTCCGCGCAGCAGCGCCTCGAGAGCGAGCCGCTTCTGCTCGCCGCCCGACAGGGTCGTCAGCTCGCGATAGCGCGCCCGCTCGAACGGGACGCCGAGAGCCGCCGTCGTGCAGGTGTCCCATACGGTCTCGTACTCGTAGCCGCCGGCGTCGGCGTAGTCGGCGATCGCGGCGGCGTAGCGCATCTGGGTGTCGAGCTCGTCGGAGGCGATCACGGCGTTCTCGGCGTCATCCAGCTCGCGGGCGGCGAGGCGGACGCGATCGGGCGCGACCGAGATGAGCAGGTCGTGGACGGTCTCACCGGCGACGCCGTGCCCGACGAACTGGTCCATGACCCCGAGCCCGCCGTCGATCTGGACGACGCCGCCGTGGGCCGCGGCATCCCCGCGGATGATGCGCAGCAGCGTCGTCTTTCCCGCGCCGTTCTGACCGATCAGCGCGGTCGTCGAGCCTGCGCCGACACGGAACGTCACCTCGTCGAGCAGCGGCCTGCCGTCGGGGAGGGTGTACGAG
Organism: Microbacterium sp. F1-18; assembly: GCF_052921305.1. Taxonomy (NCBI): domain Bacteria; kingdom Bacillati; phylum Actinomycetota; class Actinomycetes; order Micrococcales; family Microbacteriaceae; genus Microbacterium; species Microbacterium sp. F1-18. The sequence goes on along the minus strand of NZ_JBREVD010000006.1, from coordinate 150,050 downwards.
ACACCTTGGATGTCGAGCGATCCCATCGTGGACCGGGCCTTTCCGCTCCACTGCGGAGCCGACCAGGCTATCGCATCGCGGCGCGCGCCCGCGTACCTCGGAGAATCGGACGAGACTCGGATGCTGGGGCCGAATGCGTCCGAGAATGACGCGATTCTCCGAAGTCGGCCGTAATCGCGCACGGCGGCGCGGCGGCGGGTGGGATGCTGGCCGCATGAGTCGCATCGTGATCATCGGCGCCGGCGTCATGGGCCTCGCCACCGCATGGGCACTGACCCGGCGCGGTGAACGGCCCATCGTGCTCGAGCGCTTCGGGCGCGGACACACGCACGGGGCCTCGCACGGCGAGACACGCAACTTCAACAACGCCTACGCCGACACCCACTACCTCGACCTGCTGCAGCGAGCGCGCGAGGGCTGGGATGCGCTCGGCGAGGTCGGCGGCGAGCCACTGCTGCGGCGGCACGGGCTCGTGACCCACGGGGTCGGCAGTGACCTCGGCGGCGCCGCCGACGGCGACGCGGGGCTCGAGACGATCGCCCGGAGCCTGCGCGAACGCGGCATCCCGGTCGAGATGCTCGCGGCGGCGGAGGCGGGTGCGCGCTGGCCCGGGATGCGGTTCGAGACGGATGTGCTGTTCTCGTCGGACGCCGGTGTCGCGCGGGCGTCGGCGGCGATGCTCGAGCTCGAGCGGCGCGTGCTCGCCGCCGGTGGAGAGGTGCGCTGGGGCGCGCCGGTGACGGGGGTCGACGACCTCGGCGAGCGCGGCGCGCGCGTGCAGCTCGCAGACGGAGGAGAGATCGAGGCGGATGTCGTCGTCGCGACGGTCGGCGCCTGGACCGAGCGCCTGCTGCGCGGCATCCGCTTGCCGCGCCTGACGGTGACCGAAGAGACTCCGGCGCATTTCGCTCCGACGACCGGCCCGTGGCCCTCGTTCAACCATCGGCTCGACCCGGCGCGCTACCCGGCGCCGGTCTACGGCATGCCGACGCCGGGCGAAGGCGTGAAGGTCGGATTCCACCGCGTCGGAGACGTCGTCGACCCTGACGAGCGGCCCCACCGTGTGACGCACCACGACACGCTCGTCGACTACGTGCGCGAATGGATGCCGGGCCTCGACCCGGGCTCCGCTGTACACCTGTCGTGCACCTACACCTCGACCGATGACAGCGCGTTCGTGCTCGACCGCGTCGGCTCGGTCGTGGTGGGCGCGGGGTTCTCGGGCCACGGCTTCAAGTTCGCGCCCGGTGTCGGGGCGACTCTCGCCGACCTCGCCCTCGATGCGGCGGCTCGCGCGGCCGCGCCGTTCCGGCTGCCCGCGGCCTGAACGCGGGCGAGGGCGGTGCGAAGTTCGGAGGATGCGGCGAAGTTCGGACCGATCGGCTCGATCCCTCCGAGTTCGACGCGATTCTCCGAAGTTCGCGGGCGGTCCCTGCCCGGCGCGACTCACGGCCACAGGTGGAGTCGCTGAGCGAGAGCGCGCTGCAGGGTGCGCTGGACGGCGGCACGCTCGTGCACCACCTGCCGGTACGTGAAGCGCAGCACCGTGTAGCCGCGCAGCCGCAGCTCGGCGTCGTGGGCGACGTCCGCGGTGCGCTGCGCGCTCGAGGAGTGGAACGCGAATCCGTCGACCTGAACGACCAGCGCCTCGCCGATGAGGCCGTCGACGAATCGGCCGGCGATGCGGGCCTGTTGCACGACGGCGACACCGCGCTCGCGTAAGGGGGCGAAGATCAGCGTCTCCAGGCCGGAGTCGGATAGTCCCGTCACAGCGGAGGCGAGCTCACGCGCGGCGATGGAGGTCCAGGGCACCGCGCGCAGAGCTTCGGGCGCCAGAGCTTCGGCGCGGGATGCCGATTCCCACACCACGAGCGCCTCGTCGCGCGACAGGCATTGGGCGATGTGGCCGAGAGCGTCCTCGATCCCGGCTTCGAGATCCGACCGCGCGACGGGGCAGAGCGCCCGCGTCCAGTGGGCGCTGACGTCGGCGCCGATGAGGCCCGATGACGAGGCGCGCGGCAAGAGGTGGACGTGGTGTCGTTCGCGAATGCCGTCGGGAACCCACCAGCCGCGCCGCCGCGCGAGCGAGACGCACGTGAGCCTGCCGCCGGCGGATGCCGCGGCGAGCAGGTCGTGCGGAGCCCCGGCGGAGACGCACCACGCGCGGCGCACCATCCGCAGTCCGCCTCCGGCCACGGCCTCGCGCAGCACGCGCACCGGGAACCCGGCTGCGAGCACCGCGCTGCGATGCGCGATACCGCCGGCGGCATCCACCCAGTCGGCCACTTCGGAGGGAGCAGGACGGCGCAGCATCCCGTCATCGTGACGGCGCTTCGCCGCCGCGCGGCATCCGGACCCGAGAACTCGGGACGACAGCGCGCCACGGCGAGCTGGGGAGGAGCCGCCGCGCACGTCCTTCGTCGGAGAATGCGACGAAGGCCGGACGATCCGCGGGGATCGGTCCGACCTTCGTCAGAATCTCCGAGCTTCGGGCCCGGGGATCAGCGCTTGTAGTTCGGGGCTTCCACCACGATCTGAACATCGTGGGGGTGGGACTCCTTGAGCCCGGCCGAGGTGATGCGGACGAACTTGCCGCGAGCCTTGAGCTCTTCGACGGTGCGGGCGCCGACATAGAACATCGACTGCCGCAGTCCCCCGATGAGCTGGTAGGCCACGGCCGACACGGGGCCGCGATAGGCCACCTGGCCCTCGATCCCCTCGGGGATGAGCTTGTCGTCGCTCGGCACATCGGCCTGGAAGTAGCGGTCCTTCGAGTACGAGGTCTTCTTGCCGCGGGTCTGCAGCGCACCGAGCGAACCCATGCCGCGGTACTGCTTGAACTGCTTGCCGCCCTGGAAGACGATCTCGCCCGGCGACTCGTCGGTTCCGGCGAGCAGCGACCCGAGCATGACCGAGTCGGCACCGGCGACGAGGGCCTTGGCGATATCGCCCGAGTACTGCAGGCCGCCGTCGGCGATGATCGGGATGCCGGCTTCGCGCGCGGCCAGCGATGCTTCGTAGATCGCGGTGACCTGGGGAACACCGACTCCGGCGACGACGCGCGTGGTGCAGATCGAGCCCGGCCCGACGCCGACCTTGACGGCATCCACACCCGCGTCGATGAGGGCCTGCGCGCCCTCGCGGGTCGCGACGTTGCCGCCGATGACGTCGATGTGCTCGAAGGATGCGTCGGCCTTGAGCCGCTTGACCATGTCGATGACGCCCGCGGACTGGCCGTTCGCGGTGTCGACCACGATCACGTCGACACCGGCGTCGCGGAGGGCCTCGGCCCGCTGCCACGCGTCACCGAAGAAGCCGATGGCCGCGCCGACGCGCAGGCGTCCCTGGTCGTCCTTCGTGGCGAGGGGGTACTTCTCGCTCTTGTCGAAGTCCTTGATCGTGATGAGCCCCGCGAGCTTGCCCTCGTCGTCGAGGAGGGGCAGCTTCTCGACGCGGTGGTGGGCGAAGAGCGCGATGACCTCGTTCGCACCGATGCCGACCCGCCCGGTGACCAGGTTCTCGCTCGTCATGACGTCGCGCACCGTCGTGGTCTGACGCTCGAAGCCCGAGACGAAGCGCATGTCGCGGTTCGTGACGATGCCGAGCAGATGCCCCTCGTCGTCGATGACCGGCAGTCCCGAGATGCGGTACTGCCCGCAGAGCGCGTCGACCTCTTCGATCGTGGCGTCGGGGGTCGTGGTGATCGGGTCGGTGATCATGCCCGACTCGCTGCGCTTGACCCGGTCGACCATCGCCGCCTGCTCCTCGATGGAGAGGTTGCGGTGGATGATCCCGATGCCGCCTTCGCGGGCGATCGCGATCGCCAGGCGCGCCTCGGTGACGGTGTCCATCGCGGCCGACAGCAGGGGCGTCGCCACGGTGATGCGGCGCGTCACGCGCGACGACGTATCGGCCTCGGACGGGATGACGTCGGTGTGCCCCGGCAGGAGCAGGACGTCGTCGTAGGTGAGGCCGACGAATCCGAACGGGTCGTTGTAGTCGCTCATGCGCACTCCTTGAAAGTCTCAACGATTCTAAGCGCCCGGCGCCGCGCGGCATTCCCGCGCCCGAGATCCGCGAAACGACACACCGCATTCGTTGTTGCGCACCGGAAACACGCAAGCAACAATCAGCGCATACGTTCAGGTGTCGCCGAAGCCACCAGCAGAACCGGTACCTCTCGGCGTTCGTCCACTTATCTCAGGAGGTGCCAGTGGCGATCACTTCGATGACGCGCGCTGCTCGTCGCCCGAGGCGCATGTTCTCGACGTTGATCGCCGGCCTCCTGGCCGCCGTGGCGTTCCTGGGCATCGCCTCCCCCGCCCTCGCCGCAGGCGACGACGCCGAGTCGTTGCCGTTCACGATCGCGGGCAACGTCCGCACCGGCGGTGAACCCGTCGAGGGAGTCACCATCGTCGTGACCGGCGGCGACTTCGAAGCCGAAGGCGAGACGAACGAGAGAGGCAGCTTCTCGATCGGCGTTCCGACCAAGGACGTCGCCTACACCGTCGAGCTCGTCGAAGACAGCCTCCCCTCGGGGGTGTCGGTTCCGGAGGGCTTCGAGTCCACCATCGAGGTGGAGTTCGGCGCGACCAGCACGATCACGCGCAACTTCACCCTCGAAGCGGCCGAGCGGCAGACGACGAGCTTCGTCGACCAGCTGCTCTCCCGCGCGGTCAACGGGCTGAACTTCGGTCTCATGCTGGCCCTCGCCGCGATCGGCCTCTCGCTCGTGTTCGGCACGACGGGACTGTCGAACTTCGCCCACGGCGAGATGGTCACCTTCGGCGCGCTCGCCGCGCTGCTGTTCTCAGCCGGTTTCAGCCTGCCGATCTGGATCGCGATCCCGTTGGCGGTCGCCGTGTCGGCGCTGTTCGGGCTGACGATGGATGCCGGCCTGTGGCGACCGCTGCGACGCCGCGGCCTCGGCACCGTGCAGCTCATGATCGTCTCGATCGGCCTCTCGCTCGCGCTGCGCTACGTCTTCCAGATGTTCGTCGGCGGCGGGACGGCGCAGCTCCCCGGCGGTTCGACCTCGGTCATCCCCGGACTCGGCCCCGTCCGTCTCACCCTCACCGACGTGATCAGCATGGGCGTCTCACTCGTGGTCATCGCCGGCTTCGCCTGGTGGCTGATGCGCACGAGGATCGGCCGCGCGACCCGGGCCGTCTCGGACAACCCCTCGCTCGCCGCGGCCAGCGGCATCGACGTCGACGCGGTGGTCCGGGTCGTCTGGGTGGTCGCCGCAGCCCTCGCCGGCCTGTCCGGTGTGCTGTGGGCCTACTTCCGCCCGGGCATCAAGTGGGACATGGGCACCAGCATCCTGCTGCTCATCTTCGCCGCCGTCACGCTCGGCGGTCTCGGGACCGCCTTCGGCGCGCTCGTGGGCGCCATCATCGTGGGGCTCCTCGTCGAGGTGTCGACGCTGTGGATCCCCTCCGACCTCAAGTACGTCGGCGCGCTGGTCGTGCTGATCGTCATCCTGCTGTTCCGCCCGCAGGGTCTCCTCGGGCGCCGAGAGCGAATCGGATAGGCATCGTGAACTTCCTTCAGATCCTCAGCAACACCGCGGCGCAGATCCTCGCCCCGGCGACCCTCGGATACATCCTCGCCGCCATCGGCCTCTCGGTTCACTTCGGCTTCGCCGGCCTGCTGAACATGGGTGTCGCCGGGTTCATGGCGATCGGCGCCTACGGGTTCGCCATCTCGATCCTCACCTTCGGGCTCGCGTGGCCGGTGGCAGCGCTCGTCGGCCTCATCGCCGCCGTGATCTTCGCGCTCGTCATGGGCATCCCGACCCTCCGGCTGCGCGGCGACTACCTCGCGATCGTGACGATCGCAGCTGCCGAGGTGCTGCGCCTGCTCTTCCTGACGTCGGCGTTCCGCAACCAGACGGGATCGGCCGACGGTCTCTCGGGCTTCCAGGCCGGATTCCGCGCCAGCAACCCGCTTCCTCCCGGTCGGTGGGGTTTCGGGCCGTGGACCTACCAGTCGGACCAGTGGTGGGTCATCATCGTCGGGATCATCACGATCGCGATCGTGGTCGTGCTGGTCTGGCTACTCATGAGCAGCCCGTGGGGGCGCGTCATCCGCGGCATCCGCGAGGACGAGGACGCCGTGCGCTCGCTCGGCAAGAACGTCTTCGCCTTCAAGATGCAGGCGCTCATCGTCGGCGGCGTCATCATCGCGGCGGGCGGCATCGTCACCGCCATGGGGACCAACGTCAACCCGAACGTCTACGTCACCTCGCAGACGTTCTACGTCTGGACGGCGCTGCTGCTCGGCGGCGCCGCCACCATCTTCGGCCCGGTGCTCGGCGCCGTGCTCTTCTGGGTGGTGCGCGCGTTCCTGTCGAACCTGCTGCCGGCCCTCGTCAACATCGGCTGGCTGCCGTTCCTGACCAGCGAGCAGAGCCAGATGCTCGTGTTCGTGCTGGTCGGCGTCGCGCTCATGCTGCTGGTGATCTTCCGCCCGCAGGGCATCCTCGGAAGCAAGAAGGAGCTGACCTTTGTCCGCTGATGTCGTACCCCCGACGCCGCGCCCCAAGGCGACCGGCCTGCACAAAGACGACGGCAGCGGCGAGGTCCGCCCCGGCGTCGCGAAGAACGACCCCATCATCGTCGCCGACGGCGTCAAGCGCGTCTTCGGCGGCCTGACCGCGGTCGATGTCGAGCACCTCGAGATTCCGCGCGGTGCCATCACCGCCCTGATCGGACCGAATGGCGCCGGCAAGACCACGCTGTTCAACCTCCTCACCGGCTTCGACAAGCCCAACGCGGGGTCGTGGTCGTTCGACGGGACCAACCTGGCCGGCATCCCCGCCTTCAAGGCGGCCCGCATGGGCCAGGTGCGCACGTTCCAGCTGACGAAGTCGCTCGGTCTGCTCACGGTGCTCGAGAACATGAAGCTCGGTGCCCCGAAGCAGACCGGCGAGGGGATCTTCGCCGGCATCCTCCCCTTCCTCTGGCGCAAGCAGGAGGCGGAGATCGAGGAGAAGGCGCGGGGCCTGCTCGCGCGGTTCAAGCTCGACACGAAAGAGAAGGACTTCGCCGCGTCGCTCTCGGGCGGACAGCGCAAGCTCCTCGAGATGGCTCGTGCGCTCATGAGCGATCCCGTGCTCGTCATGCTCGACGAGCCGATGGCCGGGGTGAACCCCGCGCTGACGCAGTCGTTGCTCGACCACATCCTCGACCTGAAGGATCTCGGCATGACCGTGGTCTTCGTCGAGCACGACATGCACATGGTGCGCCACATCGCCGACTGGGTGGTCGTGATGGCCGAAGGACGCGTCGTCGCCGAGGGCCCGCCCGACACCGTGATGCAGAACCCCGCCGTGATCGACGCGTATCTCGGCGCGCATCAGGACGTCGACCTCGGCGTCGTGACGGGCCGCCACGCCGGCGAGCTGCCGCCCGAGGCGGAGGAACTCGTCGAGACCGTGCACGAGCTCGACCAGGCGATCGTAGAGGCGCCGACCACGGATGCCGCGGGTGTTCCGGATGCCGCGGATGGCGCGGATGCCGACAAGGATGGGGACCGCAAGTGACCGAGAACGTCGTCGAGCTGTCCGACGTGCACGCGGGGTATCTGCCGGGCGTGAACATCCTCAACGGCGCGAACCTCACCGCCGCCCCCGGTGAGCTCGTGGGGATCATCGGCCCGAACGGCGCCGGCAAGTCCACGATGCTCAAGGCGATCTTCGGTCAGGTGAAGGTGCGCTCCGGTTCGGTGAAGCTGAACGGCGAGGAGATCACGGGGCTGCGCGCCAACAAGCTCGTCTCGAAGGGCGTCGGCTTCGTGCCGCAGACGAACAACGTCTTCCCGAGCCTGACGATCGCCGAGAACCTGCAGATGGGGGCGTACCAGCGACCGAAGGTCGTCGCGGAGCGCACCGACTTCGTGACATCCATCTTCCCCGATCTCGCCAAGCGGCTGCAGCAGCGGGCGGGATCGCTGTCGGGCGGCGAACGTCAGATGGTCGCCATGGGGCGCGCGCTCATGATGGACCCGTACGTCCTGCTGCTCGACGAGCCGTCGGCGGGCCTGTCGCCGTCGCGTCAGGACGAGGCGTTCCTGCGGGTGTCGGAGATCAACAAGGCGGGCGTGACGACGATCATGGTCGAGCAGAACGCCCGGCGCTGCCTGCAGATCTGCGACCGCGGGTACGTCCTCGACCAGGGTCGCGACGCCTACACGGGGACCGGCCGCGAGCTGCTCAACGACCCCAAGGTCATCGGCCTGTACCTCGGCACCCTGGGCACCTGACGCCTGGTTTGGCTGGCTTCGCCTGGTTTGGCTGGCTTCGCCTGGCAGTTCTCGCCCCTTCTCACACGCGGAAGGGGCCTGAGCTGCCAGGCGAAGTGCATTTGACGGCGGCGCTCCTCCCCCACGAGAGAGCTGGGTGGGATGTGCACAGGCGGGGACGCCCGCCCACACGCGGGCCGCGGCCGCCCGCAGGATGAGGGAATGCCGCGACGTCCGGAGCCTTTGCCCGAAGACCTCGACGAGGTGTTCTCGTGCGCCGCGGCATCGGCGTCGGGCATCTCGCCCAAGCGGCTGCGTGCGGCAGACCTCGACACGCCCTTCCGCGGCGTGCGCCGAAGGCGCGGAACAGAGGATGCCGTAGCGTGCGGGCTGCTCGACGACGATCAGGAGGTCCGACGCCGGGTGCTCGACCGCGCGCGAGCCTACTCCCAGATCATGGACGGGCGGGCCTTCTTCTGCGGACGGACGGCAGCGGTGCTCTGGGGGACGAGCGCTCGTCCCCCGAGCGAGCTCGAGGTGGGGGTCGTCGCGCCCGCGCGCGCACCGCGCCGGCACGGCATCCGAGGACGCCAGCTCGCCCCGACGCACGTCGAGGTGACCACTCTCGGAGGCCTGCGGGTGTCGACGCCGGCATCGACGTGGGCGATGCTCGGGCGGGATGCCGGTGTTCGCGAGCTGGTCCGCATCGGCGATGCTCTCGTGCGGGTGCCGCGCGGTGAGCGGGGGCGGCGCCTGCCCGAGGAGCGACTGAGCACGGTCGAGGAGCTGGCTGCCGCCGCCGCCGCGGGGAGACGTGTCGGCTCCGCGAAGCTCGCGGAAGCGCTCGCGCTCATTCGTGAGGGCGCGATGTCGCCGCTGGAGACCGACTTCCGGCTCGTCGTCGTCGCGGCGGGGCTGCCGGAGCCTGTGCTCGACCGTGAGATCCGGGATCGTGCGGGGCGCTTAGCGGGGATCGCGGATGCCGTCTGGCCCGAGTACCGCGTCATCGCCGAGGTCGAGGGCGACCACCACCGCACCTCGAGACGCCAATGGGCGCGCGACATCGAGAAGCACACCGCCTACGTCGCTCTCGGCTTCGAGGTGGTGCGGCTCACCTCCGCGCACATCCGACCCACCGGCTCCGCGGCAGTGGCCCTCGTGGGCGGTGCCCTGCGACGGCGCGGCTGGTCTCCCCCGCGCTGACCACGCTCCGCCTGGCAGCTCGCGCCCACTCACGCCACGAGAGGGGGCGCCGACTGCCAACTCAAGCCCCGACCCCGTCCAGACCGGGGCTCACTTGGCAGCTCGCGCCCGCTCACGCCAAGAGAGGGGGCGCAAACTGCCAACTCGAGCCTCGACCCCGTCCAGACCCGGGCTCACCTGGCAGCTCGCGCCCGCTCACGCCCCGAGAGGGGGCGCCAACTGCCAACTCGAGCCTCGACCCCGTCCAGACCCGGGCTCACCTGGCAGCTCGCGCCCGCTCACGCCAAGAGAGCGGGCAGCAACTGCCAACTCGAACCCCGGCCCCGAGCCCAGCCCGCACCCACCGCACACGACGAGGGCCCCGGCCAGGAGACCGGGGCCCTCGTCGTGGTGATCAGCCGACGCGGACGAACTCGTAGTTGTTGTCGTCGCCGTACTCGAAGACACCGATGGATGCCTCCGTCGGGTCGCCCACCTCGTTGAAGGTGATCGGGCCCGAGACGCCGTCGTAGTCAGCGGCTTCGCCGGCGATGATCAGGTCGGCGCATTCCGCGAAGCTCGTGCACTTCGTGCCGTCACCCGAGCCGCCCGAGACCGCCTGCAGGTTCGCGGCCACGTCGGGGCCCGCCGTCGACCCGGCCTGCAGCGCCGCGAGAGCGAGCAGCACGACCGCGTCATACGACTCCGGCCCGTAGGTGAAGTCCTGAAGCTCGGCGTTGCCGGCACCGGTCCAGAACGCCTGCAGGTTGTCGCGGAAGGTCGCGATCGACGCGGGGTCGACCGCGGGGTAGGTGCCCTTCGCACCCGCCATGGTGCCGGCTTCGAAGTCGTCGCCGAAGTTCGCCAGGTTTCCATCGACGAGGTAGAGCTGCTCGGGGGCCACCTCGGCGCCGATCAGCTCGGGGATGATGGTCTTGACCTCTTCGAACGTGATCAGCGCGATCGCGTCGGGGCCGGCTGCGAGAACATCCTCGACCTGGGCCGAGAAGTTCGTGTCACCGGTGTTGTAGAGCGAGGTTGCGACGACCTCGCCGCCGGCAGCCTCGAACGCGGCCTTGGTGAAGCACGCGAGGCCGGTGCCGTATGCGTCGTTGAGGACGATCATGCCGAGCGTCTCGTTGCCGTCGGCGCCGATCAGGTTGCCGAGCACTTCGCCCTGCAGCACGTCGGAGGGAGCGGTGCGCCAGTACAGGCCGTTGTCCTTGTAGCCGGTGAAGGCCGCGGAGGTGTTGGCGGGCGAGAACTGGATGGCGTTCGCGGCGATCACCTGGTCGATGAACTGCAGCGACGTACCGGAGGAGGCCGCACCGATGATCGCCGTGGCGCCTTCGCCCAGCAGTCGGGGGATCTCGGTCTCGTAGGCCTTGTTGTCGGTGTCACCCGAGTCGCCCTGCTTCAGGTCGATCGTGATGCCCTTGCCCGCGGCGTTGATCTCGGAGGCGGCGAACTCGGTCGCCGAGATCTCGGGCGGGCCGAGGAAGGCGAGGTTGCCGGTCACGGGCAGAGCCGTGCCGATCGTGTAGGTGAGGTCGGTTCCGGGACCGGTCGAGGTCGAGGTGTACTCCGGCGTGTACGACGCGGGCGCGGCCGCGTCGCAGTCGATCGGGAAATCGGCCGAGGTGTTCCCGCCGGCGTCGCCCGACGCAGCGGGTTCGCTGTCTCCGGCACAGCCTGCGAGGACGAGGGCACTCGCGCCGATCACGGCGATACCGCCGAGGACCTTCGCGGTGCGGGAACGGGTGAGAACGCCCATTGTGCTCCTTGATGAGTGGGAACGCGGCACCGAAGCCCCGCGAGGTTGGGGTTAAACCTAGTGGCGCTCTCGCGTCGGCGATGTTGCGATGTGTTAACGGTCTGTTACGCGACCCAATCGTTATCTCCGGCGCCGCGTGAACCCCGACGTTCCGCGGCGGAGCCCGGCGCCACGACCCTCATCGGGCCGATCAGACGAGCCGGAATGCGACGCTGCGGTCAGGCTCCCCGCTCCCGTGCGACGGTCTCAGACGACGGGCGCGACATCGGATGCCGCGTCAGCGCGCTTGGATCGACGAGCGGCGCGCAGCGAGTCGACGCTGAGTACGACGAGGGCGAGCCAGACGAGCCCGAACCCGATCCAGCGCTCGAGCGGCATCGGCTCGCCGAGGATCCAGGCGCCCGTGATGAACTGCAGGATCGGTGCCGCGAACTGCAGCAGACCGATCACCGTGAGGCTGCTGCGCCGCGCACCTGCCGCGAAGAAGAGGAGGGGCACGGCGGTGACGACGCCGGCAAGGGTCACCAGGGCGGTGTGCCCGGGGCTGACCGAGCCGAACATCAGCCCGCCGGTGACGGCGACGACGATCGCCTGGACGATGGCGACGGGTGCGAGCCAGAGCGATTCGAGGGTCAGCCCGCTGACGGCATCCACCGACGGCCCGATCTGCTTCTTCACCAGCCCATAGGTTCCGAAGCTGGCCGCGAGGGTCAGGGCGATCCAGGGGAATGCGCCGTACCCGACGACGATGACGCCGACCGCGACCGCCGCGATACCGATCGCGACCCACTGCGCGACCCGCAGCCGCTCCTTCAGGACGAGCACTCCGAGGAGGACCGTGACGATCGGGTTGATGAAATACCCCAGGCTCCCCTCGATCACGTGGCCGGTGAGGGTGCTGATGAGGAAGACCTGCCAGTTCACGTAGATGAGCAGGCCGGCGACGATCGTCCACAGCACCAGCCGCGGCGTGCGCAGGATTGCGATCAGCTTCCCCCAGGCGCGGAGCACCGTGAGGAGGATCGCGCAGAAGACGAGCGAGAAGAGGATGCGCCACGACACGACCTCGAACGGCCCCATCGGGGCGAGCGTGAGGAAGTAGAGGGGCATGAACCCCCACAGGACGTACGCCGAGAAGGCGTAGATCCCACCCAGGGTGCGCTCACGGGCGGGATCGACGGGTGTCACGAGCCAAGCATAGGACGGTCATGACACGTCGCGGTCGTGACGGACTGCCATCCGCCGCCGCGCTTCTGCCATGACGAAGGCCCGGATGCCATGCACCCGGGCCTTCGTGGAAGAGCTCTGCGTCAGCGGACGACGACGGCGAGGACGTCGCGCGCCGAGAGCACGAGGAACTCGTCAGCGCCGAACTTGACCTCGGTTCCGCCGTACTTGCTGTAGATCACGCGGTCGCCGACGGCGACGTCGAGCGGAACACGGTTGCCGTTGTCATCGATGCGGCCGGGGCCCACCGCCACGACCTCGCCCTCCTGGGGCTTCTCCTTGGCGGTGTCGGGGATGACCAGACCACTCGCAGTGGTCTGCTCGGCCTCGACCTGCTTGATGACGATGCGGTCCTCGAGCGGCTTGATGGAAACCGACACGGTCTACCTCTTTCTTCGACAAGACTTGTTGGCAATCTCACCCTGAGAGTGCCAACTCCGAGTGTAGGGGGACGTTGGCACTCACGCAACGCGAGTGCCAACCTACCGCGGCATCCGCCGCCGCCCCCGCGTAGGCTGTCGTGGTGGATCACGCCGAGCTCTCCGCGTTGCTGACCCCCGAGGGCCTCCGTCTGGTCGACACCCTCCGGATCTCATCGACGGCGGATGCCGCCACCGCGGTCTCGCGGCTGCGGCGCGAGGGCCTCTCCCCCGACCTCGTGTCGGCGGTGGTCGGCCAGGCCCGTCTGCGGGAGCGCGCGCGGGCGAAGTTCGGTCCGTTCGCCGACCGGATGCTGTTCACCCGAGCCGGTCTCGAACAGGCCACGCGTCTCGCGGTCGCCGCGCGTCACGCCGGCCGATTCCGCGATGCCGGCATCGCCCGCGTGGCCGACCTCGGCTGCGGGATCGGCGGCGACGCGCTCGGCTTCGCCGGTATCGGGCTCGAGGTCCTCGCCGTCGACGCCGACGAGATCACCGCCGCCCTGGCCGCCTACAACCTCGCCCCGTTCGGCTCATCGGCCCGGGTACGCCACGGCCGCGCCGAAGAGACCGATCTCACCGGCATCGACGCGGTCTGGCTCGATCCGGCACGTCGAACCTCGGGGCACGGCGAGACGCGTCGCGTCGCGGCATCCGACTACACACCCTCGCTCGAGTGGGCCTTCGGCCTCGCGGAACGGCTGCCGACCGGCATCAAGCTCGGGCCCGCCTTCGACCGTGACGACCTCCCGACCGACGGCGAAGCGCAGTGGATCAGCGCCGATGGGTCGACGATCGAGCTGGTCGTGTGGTCAGGCTCCCTCGCCCGCGCGGGCGCGCGCCGTTCGGCGCTCGTTCTCCGCGGCGACCGTGCCGCCGAGCTCACGGCGCCGGGCGACGCCGCCGACGCCGAGCCGCGCGAGCTCGGCGCTTACCTGCACGAGCCCGACGGCGCCGTCATCCGCGCTCGCCTGATCGGCGACGTGGCCCGCACGCTCGACGCCGGCATGCTCGCCGGCGGGACGGCGTACATGACGTCCGACGCCGGGCGCACCAGTCCGTTCGCCACGACGTTCCGGGTCCGCGAGGTGCTGCCGCTGAAGCCGCGCGACATCGATGCCGCCGTCAAGCGCGCGGGCATCGGCATCCTGGAGATCAAGAAGCGCGGCGTCGACGTCGATCCGGCGCAGTTCCGCAAGAAGCTCACACTGACGGGGAGCGCGTCGGCGACCCTCTTCCTCACCCGCATCGGAGACCGACGCGTCGCCGTCCTCGCGGACCGGGTCGACGCCGACCCCGCCGAAGGGGCTCAGTCCAGCAGCCCGGACTGACTCGCCGACCAGACGAGCCACCCGGCGCTGTACACGATCGACAGCGCCGCCAGGCCGAGCGCCCACACCGCGACGGTGCGGCTCTCCCACGGCCGACGGAAGGCGAGCACGGCCATCACGATCGCGGCGAGGCCGAGCGGGAACGCCCACCCGACGAACAGCGACAGGACGAGGGCGATGATCGCCAGGGCCAACGACCACGCCCCCGATCGGGGCAGGACCTCGGCCGCCGGAGCCCACTGGACCCGCGGCTCAGGCGCGACGGGCTCGATCCGGCCATCGGGCTCGGGAATGTGCAGCAGCGGCGTCGGCTGAGTGAACTCACGCTGGAACCCGCCGCGGTGCTCTCCGGGCAGCGGCGCGGACAGCGGGGCCGGAGCAACGTCGTCGGAGGGCGCATCCACCGCGGGTCGCCGACTGCGCAGCCGGTCGTCGCTCATCAGCGCACCTGGATCTCGGTCACGGGAAGCGTCGAATCAGCGCCGAACGAGAGCGTCGACGGCTCGGCGCCCGAGGAGATGAGCTCGGCGGCGAGCGCCGCGATCATCGCCCCGTTGTCGGTGCACAGGCTCAGCGGCGGGATGCGGACCGCGACTCCGGCGGCAGCGGCGCGTTCGATCGCGACCTCGCGCAGTCGCCGGTTGGCGATGACACCGCCGCCGAGCAGCAGCCGCGGCACGCCGTGCTGAGCGCACGCGTCGAGTGCCTTGGTCACGAGAACATCGACGACGGCTTCGCGGAACGATGCCGCGACGTCGGCGATCGGCACGGTCTCGCCCGCCGCCTGGCGCTGCTCGACCCAGCGCGCCACGGCGGTCTTGAGCCCCGAGAACGAGAAGTCGTACCGGTGCGCGGCCATGTCGGAGGCCCGCGAGAGCCCGCGGGGGAACCGGATCGCGTCGAGGTCGCCGTCCGCCGCGGCGCGATCGATCTCCGGGCCGCCGGGGTAAGGCAGACCGAGGATGCGCGCGATCTTGTCGAATGCCTCGCCGGCGGCGTCATCCATCGTCTCGCCGAGCATCTCGACGTCGGAGACGAGGTCTCGGACGAGGAGGAGCGAGGTGTGTCCGCCACTGACCAGGAGAGCGACGGTGGGGTATTCGACGTCGTCGCCGGTGAGGATGTCGGCGGCGATGTGCCCGACGAGGTGGTTGACGGCGTAGAGCGGCTTCTCGAGCGACACGGCGAGGGCCTTCGCGGCGCCCACGCCGACCATGAGGGCGCCCGCGAGCCCCGGCCCGCTCGTGACGGCGACGGCGTCGAGGTCCGTCAGCGAGACCCCGGCCTCGGCTACGGCGGCCTCGATCGCCGGCTGCAGCGCCTCGAGGTGCGCGCGGGCGGCGACCTCCGGCACGACGCCGCCGTAGCGGGCGTGCTCGGCCATCGAGCTCGCGATCGTATTCGACAGCAGGGTGCGCCCGCGGACGATCCCGATGCCGGTCTCGTCGCAGCTGGTCTCGATCCCCAGCACGAGCGGCTCGGAACGGGTCGGCTCGGTGGTCATCGTTCGGTCCCTCCCTCACCGCGGAGGCTCAGCTGCATGATGATGGCGTCGACGTCGTCCGGTTGGTAGTAGCGCGGCCGGCGCGCGATCTCGACGAAGCCCTCGGAGGCGTAGAGCCGCTGCGCGACCGGGTTGTCGGCGCGCACCTCGAGGAAGACCTCGCGCGCTCCCCGGTCACGGGCCTCGGCGATCAGCGCCCGAAGCAGCCTCCGGCCGCGGCCGGTGCCCCGCCGTGCGGGTTCGAGGGCGAGGGTCTGGATGTCGGCGTCGGCCGCACCGTGCACCGCACGCACGCCGCCGTAGCCGACGACGCGATCGTCCTCGACGTCGACGAGGTACCGGCCGTGCGGCGAGGCGATCTCGGCGGACATGGCCCCGCGGCTCCACGCGTCGGTCGGGAACGACGCTTCCTCGAGCGCCATGATGGCGTCGAGGTCACCGTCCGTGGCGGTGCGCAGGCTCACGTGCCGACCTTCTTCGGCCCGGCGGGAACGGTCACATCGGGGGCACGGAGATACAGCGGCTCCGCGGCGTCGCCGATCGCGATGTCGATCGCTCCCGACGCCAGCCGCTCGGCCGCGACGCGGGCGAGGGCAGCGGCGCTGATCGACGTCGTCTCGGCGAGTTCCGCCGCGGGGGCACCGAAGAGGTCGAGGGGCTCGGTCGCCGCGCGTGGGACGAGGTGCGGATCGACGATGCGCACCGGCATCCCGTTCTCGACGCGGTAGACCGAGACGGCGAGCTCCCGACGGCGGGCATCGGTCACGATCGCGATCGGCTCTCCCTCGACCGGGGCTGCGCCCGGGCTCGCGAACTCGGGATCGACGTGCGCGCGGGCCGCGGCGTCGTGGCTCGCGACCGGGATCAGCGGGATGCCGCGCCCGAGCGCGAACGCGCGCGCGGCGGCGATACCCACCCGCAAGCCCGTGAACGGGCCCGGGCCCATGCCGGCCGCGACGGCAGTGATCTCCGCGGGGCCGACGCCCGCGTCGCCGAAGACGCGCACGAGCAGATCTCCGATGACCTCGGCGTGCCCGCGGGGGTCGGGGCTGACCGCCTCGGCCCGCACGCGACCCGCGGGGTCGACGATCGCGACGGCGGTGCCGATCGAGGTGTCGATGCCCAGAATCACGTCACCCAGGGTAGCCCGGGGTGAGACGCCACGCGCTCAGGGTCGACGCGTGACGGTGACGATGCGCGGGGCGGCGTCGGCCATCTCGGCGGCCGCGGGGCCGCTCGTGCCGCAGGCGTTGTCGAGGCCGGTGCCGCTCCAGCCGTGTTCGAGCTCGATCTCCCACCAGCTCTCACGCAGCCCGTCGACCATGCCGTGCCCCCACTCGACGATCGTGACGCTGGCGTCGAGGTCGAGATCGAGGTCGGACAGCTCGGCCGGGGAGCCGAGACGGTAGGCGTCGACGTGGATCAGCGGCGGCCCGTCGACGAGGGACGGGTGTGTGCGGGCGATGACGAAGGTCGGGCTCTGGATGGGACCGCGCACGCCGAGACCGGCGCCGATCCCCCGGGTGAGCGTCGTCTTGCCGGCGCCGAGGGGGCCTGTGAGGACGACGAGGTCACCGGCGCGCAGCCGAGACCCGATCTCGCGGCCCCACGCCTCCATCTCGTCGGCCGAGGTCACCTCACGCTCGCCCACGTACTCGTCGATCCCGCTCATCGTCGGCCTCCCGTCGTCTCGGACGATACCGCCGTGCGCTGCACCCGCGGGCCGATCCGCGTGACGATCTCGTAGTCGATCGTGTCAGCCGCATCGCCCCATTCGGCTGCGGCGGGGTATCCGAGCGTCGGGTCGCCGAAGAGCACGACCTCGTCGCCGATCGACACGTCGGCATCGCCGACGTCGACGACGAACTGATCCATCGCGATCCGCCCCGACACGGTGTACCGCCGGCCGCCGATGACCACGGGACCGCGCCCGGAGGCCTGCCGGGGGACGCCGTCGGCGTACCCGAGGGGCACGAGGGCGAGGGTCGTCTCCGCCGCCGTGCGATGCGTGTACCCGTAGGAGACGCCCTGTCCGGCGGGCACCCGTCGCACCGCGGCGACCGACGTGCGCAGGGTCATCGCGGGCTGAAGGCCCAGCTCGGCCGACGAGCGATCGGCGAGCGGAGACAGGCCGTAGATCGCCAGTCCCAGGCGCACGCAGTCCAATCGAGCCTCCGGCAGGGCGATCGCGGCGTTCGATGCGGCGATGTGGCGCAGCGGAGGATGGACTCCCGCGGCCGCGGCCTCGGCGAGAGCGTCGTGGAACCGCGCGAGCGCTCGGCGGTCGTCGTCGATGCTCGTGTTCGACAGATGACTGAACACGCCCACGACCCGCAGCCGTCCGACGCGCTCGAGACGGGCCGCCTCCGCGCAGACGCGCTGCCACTCGCGCGGCTCGACGCCGTTGCGTCCGAGCCCGGTCTCGACCTTCAGGTGCACACCGACCGGCTGCTCGGCGGATGCCGCGGCCGCAGCAGCCTGCAGCTGGGCGAGGCTCGAGATCCCGAGCTCGATGCCGTGCTCGGCGGCGTCGCGGAAGTCGGCGTCGGAGCCGTGCAGCCACGCCACCACCGGGGCCGTGATGCCCGCCCCGCGCAGCGCGAGCGCCTCGGACACGTCGGCCACCCCGAGTCGGGTCGCGCCTCCCGCCAGGGCGGCCGTGGCTGCCAGCAACGCGCCGTGACCGTACCCGTCGGCCTTGACGACGGCGATGACCTCGGTCTGGACGAGGCGCCGCAGGTGTCGGACATTGTGCTCGATGGCGTCGACGTCGATCAGCGCTTCGCGCAACGGCCGCGCGGTCACGACGACGCCTCCGCGATCACGTAGGCGGTCGCGAGGTTCGCGTCATGCGAGAGCGACAGGTGCACGGTCGTCACTCCCCTCGCGGCGACAGTCGCCGCCGTCTCGCCCGTCAGCGCGAACACCGGCCGTCCGGAGGCCTCCGACGCCACCTCGATGTCGATCCAGTGCACACCCTCCGACCCGCCGAGAGCCTTGATGAGCGCCTCCTTGGCGGCGTAGCGGGCGGCGAGCGAGCGCGGCTTGAGGATTCGCTCGGCGGGCGAGAAGAGCCGATCGAGCAGTCGGGGCGTGCGCTCGAGCGAACGCTCGAAGCGCGGCACGTCGACCAGGTCGACGCCGATACCGACGATCACGGCGTCACCGTGCGCCCGCGCGGGGTCACTCGACCGTGACCGACTTGGCCAGGTTGCGCGGCTGGTCGACGTCGAGGCCCTTGGCGGTGGCCAGGCCCATGGCGAAGATGTGCAGCGGCACGACCGCGAGCAGCGGCTCGAACAGCGGCTCGGCGAGCGGGATGCGCAGCACCTCGTCGGCGAACGGGAGCACGGCGGCATCCCCCTCTTCGGCGACCGCGATGATGCGGGCGCCACGGGCGCGGATCTCCTGGATGTTGGAGACGACCTTGGCGTGCAGCAGGGGGGAGCTCGTCGGCGAGGGCACCATGACGAACACGGGCTGGCCGGGCTCGATGAGGGCGATCGGACCGTGCTTGAGCTCGCCCGCGGCGAAGCCCTCGGCGTGGATGTAGGAGATCTCCTTGAGCTTGAGCGCACCCTCGAGCGCGATCGGGTAGCCGACGTGGCGACCGAGGAAGATCACCGACCGCGTGTCGGCCATCCAGTGCGCGAACTGCTCGATGTGCTCCTGCTCGCTCGCCAGCACCCGGGAGATCTTCTCGGGAACGGCCTCGAGCTGGGCCACCTGCTCGGCGATCGCCTCGTCGGCCATCGCGCCGCGCACGCGACCGACGTGGAGCGCCAGCAGGTAGAGCGCGGTGATCTGCGCGACGAAGGCCTTGGTCGAAGCCACAGCGACCTCGGGACCGGCGTGCGTGTAGACGATCGCGTCGGACTCGCGCGGGATGGTGGCCCCCTGCGTGTTGCAGATCGACAGGGTCTTCGCACCCGCCTCCCGGGCGTACTTGACCGCCATCAGGGTGTCCATCGTCTCGCCCGACTGACTGATCGACACCACGAGGGTGCGGGGTCCGATGACCGGATCGCGGTAGCGGAACTCGTGGGCGAGCTCGACGTCGACGGGCACACGAGCCCACTGCTCGAGGGCGTACTTGCCCACCATGCCGGCGTAGGCGGCGGTGCCGCACGCGATGACGATGATGCGGTCGATGCCCGTGAACAGCTCGTCGAGGCCGTCGAGCTCGGGGATCTGCACCAGACCGTCGTGGACGCGTCCGCGGATGGTGTTGGCGACGGCCTCGGGCTCCTCCGACACCTCCTTGGCCATGAACGACGACCAGCCGCCCTTGTCGGCCGCGGCGGCATCCCACACGACCTCGAAAGGCTCGACGTCGACGGCATCACCCGAGAAGTCGGTGACCGTGACCTCCTGCGGCGTGATCGCGACGATCTGGTCCTGCCCGATCGCGAGGGCGTGGCGGGTGTGCTCGACGAAGGCGGCGACGTCGGAGCCGAGGAAGTTCTCGCCGTCACCGAGGCCGATCACGAGCGGCGAGTTGCGGCGGGCACCGACGACGAGGCCGGGCTGGTCGCGATGCAGGGCCAGGAGCGTGAACGCGCCCTCGAGACGTGACACGGTCGCGCGGAACGCCGCGATGAGGTCACCGGATGCCTGATACTCGCGCCCCAGCAGCACCGCGGCGACCTCGGTGTCGGTCTCGCTGCGGAAGGTGTAGCCCGCTGCGACGAGCTCGGACTTCAGCTCGGCGAAGTTCTCGATGATGCCGTTGTGGATGACGGCGAGCTTGTCGTCGTCGGCGAGGTGGGGGTGGGCGTTGGCATCGGTCGGACCGCCGTGGGTCGCCCATCGCGTGTGGCCGATACCGGTCGTGCCGTCGGCGAGCGGGTGAGCGGCGAGATCGTCGCGCAGCACCTGCAGCTTGCCGGCGCGCTTGCGCGTGCCGAGGCCGCCCTCGCCGTCGATCACGGCGATGCCGGCGGAGTCGTAACCGCGGTACTCCAGGCGGGCGAGACCTGAGATGAGGATGTCCTGCGAGGGACGGGGGCCCACGTAGCCGATGATTCCGCACATGGGGTCCATCCTAGATCGGGAGCCCCTGTGCGCTCGGCCCACGGGGCCGTGCGAGAGGTCCGCGATCAGGCGGACGCGGAGGCTCGCAGCACGCCCATCACCGCGTCGACGACCTCGAGGTTGGAGAAGATCGCGTCGTGCCCGCAGGCCCCACCGAAAGGCGGCGCGGCCACCTGGCCCGAGAGGATCATCCCGATCCCGGCGGCACCGGGCGGCAGATCCGTGCGGCAGCTGACGACCGTGGTCTCGCTCGCCCCCGCGAGCGCGGATCCCTCGGCCACGAGACCGTCGCCGAGGCGTGCCTCCCACGTCCTCCCCGTCGGCAGCGGGACCGCCACGACCGCGGACCCGGCGATCGCATGCACATGCAGCCCTTCCGGCCAGTCGGGTAGGTCAGCGAGGTCCGTCGAGCCGGCTCGCAGGGCGGTGCCGGCCGGCCCCAGAGCGGCGATCCCCGTGCGGATGACCGGCGGGAGGTCGCAGCCCCCGCGTGCATCGGAGGCCAGCTGGTTATTGCAGACGGCGCCGATCCAGGGCAGCACGAGATTCTGCAGCACCGGCACCGTCGACATCGTGGCGCGGATCACCGCGGCGATGTCGACAGCGACGTTGGCGATATCCGATCCCTCCGAGGGGGCGGCGACGGTGACCACCTCGCCGATCAGCGCCGCGACACCGGGGTCGTCGCGCAACGCGTACCGCAGCGCGAGGCCGCCCATCGAATGCGTCACGATGTCGACGGGACCGTGGACGCTGTCCGCGATGGAGCGGATGGCCGCGGCGAGGTTGTCGGCCGAACCGTTCGATCCGACCCAGCTCGCCGAGTTCGCGGAGTAGTCGAAGGCGTACACCGCGACGCCGGGCTGTGCTTCGAGCCGCTCCTGCAGCGACGCCGTCATGCCACGGGCTACCGGCGCGCCTGAACCGTCGCGCCACTGCACCGGGCGCGCGAAGGGCGATCGGGCATACGACGGCCGGCCGTCGGCATCGGGGAGGACCGTGCTGAGCCAGCCGTGGACGAGGAGCACGGCTCGCGAGTCCTGAACCCCCTCCTGACCGAACCGGACGACGCGGTCGGCGAACGCGGACACCGTGCCCGTGCCCGCGGGGGCGAATGCCGAGGAGGCCGCTGCGGGGGCGAGCGTGGCCGTCGCGGCGAGCACGATCACCGTGCTCAACGCGACGAGCGGACGCCACCGGGAACGCCGTCGCCGCACCCGTACCACGACGCGCACGAGCGCGCGCGAGCGCCGCCCCAGTTCCATGGATTCATACCTAGCAGGTTGCGATGACAGGTGCGTAACGAGAAATGCGAAGGCGTCGTCCGCCGAGCAAGACGAGGGCCCTCTCGAGTCAGCCATTTGGGGACTGATTTACTCGAGAGGGCCCCGCTAGGCCCACGCGCTCTCAGTCGGGCCGTTGGGGACGGCTGTCGACCGAATCACCGCTTGGGGAACGGTTCGAGCACTGCGCAGGCTCATGAAGCCTACCGGATTCACGAGCCCGGAACGCCGATCCGCGAAGCGGATCTTGTCCCCCTATTGGCGGACATCACCATCAGTTGTACGATCAACCACGACGTGCAGAGTCCCCGCTTTTGGGGGGCGAGGGAGTCGCTATGCGCGTCAAGCTCAGGGTGCCGATGGGGATCTGCGCACCGTGAGGGCGTTGTGCAGTGCGCAGCCGCGCACGCGCACTGCACAACGCACACGGTGCGTGCGACGCGCAGAGGACGCCGCGGATACTGACGCTTCCCGTGGCGGAGACGCTCTGCCATACTGAGCGCAGCCTGCGGCTCAGCCGGGGTGAAACGCAGGGCGTACAAGACTCGCCGGGATGGGACCCGGCGTGCTGGACCCGGCGGTATTGGGGCATGAGAGACGGATCTGGGTTCGCTCTCGTGGAGACATTGGGGATGAGATGACGAGGCGATTCCACGCGCTCGGTCGGCTGCTGGGGGGCAGCCACCGCGACAGCGTCGACCGTAACGGTCGAATTCCGCTCCGCCGGCAGTTGCCGGCGGCCCGATACACGCCGTCTGGATGTGGCGGCTCACGCTCGATCACCGCGACCCGGGCCCCGGCCACGCCGGCTCGTCCGATCGGACCGCGCGGTTTCGGGTCGCACCCCTCCCCCTGAGCGGGGGCCGTCCACACCCAGGCGTGCCCGTCGTCCTCACGGATCGGCGGGCACGCCGCTTTCGGCATCCGGGATCGCGGACGTCACACCTTGCGCAGGAGCACCCGTTCGACGGCGTGCGACGCGCCCTTGTGCAGGATCAGCGTCGCCCGATGCTTCGTCGGCAGCACGTTCTCGACCAGGTTCGGGAGGTTGATGTCGTTCCAGAAGCCACGCGCCATCTCGATCGCGGCGTCGTCGTCGAGATCGGCGAAGGTGTTGAAGTACGAGGACGGGTTGTTGAACGCTCCCGCCTTGAGCGCCATGAAGCGGTCGACGTACCACTGGCTGATGTGCTCGGCATCCGCGTCGACGTAGATCGAGAAGTCGAACATGTCGCTGACGGCCACCTCGTGCGGGGCGGGCGGCGGCGCCAGGACGTTGAGTCCCTCCACGATCACGACATCGGGTCGACGGACGGTGATCTGTGCGTCGGGGACGATGTCGTACCGCATATGCGAGTAGAACGGGGCGTGCACCTCGGGGGCGCCCGACTTCACCGCCGTCAGGAACTCGATCAGCGCGCGGCGGTCGTAGCTCTCCGGGAAGCCCTTGCGCGCCATGAGGCCGCGGCGCTCGAGCTCGGCGTTCGGATAGAGGAACCCGTCGGTCGTGACGAGCTCGACGCGGGGCGTGCCCGGCCAGCGGCTCATCAACTCGCGGAGCAGACGCGCGACGGTCGACTTGCCGACGGCGACCGAGCCGGCGACCCCGACGACGAAAGGGGTCGTGCTGTCCTCCTCGCCGAGGAAAGCGTCGGTGTCGGCCCCGAGACGCCGAGTCGCGCTGGCGTACAGCGACAGCAGACGGCTGAGCGGGAGGTAGACCTGCGACACCTCGCCGAGGTCCATGCGATCGCCGAGCCCGCGGAGTTGGACGATCTCGGTCTCGGTGAGCGGCTGCGTCACGCCCGCGGCGAGCCGGGCCCAGTCGGCACGGCCGATTTCGCGATACAGCGCGGGGGCGAGCGGCGTCAGCGCCTGCACATCTTCAGGGGACATCGCGCTCATCGTAACCCCCCACCCGTCCGCACCGACGGCGCCTCGGCCTGCCACTACTGTGAACCTGTGCGTCTGGGAGTCCTCGACATCGGTTCGAACACGGTCCACCTGCTCGTCGCCGATGTCCGCCCCGGCGGACGCCCGCTGGCGCGCACCAGCAAGCGGACGGTGCTGCGCCTCATGCGCTACCTCGAGCCCGACGGGTCGATCAGCGACGAGGGCGTGAACGCACTCGTCACGGCGGTGACGGACGCGGTCGCGGTGTCACGCACCGAAAACGTCGCGGAGCTTCTCGCCACCGCCACGAGCGCCGTGCGCGAGGCGACCAACGGACCGCAGGTCATCGCGGCCATCGAGCGGGCACTCGGCCAGGACCTGCAGGTGCTCGGCGGAGAGTCGGAGGCCAGATTCACCTTCCTGGCCGTGCGCCGGTGGTTCGGCTGGTCGGCGGGCGAGATCCTCCTGTTCGACATCGGCGGCGGCTCGCTCGAGATCGCCGCCGGCAGCGACGAGCTGCCCGACGAGGCAGCCTCGGTGCCGCTGGGTGCCGGGCGGATGACAGTGCAGTTCCTGCCGACGGATCCGCCGGGCGAGAACGCCGTCGAACTGCTGCGCGAGCATGCGCGCGAGACCCTGGCCCCCGTGGTCGCCACGATGTCCGCCCGCCCCCGCCCCGATCACGTCGTGGGGTCATCGAAGACCATCCGGTCGCTCGCGAAGCTCGCGGGCTATCCGATGCCGGGATGGTCGGGGATCGAGCGGATGACGCTGCCCCGCGCCGCGCTGGGCTCGTGGATCCCCCGACTCGCCCGCATCCCGGCATCCGCTCGGCAGGAGCTTCCCGGCATCACGGCCGATCGCACCGTCCAGATCGTGGCGGGCGCAGTCGTGCTGCACGAGGTGATGCGGGCTTTCGACGTCGACGAGCTCGAGGTCTCACCATGGGCGCTGCGCGAGGGAGTGCTGCTGCGTTACATCGAGTCGCTGTCGTGGAGCGCACCGCCGGCCTGACCTGCCCCGACCAGCTCCGGTTCGCCGGTCGGCACCGAGACCTCGAGGACCACATCGCGGCCGTGCTGGAAGACCCGAGCGGTCGGACCGAGTCCGGCGACGCCGAGTCCGGGCCCGCGTGAGTCGACACGCAACCGGCCCGGCGTGCGGACGCGTACGGCCAGCGATGATCCGGCGCCGTCGCCGTGCACCTCGATCGCGGCCGACCGCGCGGCCGCGTGCTTGACGGCGTTGACGAGTCCCTCGGCCACGACCGCAACGACTCGGGTCGAGACGAGTTCATCGGTCAGGGCGCGGGTCGCGACGGCATCCACGTCGGATGAGACCGAGAGCACGGGCCCCCAGATCGCGACCGTCTCGGCCAGATCGGCGGGGCGAGACGGCGCCGCCCCGCCGCCGCCCGCGGCATCCATCAGCCCGTCGCCGACCGCCTTCTCGAAGGCGAGGATGTCGGCCCGCGTCGCCATGTCGTCGTCGACCTGGGCAGCGAGGATGACGCAGCTGCCCTGCACCCGGCCGTGAAGCACCTCGGAGGCGCGCACCAGCTCCTGCCGTACGCCCGACGCCCGGTCCGCCGCCGAGCGCACGACGGCCTGCAGCGCCCGGCCGAGCCGTCTCGACTCGACGCGCCCGCGATGGACGGCCTCGGAGCACAGGGCCGCGATCACCGCGACTCCGGGAAGCGCGACGACAGGAATGAGTGGAACGAGGCTGTGAACGCCCACGACGGGAGCCGCCCCCGCGATGACGACGGCGACGCCGACCCACACGATGATCAGCAGCAGGCCCCGATCACGTGCTGAACGGCGATACGCCACCCGGCGGCTGACCACGTCGGCCACCAGGCAGAGCGCGACGATGCCGCCCGCGATCAGGACCACGAGCGCCGGGCCGCCGGTGCGCAGCGCGAACGGCGCGCTGCCTGCGGCGAAGATCGCCCCGACGAGGCCGACGGCGGGCGGGCGGAGACGCTCGAGAAAGGCCCGCTCGGCACCCGGGACCAGCGCTTCTGCGACATCGGGCGCGACCTCGGCCAGATCGAGCCCGGCTCGCGCCCGGGCGCTGTGACTGAGCGAGCGGACGGTGTCGGAGAATTCCCTGACGCGCTCGAAATCCAATACCGAAACCGTCAGGGCCGACAGCGCAGAACGGAGGACGCCGATCTCGGTCGCCAGGAACGTGCGACTCTCCCGCTCGTAGCTCACGGCCCGGCGCTGCTCGTCGGTCACGGCCTGAAGAGCCTCGATCAGACGGACACGCGCGATCGCGGAGCTCACGTAGAGCTGTTCGGCGATCGCGACCAGCGACAGGACGCTGATCCAGGCGACGACGTTGGTGATGATCCGGGCGAGCCAGGCGGGGTCGGCGGCGAGGCCGAAGAGGTGGAGGGCCACCGCATCATTGAGGAAGGGGCGGATCGTGGCCGCGACGACCACGGCGCTCAGGACCAGCACACCGCGCACCGTCGGGGAGGCGATGCGCCGCTCCAGGAACCAGACCGGCACGAGCGCCACACCGAGCACGACGGCGACCGCCAGCGCGGCGAGCTGCGCGGCGAAGAGCTCCCCGGCCGTGTCGACGGTCGCGTAGGGCGCGAGCACGAGGGCGGCGGTCGGAAGCGCGACGAGCGCACTCCAGATGGTGAGGAAGCGCCCGCCGGAGATGGCATCCCACCAGATCGCGACGCCCGGACGGAGCCGCGCTCGACGTCGCGACGTTCGTCCCCACCCCACGGTCGCCCCCTCGAACACGACGGGCCGATCCCTCGCTGGCGGACATCATAGCGAACCGCGATGTCGCGCACCGCACCGAGGCGGGAGCGTCAGGCGGTCGCCGCCCGCGCTCGATCGGCGGCGGCCGATAGCGCACGGCGCAGCTGCGTGCTCGAGGTGTGCGCCGTGTACGGGAAGTAGACGACCTCGACCCCGACCTCGGCGAAACGACGCTCGAGCGCACGCCCCTTGTCGGTGTCGCGCCAGTCGTCGCCCTTGAAGAAGTGCGTGAACCCGACCTCGCGCCAGGCGTCGAGCTTGTCGGGAGCACGCTCGATATGCACGTCGTCGACGAAATCGATGTGCCGCACGATCTCCGCGCGCTCCTCCGTGGGGATGAACGACGAGATGCCCTTGGTGCGCAGGAGCATCTCGTCGCTCACCACCCCGGCGATGAGGATGTCGCAGTGCTCACGGGCACGCCGAAGAATCTGGAGGTGCCCGATGTGAAAGACATCGAACGCCCCCGCGGCGTACCCGATTCGCTGTGTCATGGCGCCCCCAAAACGCTCGTGACCCGCTCATTGGTCCCACCCGCCGAGCGCATTCCCCAATACCGGCACGACGCCGGTGCGAGAGACAGTACACCGAGCAGACCCGTTTGCGGAAGTCGGCGTGTCGCTCAGCGGCCTGGGGACTTCCCTGCGGCCCGCCGATGGTGTAGAAATCGATGGCGGGCCGTTGTGGGAACGGCCACGGAGGAATCCGACGCACTCGGTCTCGAGCCTGGGAACTCGCGACCGATCTGAGCGACCTCGTCGCGATGTTCCATTTGGGGGGAGCACATCATGCGCGTCAATCATGCTGTCGTGCGCGTCGCTGAACGCGTCATCGGATCGATCCGATGACCGCTGTCGAAGACCGCACGGGCCTGGGCTCGGGAGAGTTCCGCGACCCCGCAGTCTCACCGCGCCGCTTGCCGTCTCTCGAACTGCGGAGGCAGCGTGAGAGACGGTACGCGCGTCGTCTACGCGTGACCGACACCCTCATCGCCGCCATCGCGGCATCGGCGGCAGGCGTTGTGTCGACGCGGCTGGGCGAGGCTCCGTCGGTCGTGATTCCGATCACCACCGCGACCCTCGTCGTGTGGCTCGCCGGTCTCGCGCTTTTCGGTTCACGCGAACCCCGCGTGATGGGCGCCGGGTCGAGTGAGTACAAGCGCGTCGCGAATGCGACGGGCGTCGCCTTCGGGCTCCTCGCCGTCGGCTTCGAGATCGCGCAGTGGGACGGTCTGCGGATGCAGATGATCATCGCGCTGCCCGCCGGGGTACTGGCACTGCTGGTGGCTCGTTGGCGTTGGCGGGCGTGGCTGAGGATGCGGCGTCGGCTGGGCGAGTACGCGTCGGCGACACTCATCGCGGGCAAGCGCCGCGACGTCGACTACGTCATGCGCCAGCTCGCCCTCGCCGACAACGGATACTCGGTGATCGCGTTGGCGCTGAGCGATGAGGACGTCGCGAGCGATCCCGGCCGCGTGTTCGCCGTGCGAACCGCCGATGACATCGCCCGCGTGGCACGTGAAGTCGGCGCCGACACGCTCGTCGTCGCGAGCGTGCCCGACGACGACCCCGACTTCTCGCGCTCGCTGGCCTGGCAGCTGGAGGGCACCGCAGCCGAGCTGATCATGTCGAGCCGACTCGCCGACGTCGCCGGCCCCCGCATCAGCCTGAGCCCCATCGAGGGCCTCCCGCTCATCCACGTGAAGATCCCGGTATTCGAGGGCGCGGCCCACACGCTGAAACGCCTGCTCGACCTCGTCGTGAGCACCGCCGCGTGCGCCGTCGTCGCCCTTGTCACCCCGGTCATCGCCCTGGCCATCAGACTCGACTCCCCCGGCCCGGTGTTCTTCCGCCAGCAGCGGGTCGGCCGCGACGGGCGGGAGTTCACGATGCTGAAGTTCCGCTCGATGACCGACGCCGCGGAACAGGAACTCGCCGAACTCCTGCCGTCCAACGACGGTGCGGGTCCGCTGTTCAAACTGCGCTCCGACCCGCGCGTGACGCGTGTGGGCCGCTTCCTGCGCCGGTACTCGCTCGACGAGCTGCCACAGTTCTTCAATGTCCTTCGGGGCGACATGAGCATCTCCGGGCCGCGCCCGCCGCTGCCGTCTGAGGTCCGCAACTATGAAGGGCGCGTGTTCCGGCGCCTGTACATCAAGCCGGGGATCACGGGTCTGTGGCAGGTGAGCGGCCGCAGCGACCTGTCGTGGGAGGACAGCGTCGCGCTGGATCTCCGCTACGTCGAGAACTGGTCGGTGACCCTCGACCTCATGATCATGTGGCGCACCGTCAAGGTGATGCTCCGACCGGTGGGAGCCTACTGATGAGCCCGAGGCCGCAGCCCGTGCCGGCATCCGTTCTGTTCGTGGGCATCAACTACGCGCCTGAACCGACCGGGATCAGTCCGTATACGACGGGGATGGCCCAAGGCCTCGCGCGCGAAGGGTGGGACGTCCGTGTGCTCACGTCGTACCCGCACTATCCCTGGTGGCGCGTGCCCGAGGAGTTCCGAGACCTGCCGGCGCGCTCTGCCGTGTCGGGCGTCGACATCCGGCGGCTCCGTCATTACGTGCCACGCGCTCCCAGCGCGATCAAGCGCGCCGTGTTCGAGATCTCGTTCGGACTGCGTGCCCTGACGTGCCGCTGGGAAGATCCCGCGGCCATCGTCGTCGTCTCCCCCGCCCTCCTTGCCTCTCGCATGGTCGCACTGCGGGCGCGGCTGCACCGCATTCCGGTCGTCACCTGGGTACAGGACATCTACGCGATCGGCGTTCAGGAGGCGGGGTCGGGGTCCGGGGCCGGGGCGATCGCCGCGATAGAGGCGAGCCTGCTCGCGGCCTCGGAGCGGGTCGTCGTCATCCACCGGCGGTTCCGGACGGCCCTCGAGGAACGCCTCGGGGTCACGCGTCCGGTCGATGTCGTGCGCAACTGGTCGCACGTGCCCGAGCCGGCGGCGAGCGACACGGCCGCAACGCGACGACGCATGGGCTGGGGCGATGACGAGGTCATCGTGCTGCACACCGGCGCGATCGGAGCCAAACAGGGGCTCGAGAACGTCATCGATGCCGCCGTGATCGCTCGAGAGCGTGGGTCGCGCGTACGCTTCGCGCTCGTCGGTGACGGCGGACAGCGCGCCGCGCTCGAACAGCGCCCGGGCGCGGAAGCCGTCTCGTTCGTCGACCCGCTTCCCGAGTCGCAGTTCCTCGACGTACTCGCAGCCGCAGACGTGCTGCTCGTGCATGAACGCGCGGGTCTGACGGAGATGTCGGTGCCGAGCAAGCTCACCTCGTACTTCGCGGTCGGGAAGCCGGTGCTGGCCGCCGTCGACACGACCAGCACGACCTTCGCCGAGATGGACGCCGCCGGAGCCGGCCCGATCGTCCCGCCGGCAGCGCCCGGCGCGCTCGTGACGGCAGCCGAGGAGCTCGCAGCCGCCCCCGAGCGCGCGGCGCGTTACGGCGCTGAGGCGCAGAGCTACCGGCGACGCATCCTGACGGAGGATGCCGCGATCGCGGCCTTCGCCCGGACGCTGTCCGCGGCGATCGACGGGGTCGAGCGCTCTCTCACCTCCTCGTCACGGCGTTGAGCCACCGCCACCCCTGATAAGCGAGGTGGCGCACGCTTCCAGCACCCCTATTAAGAGGTGTGGCTGTTAAGAGGTGTGGCTGTTAAGAGGTGTGGCTGCAGCGCCAACGTCGGCGGCCCGGCCGACCATTCGGGTCGTCGGCCGGGCCGCCGTGTGCGACGCGAACGCCGCCCCCGCCCGGGTCAGGGCAGGGTGTAGGTGAGGGTCAGGGTCGGCCGCTGGCTCGCCGACGTCGCCTCGCGGGAGAACACGCGCAGGTTGTCGGCCGAGGTGGTCGAGACACGGAGCGTGACGCTCTGACCCAGGAGCGGCGCGAGCTGATCGGCAGCGAGAACCACACTGTACGGCGTGTTGGTGGCCGTGGCTCCCGACAGCGTTCCGATCGGGCTCGTGCCGCGAACGGTGGTCGGGCGGTTGTTCCAGGTCAGCGTGGCCTCGTCCCACGCCCCGTCCATCAGGTGCACGTCATGAGCACCCGCGCTGCCCGCCGACGGGTCGGTGGAGGTCCGCACGCCGAGCGTGGCCGAGACGAGCGTCGCGCCCACCGGGAGGGTGGGGAGCGTCAGCTTGAGGAAGCTCTGCTGACCCACGTCACCCCGCGAGACGAGCTGGTTCGACGTCGCGTAATTCTGCGTCGGCGTGTTGGCGTAGCCGGCGGCATCCGCGTCGACCGCGATCGTCGTCGTCACCGTCTGCACCGGTGCCACCACCGTCGCCGAGGCCGCCGCCGACGCCGCGCTGGCGTTCCCCGCGGCATCGCGGGCGACGACGCGGTACCAGTAGGTTCCCGGGGCGAGCCCCGGGTCGGTGTAGGTCGTTGCCGTGACGGCGGCGATCCGGGAGGCCGCGTCGGCGGCGAAGCCGGCTGTGGTCCCGCGGTGGAGGTCGTAGCCGGCGACTCCGACATCGTCGCTGCTCGCGGGCCACGAGACCTGAGCGGAACCGCCCGTGACCGCCACCGCAGGTGTCCCCGGCGCCGACGGCGCGGTGGTGTCGGGAGCGGTCACGATCACCGTCACCTCGTCCGACGCGGGCCCGGCGTTGCCTGCGGCGTCGAACGCGACCACCCGGTACACATAGGTACCCGGCTGGAGCGGGCCGTCCTGAGCGGTCGTCCCGGCCGTCTGCGCGACCCGGTTGCCGGCCGACACCGCGAAGCCGGGCGTGGTGCTCCGGTGGACGTCGTAGCGCACGACACCGCGGTCATCTGTCGCGGCAGTCCACGAGAGACCGGCCGTCGTGCCCGCCGCGTTCGCCTGCACACCCGTGGGCGCCGTGGGCGCCGCCGTGTCGGGTGCCGACAGCGGCGTGAACTCGAGCACGAGCACGGGACGGTACGAGCCGTTCGCCGCCTCCGACGACCACAGCCGCAGGTTGTCCGCGCCCGTCCCGGTCATCCGGAGCGTCGCGTTCTGTCCGAGGAGAGGCCGCAGCGATGCCGCCGAGAGGTCGACGGTGTACGCGGTGTTGACGGCGGGCGCCTGCCCGAGCCGTCCGGCCCCGGCGCCCGGCGTCGAGGGACGGGTGTTCCACGTGACCGTCGACTCGTTCCAGGCGTCTCCGATGATCGCGAAGTCGGTCGGTTCTACCGTGCCCGCGGACGGGTCGGTCGAGGTCCGGAGCTTCAGGGTCACCCGCGTCAGCGCCGTGCCGTTCGGAGCTGACGGCAGCGGGGCCGACAGCAGCGACTCGATCTGGCTGGTGCCGCCGCGACTGGAGATCTGCGTGCTCGCGCCGTAGTTCGTGCCGGGCACGCCCTGCACCACCATCGCGTCGTCGGCCACCGGGACCGTGACCACGACCGGCTCGACCGACTCGATCGTGACGGCGACGGATGCCGCGGTCCCGATGTTGCCGGAGACATCGACCGCCGTGATCTTGTAGTGGTACACGCCGGGCGCGAGGCCGGGGTCGTCGAACGCCAGGTCGGTGACCTCGGCGACGCGGTTGGTCTCGTCGGCGGTGAAGGAGGCATCGGAGCCGCGGTGCACCCGGTATCCGGCGACCCCTCGGTCGTCCGTGGCCGCGGTCCAGCGCACCTGCACGGTGCCGTCGACCAGCGTGGCCGTGGCTGTGGCCGGTGCCGAGGGCGGCGTCGTGTCGGGGGCGGTCACCGTCGCCGGGAGCGATGACGGAGAGGCCGCGCTGACGTTGCCCGCGGCGTCGGATGCGGTGACGCGGTAGTAGTACGTGCCGGGTGCGGGCGACGGATCGGTGAATCCGGTCGTCGCCGTCGTGCCGACGACGTTCGAGGCATCCGCCGTGAAATCGGCCGTCGTGCCGCGGTGGACGGTGTAGCCCGTGACCGCGACATCATCGGCGACCGCGGTCCACGTCAGCGAGACCCCGTCGGAGGCGGCCGTCGCGAGCGGGGCGACCGGCGTCTGCGGGGGCGTCGTGTCGAGGAGGTCGACCTGCACGGCGTCCGTGGCGGGTCCGACGTTGCCGGCGGCGTCGACCGCGACGACGCGGTAGTACCGCGTGCCGGGCACCTGCGCCGTGTCGACGAATCCGGTCGTGATGCTTGTCCCGAGGCGCGTGTCCTCACTGGGCGCGAAGTCGGCCGTCGTGCCGCGGTAGACCGTGTACGACACCACCGCGTGGTCGTCGGTCGCGGCTGCCCATGAGAGATGCACGCCGTCTGCCGATGCCTGCGCAGACAGTGCCGTGGGCGCGGCCGGCGGGGTGGTGTCGGCGATGCCGATCGCGTGGTGGCGCGCCACCGTGGCCGCGTCGAGCGTCGTCGGATAGATCGCGAACTCGTCGAGCTCGCCGTCGAAGTAGAACGACGGGGGCTGGCCGGGCCAGCCGCCGAGGTTGCCGCCGCCGATGCGCCAGTACCCGTCGCCGGTCTCGGCGCCCGTCTGGCCGTTCGCGGCCACGAGCTCGCCGTCGACGTAGAGTTTGCGGCCGGTCTCGTCGATGACGGCGACGGCGTGGTGCCAGACGTTGTCGTTGTATGACGTCGCCGATTCGACCGTGGCGACGTAGCCCGGGTAGGACCCCCAGATCAGTCGGCCGTCGTTGGTCATGTACAGCTGCTTGTCGTAGCTCGAGCCGTTGCCGGTCGGCACGTTCTCGAACCCGAACAGCTTGCCGCCCGCGGTCGTGTCGGTGCGGAACCAGATCTCTCCCGAGGTGGTCGGCGAGGGAGCGGTCCGCTGGCCGAGCGCCACGGTGCCCGAGTCGTTGCCCGGGAGCGAGACCGATCCGCTGCCCGAGACCGCACCCGAGGGCTGGGTCTGAGCACCGACGTTGTATACGCCGGGGCTCGTGCCGAACAGCGACGAGTCGGCTGCCGTGGCCCCGGTGTCGTCGAACCGCCAGTACACGGAGGGCTCGGCTCCGAAGACGGCGGCGCCGTAGGCGTCGGCGGGAGCGGTGTTCAGATCGAGCGTCCGACCGGATGCCTGATAGTGGGCGGCCACGCGCGCGGCAGGGAGAGCGCTCGGGTAGATCGCGACCTCGTCGATCAGTCCGCCGAAGAAGTTGCTGGAGGGCTGCCCCGGCCAGCCTCCCAGCTGGTCGCCGCCGACCCGCCAGACGCCCCAGTACGACTGCTGATCGCGGTTGCTGTTCGACGCCACACGCAGCCCGTCGACGTAGAGCGCCATTCCGCTCGCGCCCTGCGTGGCGACGACGTGGTGCCACTGCCCGTCGTTGAGCGGCTGGGGGCTGGTCACGGTCGACGCGCCGCCGACCCAGACGCCGAAGGTGATGCGGCCGTCGTTCTGCATGTACACGTGGCGGTCGTACGAGCCGCTGAGGTTCGAGATGTTGGAGCCGGTGCGCGGACGCCCGTTGCCGAAGCCGGCGATCTTGCCGCCCGCTGTCGTCGTCGTGTTGATCCACGCCTCGACGGTGTACGTCGACGGACCCGGGCGCAGCTGGTCGGTGATGGCGTAGTCGTCGACACCGTCGAACCGGAGCGAGCCTCCCGCAGCCGGCACCGCACCGTCGGCCGAGACGGTCGCCCCGTCCATGAGAGTGGCGGGGACGGCGTCGGTGCGGGTCTGCGCCGCACCCGAGTCGTGGGCCCAGGTGCCGTTGGTCGAGCCGGACCACAGGCTCGTGGGCCCGTCCGCGCGTACCGCCGCGGGGTAGTCGGCACCGGCCGCACGGGCCGTTGCGCTCACCGCTGCCGAGCGGGCCGAGGTGTTGGTGCCGTCGCTGGCGGTGACGCGGTAGGTGTAGCTCGCGCCGGGCGTGACGTCGGCGTCGACGAAGGTGACCTGCGGGCGTTCCCACCACAGCGACCTGCCCGTGCCGCTCCAGACGGGTTCGGTCGCGTTGCCGCGGTAGACGCTGTAGGTCAGGTGGCTGTCATCGGCATCGACGACGGTGCGGAAGCGTACCTGGATGGTGCCGTCACTCGTGGCCTGTGCGCTGGCGACAGGCGTGGGCGGGGCGCCGGTGTCCTGCGGCCCGAACCGGGTGAGCCCCTGCTGGGCGCGACCGTTGATCGTTGTGAAGTCACCGCCGGACCACAGGTAGCGCTGTCCGCTCGCGTTGCCGGTCGCGACGGCGAGCGCGCGGGGGCCGATGCCCTCGCCGATGCCGTCGTTGCCGAGCGGGAGCCAGCCGAGCACCTCCATCGAGTCGGGGTTCTGCGCCATGAAGTAGCGGCGGATGCCGTCGTTGAAGGCGTTGATCCCGCTGCAGTCGTGGGCGTGGCTGGCCGAGTAGAGCGTTCCCTGGTACATCACGAGCGACTGCGTCGCGCCGAGGCACGTGTCGCGCCAGACCTGGTCGCCCGTCGCCCACGAGAACGCCGCCTTGCCGTCGAACACGCCGCCGCCGGTCCCCTCGTTGCCGATGTAGAAGCGACCGTCGCCGCCGTCGATGATCGTCTTGGTGACCGAGGTGTCGGGAATGAACCCCGGGCTGTAGGTGCGCAGCACCTGGCCGCCGCTGCCGTCGGTCAGGCTGGCACCGCTGACGATGGCGATGGAGTGCGAGTACTGCCCGTTGATCGAGAACAGGTCGCCGCCGACGACGACCTTCGCACCGTCGGGTGACACGGCGATCGCACGGCCCTCGTTGACCTCCTTCGGCAGGTCGGTGCGGCCGCGGACGGCGTTGGCGGTCCACGGCAGCAGTGCGCCGGTCGTCGCGTCGAACGCGGCGAAGGCCTCGCGGGTCTGTCCTCCGACAGTCTTGAAGAGGCCGCCGGCGTAGAGCACGTTGCCGTGGGTGGCGAGGGCGGTGACGGTCGAACCGGGCAACGGCGCACGGAACGGCGCGACCGTGCACGCCTGGACGTCGAGCACCGCGATCCGGGCGACGTTGACTCCGCCGATGGTCGAGAAGTTGCCGGCGACGTAGACGCGCGACTGATCGGCGCTGACCGCGATCGCCCGCACCGTCGGAGTACCGCCGCTGAGCGTGACGGCGAACTGGCAGGCGTCGGGCTCGCCGGTCTCGGCATCGAGGATGACGAGGGCGTTCCTGGCCCGAGCGGCATCCGATCGGCCCGCCGGCGGGCGGATCTGCGAGAACGTGCCGCCGGCGACGACCTTGCCCCCGGCAGCGCCCAGGGCGTACACGGTGCCGTTGGTCTGCCAGGTGGACTGGTCGTCGGCGGCGAACGAGACGCCGGGCGACAGAGCGGATGCCGGGGCTGTGATCCCCACGACTCCGGCCCCGATGAAAAGAGCCAAGACGGCAGCGGCGACGGCCGCGATGCGTGTACGCACGAGTGTTCCCCAATTTTGCGCGCCCTCACGGACGCTCCCCAGAACGCGCGACCCCCGTCGCACGTCGTTCCCCAAGCCCGGATCGGTGCCCCAGCACCACTCCGACTTCGTGCATCGTACACTGTGGCCCAGGGGACGCATAGATCGGATTCGGCCGATCGGCGCGATGGGGGAAACAGTGCGATTCAGCGACGCGTGGGGAAGTCTGCGACAGGCCCAGAAGGGCAAGCGAGGGGTCTCGCTCTATTCGCGGTGGGTCAACCGGCCGCTCGGGCGGGTGTTCGCCGCCGCGGCGGCTGCGACGGGGATCGGCCCGAACACGGTGACGGCGCTCTCCGCGCTCGCGACGACAGCGGGACTCGTCGTCGTCGCGGCCGTTCCGACGACCGCCTGGAGCGGCGTCACCGCTGCGGCTCTGCTGGTCATCGGCTTCGCCCTGGATTCGGCGGACGGCCAAGTCGCACGTCTGACCGGCGCCTCGTCACGTGCGGGGGAATGGCTCGACCACGTCGTCGACGCCGGCAAGATGGTGGGCGTGCACGCCGCGGTGCTCATCGGCTTCACCGGCGGCGGTCGCTCAGGCGGGGCCTGGCTGCTGCTCCCCCTCGCGTACGCGCTCATCGCGGTCGTGCTCTTCGCGGGTCTGACGCTCTACTCTCTGCTCGCGCCTCGGTCGGGCGCGACGCCGCCGCCGTCGACGCTGCGGGCGGTGCTGCTCCTGCCCGCCGACTACGGCGTCCTCGCCGTGGCGTTCGTGCTGTGGGGCGCGCCGGAGATCTTCGTCGTCGTCTACTCCGCGTTGCTGCTCGCCACCACCGGCATCACGGTACTGCTCTCTCGCAAGTGGTTCCGGTCGCTGGCCGCCCCGGTCGGCGCCGCGCCGCCGGGCGCCCCCGCCTAGACTGCGCCGATCAGCCGAGCGCCGCGATCACGGCCTGGGCGATGGCCTCGTGTCCCGCATCGTTGGGATGGACCCCATCGGGAGCGAGCAGTCCGCTGTCGCCCGCCAGGGGCTGTCCGATGTCGAGCCAGACAGCGCCCACGCGCTGCGCGTCCGCCTCGACGATGCGCGACAGCTCCTGAACGGCCTCCGGCGCCTGGTCGTGCCAGAGTACATCGGTGACGTAGACGCGACTGCCGGGATAGGCCGCCGCCAGGGTGTCGAAGAAGTCGGCGACATCCGCGTCGACCGGCGCCTGGCCGATGTCGTTGCGCCCGCCGGACACGATCACGATGTCAGGCACGAGCGAGGCGCCCTCGCGGGCCATCTCGCCGAAGGCGGGGCATTCGTCGCGGCCGCAGGCCGCCGGTGCGGCCTCACCCGTCACGCGCGCGGCGTAGCCGGTCCCGCCCCGCGCGAGGTTGCGCACCCGCCATCCCTCGGCCTCGCCGACGAGGCTCGCCCACCCGAGGGCTTTGTCGGATGCCCCGACGCCGGCCGTGTACGAATCACCGAGGAACACCACGATCGGCGCGGATTGCACCTCGGAGGCGGGGCTCGAACGCAGCGCAGCCCCGCCGGCGAGAACTCCGCCGATGGCCACCGCGGAGAGCGCGACCGCCCATACCGGCAAGCCGCCCCAGTCGATCTGCCACCAGTGGCCGCCGCCGCGATGCGTTCGCATCCTCGTTCTCATCGCACACCCGCTCTCATCGCGTGGACACGATCTCGTCCGTCGCCGGAATCCAGAGGTCGTGGGTCGAGGTCTCGCGTCGGTCGAACCAGGCGCCCGAGACGGTGCCGCGCAGGGTGGCGGGCACCCCCGCCCACAGACCCGCGTCGGGCACCCCGCGGGCACGGGTCAGGACCGATCCCGCCCCGAGCACCGATCGGGGCGGCAGCACCGCACCGCCCAGGATGAGCACGCGCGTGCCCACGAACGACCGCTCGCCGATGACGACCGGGAAGGCGGCCTGCGCGTTCCGCTGGAGATCCACACTGTGCGACATCACACGGCTCTGGTGTCCCGCCAGCGATGCGAATGCCCCCAGCGTCAGCGAGCCCGAGCAGTCGAGCTGGTGGCGGCTGGTGATCTTCGCGTGGTCGCCGAGAATCAGCCGTCCCCCCTCCGGCAGGTGCCGGAGGAAGAGGGGATGCGACGAGATGAGGTTCCAGCGCCCCAGCATGGCGTCGCGTCCGAGCCGGATCTCGCGCATGTTCTTCACCACGTTCGCCGAACCGAACGTGGCACCCGGGTCGAGCTCGAACGACGCGACGCGCCACACGATGCTCGCCCGTGCGCGGGCCGTGGTGTGGATGCGGTGGCCGGCTCGGCGCAGGAGCGCATTCTTCAGGCGACTCGCGGGCAGCAGCCACAGTGCCAGCCTCAGCAGGTCGCGGACCTTGTCAGGCATCGATCTCCTCCCGGATGACAGCGGATCTGTTCGATCGGATGGTGCGTGAGGCGGCGACCGCTTCGACGGCGCCGCGCGTGAGGAGTCCCACCACGACGGCCCCGAGAGCGCCCGGCGCGGCCCACAGGATCGCGCCGAGCGCGACGAGGGGGACAACCACGACCGTGCTGATGAGAGTCGCCTGCGCGCCGATACGCAGCCGCCCCAGCGAGGGCAGCAGCGCCTTGGCGACCAGCGACTCGAAGAAGTTGACCGCGACGAACAGCGCCATCAGGACGATCGCCAGCGGCATGACGTCGATCTCGCCGTTGCCCAGCCAGTCCAGTGCCGCGCCGCCGGCCATCGCGACCGCGGTGCCGATCACGAGCGACATCCCGCTGCCGACGAGCAGGGCGCTTCGAGCCCGTGATGCGCTCTCGGCGCCATCGCGACGGGGCACCCAGCCCTGGGCGACCGTGATGACCGGCTGCAGGGCGACACCGACCTGTCGCTGGAACTTGTCGACGAGGGCGAAGACCGGCTGCGCGGCCGGCGCGACGACAGAGACGACCACGAGCGGGAGGGCGATGTAGATCGCTGATCCGAGAGCCGACCCCATGCCGTGACGCTGATCGGCCAGGACGCGCAGCAGCCGACCCGGCGGCGGCGCCGATGCGCGGTGGCGTCGCGAGGAGACCAGGATCCACACGGTCGAGCAGGCGAATGCCGCGACCATGCCGCCCAGCATGCCGGTCAGCCCCACGGCGGCTCCGCCGCCGCCGAGCATGAGCGCGATGCCGACCCCGGTGCCGACCACGCGCGGCAGGGTCTCGGCCAGCAACAGCGAGAACGGCGCCCCGCGTCCGACGAAGTACCAGTTCGCCGAGACGCCGGCAGCGGCCGCTGTCACCGCCCCGAGGGCGGCCAGGCCCGGCGACTGTGGGGCGATCGCGGCCGCGGCGAGACTGCTCGTGAGCGCGATCGGCGCGAAGAGCGCGAGCCGTGCGCGGACCGACTCGATGTACGCCGTGCGGCGTGAGGACTCGTCGGCGACGGCGATGCGCGCCGGGCCGGAGACGCCCCAGCCGAACCCGATCGCAGCGGCGGCGATGGCGCCTACGGCTTGTCCGAGCGCGATCGCCCCCCAGCCTCGATCGCCCTCCGCCGCGACCATCACCGGAATGGCCGCCAGCGATGCAATCGCCAGCAGCCCGATGGACAGGGCGAAACCCGACATCCTGCCGAGCCCGCCCGAGAGGCGGCGCAGTCGCCGCCGTACGTCGGACATTCCCCCATACCCCCGAATCCGGGCCGCGTCCCCACGCCTGCCCGTACGGAGGACGGTACCGCATCGGCGCGGCATCTGTCTCCAGCCGATCCCGCGGCCGTGTGTACGATGAGGCGCCATGGGGGAACGGCGACGGCTCGCTGGGTTCAGCGGCAGGGGATACGACAAGGGCCGCGGGCCCGTCTGGCAAGCGGCGTGGCAGCTCGCCTCGGCGATCGGGGTGATGCCGTGGTTCGTCCCGGTCCGCGTCCGGGTCGCGGTGCTGCGTGCGTTCGGGGCCCGCATCGGAAACGGTGTGAATCTGCGCGCCGGGGTCCGCGTCCACTGGCCCTGGAAGCTCACGATCGGCGATGACACCTGGATCGGCGAGCGCGCCTGGATCTTGAATCTCGAGCCGGTTTCGATCGGCAGCGATGTCTGCATCTCGCAGGGCGCGCTGCTGTGCACCGGGAGCCACGATCATCGATCACCCACCTTCGAGTTCGACAATGCGCCGATCGTCGTCGAAGACGGCGCGTGGGTGGCCGCCCGCGCCACGGTGCTGCGCGGCGTCCGCATCGGAGCGGACGCTGTGATCGGAGCCACGGCGCTCGTCGTCCGCGACGTGCCCGCCGGCGCGACCGTGCTCGCCCCGGCCGCGGTCGTGCGGTCGTGAGGGTCCTCGCCGTCGTCACCCTGGTGAGCCCGCACGGCGAGTACGGCGGACCCCTCCGGGTGGCGCTGAACCAGCTCGCGGCATTGCGGGATCTCGGGCACGACGTCGTGCTCGCGGGCGCGGCGCGGGGGTACGACGTCATTCCCACCGACATCGACGGCATCCCGGCCCGACTCTTCCCGGCACGTACGCTCATCCCGGGCATCGGGTTCGCGGGCGTCGGATCGCCCGCACTGCTGCGTGCGCTCCGCCGGCACGTCGACGAATTCGACGTCGTGCACGTGCATGCCGCGCGCGACCTCGTCACTCTGCCCGCCGCCCGGATCGCGCGCTCGCGCGGGGTCGCCACCGTCCTCCAGACCCACGGGATGATCGACGAGTCGACGAATCCGCTCGCAATCCCCCTCGACGCGGTGCTGACGCGCCCGGCACTGGCAGGGGCACGCATCGTGACCTACCTGACCGAGCGCGAACGCGCCTCGCTCGAGACCATCGGCCGGGGCCGTGCGCAGCTGGTCGAGCTTCCCAACGGGGTTCCGACGGCACCCGCAGCCGCCCCGCTCGGGCCCGAGCTGCTGTACCTCGCCCGGCTCGCACCCCGGAAACGGCCGGTGCAGTTCGTCGAGGCCGCGGCGCGACTGGCGCCCGAGTTCCCCGAGGCCCGCTTCCGCCTCGTCGGCCCCGACGAAGGCGAGGGCGACGCCGTCCGCGCGGCCATCGAGGCGTCGGGCCACCCCGAGCGCATCCGCTGGGAGGGTGCGTTGGAGCCCGCACGCACGGGAGAGCGGATGCGGCGAGCCAGCGGCTACGTGCTCCCGGCAGTCGACGAGCCCTACCCGATGTCGGTGCTCGAAGCCATGTCCGCGGGTCTGCCCGTGGTCGTCACGGACTCCTGCGGACTGGCCCCGGCTGTGCGCGACGCCGGGGCGGGATTCGTCACCGACGGTGGACTCGAACCCCTCGTCACGGCGATGCGGCGACTGCTCGCCGACCCGGCGGATGCACGCCTGCGCGGCGAACGCGGCCGCGACCTGACACGCGAGCGGTTCACGATGCCCGCGATCGCCGAGAGGCTGGTCGAGCTGTACGCGCGGTGACCCGCGCTTGTGGTGGACAGCTCGACATCCCTATACTCGCAACACCGTCGATTTGGGGATCGGCACGCGCCGAGCGGAGGGGTCCGCTCGGGTCGCGCGACGGGGCTGCAGCGCCGAGGCTTTGGGGGAGAACGCTCATGAAGCGTGCATTCATCACCGGCATCACGGGCCAGGACGGGTCCTATCTCGCCGAGCTCCTGCTCGCGAAGGGCTACGAGGTCCACGGCCTGGTGCGGCGGGCGTCGACGTTCAACACGTCGCGCATCGACCACCTGTACGTCGACCCGCACGAGGTGGGGGCACGCCTCTTCCTGCACTACGGCGATCTCAGCGACGGCGTCCGCATGACGACGCTGCTCGCGCAGATCCAGCCGGACGAGGTCTACAACCTCGGTGCGCAGTCGCACGTGCGCGTGTCGTTCGACGAGCCCGAGCACACCGCTGACACCACCGGAACCGGCTCGGTGCGGCTCCTGGATGCCGTGCGCATGTCAGGGGTCCGGGCCCGCTTCTACCAGGCGTCCTCCTCCGAGCTGTACGGCGCCACGCCTCCGCCGCAGAGCGAGACCACGCCGTTCTACCCGCGCTCGCCGTATGCCGCCGCGAAGCTCTACAGCTACTGGATCACGAAGAACTACCGCGAGGCCTACGACATGTTCGCGGTCAACGGCATCCTCTTCAACCACGAGTCGCCCCGCCGAGGCGAGACGTTCGTGACCCGCAAGATCACGCGCGCCGTGGCAGCGATCAAGCTCGGCGTTCAGGACCACGTGTACCTCGGCAACATCGACGCCGTCCGCGACTGGGGCTACGCCGCCGAGTACGTCGAGGGGATGTGGCGGATGCTGCAGGCCGACGAGCCGGAGGACTTCGTGCTCGCGACCGGCATCGGTATCACCGTTCGCGACTTCCTCGAAGCGGCCTTCGCCCACGCGGGTCTCGATTGGCGGCGCCATGTCCGCTTCGACGAGCGCTACCTGCGTCCGACCGAGGTCGACGCGCTGATCGGAGACCCGAGCAAGGCCGAGGAGAAGCTCGGCTGGAAGGCCACGGTCGGCCCGCTGGAGCTCGCACGCATCATGGTGGACGCCGACATCCGCGCCCTCGAGTTCGCGGGTCGCCCGTGGATCGATACGGTCGCCCTCTCGGGATGGGCCGCGTGAGCGACGGGCTCGCATTCGACCCGACCCGGCTCGATCGGCACGCGACGTTCTTCGTCGCGGGTCATCGAGGCCTGGCCGGCAGCGCGGTGGTCCGTCGACTCGAAGCCGAGGGCTTCGACCGCCTCCTCACCCGCACCTCAGCCGAACTGGATCTCACCGAACGCGGGGACGTCTTCCGATTCTTCCGCGCGCACCGCCCGCGCTACGTCGTGCTGGCCGCGGCGAAGGTGGGCGGCATCCTCGCGAACAGCACCTATCCGGCCGACTTCCTGAGCATCAACATCCGGATCCAGTCCAACGTGATGGATGCCGCGGCCGAAGTGGGAGTCGAGCGGCTGGTCTTCCTCGGATCGTCGTGCATCTACCCGAAGTTCGCGCCGCAGCCACTGCGCGAGGACAGTCTTCTCACCGGCCATCTCGAGCCGACGAACGACGCCTATGCCATCGCGAAGATCGCCGGAATCCTGAACGTCCAAGCCGTGCGGCGACAGCACGGTCTCCCTTGGATCTCCGTCATGCCGACGAACCTGTACGGACCGAACGACAACTTCTCGCCGCTCGGATCCCACGTACTGCCCGCGCTCATCCGTCGCTACGATGAGGCCGCCGCGCTCGGCAGCGCGGTGGTCACCAACTGGGGGTCGGGCACGCCGCGTCGGGAGTTCATGCACGCCGACGACCTGGCCTCGGCGATCGTGCACCTCATGGAGCATTACGACGGGGCCTCTCACGTGAACATCGGCACCGGTCAGGACACGACGATCCGCGAGGTCGCCGAGCAGATCGCGACGATCACGGGCTACCGCGGAGAGACGCGCTGGGACACGACCAAGCCCGACGGCACTCCGCAGAAGCTCCTCGACATCTCACTGCTGCGCTC
Source organism: Microbacterium sp. F1-18 (assembly GCF_052921305.1). Lineage (NCBI taxonomy): Bacteria > Bacillati > Actinomycetota > Actinomycetes > Micrococcales > Microbacteriaceae > Microbacterium > Microbacterium sp. F1-18. The sequence continues at coordinate 106,675 of NZ_JBREVD010000006.1, read as the reverse complement.
GACGGGCTGGACGCCGAGCATCGGGCTACGCGGCGGGCTGGCCCGGACCATCGCCTGGTACCGGCGCAGCCACGCCGAGCTCCGCGCCGCCTGATCCTGCGCGGCTCGGTCCGAGCGGCGCCTCCTCCCCGTCGCCGGGTGAATGCACCCGCCCGGCGACGAGGAGGAGGCAGACGATCATCACGGTCGTCGCACCGGTTGCCTGGAGCAGCGAGCCGCGCATCAGGATCGTCATGTATACCGGCAGGACCGCCCCGGCGATCGCCCAGACGCCGCCGGAAGCGAATGCCGTCACGATCCTGACGTCCATCACCCGCAGCACGATGCCCAGTCCGACGAAGACGATGACGACGGCGACGATGCCGCCGTTGACCATGGCCTCCGCCCACACCGGCGCCGAGAGGTTGTCGAAGCTGTATCCCCGGTACTCGGCGAGCACGATGCCGGTGTCGGTGGGCTTGTCGGGCCAGATCGACCGCGGCACCCAGAACAGGATGCTGCCGAGGAACTGTCGAGCCGGCTCCACGAGGCCGTCGAGCCAGTAGGCGAGCGAGTTCGCCACCTGCCAGAACGCGTCGTAATCGGGGTTCGCCAGATACTCGCCGAAGAAGCTGGTCCGGTTGACCCGCACCTCATCGGTGCGGAAGGCGTCGGCGATCGGGAAGAGGAACAGGAACGCCACGATCGCGGCGAGCATCGTGAGGCGGGCTCGGAGGCGGGTGGAGGCCGCGCCGGCGAAGATCGCCAGCGCGACGGCGACGGTTCCGAAGGTGTACCGCGCGCTCGCGACCGGGTTCACGATCAGGAGCAGGACGACCGAGGCGGCGAGAGCCGCGACCGTGTACGCGATGCGTGCGGCCCGTGAGACCGCGACTCGTCGCAGCTGCGCCAGCGCACCGGTCGCGATGAGCAGCGGGTAGACCGACGCCGCGTACATGACGGCACGCACGGCAGGGTCGGGCCAGCGCGCCTCGCGAGCCGCGAAAGCCGCCTCGCGGCTGCCGAGGGCTGCGGCGGGGCCGAGCTGCGCGACGAAGAACACGCTGATACCGAGCCCGACCACCGCGAGTCCGACGGTCCGTGCCGCGCTGACCGGTCGGGGCGCCTGCCCCGCATGCGGCGGACGCGCATGTTGCCGCAGCATCCATGCGGCACGCGCGACCTCGTAACAGGCGATGCCGAGGGCGACGATCCCTGCCGTCGGCAGATCGAAGGCCGGATCGATGCCGGGGGTCGTTGTCGAGACCGCGTCGGCGCGGATCTGCGCGGTCGGCGCCAGCCCCATGAAGATGTATGCGAACACCCAGAAGAAGAAGTCGAACAGGTGGGGGCGGCCCGACACCCACGACAGCGAGAGCCGGATGCCGCCGTAGATCATGATCAGCAGCGTGACGACCCACGCCTCGCTTCGTCCCCGGTCGGGGATGTCGGACACCAGAGCGAGCGGCATCACGACGCTCAGCACGCCGATCGACAGCGCGACGAGTGCGATGCGCGCGCCGCCGCGCAACGACGTCTCGCCGATCGTTCCGGTCTGCTTCCCCACGAGCCTCCCCCTCGCATATCATGTCAGACGGGGGTCCGCGTGTTCGCACGCGGCATATTGGGGCCGCGTCGCTTTGTCGACGCGCGAATGGGGGACGCTATGGAGTCCAGCCGTGTTCTACGGGTGATCCGATATCACTGGATGACGGTGATCGTGCTGGTGGCGCTGGGCGCCGCGGCCGGGCTGGCATACGCCTGGACGGTGCCGCGGGAGTACACGGCACGGGCCGACGTGTTCGTCGCTGTGACCGGCAGCTCGACGACGGGCGAGCTCGCGCAGGGCAGCAACTTCTCCCAGCAGCAGGCGCGCAATCTCAGCACCGTCGCGACGCGCGAGATCGTCCTCGCGCCGGTCATCGACGAGCTCGGGTTGTCCGACTCGACGGCCAAGCTGCGCTCGCGTGTGTCGACCTCGGTGCCGCTGAACACCTCGATGATCTCGATCTCAGCGGTGGATCCGTCTCCGCGGGAGGCCGCTCGCATCGCGAACCTCGTCGCGGCCAAGCTCGCCGAGGTCGTGCCCACGCTCTCGCCCCAGGTCGACGGCACCTCGCCGGTCCGGCTGCGCGTCGTCGAAAACGCTGTGCCGCCGAATTCGCCCTCCGCGCCGCATACGCCCATGCTCGTGATCCTCGGCGCACTGGGCGGACTCGTCGCTGCGGCTGCCGTCATCCTGTTGCGGTTGATGTTCGGCTCGCGAGTCCGCACCGTGGAGCAGGCCGAGGAGGCCGCCGGGGCTGCCGTCATCGGCACCGTGAGCACCGACCGCACCGCGGATCGGGCGCCGCTCGCCCTGCTGACCGCGCCGCATTCTCTGCGATCGGAGGACTATCGCCGCCTCCGGGGCAATCTCCGTTTCGTTCAGGCCTCTCAGGACCACCGGGTGTTCGTCTTCACGTCCTCGGTCCCCAGCGAAGGGAAGAGCACGACCGCTGCCAACGCCGCCGTCGCTCTCGCCGCCACCGGCGCTTCGGTGTGTCTCGTGGAGGCGGACCTGCGTCGCCCGAGTCTCAGCCGAATCCTGGACCTTCCCCCCGATCTCGGATTCACCAGCGTCATCGCACGCGAGGCGACGCTCGACGACGCTCTCGTCGCGTGGGGGCCGGAACGGCTGCATGTTCTGCTGGCCGGACCGGTGCCACCCAACCCGTCGGAACTGCTCGAGTCCGAGCGTGCACTCGAGCTGCTCGAGAGCTTGCGCGCCGCGCACGACATCGTGATCATTGATGCGCCCCCGATTCACCCGGTCGCCGACGCAGCCGTCCTGGCCCGTGTCTTCGGCGGCGCCGTGCTGGTCGTCGGCGCCGGTCGCGCCCGCGAGCGCGACGTCCGGCGGGCGACCGCGCGGCTGGCCTCGGTGGGCGCGACGATCCATGGTGTCGTGCTCAATCTGGCACGACCCACGCGCGCGGACCGCCGCAGCTACTCGACGTACTCGGTGGTGCCCGAGAGCGGCCGACGCGGCCGGGGACGCAGCAGCGGCGCCCCGGACGCCGCGGCGCCCGGGGCGCGGCGTCCCGGAGCGTCAGCCGACGCTGCTGACCCCGTAGTAGCTGAGGTCCTGCACCTCCGGAGTCCCGACGACGCGGTAGGGCGACGTCAATGACACCACGCGCTGTCCCGAGCGCTCGATGGTCGCAGACACCGTACCCTCGCGGAGCGGCACCGTGTACACCGACCGCCCGGCGGGGGCTTCGAAGCGCGTGGCCACGCCACCCACGCTGACGGTGAGCGTGGCCGGAGCGGTCAGGTAGACGACCGCCTCGACCTCGTCCGTCGGGCTGCTCGATGTGCCGCCGAGCGTCGGAGACGCCAGCAGGTGGCCGAGGGCCGGCCGGGCACCGACGAACTGGGTGCGGTGCACGAGGAACGCCTGATCCTGGGTCACCCGGGGCTGCGCACCGCTGTGGAACCAGTCGAGGTACGGCCGGCTGATGTCGAGGAACGTGTCACCGTGGTCGGCGGACGGCGCGAACTGCGTGCTCTCGCTGTAGTCGTTCCACGTGACCAGCTGCACGTACTGCGCCCCCGATTCGATCGCGCGCCGCCACGACGCCCGGAGGTTGTCGGTGTTGCCCGACTCGGCGAACACGCCGGCGCGCGGACGGTAGTCCTGCACGGAGACCGGGGCCATCCACGTCTTGCCCAGAGCAGCGGCGCGAGCGGCGTAGTCGGGCCCGTTCGAGGTGTGCCATTCGCTGCGCACGCCCCAGTTGCCGTAGCCGTCTGCGATGTCACGGAATGCTGACATGTTCGCGTCGGAGGCATTGAGGAACACGGCCTGGAAGGTGATCGGCACACCGTGCACACGCTGCAGGCGTTGGATGATGCGCGACCACCAGTCGACGCTCTGCTTCTCGGCCGCGAACGACGACAGCAGCATCCGGTCACCGACCCGGAACGCCGCCGCCGAGCGGTAGAGCTCCGCCAGGCGGTCCGCCACGGTCTCGGGGTCGACGCCGGCCACCGATGCCGAGGCATCGATCATCGGCACCACAGCGAATCGGCCCTGGCGCTCAGCCGCGGTGAAGAGGTTCTTCGTGGCGTCCCAGTTGGTGCCGCTGACGCTCATGATGTTGACGGTGAAGCCATCGATCCCCGCGCTCTGCGCCTGTGACACCTCGCGTCGCAGATTGTCGACGCGCCACGTCGACGAGCCCGACGGCGCGACCGCGAGCGGCCGGTCGCGCAGCAGCCCGCCGTACTCGGCGTGCTTGCCGTTCTCACCCTCGGGGTCCAGATAGTTGCGTGCGTAGTAGTCGCTGTCGGCCGGACGATTGTCGATGGAGATCGGGTAGGGCGGGAAGTAGTGCGCGAACACCATGCGGGACGTGTCGACCGTCGGCGGCGTGCTCGGCTCCGGCACGGGAGTCGGCTCCGGCACGGGAGTCGGCTCCGGAGCGGGAGTGGCCGTGGGCTCGGGGGTGTAGGTCAGCTTCAGCGAGGGCGCCTTGTCACCGGTGCGGTGGAACAGCGTCGAGACGCTCTTCTGCCGGTACGCCACCCTCAGCGACAGCTCGCCGTCGCGCACGTCCTGCACCACGTCGCCGAGCGACATCGTCAGCGTCGCCCCCGTGCGTGCGGTCCGGCTGGATCGGATGAGCCGGTCGCCGCCTTCGGAGGGGCGGTTCGCGTAGGTCAGCGTCTTCCCCGACCAGGCGCCGCCCTCGACGAAGACGTCGACGCCGGCCGTCGTCGCGTTCGTGTACCGCACGGTCAGCGACAGCGACGCCGTCACAGGTCGGGTGGTGTCGACGTCTTCCGGCAGGGTGAAGCGGGCATAGGCCCGGTCTTGGGTGGACGTGGCGCTCAGCGCTTGGTTCCGCAGGACGGTCCGCGGCGAGCGGGACGACACGGTGGCGAGGTCGCTCGCCGACAGCGTCACGGTCACGGGTCGGGGCGTCGCCGCCTGCGGGGCGACCTCGTCTGCGGCCTGGGCCGTGGCCGCAGCGCCGAGCACGAGCGCGGCCGTGGACAGGGTCGCGAGAAGGCCTCGCGTCCAACGTCGTCGGCGCGAGTTCCGGGGATCTTGATTGTCGGGTTTCATGTCTTCCTCGTGGGTAACAATCATCTCGACGGGCACATACCGCCCGCCGAGTCCCTCCCCCAGCAATCCCCACGAGTGTGCCACGAAGCCCCGATCCCGCCAAATGCCCGTGGCCGGAACCGAACCGCAAGGCGCCACGAAGACAACCGCAACGTTGACTCAACGTTGCCCGAAGCCGTCGCCTTCGCCGCCGTCACGCAATACTGTGAATCTCGTTCCGAGACCGAGCGGGCCGACATCCGATGAGGCTCGTTGCTCGGGTCCGACTGCCGCCCGGGGAAGTGGCGGGACGGGCTGGTTCACTGCCCGGACGCGATTGGGGAAGAGCGTCCGGGCAGTGGATTCTCGGGCGGAGCATCTTACGCGCCCGTCGCTTCGAGGGCACGGCGTGGGATCGCCCACCGCCGGCCTCTAGCGTGGCGGCATGCAGAGCTACGACTACCTCATCGTCGGTGGCGGGATGGTCGCGGATGCGGCGGCCCGCGGCATCCGCGAGATCGACGACAACGCAACGATCGGCATCCTCAGTGCGGACGTCGACGAGCCCTATACACGCCCGGCGCTGTCGAAGAAGCTGTGGACCGACCCCGACTTCACGTGGGACCAGGTTCCGCTCGGCACGTCGGAGGACACCCGCGCCGACATCCGCCTGAAGACCGTCGTCACCGAGATCGACCGCGACGGACGGACGGTGCTGGTCGGCGACGGCGAACGCGTCGGCTATCGCCGGCTGCTCCTCGCGACGGGCTCACGCCCGCACGAGGTCGACGCGCCCGACAGCGACCGGGTGCTGTTCTTCCGCTCCGCGGAGGACTATCGCCGACTGCGCGAGCTCGCGACCGAGGCCCGCCGGATCGTGGTCGTCGGCGGCGGCTACATCGGCGCCGAGCTGGCCGCGGGGCTCGTGCAGAACGACGTCGAGGTCGACCTGGTCTTCCCGAGCCGGACGCTCGGCGACGGCACATTCCCGCCGCAGCTCGCCGACCGCTACGAGGGCTTGTTCCGTGACGCCGGCGTGCGTCTCATCGCCGGTCGCCGAGTCGACGAGGTGGTGGCGGGCGAGTCCGACGCGGACGGACCGGATGCTGTGCTCGACGTCGTGCTCGATGACGGGTCGCGGCTGCGCGGTGACGCCGTCGTGCTCGGGCTCGGGGTCTCGCCCGTGACAGACCTCGCCGAACAGGCCGGACTCACCGTCGACGACGGTGTCGTGGTCGATGAGTCCCTCGCCACCTCCGACGACGCGATCTGGGCCGCCGGCGACATCGCCTCCTACCCCGACCGTCTGCTGGGACGCACCCGGGTGGAGCACGTGGACAACGCCCAGGAGATGGGCCGTGCGGCCGGACGGTCGATGGCCGGCAGCGGCGAGGCGTACCGGCACACCCCGTACTTCTACTCGCAGGTGTTCGGCGTGCGGTGGGAGGCCGTCGGGACGCTCGATCCCGACCTCGACACGCTCGTCGTCGAGGTCGGTGACGACGAAGCGGGCGCCCGCACGGTCGTGTACTACCGTGACGAGTCGGGCGCGCCGGTCGGCGTGCTGCTGTGAAACGTCGCCGACGCCACGGATGCCGCGCGCCTCGTCCTCGCCGAAGCGCCGACGGACGAGGCGGAGCAGCGGGGACGGATCAGCTGAGGGAGAGTCGGTCGGCCACGACACCGGCGAGCTCGTCGGCGATCGTCCGGGCCTCATCCTCCGTCGTCGCCTCGACCATGACCCGCACGAGCGGCTCGGTGCCCGACGCGCGCAGCAGCACGCGGCCGGAGTCGCCGAGGCGCGCGGACGCGGCGGCGACGGCATCCTGGACACCCGCGTCGCTCGTGACCCGGTCGCGGTCGACGCCGCGAACGTTGACGAGCACCTGCGGATACACCGTCATGACGGATGCGAGCTCGGCAGCGGTCTTGCGCTGGCGCGCCATCTCGGCGGCGAGGTGGAGCCCCGTCAGCAGGCCGTCGCCGGTCGTCGCGTAGCGGCTCATGATGACATGCCCGCTCTGCTCGCCGCCGAGCCCGAAACGGCCCTGATTCATCCGCTCGAGCACGTAGCGATCGCCGACGGCGGTCTGCTCGACGGCGATGCCGTGCTCGGCCATCGCCCGGTGCAGTCCGAGGTTGCTCATCACGGTCGCGACGAGGGTGTTGAAGGGCAGGCGTCCGCGTTCCTTCATCGCCACCGCGAGGATGGCCATGATCTGGTCGCCGTCGATCACGCGACCGTCGGCGTCGACGGCGAGGCAGCGGTCGGCGTCGCCGTCGTGGGCGATGCCGATGTCGGCGCCGGTGCGGATGACCTCCGCCGCAACCCGGTCGAGATGGGTCGAGCCGACGCCGTCGTTGATGTTGAGGCCGTCGGGGTCGGCACCGATCACGGTGACCTTCGCACCGGCGTCTCGGAACGTCTGCGGAGACACCCCCGACGCGGCGCCGTGCGCGCAGTCGATGACGACGTGGATGCCGTCGAGCGTGTGGGGCAGCGAGCCGAGAAGGTGGACGACGTAGCGGTCCTCGGCGTCGGCGAACACGCGGATGCGGCCGACGGCGGCACCGGTCGGCTGGAGCTTGGGACCGGTGAGGGCCTCTTCGATACGGCGCTCGACCTCGTCGGGGAGCTTGACGCCGCCGCGCGCGAAGATCTTGATGCCGTTGTCGGGAGCAGGGTTGTGGGACGCCGAGACCATGACGCCGAAGTCGGCGTCGATGTCGCCGACGAGGAACGCCGCAGCAGGGGTGGGCAGAACGCCCGCGTCGAGCACGTCGACCCCGGAGGAGGCGAGCCCAGCGGCCACGGCGGCGGAGAGGAACTCGCCCGAAACGCGGGGGTCACGCGCCACGACAGCGGTCAGCCGCTTGCCGGCGGACTTGCGCGCCTCGGCGATACGGCCCTGGCCCAGGACGACGGCAGTCGCCTGGGCCAGGGTGAGTGCGAGTTCGGCGGTGAGGGGGCCGTTGGCCAGCCCCCGAACACCGTCCGTACCGAACAGCGCCACGGAGCTTAACGCTTCGAGTACTGAGGAGCCTTGCGGGCCTTCTTGAGACCGGCCTTCTTGCGCTCCTTCACGCGAGCGTCGCGCGAGAGGAAGCCGGCCTTCTTCAGGGTCGGGCGGTTGTTCTCAGCGTCGATCTCGTTGAGCGCACGGGCGATGCCGAGACGCAGCGCGCCGGCCTGACCCGAAGGGCCACCGCCGGAGATGCGCGCGATGACGTCGTACGAGCCGGCGAGCTCGAGCACCGTGAACGGGTCGTTGATGAGCTGCTGGTGCAGCTTGTTCGGGAAGTAGTCCTCGAGCGTGCGCCCGTTGACCGTGACCGTGCCCGAACCGGGGATGAGGCGCACGCGGGCGATGGCCTGCTTGCGGCGACCCACGGCGGCACCGGGGACCGAGAGGACCGGACGCGGAGCGGAAGCGGCAGCGGCCTCCGCGGCGGGCGTCTCGGTCGAGTAGTTCTGGGGGGTCTCCTCGAGGGAGTCAGCGATCTTCGCCATCAGTGGTTCCTTGAGTGTTTTCGCGGCGCTTACTGGGCGACCTGGTCGAAGGTGTAGGTGGTGGGCTGCTGCGCAGCGTGCGGGTGCTCGGCACCGGCGTAGACCTTGAGCTTCGAGAGCTGCTGGCGGCCCAGGCTGTTCTTCGGGAGCATGCCGCGAATGGCCTTCTCGACCGCGCGGACGGGGTTCTTCTCGAGCAGCTCCTCGTAGGAGACCGACTTGAGACCGCCCGGGTAGCCCGAGTGGCGGTAGGCCATCTTCTTCTGGAGCTTCTGACCGGTCAGGGCCACCTTCTCGGCGTTGACGACGATGACGAAGTCACCGGTGTCGACGTGAGGAGCGAACGAAGCCTTGTGCTTGCCGCGGAGGAGGACGGCGGCGTGCGAGGCGAGGCGGCCGAGAACGACGTCGGTTGCGTCGATGACCAGCCACTCGCGCTGGATCTCGCCAGCCTTGGGGGTGAAAGTGCGCGTCACAGTAGTGCTGCTTTCTTGAATCGAACGGAGGAGTTCGTGAATCCCGCTCCGGGGTGGTTCGTCCGACGGGGACGAACACGCCAGTGGAGGGCTCACGTTCGTGGCGACACGCCTGCATGGCATGCGCACCAAAGAGACAGCGTACGCTATCGGTCGACGTTATCAAAGCCGCGCCTGTCCCCCCGGGCCGTCCTCGATCTCTCATGCACCCCGATCGGAGACCCCGGATGCCCCTGTTCGAATTGCAGCGTGCGCGCGTCGGGCGCATCCGGGTGTTCACGCGCGCGCAGCTGCCGTTCGTCGTCGGCACGCTCGTCGTGATCTGCGCCCTCGCCGTCGGGGCGCCGTCCTCGCTGTCGTCGCCGTTCGTCGGTGCAGCCGTGATCCTCGTCATCGTCACCACGATGGCCGGCGCGCTCGTCCCGTGGGAACGGTTCTCGCCGTCATGGCTGATCGTGCTGGCGTTCTCTGACATCCTCGCCGTCGCGCTGCTGCGGACCGAGGTCGTCTGGCTGCTGCCCGGCGTGAGCATGCTCGCGATCTTCCCGATCCTGTGGATCGCGTACGGGTTCCCGCCGGTCGCCTTCGTCGCGGCGGTGGGCGGCGCGGCGTTCATGACCTCCCTGCCCTTCGTCGTGCGCGGCACCTTGCCGGTCACGGCGCTCGAGTGGGTCAACGTCTTCACTCTCCCGGTACTCATCCTCGCCGTCGCCGTCGTCGTCAACATCGCGGCGCAGCATCTGCGCCGGAGCAGCCGTCGTCTCCGCTCATCGCACGAGGAGCGGGCGCGCGCGCTCACGCAAGCCCACGACAACGAGCTGGTGCTGCGCACCGTGCTCGACACGGTGCGCAGCGGCGTGGCGCTGTACGACGACGCGGGTCGCCTGGTCCTGGCCAACCGGACCGCCGAGGACCTCTCGGTCGCGTCGGGCTTCTCCTTGGACGAACCCCCCTACGCGGGCGACGCGGTGCTGGCCGCCGACCGCGCCACGCCCGTCCCCCGTCACGAGCAGCTGATCCCCCGGGCCCTGCGGGGCGAGAGGGTGAGCGAGGCCATCGAGTGGGTCGGGCCGCCGATGGCGCAGCGCGCGATCCTCGCCGACTCCGACCGCGTGCGCCGCGCCAACGGCACCCTGCTGGGCACGCTCGTCGTCGCCCACGACGTCACGGAGATGGCCGACGCCGCGCAGATCCGGCACGACTTCCTGCGGACCGTGTCGCACGAGCTGCGCACGCCGCTGACGAGCGTCACCGGATACCTCGATCTGCTGACGGAGCGAGTGGGGTCGGACGATCCGGCCGCGATGCGCTACCTCTCGCTCGTCGAGCGCAACGTCCTCGTGCTGACGGACCGCATCAACGAGCTGCTCGCCGCCGCCTCGACCGACACCGAGGTGTCACCGCGGCCCGTGACCCTCAGCGATCTGATCGCCTCGGCGGTGCGCGCCGTCACGCCGCAGGCCGAGCGCCGCGGCAGCTCGATCCAGCAGATCGGCGCGACGGACGAACGCGTCGTCCTCGACCCCGTGCGCATCCGCCAGTCGCTCGAGGAGCTGCTGGTCAACGCCCTGAAGTTCAGCCCACCCGCGTCGGCCGTCGTGATCGGTCAGCGCGTGGACGACTCGGGCATCCACATCGTCGTCAGCGACAGCGGCCCGGGCCTGACTTCTCTCGAGCGGACCCGCGTCTTCGACCCGTTCTACCGCACGACGTACGCCCGCGAGCACGCGATCCAGGGCTTCGGCATCGGGCTCTCGGTGGTCCGCAACGCGGTCGTGGCTCACGGCGGGCGTGTCCGGGTGGGAGCGTCCGCGTCCGGCGGCACCGCGATGGCCATCGTGCTGCCCACCACGTCACCACGCGAGCGGCCCCTCAGCGCGCCCGTGTCAAGTGCAGGCGCGACATTCACCGCGACAGGAGAATGATCCCGACGCTGAGACTCCCGACAACTCGGCCCGTTCGAGGTGACGACGATGATGAGCGCTCCCCCCTACGACCACGCCCCCGCGGCGAGGGCGCCCCTCGCGGGCGCCTCGACCGACTGGGCAGCGCAAGTGACCTCGGTCGCGATCGTCGAGCTCGACGACGCCGGCGTGGTGCGGTCGTGGAACCCCGGGGCCGAGCGGCTCAAGCGGTGCGCCGCGCCTGACGTCATCGGCACGCCGTTCTCGCGGTTCTACCGGCCCGAGGACCGGGAGCGCGGCCGGCCGGAGCGACTGCTCGCCGCCGCTCGCGCCGAGGGGTCGGTCGAGGACACCGGCTGGCGCGTGCGCGGGGACGGCTCGCTCTTCTGGGCGCACGTGCTCATCACGGCCGTCCGCGACGACGACAACGCGCCCGCGGGCTTCGTGAAGATCGTGCGCGACCTCAGCGAGGCCAAGCGCATCGACGACGAGAAGGACGGCTTCCTCCGCGCCTTCGCCCACGACCTCCTCTCTCCGATCACGGCGTTGCGGGGATACGTCGATCTGCTCGAGGACGAGATCCCCGCGGCTCAGGCCGGACTGCTGCAGCACGTGTCGCGCGTGACCGACCACATCATCGCGATGGCGGGAGAGCTGTCGGCGCACGTGCGGGGCGGCCACGGCGACGAGAGCGAGGAGACCGATCTGCTCACCCTCGCCCGCGAGGCGGCCGAGCTCGTCCTGCCGGGCGACGTCAACGAGCGGGTGGCGGTGCGGGGCGCGGGCCGCGCGCACGTGTCGACCGATCGCGCGCTGCTGCGCCGGGCTCTGGCGAACATCATCGACAACGCCGCGAAGTACAGCGAGGACGCGATCGTCGTCTCGGTGTCGGAGGAACCGGATGCCGCTGTCGTCTCCGTCGCCGACAGCGGACGCGGCATCGATCCGGCCGACCTCGCGTCGATCTTCGAGCCGTACCACCGCGGACGACTCTCCGACCCCGGTGACGGCGGCACGGGCGTGGGTCTCGCGAGCGTCCGCGACATCGCGCGGCGGCTGGGCGGCGAGGCGTTCATCGAGAGCACTCGCGGGGTCGGCACGACGGTCACCCTGCGCCTGCCGCCCTCACACTGACGGCAGCGGGAAGACCGATTCCAGGACGACGTCGTCGCCGTCCTGGAACACTCGACGTCCGCGGGTCCCGAGGCCGCGGCCGGGATGCGGCACGAGTCGTCCGGGCGACGAGACTCGCAGGAGAAGCGCCCCCGAGCCCGTGACGCGCGCGACCACGTGCGCCCGGCGCGCCCCGGAGTGTTTGACGGCGTTGACGAGCGCGTCGGTGACGAGGGAGACGACACGGTCGGCGGTCTCCGGGTCGGCCAGCCGGTGCCGGACGGCGTCGTCGATGTGCTGCGTGACCGCGACGGCGGGCGCCCACGCCTCGATCAGACGATCGAGCGACTCGCTCGCAGGCATCCGCTCGGAGACCCCCTTGTCGAGGATGTCGTCGAACGCCGCCTCGGTTCGGCCCCGGAAGTCCGCCACCTCATCCGGTGTGGGGGCCCGCTCGTCGACGCGGGCCCCGAAGACCACGCATGCACCCTGCGCGCGCCCATGGAGCACGTCGATCGCCCGGCGGGCGGAGGCCCCCTCGTCGACCTCGGCCGCCTCGCGGGCGACCTCCGCGAGGCCCGCGGCCGCGCGGCGCTCGTCGGCACCGGCGCGGGAAAGGGCGTCACGGCAGAGAGCGACCAGGACCGCGACGACGGGGACGGCGAGCACGGGAACCAGCCCGAGCACACTGATGTGCGGCAGGAAGAGATAGGTGACCATGCTCATCGCGACGCCGGCGGCGGTCCAGCTCGCCAGGAAGGCGGCGGGTCGCGGCGGGCGCGCCCACCGGCGCACAACGGCACCGGCGACGAGATCGACGAGGATGCCGCCGCCGAGACCGGCGAGACCGACCCCCGCTCCACCCGCCGCGATGGCGTACGGCATGCAGGCCACGACATACAGCGGGGCGACGCTGAGCCAGGGCGGGGCGATCAGACGGAGCGACAGGCGCGGGCTCGGCTCGTGAGGCAGCGGCTCGTGCGGCAGCGGAGCGTCGGAGGCTCCGGCGTCGGGACGTCGCCGCATCCGATCCACACGGTGACTGAGTGCGCGAACCTCCTCGGAGAACGCGCGGACGGCCTCGAAGTCGACCGGGCCGCCGAGCATGTGTTCGCGAGCGCGACGCAGTTCCGCGATACCGGTGACCAGGGCCGCCCGCGACTCCGATGCGATTCGCTGTCGCTGCGCCTCGGCGCTCGCGACCCGCGCGAGCGCCGCGCGCAGCCGTTCGGCGGCGGCACGCGACGCGGCGTGACGTGACGTGATGACGGCCACGATCGACAGCAGCGCGACGGCGGTCACGAGGTTGGTCGCGATGCGCGAGGGCATCGGTCCGCTGGGAACGATGCCGAACAGTGCCGAGCTGATCGCGTCGTTGACGAAGGAGCGCATCGTCGCCACCGCGACGAGGCCGACGAGCACCAGCGCGCCGCGGGCGGTCCGTGACGGCAGTCGTCGTTCCGCGACGGCCACGGGCACGAGCAGCGCCGCGAGGACCGCCCACCCGAGGACGGCGACCGTCGCGCCACGCAGGTAGGCCTCGATGCCCACCCCGCCGATCGAGGGCACCGAGAAGATCCCGGCGACCAGCAGCGACACAGCGGCGCTCCAGCGGGTGTAGAAGCCGCCGCCGGAGACCGCGTTCCACCAGGTCGTCATGCGGACTCCGTGCCGAGGCGAGGACTCAGGCCGCGAAGGTTCCGACGAGGGCGAGGCCGACCCCCGAGAGGTTGTAGACGACGTGCGTGACGACGCCGGTCCAGATGCGCCCGGTCAGGAGCACGAGCCCGGCGCACACCGCCCCCACGAGCGCGATCGAGAGCACGCCGTCGACGCCCAGGTCGCCGCCGATGAGGTGACTCACCAGGAAGACCGCCGTCGAGACGAGCAGGGCGGCGACACCCGCGGTCGCCGGCCCCGCGGCGCGGCGCAGGAGCGTGTAGACGGCGACGAGCACGACCCCGCGGAAGAAGAACTCCTCCAGGACGGGCGCGACGACACCGGCAGCGGCGGCATCCGTCAGCCACCAGCTCGCCGGAAGCCCGCCGTCGACGAGCAGGAGGCCGGGGAACCGGGCCTGCCCGTCGACCCCCTGCTGGATGAGCCCCTGGGCGAGCCGGAGAACGACGCCGAATCCGAGACCGATGAGGAGGTCGGAGGCACGGAGCCGGAGGAGCCCCGCCGGCCGCGAGACGCGAAGCGCCAGGACGACGGGAATCAGCATCCCGAGCCAGAGCGCCGCCGTCGCGGCGATGCCGGACCAGGCAGCGGCGGGCTGGAGCCACAGCACGAGATACCCCAGCAGGATGCCGCCGCCGAGGCTCACGAGCGACCAGGCGAGCATCATCTCGCGCCAGCGGCGCACGCTGGATCCGCCCTGGCGCCAGTCGACGCGACGGCGACGTGGACGCCGCGACCGCGACGAGGCGTACTCCGCCGACGGGTCGACGGCGGGATCGGCGACGGACGCGACCGGCTCGCTAGGGTGGGTGTGCACGCGCCCACGTTACCGGCGGCCCGCCGACCGCCGCTGCCCCGATGCGGAGGTCACATGATCGAGATCGCGACGATCTGCACGGGCAACATCTGCCGCTCCCCTCTCGCCGCACTGCTGCTGCAGACGCGGCTCGCCGGGAGGGATGTCCGGGTCGCCAGCGCGGGGACGCGCGGCCTGGCCGATCACGCGATGACTCCCGAGGCGCAGCAGCTGGCGCTGGACCGCGGCGTGGCCGCGTCGGATGCCGCCGCCCACCGGGCGCGCTTCCTCACCGAACAGCACCTGAGCTCGGCGGACCTCGTCCTGGCCATGGCACGCGAGCACCGGCGCGCGGTGGCCGAGCTGGTCCCCTCGCGCACCCGCGTCGCCTTCACGGTGCGCGAGTTCGGACGCCTGGCGTCGTCGCTTCCGGATCGTGCGCTGCGCGACGCCGTCGATGCGGCCGCCGACCAGGACGCGGCCGGCCGGCTGCGCGCGGCGGTCGCGGCGGTCGCGGGGCAGCGGGGGCTCGTGCTCCCGCCGGCCGACCCCGCCGACGACGACGTCGTCGACCCGTACCGGCGCTCGTGGTCCACGTACGAGTTGTCGGCGGCGCAGCTCGATCCCGCCATCGACCAGGTCGTGCGCGTCGTCGGGCTCGCGACGGCGACGGCGGCCTGATCCGGCACGCGCGATCCGACCCCGGCCCGAAACATGGCTGTGGCAGACTGATCCGAGTTTCCGCCGATGCCCTCGTGGCGCGCACCGAAGGGCAGCATGGAGCTCTCCGACTACATCCGCATCCTCCGCAAGAACTGGATCGTGATCCTCGTGGTCACCCTCGTGGGTGTGGGTGCGGCCGCCGCCTACTCGCTGACGCGCACGCCCACCTACGAGTCGTCCAGCACGGTCTTCGTGTCGACGCAGACCTCCGGCAGCGTCGCCGAGCTCCAGCAGGGCTCGACGTTCGCGCAGGCGCGGATCAACACCTACGTCGGGCTCGTCTCGACGCCCATCGTGATGAATCCCGTGATCGCGGAGCTCGGCCTCGAGACCACGGCGGGCCAGCTCGCCGAGAAGGTCAACGCGAGCGCGGCGCTGAACACGACGCTCATCACGATCACCGTGGTCGACCCCGACCCGGTCGCGGCGGCGGACATCGCCAACGCCCTCGCTGCGAGCCTGTCGGCGGCGGTCCCGGCGATCGAGCCCGCGAGCGATTCGGGCGCGAGCCCGATCCAGCTCTCACGCGTCCGCGACGCCCAGCCGGCGCTGAGCCCGTCGAGCCCGAACGTCCCGCTCAACCTCGCGCTCGGACTTCTCGTCGGCCTCGCGCTCGGGATCGGCATCGCGGTGCTGCGCACCGTCCTCGACACCCGCATCCGCAGCTCGCGCGATGTCGAGCAGGTCACCGACTCTCCCCTGATCGGGGCGATCGCTTTCGACCCGAAGGCGAAGGACCGGCCCCTCATCGTGCACGCCGACCCGTTGAGCCCGCGTGCGGAGTCGTTCCGAGCGCTGCGGACGAACCTCCAGTTCCTCGACATGGGTGGTCGCTCGAGCTTCGTGGTGACGAGCTCGGTGCCCAGCGAGGGCAAGTCGACCACGACGATCAACCTCGCCATCGCCCTCGCCGACGCCGGCAAGAAGGTCGCCCTGCTCGACACCGATCTGCGAAAGCCCAAGGTCGACGAGTACCTCGGTCTCGAAGGCGGGGCGGGGCTCACCGACGTCCTCATCGGACGCGCGCGTCTGGGAGATGTCATGCTGCCGTGGGGAGGCCGAAGCCTCTACGTGCTGCCGTCGGGCAAGATCCCGCCGAACCCGAGCGAGCTGCTCGCCTCACCGCAGATGCGCCAGCTGCTCGAGGTGCTGGAACGCGACTTCGACGTCGTGCTCTGCGACGCCCCGCCGCTTCTGCCGGTGACCGACGCCGCGATCCTCGCCCGCGCCACCAGCGGCGCGATCGTCGGTGTGGCCGCGGGCCGGACGACCCGCCACCAGCTCACCGGCGCGATCGACGCCCTGCAGACCGTCGATGCCAAGGTCGCGGGTGTGGTCCTCACGATGGTGCCCACGCGCGGACCCGACGCGTACTACGGCGGGTATGGCTACGGCTACGGCTACACCCAGCAGGAGACCGCAGCGCGCGAGGCGCGACGCGCACAGCCCGCCGCGCGCGCCAAGCAGCCGCGCGGCCGCCGTGGCCGCAGCACCGGTACGAGCGAGACGGCCGCCCCGCCGACCCTCGACGAGCTGGGGTTCCGCACGCGCTCCTCCGACGACTCGCGGCGCTCCGATCCGTCTGAGAGCTGACGGCGCATGGCGCGACGTGACCTGACCGGATCGCCCATCGCTCGTGCGTTGTCGGTGGCGGGTGTCGGCGCGCTCGCCCTGGTCGTCGTCGCTCTGACGGCCCTCGCGCTCCAGCACGACCGCAGCTCGCAGACGGCCGTCGCCCCCACCGCGGGGCCGGTGCCGAGCTTCTCGTTCCGCGGCGAGGCGCGACCGGACGCGACCGACTCGCCGGCTCCGACCGCATCGCCGACGGCGATCGGGGCCGCGGAGCGCTTCCTCGCCCGTTCGTCCGAGGGAACGCTATGGCGGGCGACGGCCGGTGCCTGCAACGGCGAGGAACCGGTCGTGGAGCGCTCCGACGACGACGGGGCGACGTGGGTCGATGTGACGCCGCGCTCCCGCGGGATCGCCCAGGTTCGCGCCCTGTCGGGTCTCTCCGGCGCCGACGCCGAGCTCGTCGTCGATCTGGCGGATTGCACGCCGCAGCTGTTGCGCACGTTCACTCAGGGGAGGTTCTGGGACCCCTACCCCGATCTGCTGGCGCGTGCGATGTACCCGGCGGGTTCGGCTCCGACCGTGCTCGATTCGCCCTCCGGTGAGATTCCGCTGCCGTGTGCCGCACCCGCGAGCGTGCGGGTGGGCGCGCAGCAGACCGCGGTCATCTGCGAGGGCGTCCCGTATACGCGTGTCGGTACGGGAGCGTTCGCTCCCCTACCGCTCGCGAACGCCGTCGCACTCGACGTGTTGGGCCGCGAGACCGCGGTCGCGCGTGTCGATGCCGGTGCGTGCGATGGTGCCCTGTCGCTGTCATGGGTAGATGCGGCCGGCGTCGTGTCTGCGACGGAATGCGTTGCCGGAACCGATCCGGCGGCGCCCGCGGCGGTTGCCGCCTTCGACGATGAGACCGTCGTGTGGTCGGGCGAGACGGTCGTGTCGATCACGCCCTGACGACGAGTCGCGGAGATGGGGGCGAGGTGCGGACGATCCCCCCGGCCGTCCGTACCTCGCCCCCGTTGCCCCTCCCCCATCCTCGACACGGACCCCGCCCTCGATCCGCTGAGGCCGCGGAAATCACCCGCTGTTTCACCCGTCAGCGCAAGCGTCCGTCGCCGGGACGCGTGACGCGGAGACGCCGCGCGCCATAGCCGTCGAGGCCCATCGAGACGGTGCCGCCGTCCAGCGCCCAGCTCTCGCCCGAGGCGAGGCAGACGAGCTCGGTGCCTGCGGGCTCGTCGCCGAGATCGACGTCGAACGCCACCGGCTCGCCGGCGAAGTTGTGCACCGCCACGAATCGGCTCTCGCTCGTGCGAGCGCCGTGGGCCAGGACGGATGCCGCGGTGACGGGCAGCAATTCGAGCTCGCCCCACCCGATCTCGGGAGACTGCCGGTAGCTGCGCGCGAGCCCGCGGATGAATGCGAACAACGAGTCCGGGACCAGAAGCTGGTTCTCGACGTTCACGTGCTGAGGGGCGTACGGGCCCTCCGGTGCCGGCAGAGGGTGCGCGCTCGCGGGCGCGGTCGAGAACCCGCCGTCGGGGCGCCACTGCATCGGCACGCGGACCGCGTCGCGCTCCTCGATGTCGAGGTTCTCGCCCATTCCGATCTCCTCGCCGTACAACAGCACCGGCGTTCCGGGCAGCGAGAAGAGCAGGCTGTACACGAGGCGGATTCGGCGCGGGTCGCCGCCCAGCATCGGAGGCAGCCGGCGCCGGATGCCGCGACCGAACACCTGCATCGACTCCTCGGGCGCGAAGGCGGCGAACACCTCCTCCCGCTCGGCGTCGGAGAGCTGGTCGAGGGTGAGCTCGTCGTGGTTTCGGACGAAATTCGCCCACTGCGAGATCGTCGCGATCTCGGGACGGCTCTCGAGCGAGGCGCGCAGCGGCTGCGGGTCTTCCCGCGCGAGCGCGAGATAGAGCGCCTGGTTGCTCGCGAAATCGAACTGCATGTGCAGCTCGCCGTCGCCGTCCGCGCCGAAGTAGGCGGCCTGCTCGTCGTGCGGCACGTTGACCTCGCCGACGAGCATCGCCTCGCTCGAGCGCCGTTGCGCGAAGCGGCGCAGCGCGCGCAGGACGTCGTGGTCGCGCTGCGGCTCGCGACGTTCGGGCGAAGAGACGAACGAGGGCACCGCGTCGACCCGGAAGCCCGACACGCCCAGCTGTAGCCAGAAGCCCATGACTTTCGCCAGCTCGCGCTGCACGGCCGGGTTCTCGGCGTTCAGGTCGGGCTGGTGGGCGTAGAAGCTGTGCAGGTAGTACTGCCCGGTTCTCTCGTCCCACTCCCAGACGCCGTCTTCCTCACCGGGGAACTGCGTCTCGCGGGGGTCGTCGGGGATCTCGTCGCGCCACACGTAGAAGTCGCGATAGGGCGACTCCCGGCTCTCTCGTGCCGAGAGGAACCAGGGATGCTGGTCGGAGGTGTGGTTCATGACGAGGTCGACGATGACCCGGATGCCGCGGTCCTCGGCGGTGCGGATGAGCTCGACGAAGTCGCCGTGTGTCCCCACGCGCGGATCGACCCCGTAGTAGTCCGACACGTCGTACCCGTTGTCACGCCCGGGCGTGGGATAGAAGGGCATGAGCCAGAGGCAGGTCACGCCGAGGTCTGCGAGGTAGGGCAGCCGCCGGGCGAGGCCCTGCAGGTCGCCGTCGCCGTCGCCGTCGTCGTCGAGGTACTTCTCGACGTCGACGCAGTAGAGCACGGCGTTCTTCCACCACAGGTCGCTCGTGTCGGAGATCTTCATCGTGCGCTCCCGGAGTCATTCGGCTCGGCGCCCAGCCGCTCACGCAGTGCCGTGAGGAGGGCCGCGGCCCGTTCACCGAGGAACGCGCGCTGGTCCTGTGAGATCTCGTGGATGTAGAGGCGGTCGAAGCCGGTGTCGACGAGCCCCGCGAGGCGGTCGGCGAGATCGGCGATGCCGCCGGGGGAATCGTCCGCGACGAGCACGTGCTCGGCCAGCTCGGCATCGGTGGGGTCGCCGGCTCGGGCGGCGAAGTCTTCCGGCTGGGCGATGTCCCAAGCCTCCGGCGGGGTGACCACGCCGTGCAGCCACTGGTCGCGCACGAGCGTGGTGGCCTCTTCGCTCGATCCCGCGAGCGCGATGTGCACCTGCAGACAGGTGGGGCCGAGGCCGCCGGCATCCAGGTACGCGTCGACGATCTCGGCGACCTGGTCACGGCGCGTGCCGACCGTGACGAGTCCGTCGGCCCACCCGGCTGCCCACCGTGCGGTCTCGGGCGAGGCGGCGGTCGCCATGAGCGTCGCCGGCCCCGCGGGCAGGCTCCACAGACGGGCCTCGTGCACGCGGATGCGGCCGTCGTGATCGATGCGCTCGCCGGCGAGCAGTCCCCGCATCACTTCGACGCACTCTCCCAGGCGCGCGGTGCGTTCGTCTTTCGGGGGCCAGGGCGCGCCGGTGACGTGCTCGTTCAGCAGCTCGCCGCTGCCGAGGGCGGCGAAGTAGCGCCCCGGGAACATCTCGGCGAGAGTCGCGATCGCCTGTGCACTCACGACGGGGTGGTACAGCTGACCGGGTGTGGAGACCGATCCGATGGGAAACCGGGTCGAGGCGAGGGCGGCGCCGAGCCACGCGATCGTGTTGCCCGAGTGCCCCTGGCGGGGAGTCCACGGCGCGAGGTGGTCAGCACTGAATGCACCGTCGAAGCCGACGCGTTCGGCTGCGATGACGGCTTCCAGGAGCGCGCTGGGCGCGAGCTGTTCGTGCGAAGCGTGATATCCGATGAAGGCCATGCCCCAGTCTTTCGGCCGGGCCGGGCCGAGCACCTCCTGTTGCCCGATCGAGCCTGTTGCGGTACGGGGCCGGTGTCAGGCTGGGCCGCTCGTCTCGTGGAGACGCGTCAGCGCTTCGCGCATCTCGGTCAGCCGGCCGCGCCCGACAGCGCGACGCCGGAGGCGGGCGAGGATCCAGGCGCGCACGGTGCCCGCGCCCGCGTCGAACCAGCGCGCCTCGCGCCAGACGTCGAGGAAGGCCTGGCGCACGGCTTCCTCGGCTGCATCCCTGCTCGCAGTCAGCCGCAGCGCGAGCCCGAAGGCAGCGGCGGCGGTGGCGTCGTACAGCTCGGCGAACGCACCCTGGTCGCCGGCGGCGACAGCGGTGAGGAGCGCGTGGAGCTCGGCCTCGGAGCCGGGACGTGAGGGCTCGTCCTCGGCCGTGTCCGGCGCGAGCAGATCTGTCATGAGGGAATCGTGCTGCGCGACCGCACAGCCCGGAAGCGCTTGAGTCTCGACACCGCTCGTGATAGGCGGATGCAGTCAGATGAATACATCCACCCCGAGCGCCCCGCAGGCGGACAGCAGAGCGCCCCGGGTCCATGGACCCGGGGCGCTCGCGTGAGGGAGCGTCTTACTTGAAGGCGTCCTTGACGTTCTCGCCGGCCTTCTTGACGTTGGCGGCGGTCTGGTCCTTGTGGCCTTCGGCTTCGAGACGCTCGTTGTCGGTCGCCTTGCCGGCGGCTTCCTTCGCCTTGCCGGTGACGTCCTGAGCTGCGTTCTTGATCTTGTCGTCGAGTCCCATATTCGGCCCCTTCCGTCGATCTGCGTCCGGGTCTGATCCCGGATGCCGGGACGGTTCATCCCGGTCCGGATACGGTAGGTCGATCGATTCCCACCGCGCGACCACTCGCGTTCCGGACGGCAATGCGGTATAGCCACCGATCCGGTATGGCGGGTCGTCAGTTCTGCATGTTGATCTGCTGCCCCGTCACCAGCGGGTAATGCACGAGCGTGTCGGCGTCGAGGTTCTCGCGATGCATGTCGACTCCCGAGATCTGGCTGTTCTCGTATGTCGTGTAGTAGTACACACCGGTGTCGGTGTTGCAGCACGACGAGTAGATGGTGATCTCGAATTTGCTTTCCTCCCCGACGTGCACGCACCCGCGTTGCTGCGCCACCGACCCGAGGATCTGGAAGAACTGGCTGATCGACTCCGACTCCGATTCGCCGGCGACGGAGTTCATCCGGGTGAACGCCGCCTTGGCGAAACGGGAGGACGACGAGAGGTCACCGGGGAGCCCGATCGCTCCCATACCGCGGCTGTACCGGTCCAACGCGAGCTCGGGGGCGAAGGTGTTCTCCGGCGGGTAGGTCGACAGGTGCATGAGGTTGTTGAGGCCGAACAGCTGGATGTCGAACGTCGGATTGTTCGTGAGCACGCCGACGGGGTTGTCGTACACGCGAAGCCCCTCCCGCACGCTCTCGACGGTGATCGACCGTTCGCGGTCGGCGATGATCCAGTGCAGCGGTGAGGCCGGGAAGGCGTCGCTGAACGAGGCGTCGGTGATCGTGACGTCGGTGAGCGCCGCCGCGACCTCGTCGACGGTCGCGAAGCGGCCGAGGACCCACGGGATGAACTCGAAAGACGCGATGTTCGTCGTGCCGGCCTTCTCGGGCTTGTAGTCCGCGTTGCCGGGGAAGTTCAGCCCGGCCATGCCCAGCCCCCGCTCATTGACGGCGTCGTAGTACAGCGGGTAGCCGTCGGCGATCGTCGCGATGCCGATGATCGCATGGTGGGTCTCGAGCGGATCGGTCGCCCGGAAACGGAAGGGGAAGTTGCGCGGAGTCACCACGACGGTCTCGTGATACGAGAACTCGAGGTCGAGGTTCCGGCCGAAGTAGTGGTTCCGCGTGGTGTAGCTGACACCTGTGCACATGGTGCGCCTCCTGTGACGTCGGGCCGCCCGTCGACCCTCGTCCCACCCCTACCCGAGCGTCGACGCCGCACGGCAGGGCCCTTGACACGCCGTCGCGCACGTGCGGCCCGGTGGAACGCGCACACCGCCGACAGGTGTGAGCGCTCACCTCGGGGCGATCCGCGCCGATGGCGACCGTGACTGCCCGGCCCCCGCGGTTGCTGATTCGTTACGGAGACCACTCTTGACACGACCCGTATTGTGAGCGCTAACATTCGAGCGTCCCCCTGTGGTGACATGCATCAGAGATCCGGCGACGTCGCCGGACGAAACGAGGAGGTTTCCGATGTCCCAGGTGAAGTCCGTCGTCACCGCGATCGCCATGCTCGGCGTCGTCGCACTCAGCGCCACCGCATGCGCGAGCTCCGGCTCGCCGGGCGGCTCCGGCGGCGACGACGTCATCACGGTCGGGTTCGCCCAGACCGGTTCCGAGAGCGGATGGCGAAGCGCCAACACCGAGTCGATCAAGGAGGCGTTCTCGGCTGAGAACGGCTTCGACCTGATCTTCAACGCCGCCGACAACAAGCCCGAGGCCCAGATCGCCGCGGTGCGCAGCTTCATCAACCAGGGCGTCGACGCGATCGTGCTCGCGCCCATCGTCAGCGACGGGTGGGACGACGTCCTCAAAGAGGCGAAGGATGCCGGCATCCCCGTCATCCTCGAAGACCGCACGGTCTCGGCACCCGACGACCTCTACGCCAGCTGGATCGGGCTCGACTTCGAGCAGGAGGGCAAGACGGCGGGCGAATGGGTCGCCGAGAACTTCGGCTCGAAGCCCACGAACCTCGTGATCCTCGAGGGGACCACCGGCTCGTCGGCGGCCACCGACCGGCAGACCGGTTTCGACGCCGCGGTCGCGGGCACCGACATCACCGTGCTCGACTCCCAGACAGGCAACTTCACCCGGGCCGAGGGCAAGACGGTCATGGAGGGCTTCCTCCAGAAGTTCGGCTCCGAGATCAACGTGCTCTTCGCCCACAACGACGACATGGGCCTCGGCGCCCTCGACGCGATCAAGGCGGCCGGTATGACGCCGGGCACCGACATCCAGATCGTCACGATCGACGCGGTGAAGGACGGCATGACCGCGCTCGCGAACGGCGAGTTCAACTTCATCGTCGAGTGCAACCCGCTCCTCGGTGAGAAGACGGCCGAGGTCGTGAAGTCCGTCGTCGCGGGCGAGTCGGTCGACAAGACCTACATCGTCGAGGACCAGAGCTTCACGCAGGAGCAGGCGAAGGAAGTCCTGGACAGCCGCCCCTACTGATCCGACACCCTGGTGGCGGCCGGCACCACCGGCCGCCACTCCCCCTTCAGAAAGCGGGTCGATGATGACCACGGAACGCCCGGTCGCAGTCGCGATGCGCGGGATCACCATCCAGTTCCCCGGCGTGAAGGCGCTCGACGCCGTGGATCTCACGCTCTACGGCGGCGAGATCCACTCGCTCATGGGAGAGAACGGCGCCGGCAAATCGACGCTCATCAAGGCGCTCACCGGCGTCTACGCGATCGACAGCGGCAGCATCGTCGTGGGCGGCCGCGAGCGCTCGTTCCGCAGCACGGCCGACGCGCAGGCCGCGGGCATCTCGACGGTCTACCAAGAGGTCAACCTGTGCGCGAACCTCTCGGTCGCCGAGAACGTGATGCTGGGCAACGAGGTGCGCCGCGCGGGACGCATCGACTGGCGTGCGACGCACGAGGCGGCCGCGGGCCATCTCGCCGAGCTCGGACTCGACATCGACACCCATTCCGTGCTCGCCAGCCACTCGATCGCGGTGCAGCAGCTCGTCGCCATCAGCCGGTCGATGGTCATCGACACCCGGGTCCTGATCCTGGACGAGCCGACGTCGAGCCTCGACCGCGGCGAGGTCGAGCAGCTGTTCGCGGTGATGCGACGGCTCCGTGACCGCGGGGTCGCGATCCTGTTCGTCTCGCACTTCCTCGACCAGATCTACGAGATCTCCGACCGCCTGACGGTGCTGCGCAACGGCGGCCTCGTCGGCGAGTACCCCGTCGCCGAGCTCGGGCGCGAGGCGCTCGTGGCGCGCATGATCGGGCGCGAGCTGAGCGCTCTCGACGCCCTGTCGTCGACGGCGGAGCGCGAGATCGACCGCGACGCCGTGCCCGTTCTCCGCGCTCGCGGCGTCGGGCGGCGCGGCGTCATCGAAGCGGCCGATCTCGACGTCCACCGCGGCGAGGTCGTCGGGCTCGCCGGGCTGCTCGGCTCGGGCCGCACCGAGCTCGCGCGGCTGCTCGCCGGTGCCGACCGCTCGGACGGCGGCACCGTCGAGATCGATGGTGCACCCACCCGTCTGAGCACCCCGCGGAACGCGCTCGATCGCGGCATCGCGTTCTCGTCCGAGGACCGCCGGTCCGAAGGCATCGTCGCCGACCTCACCGTCGCCGAGAACATCGTGCTCGGCGTGCAGGCACGGCGCGGCGCGCTGCGGCGGGTGCCGCAGAGCGAGCGCGACGCGCTCGTCGCCGAATACCTCGACGCGCTCGGCGTCCGCCCCGCCGACCCCAACGCCCTCGTGCGCAACCTCTCGGGGGGAAACCAGCAGAAGGTGCTGCTGGCACGATGGCTCGCCACCGCCCCCGAACTGCTCATCCTCGACGAGCCCACCCGCGGCATCGACGTCGGCGCCAAGGCCGACATCCAGCGCAAGGTCGCCGAGCTCGCGGCCCAGGGACTGGCCGTCGTCTTCATCTCCTCGGAGCTCGAGGAGGTGCTGCGCATCGCGCAACGCGTCGCCGTCCTGCGCGATCGTCGCAAGATCGGCGAGCTCATGACGCAGGATGTGGACGTCGACACACTGGTCGCCTTCATCGCCGAGGGCGACTCCGAGGACCCCTCGGGTAAGGAGAAGATCGCGTGAAGAAGCTGTTCACGCACCGGCTCGTCTGGCCGGTGCTCGCCCTTGTGGCCCTGATCGCGGTCAACACCGTGTCGCGGCCGTCGTTCCTGAGCGTGACGGTGCAGAACGGGCAGCTGTACGGCTCGCTCATCGACATCCTCCGCAACAGCGCCCCGCTCATGCTCGTCGCCCTCGGCATGACGCTCGTGATCGCCACACGCGGCATCGACCTCTCGGTGGGCGCGATCATGGCGGTGTCGGGCGCGGTCGCCCTGACGATCATCGAGGCCTCGCCCGAGCCGGGCAACCTCGGGGTCGTCGCGATCGCCATCGCGGCGGGCGTGGGCACCTCGCTCGTCCTGGGGGCCTGGAACGGCTTCCTCGTCGCGGTGCTCGGGATCCAGCCGATCATCGCCACCCTCGTGCTCATGCTCGCCGGGCGCGGCGTCGCCCTGCTCATCACGCGCGGGTTCATCACCACGATCAACAGCGAGCCCTACCAGTTCATGGCGCAGGGCTACGTTTTCGGGCTGCCCTTCGCGCTGTGCGTCTCGGTCGCGGCGATCGTCGTCGTCGCCGTCGTCCAGCGGCGCACCGCGTTGGGGATGCTGACCGAGGCGGTCGGCATCAACCCCGAGGCCAGCCGGCTGGCGGGCGTGCGCTCGCGCGGGATCATCTGGGGCACGTACATCGCCAGCGGGACCCTCGCCGGGATCGCCGGCATCCTGTACAGCTCGAACATCATGGCCGCCGACGCCAATGCGGCGGGCATGTACATCGAGCTCGACGCCATCCTCGCCGTCGTGCTGGGCGGCACATCGCTCGCGGGCGGCAAGTTCAGCATCGCCGGCACCGTGGTCGGCGTCTTCACGATCCAGACCCTCAAGACCACGATCACCTTCCTCGGGGTCCCGCCCGCGGTGAGCCCGGTGTTCATGGCCGGCGCGGTGCTCGTGGTCGTGCTGCTGCAGTCGCGCCGGGTGCGCGGCTGGTTCACCTCCGGGCGCCGCCCCGCGGCTCGCCCGGTCTCCACCCGCTCCGACGCGAAGGTGCTGTCATGACATCGCTCACCGCTGCCCCCCGCGCGCACGAGCGCGCCCTGAGCCCCTGGCGCCGCTTCCTGAGCCGCCACATCGCCCTCGTCCCGGTGTTCGCGGCCGCCGCGATCCTCCTCGTGATGATCGCGGGCGCGATGATCAACTTCCCGAACTTCCAGCTGCCGCGGATCCTGTCGTCGATCCTCCTCGACAACGCCTACCTCCTGGTGCTCGCGGTCGGGATGACCTTCGTGATCCTCACCGGGGGCATCGACCTCTCGGTGGGCGCGGTCATGGCTTTCACCGGCATCCTGTGCGCGCGACTGCTGTCGGAGGGCGTGCCCGTCGCGGTCGCGATTCCGGCGATGATCGCGATCGGCGGTGCGATCGGCCTGCTGATCGGCGTGCTGGTGCAGTTCTTCGACGTCCAGCCCTTCATCGCCTCGCTCATCGGGATGTTCCTCGCGCGCGGCCTCGCTTTCGTGGTGAGCCTCGAGTCGATCAAGGTCGCTGACGAGGGTCTGCTGTGGCTGCAGTCGACCCGGCTGTCGTTCGGCGGCTGGTACATCACGCCCACCGGCATCCTGGCGCTGCTCACCGTCGTGCTGGCCGCCCTCGTCCTGCGCTACACGCGCTTCGGCCGCACCGTCTACGCGATCGGCGGCAGCGAGCAGTCGGCACGCCTCATGGGCTTGCCGGTCCTGCGCACCCGACTGCTGGTCTACGTCATCAGCGGCATCTGCGCGGGGATCGCGGGCATCGTGCTGACCGCGTACTCCGGCGCGGGCTACCCCCTGAACGGCGTCGGCACCGAGCTCGACACGATCGCAGCGGTGGTGATCGGCGGCACTCTCCTCACAGGAGGCAGCGGCTTCGTCGTCGGATCGCTCATCGGGGTGTTCGTCTACGGCCTCATCCGGACGATCATCTCGTTCCTGGGCGCCGAGCAGTCATGGACCCGCATCACGGTGGGCGCACTGCTGCTGGTGTTCGTCGTGGTGCAGCGGGTGATCGTCAGCCGATCCGCCACGCGGCGGTGACGGCCCGCCGCGCCGCGGCAGCGCGGCGGCGCTTCGGGGCGGCATGATGGTGCGCATGGATCCCGAGGCGCCGCCGACGCTCGAGGTGCGCGGAGCCGACGTGCGCTTCGGCCCCGAGCAGGCGCTCGCGAACGTCGATCTGCGCCTGTTCGCGGGCGAAGTGCATTCGCTCATGGGAGAGAACGGCGCGGGGAAGTCGACGCTCATCAAGGCCATCACCGGCGCGCTCCGCCTGGATGCCGGTGAGATCCTCCTCGACGGCGCCCCGGTGCACCTCGCCCGCCCCGCGGACGCGATCGCGGCGGGCATCTCCACGGTGTACCAGGAGATCGACCTGCTGCCGAACCTCACCGTCGCCGAGAACGTCTCGCTCGGACGCGAACCGCGCCGCTTCGGCATCATCGATCACGCCGAGATGCGCAGGCGGGCCGCGGCTGCGCTCGAATCCCTCGGCGTCTCGATCGACCCGGGCTCGCTCCTGTCATCGCACTCCCTCGCGATCCAGCAGCTCGTGGCCATCGCCCGGGCCGTGTCGGGCGACGGCCTCCGCGTGCTCGTGCTCGACGAGCCGACGTCGAGCCTCGACGCCGACGAGGTCGCCGAGCTGTTCCGCGTCGTCCGCGAGCTGACGGCCCGCGGCATCGCGGTGCTGTTCGTGTCGCACTTCCTCGACCAGGTCTACGAGCTGTGCGACCGCGTCACGGTGCTCCGCGGGGGCCGGTTCGTCGGGGAGTACTCGACCACCGAGCTGCTGCGTGTCGAGCTCGTCGAGAAGATGCTCGGCGACTCGGCGGCGCGGCTCGCCGCGATCGACGACGAGCCGGCGCCGCCGAGCGAGGGGCCCCTGGTGCTGTCGGCCCGCGGCGCACGCACGGGCCGGACCCGGCACCCGTTCGACCTCGAGCTCGTCGAGGGCGAAGTGATCGGCTTCGCCGGTCTGCTCGGTTCGGGTCGCACCGAGTTCGCGCGTGCGCTCACGGGGGTCGACCGGCTCGACGAGGGCGCGGTGCTGCTCGACGAGACCCCGCTCGGGGGTCACGGTCCGCGGTCGGCGATCGGGCGCGGGGTCGTGTACTCGTCGGAGAACCGTCGCACCGAGGGCGTGCTGGGAGACCTCAGCGTGCTCGAGAACATCACGCTCGCGCTGCAGGCGCAACGCGGCATCCTGCGTCCCGTGGGCGCCACTCGGGCGCGCGAGCTCGCCCGGAGCTGGATCGAGGCCCTCAACATCCGTCCCGCCGACATCGACCGGCCGGTGCGGGAGCTCTCGGGCGGCAACCAGCAGAAGGTGCTGCTGGCCCGACTGCTCGCGCTGTCTCCGCGGGTGGTCGTGCTCGATGAGCCCACCCGCGGCATCGACGTCGGCGCGAAGGCCGAGGTGCAACGGCTCGTCGGAGAGCTCGCCGACAACGGCGTGTCGGTCGTCTACATCTCGGCGGAGCTCGACGAGGTGCTGCGCGTCTCGCACACCGTCGCCGTCGTCCGCGATGGGCGCATCGCCCACGTCGTGCCCGCCGCGGATCTGACCTCGGACCTGCTCATCGCCCTCGTCGCCCGCGCCGATGACCCCGCCGGCAAGGCCGATGACTGACGCGCGCACGCCCCGGGCGGCGAACATCTTCGACGTCGCGAGACTGGCCGGCGTCTCGCACCAGACGGTGTCGCGCGTGCTCAACGACATGCCGAACGTGCGTCCGGCCACCCGCGAGCGGGTGGAGAAGGCGATCGCGCAGCTGCGTTACAGCCCCTCTCCCGCGGCGCGCGCGCTGGTGACCCGGCGCACCCGGACGATCGGCCTCATCACCCCCGGCACGGTGCAGTTCGGGCCGACCTCGGTCGCGACCCACTTCAACTTCGCCGCGCGGTCGGAGCGCTACAACGTCGACGCGATCAGCTCGCCCGAGAGCGATGTCGCCGCCGTGCGGTCGGCGATCGACGGGCTGCTCCGGCAGCGCGTGGACGCCATCGTCCTCATCGTCGTCGATCTCGACGTGCTCGCCGCCGTCCAGGGTCTCGAGCTCGACATCCCCCTCGTCGCCGTCGCCGCCACGAGCCGGCCGCACCCGCAGCTCGTGGCGATCGACCAGTACCGGGGTGCACGCAGTGCCGTGCGCCACCTCGCCGAGAGCGGGCATCGGCGTATCCACCACATCGCGGGGCCCGCACGCAATCCCGACGCCGCCGAGCGCGTGCGCGGCTGGCGCGACGAGCTCGTCGCGAGGCGGCTCGATATCCCGCCGCTCGCCTACGGCGACTGGTCGGCCGCGAGCGGATTCGGCATCGCGATCGAGAGCGACATCGCGCCGGGCGACGGCATCTTCGTCGGGAACGACCACATGGCCATCGGCGTGCTCTCGGCGCTCCGCGAGCGCGGACTGCGCGTGCCCGATGACGTCGGGATCGTCGGGTTCGACAACGTGCCCGAGGCTGCCTTCCTGCACCCCGCGCTCACCACCGTCGAACAGGACTTCCCGGCGCTCGGCGCCCTCATCATGCAGAAGGTGCTGCTCGTGGTGGAGCAGCCCGATGTGGTGACCGAAGCGACGCCGCTGCCGACCCGGCTCATCGTGCGGCAGTCGTCGGTCACGGACGGCTGAGCGCCGCTCCCAGCGTTCTCGTGACCGGGTGCGGCACGATCGTTCCCATGGCCTCTCGATCCCGGATGCGGCGGCGCCGTCGCCGGATCGGGATCGTCGCCGTCCTCGTGACGGTGCCCGTGCTGCTGGTGACCTTGATCGTCGCGATCGGGGTGACCGCGACGAACCTCGCGGCGATCCCGGGCGGCGCCGCGCCTCCGGGCGATCAGCCGCGCGCACTCCCGCCGAACGCCGGTGACATCGACCCCGGCAACCTCATCGACGACGACCTCTTCTTCGATCGCGACGCGCTCTCGACCGCGGAGATCCAGGACTTCCTCGACGACCGGATCGGCGAATGCGTCAATGGAGCGTGTCTGAACGTCGCGACAGCCGGCATCTCATCGCGCGAGGCGCGGGTGTCGGAACGCACCGGTGACGTGATCTGCCGCGCGATCGAGGGCGGCGAGCTGCCCGTCGCGGAGATCATCCATCGCGTGCAGGAGGCCTGCGGGATCTCGGCGCGCGTCATCCTCGTGACCCTCCAGAAGGAGCAGTCGCTGATCGAGGGCCGCGCGGCCCGCGCGCCGTCGGAAGGCCGGCTGCGCGCGGCGATGGGCGCCAGCTGCCCCGACACCGCCCCGTGCGACCCGGAGTACGAGGGCGTCGGCGCGCAGATCGTGGCCGGAGCGACCGACCTGGCCTCGTACCGCGCGTCGAACTTCATGCGACAGCCCGGAACCCACTTCATCGCCTTCCACCCCGACCCCGCGTGCGGCGGGACGGAAGTCGCGATCGAGAACGACGCGACGGCGGCGCTGTACAACTACACGCCCTACCAGCCCGACCCCGCGGCCATGTCGGCGGGATGGGGCTCGGGCGGCCCGTGCTCGTCGTACGGCAACCGCAACTTCAGTTACTACTTCGCGCTGTGGTTCGGTTCGGTGCGAGCCGGATGAGGCTTCCCGCCGGATAAGTGCCCGCTGTGCGCCTGCTCTGCGCGCACAGGCGGAGCCACTATCGTGCGTCAGGTGACGACATCCCTCAGCGACCTGCGTTCGTTCGCCGCGGGCGCCGGCTCCTGGCTGCGCCACCGTCCGGTGACGCTCCTGATCGCGATCCTCACGATCGGGCTGAGTGTCGCGGGGCTGATCTTCGAGCCGATCGACTGGGGTTTCATCCCCGCCCAGGACGCCGGTGGCGCCGGCGCCGCGACTCGTCACTGGTGGAGCTCCGTGACCTCGCTGTTCGTCGTCGAGACGGTGCCGGCCCTCATCGTGTTCGTCGTCCTCGTGCTCGTGGTGGTGGGCGCCGCCGAACGGGCGATGGGGAGCATGCGCACCGTGATCGCGTACCTCGTGGGCGGCGTCGCGGCATCCTTCCTGGGTTTCGCGATCGACCTGTTCGAGCAGACCTACCTCGCCGGCATCCCGTTGAACGCGCCCGCCGTCGACGTGTTCTCGCCCACCGCCCCGCTGCTCGCCACGGCCATGGCTGCCAGCTCGTTCTTCGGCACGATCTGGCGGCGTCGCACTCGACTGCTGGGGGTGCTCTCCGCTGTCACGCTCTATCTCTACTCGGGCGGCGCGAACGACCTGTTCTCGCTCCTCGCCGTGCCGGTAGGCTTCGCGCTCGGCTTCGCACTCGGTGGGCGCAGCAGCGGTTTCCGCCTCGTGCGCAGCTCGTACTACGAGAAGCGGGTGCTGCTCGCAGCGATCGTCGCGATCACGGCGATCGGCCCGGTCGTCGCGACCGCCTCGGGGTCGGGCGCGGGCCTGCTCTCGATCTACGGCTATCTCTCGATCGACCCGCTGAGCATCGTCGACGGCCAGGTGTGCGCGTTCGGCTCGGCGGGCGCCCCGTGCCCCGATGACTTCTCCTCCATCTCCGATCTGCAGGGGTGGTCGAGCGTCGTGGCACTGCTCCCGCTGGTCGTCCTCCTGCTCGCGGCGCGGGGCATCCGCAACGGCCGGCGCATCGCGCTCGAGGTCGCCGTCGCGATCAACCTCGCGATGTTCGCCGGCATGCTCTACACGTTCTTCGTGATCGAGCCCGACACCGTCGCCGCCATCGGCGAGGCCGTCAACGCCGAGACCGCGGATTTCGTGTGGCAGACCCTCACCGGGGTGATCGTCGGCGCCATCGTGCCCCTGGCCGTCGCGATCGTGCTGATCGTGTTCCGGGGAGCCGCCCGGGTGACGACCACCGCGGCTGCCAAGCGCACGTTCATCCTGACGATCGTGATCGGGACGGCGGCGACGCTCGTCGTCTCGTTCGTCGGGACGCTCGTGATCGCCGACGGCTTCCAGCCCGGCGTGGATGCGCTCATGGTGTTGCGCGCGTTGCCCCTGCGCCTCGTGCCGCCGACCCTCATCCCCTCGGACATCATCGAGTTCGTGCCCGAGTCCGGTGCCGCCCAGGCGATGTGGTACCTCCCGTCGCTGGTGTTCTGGCTGATCCTGGTCGTCGCCGTCGCCCGCGTGCTCGTCGACTCGCGCACCGTGCTCGATGCACCCGACCGGCTGCGCGCCCGGGGCGTGCTCGAACGCGGTGGCGGCGACACGCTGTCGTTCATGTCGACGTGGCGCGGCAACTCCTACTGGTTCGCGCCCGATGCCGACGCGGCGATCGCCTACCGCGTGCGCGGCACGATCGCGGTGACCCTCGGCGGTCCGTTCGGCCCCGACCACGACCGGCCCGACGTGGTGTCGGGCTTCGTGGAGTTCTGCGGGGCGCACGGCTGGACCGCGACCTTCTACAGCGTCGACGCGCGTGAGGGCAGTGTCTTCGACCACCTCGGCTGGCAGCGGATGCCGGTGGCCGAGGAGGCCGTCCTGCGCCTGCCCGAGTGGAACACGGCGGGAAAGAAGCGGCAGGACATCCGCACCGCGACCAACCGGGCGTCGCGCGAGGGGATCACGGCCGTCTGGACCTCGTGGCGGGAGCTCACCTCGAGCCAGCACGCTCAGATCCGCGAGATCTCCGAGGGCTGGGTCGCCGATCGCACGCTGCCCGAGATGGAGTTCACCCTCGGCGGCGTCGACGAGCTCGACGACCCGGCGGTGCGGCTGATGATGGCGGTGCACGAGAGCGGCCGGATCGAGGCGGTCACGAGCTGGCTGCCGATGTTCGATCACGGAGCCGTGACGGGTTACACCCTCGATTTCATGCGGCGACGTGGCGACGCGATGAACGGGATCATGGAGTTCGTCATCGGCGCCGCCGCCGACCGGATGAAAAGCGACGGGCTCGGCCTGCTGAGCCTGTCGGGTTCGCCGCTGGCCTCGACGCAGCTCGGCGATGACGCCGAGCGCACCAATGTCGCGCGACTGCTCGACCTGCTGGGCGGGCTGCTCGAGCCGGCGTACGGGTTCCGGTCGCTGCTGAACTTCAAGCGCAAGTTCCAGCCCGAGTTCGTGCCGCTGTGGGCCGTGTATCCCGACCCGGCGATGCTGCCCGCGCTGGGCGTCGCTCTGACGCGGTGCTACCTGCCCACCCTCACCCTCGGGCAGGCGGTACGAATGGCGGGGTCGCTGCGCGAGCCCGCCGTCAGCGGCCGAGCCCCCAGTGATCGGCGATGATCTCGAGACCCTGCTGGAAGATGTAGGTCCACGAGGCCGCATCGTGCGCGCTCCCCTGCGCCTCGACGTAGGTGGCATCCATCCCCGCGGCCTGCGCGGCCTGATAGATCCGCTGCACGCCCGGGAGGAACCCGGCGTCGTTGCTCCCGACGCCGAAGACGGCGGTCATGTCGCGGTACGGCGCGTGGGCCGCCATGATCGCGGCGGGCTTAGCCGCCTCGTAGGCTGCCCGGTCGCCGCCGAAGCCCTGCGCGATCGTCGTCGCCTCGTCACCCAGCGAAGGGAACTCCTCGCCCGAGGCGTCGAGGATCGCACTGAAGAGCTCGGGGTGGGCTGAACCGAGCTGGATCGAGCAGGTGCCGCCCTGCGACAGGCCGCCGATGCCCCAGAAGTCGGGGGCGTCCAGAACCGGCAGGTTGGCTTTGATCCAGGTCGGCACGTCGACCGTCAGGTAGGTCGCCGAGTTTCCCAGCGGCGAATCGATGCACATCGGGTTGGTGTCGGGCGAGCCGAGCTGATCGGGCGAGACGACGATCGGGGCGAGGCCGTCGTGAGCCGACGCATAAGCGTCGAGCGACTGCTGCAGGTGGGCCGCGATCAGCGGATCCTGGGGCTGGCCGGGCTGTCCGGACAGCACGATCAGCACGGGCAGCAGCGGCGGGTTGTCGGTGAGGGCTGCGGGCGGGCGGTAGATGACGGCCGGACGGGCGGTGAAGCCCGACGCCGTCGCGGGGATCGTGACCGTGCCGACCTCGCCGGTCGAGGGCATCCCGTCGGGGGCGGTCCAGTCGGCGATCGTCGGACGGTCGGCGTTGCCGTCGAGGGACGGCAGGTCAGCGGAACCGAACGCGGGCATCCCGAGGGCGAGGCGCACGGTCGGGTACTGTCCGAACGCGATGTTCACGCCCATCGCTGCGGTGAGCGCGAAGAGCACGATCGCCAGCGGCGCGGCGACGGCCCGGCGCCAGGTGGGACGCCAGAGCGACACCAGGGCGACCCCGATGGCGGCGAACCCGAGCGCGATCCACATCCGCGAGTCGGCCGTGAGGACCACGCCGAACAGGTTGTAGTGATCCGCCAGCAGCCAGGTCAGGCCGATGCCCAGGAGCCCCGCGACGACCGCCGCCGTCGCTGCCGTCATCGTCCAGCGCCGGCGGAGCCAGCGGTTGCTCGGCCGCAGCACGACGAGCAGCACGAACGCGAGGGCAGCCGCGATGCACGTCCCGACGACGGCTGGGCCGGAGAGGATGTTCGTGTTGAGCAGCCAGTTCACATCGACCTCCCGAGGACGGCGCCGCGCCGCAGTGGCGCGACGGGCTCACCGCCCCGCCCACAGCGTAAACCGGGCCGCGTGCTCGCCTGCGCACGCGGCCCGGTTTTCGCGGCGGTTTCATCAGTCGGCGTGCTCGGGCGGCCACACGACCGAGAAGCGCTCGAAGACGATGTCCTCGTCCTCCGACCACTCGGCTCCGCGGGCCGCCGCGACGCGGGTCCAGTAGCGTCGGTGCTCGCGCTGCCAGCTCTCGAGCGAGAGGTCGTCCTCGCCCTCGTCGGCGGCGAAGGCGGCATCCGCGCTCGCGAAAGGCCCCAGGCGCAACTCCGTGGTGCGGATGACGATGCGCGGGGTTCCCGTGCTGTCGCACGCGATCCAGTGCGAGCCGAGGCGAGGGATGAGATCTCCCCGCGCGACGAAGTCGGCGACGAGCTCGGCGGTGGCACGCTTGCCGCCCGCGAGAACGATCTCGAGCAGCTCGTCGGCCAGGCGTGCGTTGTCGCCGAAGTGCTCGACGGTGTACTCGGGCGCCGCGCGCACCGCCTCCGGGTGCGCGGCCCGATACTGCTCCCACATCTCGGCCGCTGCGGCCTCGTCGAGGGGCAGGGCGCGAGAGGATCCGCTGTGTTCGCTCATCCCTCGATCCTCGCACCGACGGGCACGCTCACCCGATAGGTGCGCACCTCGAAGGGCCGCAGCTCGACCGTCACACGGCCGGCGTCATGCTCGACCTCGCCGAGGTCGTCCTCGATGAGCGAGGCCTCGCGGACGATCACCGCCCCGTCGATGCGCACGTCGCCGGCCACGCGCCGCCCGGCCGGCTCGTACACGCGCACGACGAGGTCGCCCGAGCGATCGGCGGCGAGCTTGACGCCCGAGACCAGGATGCCGGGTGTCGCCGTGACCAGCGGCGCCACGGGCGCTCCGACGCGCTCGCGCATCGCGGTGTTCAGTGCGATACCCGCGGCCGTCGCGGTCTCGATGTCGGCGCCGATCACCAAACCGTAGCGGTGGGTCTGCTCACCCTGATCGGTCTCGGGATCGGGGAATCGCGGCGCGCGCAGCAGCGAGAGCCGGACCGTCGTGGTGACGCCGCGGTCGGGGTCGGCGTCGCGCGTGACGTCGTACCCGTAGGTCGAGTCGGTCACGAGGGCCGCCCCGAAACCCTCTTCGGCGACGTGGACGAAGCGGTGCATCGAGGTCTCGAACTTCGCGGCTTCCCAGCTGGTGTTGGTGTGGGTCACGCGCCGGGCGTAGCCGAACTGCGTCTCAGCGGCGGTGTGCTCTGCCTGGATCGCGAGCGGGAATGCGACCTTGAGGAACTTCTCGACCTCGTGCCAGTCGGTTCGCTGCGAGATCTCGATGGTGCGCGAGCCGGGCCGCAGGACGAGCTCCTGCGTGAGCGTCGACTCCGAGAACGACCGGGTGATCGTGACGTGGGCCGCCCCGTCACGCGTGTCGGCGACGAGCGCGTCGATGTCCGTGAGGTCGGTGACGCGGTTCCGGTAGAAGCGATCGACGTCCCAGGCGTCCCACATGTTGGGGAAGTCCTGGTGCAGCTGGAGGAGGTTCGCCGGTTCGCCCGCCGGTATGGTCTCGCGCCCGGTGGCGAGATCGATCGCCGAGGTGATGAGGCCGTCGGCCGAGATCGTCACCCGGACGAGGTCGTTGCCCAGCACGAATCCGCCGTCGCGCTCGAGCACGTCGACCGCTCCCGCCGGGGGTGCGGCGGGGGCGGCGCCGAGCCCGGGGACGCCGTCGCGGGCCAGCGGCGACGCGTTGAAGACGACGCGCTCGTCGCCGGGGCCGGCCAGCAGCTCCTGGGCACGATCGATGAGCGCCTCGGCGGCCGCCGCGACGCGCTCGTACTGCTCGACGGCCTCGCGGTGCACCCACGCGATCGAGGTGCCGGGCAGGATGTCGTGGAACTGCTGCAGCAGGACCTGCTGCCACAGCGCGTCGAGCTCGTCGTAGGGGTAGTCGGCACCGGTGCGCACGGCGGCGGTGGCCCACCAGGCCTCGGCCTCGATCAGCAGGTGCTCGGTGCGCCGGTTGCCC
The DNA here is from genome assembly GCF_052921305.1 of Microbacterium sp. F1-18. Classification (NCBI taxonomy): domain Bacteria; kingdom Bacillati; phylum Actinomycetota; class Actinomycetes; order Micrococcales; family Microbacteriaceae; genus Microbacterium; species Microbacterium sp. F1-18. Next base: position 69,695 of record NZ_JBREVD010000006.1, on the reverse strand, counting down.
TGTTTCGTCTTGTGCTGGCTCGTGAGGGTCGCGCGGTGCAGTTCGAGGTACAGCTCCCCCACCCATACCGGCGGCTTCGGCAGCTCGGCCATCGCGCGTTCGAAGAACGCGTCGGGGTGCTCCCACTGCACGCGTGCGCTGCCTTCGAGGTCGGCGAGGCGCTCGGCCTTGCCGGTCATCTCGCGGGTCGTGCCGCCGCCGCCGTCGCCCCACCCGACGGGCGCGATGGATCCGGATGCCACACGCGATTCGCGGAACTGCCGCGACGCCTTCGCCACCTCCATGCCCGACAGCTGCGAGTTGTAGGTGTCCATCGGCGGGAAGTGGGTGAACATCCGCGACCCGTCGATCCCCTCCCAGGCGAAGGTGTGGTGCGGGAACTTGTTCACCTGGTTCCACGAGATCTTCTGCGTGAAGAACCACTCGAAGCCGGCGCGGCGCATGAGCTGGGGCAGCGCGGGCGAGTATCCGAACGAGTCGGGCAGCCATACGCCGCGCGAGCGGATGCCGAACTCCTCCTCGAAGAAGCGCTGACCGTAGAGGAACTGGCGGGCGATCGCCTCGCCGGTGGGCATGACGGTGTCGGACTCGACCCACATGCCACCCAGGGGCAGGAAGCGCCCCGCGGCGACGGCATCCTTGACCTTCGCCCACACCTCGGGACGATGCTCCTTGAGCCAGGCGTACTGCTGCGCACTCGACATGCCGTACCGGAAGTCGGCGCTCTCCGCCAGCAGCTCGGTCATCGTGGTGCTCGTGCGCGCGACCTTGCGGATGGTCTCACGCACCGGCCACAGCCACGCCGAGTCGATGTGGGCGTGGCCGATGGCCGAGATGCGGTGCGCGCTGGCCTCGGCGGGCGACGCCAGCACCTCGGCGAGCGCGGCCCGCGCGTCCGCGGCGGTCTCGGCGATGTGCTGCAGGTCGACACGGTCCAGCGCGTCGTCGAGTGCCTGCAGGATGCGCATGCGCCGGGGCGCGGTCTCGGGCAGCTCCGCCTGCAGTTCGACGAGCACCTCGAGGTCGAGCGCGAGCTCGTGCACCTCGGGCTCGAATACGGCGAGGTCCATGTGCCGGACCGTGTAGAGGGGCCGGGGCGAGGAGGTCTGGATGTCGCCCTCCTGCGTCGGGAGGAAGGGGTGGTAGTCCAGCAGCACGGGGTTGGCGGCGGCCTCGATGTAGAACTCGACCTCTTCATCGCCGGCGGCTTCCTCGGCGATGCGCACCCACTGGTTGCGGGGGTTGAGCGACTTCACCGGCTCGCCGCTGGGGAGGTAGACGAGCCCTTCGCACTGGAAGCCGGGCATGTTCGGGTCGAAGCCGAGGTCGACGACGGCCTCGACCCGGCGACCCGCCCACGCCGCCGGCACCCGCCCGCGCACGCGGAACCAGGTCGTCGACCATGCCGGTCCCCACGGAGATCCCGCCTCGAACGGCTCGAACTCCAGCGCCAGACCGGCGGCAGGCGCGATGGGCTCGCCCGGCAACCGGTTCGCCGAGATCTCGAGCGGGATGCGCGCGGAATGGATGGCGGGGCGGATGCGCTCGGTGAGCACGCGTGCGGCGCGGCCGGTGGTGAGAGGGATGTCGTCGTGCATGGGTGGGTGGATCCGTTCGGTCGGGTCGGGTCGGGTCGGGTCGGGCCGGGTCGGGTCAGGGCAGGGTGGCGGCGGCGCCACCGCCGAGGACGGGGGTGGGTGCGCCTCGGTCGGCGGCATCCACTCGCTCCATCCTCGAGATCCCTCGTGCGGCGAGCAGCGCGGCATCCGTCTGCCGCGAGGCGAGGACGACCTGCGGGCCGCGGCCATCGCGTTCGGCGGCGCGCACCCAGGCTTCGAAGAATGCGCCGCCCGGTGCACAGTCGGCGCGGTAGGGGCGGGAGTCGTCGAGTACCAGGCCGACGGGGGATGCCGCCGGGCGGGGTGCGCCGCGCAGTTCGCGCGCCAGCTCGGCGAACCGGCGACCGGTCGGTTTGACGGCGCCGTCCTCGTCGATCAGTCCGAGGTCGTACTCGACCGGCGGGAAGTCGAGCAGGGAGCGGGCGACGTCGTGGGAGCACCACCACGTGACGGCGGAGAGCACGGGGACGTCGGCGGCGCGACGCACCGTCTGTTCGAGGAAGTCGGCCGCGTCGCCGCGATCGACGACGGTGACGGGCACGCCGACCTCCTGGAGCCAGACCGGGCGATCGGCGAGAGCGTGCCACGCGGCCGCAAGCTGCACGAGGTACTCGGCGTGCCGCACCGATCCGGCGCCGAGGCCGCCGTGACGCTGGGCCGCGCCGTTGAAGACCCAGGAGTGCACGACGGTCTGGTCGCCGTGCTCGGCGGCGTGAGACGGCAGGAAGGGTTGACGCTCGTCGTACCAGGTCGCGTCGTAGGCGGCGTGCGTGATGAGGCCGGGTGCGCTCTCGCGTGCGACGCCGAGGAGACGCACGAGCCACTCCTCGGCCTGCGCTTCGTCGATCGGATGCGGGTGCGGGTGCGGCCTCGCGGCGAACTGGTTGACCTCGTTGCCGAGGGTCAGCCCCAAGACGTTGGGGCGCGGCCGCAGCACCTCTCCGAGGGCGCGCAGGTACGCCTCCTCGCCCGCGAGGGCCACGGGGTCGGTGAAGATGTTGCGCTCGTGCCACGTCGTGACCCACGCGGGCAGGAAGTCGAAGCTCGACAGGTGCCCCTGCAGCGCGTCGACGTTGACATCGAGGTCGAACTCGGCCGCAGCATCCACCACCGCGCCGATGTCGGCGAGGGCCGCGGGCCGGAGCAGTCCGCGGTTCGGCTGCACGAGGTGCCACAGCGGGAAGAGGCGCACATGGTCGGCCTCGAGCCCGGCGACCGCCTCGAAGTCGCGGCGCACCTCGTCGAGGTCGAGGTCGAGCCACGCATGGAACCAGCCGGCGCGGGGCGTGTAGTTCACGCCGAATCTCATCACGGGGTCGATCGGGGAGGTCATGGGGCCTTCCGGGGTCGGGGACGACGGGGCGGAGAAGGGGGCGACGCGAGGAAGCGGGGGTGGGGCTCAGCCCTTGACCCCGCCCTCCTCGACACCCTTGAAGAAGTGACGCTGCAGCACCGCGAAGACGATCGCGATCGGGACGAAGGCGATCATCGAGCCCGCGGCGATCATGCGCTGATCGTTGGAGAACGTGCCCGACAGGTATTGCAGGCCGATCGTGAGGGTGAACTGGTCGGGGCTCGTCAGCACGATGAGCGGCCACAGGAAGTCGTCCCAGGCGCCGATGAAGCTGAAGATCGCGATGACGGCGACCGTTCCCTTCACCGACGGGAGCGACACGCTCCAGAACCGCTGCAGGGCGTTGGCGCCGTCGATGATCGCCGCCTGGTCGATCTCTTCGGGCAGCACCCGGAACGCGTTGTACATCAGCAGCACGTTGAGGGTGGCGACCATGCCGGGCAGCGCGACACCGAGCAGGGTGTCGGCGAGGCCGAGGTTGCGGATCGTGACGAAGTTGGCGATGATCGTCGCCTCGCCCGGCAGGATCAGCGTCGCGAGGAACAGGCCGATGACGATCTTGCGTCCCCGGAACCGCAGGCGCGACAGAGCGAAGCCGGCGAGGGTCGAGAACACGACGTTGCCGCCCACGGCGAAGACCGCGACGAACAACGAGTTCCCGATGAACTGCCACACCGGGATCGCATCCATGACGCGGGTGTAGTTGTCGAGCGTGGGCTGGCTCGGCCACAGCTGCGGGATGCGGGTGTAGATGTCTTCGCTCGTGCTCTTCAGCGATGTCGAGAGTTGCCACAAGAACGGGCCGATGCTGATGAAGAGCACGAGGACGAGCAGCCCGTACCGGGCGACGATCTCGCCCGGCCGCATCGAGCCGAACCCGCCGCGGCGACGTCGGCGGGGTTCGACCCGCTCGCGGGTGGCGGTGGCGCTCATTCGCTGCTCCGGCTGTTGATCTTGGCGAGGACGAGCATCGGTACGAGCGTGACGAAGAACATGAGGATGCTGAGCGCGCTGGCGTAGCCGAGGTCGCCCGAGAACCCGCGGGAGTACTGCTGGATGAGCATGACCATCGTCATCGCCTCACCGCCGGCGCCGCCCGTGCCCCCGGTCATGATGAACACCTCGCTGAAGACGCGGAGAGCGGCGATGCACACCAGCACGGCGATGAGGAACATCGCTCCGCGGACGGCGGGCAGGGTGACGGAGAAGAAGCGTCGCACCGCGCCGGCGCCGTCCATCGCGGCGGCCTCGTGCAGGTCGCGGCTGACGTTTCCGAGGGCGGCGAGGTAGATGATCATGTAGAAGCCGAGACCCTTCCACACCGTCAGGCTCACGGCGCTGAGGATGATGAGCCAGCGGTCGGTGAGGAAGGGCAGCGGCTGCTGGATGATCGACATCGCCTGCGCGAGGCCGTTCACCAGCCCCCGGTCGTCGAGCATGAAGGTCCAGATGAGGGCCACGACGACGGCGGAGGCGATGACGGGCGTGTAGAACGCCGTGCGGAAGAAGGCGATGCCGGGGAGCTTCTTCTCGACCAGGAGTGCGATGAGCAGCGGGAGGATCGTCAGCAGCGGCAGGCACACGAGCATGAACACGACGCTGTTCAGCAGCGCGCCCATGACCTGGTCGTCGCGGAGGATCAGCTCGAAGTTCCGGAAGCCGACGTATTGCTCGTTGCCCCCGAGCGGCTTGGCGTTCGTGAACGCCATACGGATGGTGTTGAGCGAAGGCCAGATCGAGAACACCGCCAGCCACAGCAGGGCCGGGGCGAGGAAGAGCCACGGCGTCCACGAACGGGTCGCGTTCGCGGGGCCGTGCCCGACGGGACGGCGCCGTCGTGCCGCGGTGGCGGCGGGCGCCCCCGCGACCGGGGCGAGCCCGGCCGCGGGGAGGTTGGTGAGGGTCATGGCCGGCCTTACTGCCGTGCCAGCAGGTCGTTGAGCTTCTCGACCGACTTGTCGAGCGCTTCCTGGCCCGAGATGTCACCGCGGATGGCCAGGGCGATCTGCTGGTTCAGGTAGTCGTTCATCGCCCCGTTGACCGAGTAGGGGGTGAGCACCTCGGCGGTCTTCAGCGACTCGAAGCCGGTGATGCGCGCCTTCGCCGACGGGGTGCCGTCGTCGTCGGTGAAGTAGGGGTCGGCGTCGGACCCCTGGGTCGAGGGGAAGACGTTCGCGATGTGGGCGAAGGCGTTCTGGTTCTCGGCGTTGGTGACGAATTCGGCGAAGGCGAGCGCTGCGGCCAGGTTCTCGCTGCTCGCAGCCACGCTCACGCCCTGCACGTACAGCGGCGAGATGTTCAGGGCGGGGGTGATGGCGACGTTGCCCTTCAGACTCGGGTTGTTCTCCTCGAACGAATCGATGGCGGTCGCGCCGCCGGTCGTCCACGCGACCTTGCCCTGCGTGAACAGCTGCGCGTTCCCGAGGTAGTCGGCGTTCAGCACGGTCGGCGGCATCTCGCCGTTCGCGTAGGCCTCCGCGTAGCGATCGACGAGCGCGGCCGCCTCGGGGGTGTTGAACACGAACTCGGTGCCGTCGTCGTTGAGGATGTCGATGCCCTCGAGCGTGAAGTCGCCGATGCCGGGCACCCGGCTGATCAGGAAATCGTCGGGGCAGGCATCCGCCATCGTCGCTGCCTGCGCGAAGAGCTCGTCGGTCGTCTTCGGCGGGTTCGCCGAGTCGAGGCCGCACGCGTCGAGCTGGGTGGAGTTCCAGTAGTTGACGTCGGTGCCGAGGTACCAGGGATAGCCGTACACGCCTTCGACGCCGTCGAAGCGGTAGGCGTCGACCGAGCCCGCGAAGTAGGTCGACTCGAGGTCGGTGGCCTTGCTGACGTCGTAGAGCAGGTTCTGCCGGGCGAGAGGAAGGGCGAAGTCGGGCGGGAGGTTCACGACGTCGGGAAGCGTGTTCGTCGACGCCTGCGACAGCACCTTCTCGGAGTACCCGTCGCCGGGCTGGTCGAGAAGTTCGACGGTGACATCGGGGTACTTCTCCTCGAAGGCGTCGATGACGCCGTCGAGGTACTCGGCATAGGTGGGCGTGAGCGACCAGGTCTGGAACCGGATCGATCCCGCGACCTCGCCGTCGGGGTCGGAGCCGGCTCCGGGCCCGCTCGAGCACCCGGCCAGAAGCGCGGTGGCGGCGAGCAGTCCGAGCCCTGCCAAAGCGGGGGTTCGCGAGTTCCTCATGGTGTGCAACTCCTTCGTATGCAAACGGTGCGACGGGGTATAGCCTGAGCAACTAAACCGAGTAAGTCAAGGATCACTTATCCGGTTCAGCTCGCGAGGAGAAACCGATGACCACACCGCGCAAACGGGCGACCATCGCCGACATCGCCCGGCGGCTCGGTGTCTCGAAAGCGGCCGTGTCGTTCGCGCTCAACGACCGTCCCGGGGTGAGCGTCGAGCTGCGCGAACGCGTGCTCGCCGTGGCCGCCGAGCTTCGGTACCGACCCAACTCCGCGGCGCTCGCGCTCGGGCGCTCGCGCGTCGACGTCATCGGGCTCGTCATCAACCGCCCCGCGCGGACCCTCGGCACCGAAGCGTTCTTCCCCGAACTCATGGCCGGCATCCAGGCGGGACTGTCGGAGACCCACACCGGCCTGCAGACCCTCGTCGTCTCGTCACTCGAGGAGGAGCTCGCCGCCTACAGCACGTGGCAGGCGACGCAGCGCGTCGACGGGGTGATCGTCGTCGACCCGCGCCGCGACGACGCGCGCATCGCGCTCCTGGCCGAACTCGACCTGCCGGCGGTGCAGATCGGCAGCCACCCGAGCATCGATGCGGCGATCCCGAGCGTCTGGATCGACGACCACGCCGTGGCCACGGCACTCTTCGAGACGCTCTTCGACCTCGGGCACCGTCGCGTCGCGCACGTGACGGGGCCGCTCGACTTCGAGCACACCGAGCTGCGCCGGTCTGCCCTGAGCGAGTGCGCTCGGCGCTACGACGCCCCGGCGCCGCTCTCCGTGGCGACGGACTACTCCGCCGAGCAGTCGGCTGAGGCCACCCACTCGTTGCTCGCCGGCGGTGACCGACCGACCGCGATCGTCTACGACAACGACGTCTTGGCGCTCGCGGGTCTGCGGGTCGCCCAGGAGCTCGGTGTCTCGATCCCCGGCGACGTCTCGGTCGCGAGCTTCGACGACTCGATCGCGATGAGACTCGTGCGCCCCTCGATCACGGCGCTCACGCGCGACACCTATGCGCTCGGGGAGCTCGCCGCGCGGACCTTGATGGATGTCATCGGGTCGGACGGCCCGGTGGCATCCGTCGCCGCGGCCCCGCCCGCGTTGTCCGCGCGCGAGAGCACCGGCCCGGCGAAGACCTCCAGCTGAGCGAGATCGATCCGGGTCACCGCTTCGAAACGCACCCATGCGATGTCAGGGACCCCACCCCGCGTAGCGAACGGCCGGGTCTGCGACGCGATGTGGAGTTCTTCACCAGAAGGTTCGTCGACGCGTTCGTCGAGGTCGAACCACTCCCCCGACGGGGTGCGCCCGCGCAGTCGCCAGGACACCGTCGTGACCGCTGCGGGCGAGCCCGGGTCGGGACACCTCACCGGCAGCGGCGCGGGCCGCCCCGCGAGCGTGACCGTGTAGAGCCCGATGCTCGACGAAGCGCGCAGCGGGAGGTCGACGGCGTCGCCGGGTTCGAGGCACAGGACGCTCTCGCCGATGTCGTCGGTGACCGATCGCGGCACGACCTCGAGCAGGTCGACGAGCGGCGGTGCGTCGAACTCGACGCTGAAGGATGTGGGCCGTGTCGTCTTCGCCCACCCCGCTGGTTCGTCCGAGAGCTCCACCTCGATGAGTTCGGCTCGACGGACGACATCCGCGGGCACCGCGATGCGCTCCCACACCCGCCCGTCGATGCGCACCTCTCGGATGTACGGCCGCCCGGCGCCGGTCGTGATGATCTCGAGGGGGCGCTCACGCCCCTCCGGATGCAGCACGACGCGGGGTAGCAGCGGCGGCGTCAGCACGAACTCGCCCGTGCCGGGCACGAGCGGATAGAGGCCGAGCACGGCGAAGAGGTACCACGCCGACATCTCGCCGTTGTCCTCGTCGCCGGGGTACCCCTGCCCGATGTCCGAACCGGCGAACAGGCGGTCGCGGGCCTCGACGACGATCCGGTGGGCGTCGTCGTGTCGCCCCGCGAAGCAGTACATGAACGGGATGTGGTGCGCGGGCTGGTTCGACAGCCCCAGCATGCCCATGCGAACGTCGCGCGCCTCGCTCATCTCGTGGATGACGAACCCGTACGAGCCGACGAGGTCGGGGGCGGCCGTCTCGGGCGTGGCGAAGAAGGCGTCGAGAGCGGCGCCGAGCGCCTGCTCGCCCCCGTGCAGCGCGGCGAGCCCCGCCCCGTCGTGCGGCGCAGTGAACATCGTGCCCCACGCGTTGGTCTCGGTGTAGTCGTACCCCCACTCGGCGGGGTCGAACTCGTCCGCGCCCACGCGCCACTCGCCGTCCGGGCGTCGCCCCAGGAAGAAGCCGAGGTCGTGGTCGCCGTGCCGGCGGAGGCCGGGACGGAACACCGAACGGTAGGCGAGCGCGCGGCGCGCGAGGTAGTCGGCCTCCGCGGCGAGTCGGTCGCGCTCGGCGGCATCCGTCTCCTTCCGGAGCAACGCGCGGGCGAGGCGGGCAGCGGCAGCATCGTTGATCGCGTTGTCGAGCGTCCACGACATGCCCTCGTGCGTGTCGGTGTCGGTGAAGCCACGGAAGATCGCGGGGCGGAGCCCCTTGCGGCCGACCCGCGGATCCGCGGCGGGCACGGTCGCGTGCCGCAGGGCCGATCGGTAGGCCTGCCGCGTGTCGATCGCGACCCCGAGTGCCTCGAGCCCCGCGAAGACCGTGTCGCTGGTCGTGCCGGTCATCGAATCGACCGGCTCCGGCGCGCTCCACCTGGCGACCCATCCGGCGTCGCGGAAGTGCTGCACGAAGCCGTCGGCGAGGGCCGCGGCGGTGCGCGGGGCGAGGAGCCCGAGGAGCGGCCAGGCGGTGCGGTAGGTGTCCCAGAAACCATTGTTCGACGAGTACCTGCCCGATCGCACGACACCGTCCACCGGGCTGCGGTAACGGAGGCCGTCGGGCGACGGCTCGTCGTGGGCGTTCGGGTAGCTGAAGACGCGGGCGAGCGATCCGGCTATCGAGCGGAGGGTGTCGTCCGAGACGGCGCCCGGCGCTGAGATCTCGAACCGTTCGAACACCCCGCGCCACGCCGCCTCGGCCGCGGCGCGCATGTCGTCGACACCGTCGGCGGCACGGGCGTTCTCGGCCGCTTGAGCGGCGTCGATCGTCGACATCCCCACGACGATGTCGACGGCGGGTCGCTCGAAGACGATCGCGCCGCGCAGCGAGCCGCGTGAGAGCGCGAGGTCGTGGCGGCGAACCCCCGGCAGCACGGCGTGCACATGGTGGTCGGGGCGACCGCCGCCGTCGCGGAGGTGGACATCGAGGTGCAGTGCCCCGTCGTGTTCCGCCCACGCGGCCGAGACCGCTTCGCCCAGGTGATCGACGACGACCGACAGCTTGTCCGAGTGCGAGCGGAACCGCATGCCCACGGCATGGCGGGCCGCGGTCAGCAGCACCGAGACTCCGTCGAGCTCGACCCGGTACTCGTGCGGGGATGCGTGTTCGCCGGCCCTGGCGAATCGGCGCGCCCGCTTCCGACGGTCGCGCTGGGGCCTCTCGTTCGGGCTCGGCATGAGCTCGAACACACCACGGTCGCCGATCCACGGACTCGGGATATGACTCGTCGCGAACGCCTGGATCGCCGGGCGGTCGACCTGGTAGCGATAGGGCCAGTTGCCCGCCGAGGCATCGGTCATCGGCAGCGCGAACACGCCGCCGTGGGGCAGGGTCACGATGGGCGCGGTGTTCCCGCGCGAGAAGCGATCCGATCCCCGGGTTCCGCGGCGGGTGTCGGCCCATCCCATCAGGTGCTCCGGGCGGTGCGGCACGGGCTCGATGACGGGTGGGGCGACGAACACGATGCGCCCGCCCCGACCCGGGCCGACAACGACGCGCACGCCCGCGATCCGACGCCCGACGACGGGCGAGAGGTCGACGGTGCGGCGGTTCCACTGATCGACCCAGAGGCGCTTCGAGCGTGCCTGCGCGCCGGGGTCGACGGCGTCGCCGTACTGGTCTCGCGCGCCGGCCCCCGAGAGGGTGGTGCCGTCATCGAACACGAGGTCGACGGCCACGGCGGTCGCCGCGTAGCGATCGTCAGGCATCCCCTCACGGGACTCCGCCGCGACGGGGAACACGTCGACGGTGAGCTGTTCCCCCGCCGCGACACGGCGCCCGCGCAGGTCGGGCTGCTCGTTCGCAGCGGGCAGGTCGGTCACGGACGGGCCGGCACCGACGTCGATCCGGAAGCAGCGACGCCGGTCGGATTCGGCGGTGTCGGCGGGTGCGAAGGCGGGGACGGCGCGGCGGACGCGCTGACCCCGCGTAGGAATGTCGACCATCAGCCGACGTAGACCGCTTCCTGACCCGAGAGCTGGCGCGTGAACGACGACACGTACGAGCTGCGGTCGCCCGCGGTCAGGTTGTAGGTGACGTAGACGCCGTACCCCTCGTCCACGGTACGGCGGGCGAGGTTCGCCGCCGTCGTCGCCGACGTCTGCGTCAGGTCGATCGCGGCGGGACCGAGGCGGTCCTTGCCGACCCCCGGGTAGGCGGGGATGTTGTACTGCCCGTAATAGGGGTTCCAGATGTAGTCGAGCTTGTCGAGCACCGATGCCGGAGCGGACTTCAGGCTCGCGGCCGCGGCGCCGATGTCGTAGAGCGAGATGATGCTGCCGGCCGGCAGCTTCGCATCGAGCGCGTCGACGAGCCACCGAGCGGAGTCGGCGTTCGCCGCCGGCACGCCGTTCGAGCCGTACGTGACCCACTCGTCGTCGATGTCGACGCCGTCGAGACCGTACTGCTCGACCACGGCGGCGACCTGGTCGGCGAAGGCCGCGGCGGCGGCCTGCGACGGGAAGTTGGCGAAGCCGGCAGCCTGATGGTTGCCGAGCAGCGACAGGGTGACCTTGATGCCCTTGTCCTGCAGGGGCCGGATCTGCGTGTCGGCATCCTCGAGGGTGGCTGTCACCTGATCGTTCAGGTGCAGCACGGCCCCGGTACCGTCGTGGTTGATGTTCGCGGCGAAGATGATCGCGACGTCGAACGCGTTCGAGCCGTCGGCCAGCTCGTAGTCGCCGACGGTCCGGAGCTCGTTGCTGTTGACCTCGACGTACGCAACGGTCAGCGGGTCGGTCGACGCGGCCGACGCGGCCGACACGGCGGTACCGGGCGCGAATGCGGCTGTGGCCAGCGCGGCCGCCGCGAGCGCGGCGAGCGCGGCGGAACGGCGGGCGGGGCGGGGGGTCCTCGACATGATGCTCCTCATTGAGTTCGCTGTCGTCGGCACGGTGCCGACGCGTGCCAGAGAACCCGACTTAACCGAATTAGTCAACGGGCGCGGCCCCGGGTTCGGCGGAGCGTCAACGACGCTGCAGTAGCGACCTCGCTCCGGCGATGACCCCCACGACCGCCGCGGACGCCGCCGCCGACGCTGCGGCGTACAGCGGCGCGCGATGACGGATGGCCCAGGTCTGCAGGCTCTCGCCCCGCGCCCGGTCGTCGAATGCGCCGTGCGCACCATGGTCGCCCGGCACCGGCTCATACAGGTTCGGCGGTGTCGCGGGTGCGTCCGACCCGGGGGCGAACTGGCCTTCCCACGCGTTCTTGGCGAGGTACCAGTCGAGGAAGCGGCCCGCGACGCGCGTGCCGAGGATGAGACCGACGGTCGATTCCCCCACCCATGTCCGCCGGCGCGGCCGGTCGGCGACGTCAGCGACGGCCCGCGCTCCGACCTCGGGCTGGAAGATGGGCGGCACCGGCTGCGGATGCTGCGCGAAGTTCGACTTCACCCAGCCGAACTGGGTCGTGTTGAGGGCGGGCATGTCGACGATCGAGACGGCGACGCGGCTCTTCTCGTGGGTGAGCTCGGACACGACGGCATCCGTGAATCCGTGGATCGCGTGCTTCGCACCGCAGTAGGCGGCTTGCAGGGGGATGCCGCGGTGGGCGAGCGCCGACCCGATCTGGATGATGTGACCGTGGTCGCGGTCGCGCATCCGCCGGAGCGCCGACCGCGTGCCGTTGACGGCGCCGAGGTAGGTCACCGCCGTGGCGCGGTCGAAGTCACCCGGCGTCGTGTCGAGGAAGGTGGCGATCGCCCCCGACATGACGTTGTTGACCCACAGGTCGATCGGTCCGAGGCTCTCCTCGACATCGGCTGCCGCGCGGTCGACGGCATCCGCGTCGGCGACGTCGACCGACACCGCGAGCGCGCGGCGTCCGGAGGCCTCGATGTCGGCGACGGCGCCGTCGAGGCCGTCACGGCCGCGCGCCAGGACTGCGACGTCCCAGCCACGGCGCGCGAGCTCGCGGACGATCGCCCGCCCCAGGCCCGCGCTTCCTCCGGTGACGACGGCGACTCCGCGCCCGCTCGATGCGACCATGACGATCTCCTTCCACCGAGGCATCCACGGTGGAAGCTCGCGATCGCGACCATTGTCGGCACGTGCGCGAGCGAGAGCGCAGCCGTTGCCAGGCCGCGAGGAATGGTCTAGGGGACGGTGCAGGGGAACGGTCCGGGCGCGCTCAGCGCATGCCCGACATGCGGTCCCATTCGATCGACTTGAACTGCAGGAAGGTGCAGAGGTTTCCCGCGAAGGCGACCTCTGCGGCGAGACCAGCCATCTGGTACGGCGTGAGGGTGAGGTCGTCGGAGCGGGCGGTGAGCGTCGCTTCCCATTCGGGGTCGTCGATGGCCCGCGGCTGCATGTAGACGTCGGCAGGCGCATTCTCGAGGTGCACGATGACGAGCCCGGTGTCGAGCCCGTCCGACCCGTCTTGAATGGCGACCTTGACCGAGACGCCGGGCGCCTTCCCCTGCTCGAGGAACTCGGCGACCCACTCCTCGAGGAGAGTCTTCGTCCGCACGGGGACGCGGTGGATATCGTCGCTCATCACGTCGAATCTTGCCATAACCCGAATGAAAACGCCCGCCGTTTCCGGCTGGACGCGGTGCTGGATCGAACTACCGCGCGTCGGGCAGCAGCGCATGCCGCTCGCGCCAGGTCCGCAGCGCGCCGGCGGCGATCGAGACGTCGTCGGATGCGACGGCGTCGTCGCCGATGATCTGCACCGATTCGTGCCCCTTGCCGGCGATGAGGATCGTGTCGTCGGGTGCTGCTGCGGCCACCGCTTCCGCGATCGCCGAGGCGCGGTCGCGGATGACGCGAACGTTCTCGAGCGAGCGGAATCCGGCGAGGATGTCGGCGACGATCGCGTCGCCGTCCTCGTGATGGATGTCGTCGTCGGTGACGATGATCGTCTGGGCGATCTCTTCGGCGATGACCGCCATCTCGGGTCGTTTGCCGCGATCGCGGTCGCCCGTGCAGCCGAACACCACGCTCAGTCGTCCGGGACCGCTCGAGAGGGCGATGAGCGCCTGGCGCAGCGCGTCGGGCGTGTGGGCATAGTCGACCACGACGTGCGGACCGACCCCGGGCGAGACGACCTGCATGCGGCCGGGAACCCGGCGGATGGCGCGCACCGCTGCCGCGATCGCGTCGGGCGCGGTGCCTTGCGCGTGGAGGACGCCAGCCGTCATCGCGAGGTTGTCGACGTTGAACCGGCCGATGAGCGGTGAGGCGACGTCGTAGCTCTCACCGTCGATCGTCAGGATGAAGTCGGCGCCGTCGGGGCGCACCCGGATGTTGTCGGCGCGAATGGTCGCCGTCGGCGCCCCGACGGTCGACACGCCGACATCCGTCAGCCCGGTCGGCAGTGCGATGCCCGCGACGTACGGGTCGTCGAGGTTGCGGACCGCGGCCCGGACGCCGGGCAGGTGGAAGATCCGCTGCTTGGCCTGCCCGTAAGCCTCCATCGACTCGTGGTAGTCGAGGTGGTCGCGGGTGAGGTTGGTGAACGCGGCGATGTCGAAATGGCATCCGTCGACCCTCCCCTGCGTGAGCGCGTGCGAGCTCAGCTCGATCGCGACCGCGTCGGCGCCCGCGTGACGGATGTCGGCGAGGAGTTCGTGCATGTCGACCACCGACGGAGTGGTGAGCGAGGTCTTGGCGAGGGCGCCGAACAGGCCGGCGCCGAGCGTGCCGATCGTGGCCGCGCGATGACCGAGGATCTGCCAGCTCTGCGCGAGCAGCTGCACCGTCGACGTCTTGCCGTTCGTGCCGGTCACCCCCACGAGGGTCATGTTCGCGGACGGGTGTCCGGTGTACTGGTCGGCCAGGCGCCCGATGACAGTCGTCAGGTGCGGGATGCCGCGCACGCGGTCGTCGACGTGGGTGACGCTCGCGTCGGTCAGGACGAGGGCCGCGCCGCGTTCGAGAGCCTGCGTGATGTGCTCGCGCACCCGCTCGTCGCGGCCGAGCGCGACGAAGACGTCGCCGGCTTGCACCGTGCGACTGTCGCCGCGCAGGCGTCCGCCGGGTACGTTCCCCCCGGCGACCCCCGTCGCCCACCATTCGGGGTCGAGGTTCCGACCCTGCCCAGCGTCCTGCATCTCCCGCCCCACTGCTCTCTGACCCGATGGTCCCCGGAACGGGCGGCAACCCGGAGCAAGGACTCGATGGAGTCTGAGATTGGCACTGTAACGTAAGCGCCGCTTAAGCCAGCGGACATCAGCCCTGGGGTTCGGGCACCATCCGCAGGCCGTCGGCACTGTTGGCCGATTCCATGAGGGCGTCGATCCACTTCGGGTTGATCTGCGGCTGCCGGCTGCCGGCGAACTGGAACTGCACCGAGATCGTGGGGTGCAGCCAGAAGTCGCGGCGGCTCGTGCCGTGGGGCGAGGTCGTCTCGAACATCAGCGGTTCGCCGCGCCGCAGCTTGGTCATCAGGACCAGCCGGAGGTGCGCGAGCGCCCGATCGTCGATCTCGACGAAGTTGGCCGCGTTGTCGTAGAAGAATCTGCCCACGGGCAAAGCTTAGGTGGCGGTGGGGCGCGCGGGGGCGGCGGCTATCATCCGGCGTGGGCCGGGCTCAGAAGAAGAACCCGTGCCGTTCGAGCATGCTGACCGCCTCGCTGCGGCTCGAGACGCCCAACTTGGCGTAGAGCGAGCGCAGCTGCGACTTGATCGTGTTGATCGAGACGGTGAACTGGTGCGCGAGTCCGGCGTACGTCTTGTCGTCGCGCAGCGCCATGGCCACGGATCGTTCGCGGGGGGTGAGCGCGGGAAGAGCCTGCCTCGGCGGGCGGGAGTCGCGAAGCCGCAGGGGCTCGATGGCCGCGCTGATGCGTGCGGCGAGATCGGGGCGCCGGTCGCGGAGTCGGTTCTCCAACGGGGCGAGCTGCGCGTGCGGGATCGTGACGAACGGCGCGATGAGGTCGCCGGTGTGCAGGGCGAGGCCGCAGGCCTCGTCGAACAGGGCGTCGGCGGCGTCGGGCTGCTCGAGGCGGTCTCGCGCCACGGCGCGGCGCACCAGGACGATGGCGAGGGTGCGCGGGCAGTGCTCGGCTCCGAGCGCGAGGCAAGCGTCGGTGACCTCGAGTGCGGCGCGTTCGTCGCCGAGCGCGAGATGGGCGGCCGCGCGCTGCGCCTCGAAGCACACGGTGTGGCTCGGTGTTGACGTGGGGCCGTCGAGCAGGGACAGTGCACGGCGGGCGGCGCCTTGGGCCAGGGTCGCGTCCGCGAGGGCGGAGAGCGCCAGCTCACGGATCAGCCGGTGGCTGAGGTGCGCCCAGGCGCCGCCGAGCGCCGTTCGCAGGCCGGCGGCGCCTGCGGTGAGGTCGCCGAGGATGACGAGGGCGAGGGCGTCCGCCGTCGCGGCCGCGTGCTGCGCGTAAGGGTCACGGGGAGCGCGCGATCGTAGCGCTGCGGCGGCGCGCGAGACGCGTGCCGCGTCGAATGCGCCGGCTGCCAGCAGGATGTCGGCGAGGGCGAGGGCGTAGTCGGTGTCGGCGGCGTTCCAGCGGTTCGCGCGCCCCAGCTCGGCGCACATATTGCGGGATCTCGCCGCGGCGTCGAACTCGCCGTTCACCGCGAAGACCAGGGTCTGCACGGCCGCGGCGCGGTAACGCACGGCGTGGCTGTCGGCGAAGGTGAGCGCTCGCGATGCGTAGAGGCCGGCATCGCGCGGGCGTCCTGCCGCCGCGTACACCTCGGCCACCGCCGCGAACAGCGATCCCAGCGCATCGAGCCCCAGCACGGCGCGGGCCCGCAGACGCCCCTCGGTGAAGTGGCCGTCGACGAGGGCGAGCGCGCCGTCGAGGTCGTCGAGTCGCACGCGGGCGATGAGCATCCCTTCGAGCAGGTGCACGTTCGACTCGGTCCACAGTTGCGGCGTCGCGCCGACGTCGAGCGTGCGCAGCCGCGCCAGGTCGACCTGGGTGGGTCGCCCGGGCCGGGCGCCGGGCAGACTGCCCGCGACGACGCGATGCGCGGTGGCCCGCAGCTCGTGGGTGCGGCTGGGATGCGGGATGGCGCGGCGCTCGATCGTCACGATGGGTCTCCGGAGTGTCTGGATCACGCGATGCGGTCGTCGCATCGTCATATGAGGGACGCCGCGAGGCCCGCATCGTGACGCGACTTCTCGAGATCGTCGCGTCGCGCGCGGATGCCAGGAGTAAGAGGAGGGAGCATCGCGCGGCAACATCGAACCCCGGACGCCGGCCCGTCGGGTCAGAAGGGTGGTGGTGATCCGGCTGGCGGTGTATCAGCGGGTCGGCCGTCCGGTGTTGGGTCGGCGGCGTTGGCGGTGAAGCACACGGCCGGCGTCGGTACGTCTTCGCGGTAGACCCACCCCAGGGGCGAGGTCCATTCGAGGACCCCGCCGCCGATCTGCCGCACGTCCCATCTCGTGAATTGCTTCATCGAATGGTGCCGCTGGCACAGGTGGGCGAGGTTGTAGATGTGGGTGTGGCCGCCGAGGGCGTAGTCGATGGTGTGGTCGAGTTCGCACCGGATCGCGGCTCTGCGGCATCCGGGGAACCTGCAGTGCTGGTCTCGGGCGGTGAGGAGTTTCTTCATCGCGACGGTGGGCCGGTACGTGTCGATCTCAACCGGGGTGCGGGTGACGGAGTCGATGAACAATCGATCCCATTCGGAGACCTGCGCGGCGAGCTGGCGGGCGGTGTCGGCATCGATCAACCCGGCGCCCACGGCCTCGGCCGGGTGCTCGTCGTCGCCGGTCAGGGTCTGCGCGGTGACGGCGACCTGGACGCGTGCGCGGATCGCCCCGAGCCCACCGGCCCGGTCTGTCCCGTAGGTCGGATCGACCACGGGTGCTCCGCTGAGGACGAGGTCGCCGAGGATGTCAGCCCGCAACTGATCCATCGTCCTCGCATCCGGCACAACCTCCGAACCCGCACCGCCCGCGGCATCCGCGCCCGAACCGCCAGCCCCCGCAGCATCCGCACCCTCCGCCCGGGCGTCCTTGACGGACTGCCCCATCTGCGTCAGCCGGTCAAGCATCCCCGCAGCGATGACGGTGGGAAGGTTGGCGACGAGGTTCGACATCCCGTCGGCCCCGTGGGACACCCGCACGCACCGCTCCGCCGCCGCAGCCGTATGCCGCTCCGTGAACGATCGCGGGTGCACCCGCGCCGCCAACGCGTCCAGCGCGCCCCGTACGCGTGAGGGCACATCCCGCTCGCACACGCCGATCGCAGCCTCCGCGAACTCACCGCGCACCTCGTCCGGCAGCCCCGCCCCGGCCTTCACGACCACATCGACGTGTCCGCGTTCGATCCGCCGCTCCACCCACGCCGCGAACACGGCCGGGTAGTCATCGATGACGGTCATCGCATGGTCGATCTCGCCCTGCAACCGCCGATCCGTCAACCGCGCCATCCCCGCCGCTTCAGCCGCGACCGATCGCAGCTCCATGTCGGACGCCAAGCCCCGCACCCCGTCTCGCCGGGCCTCCCGCAACGCCGACCGCCCCAGGTCAGCCAACGCACGCATCCGCGCAACATCCGCGGCATGCGAGAGATCGAGCGCTTCCGCGTACCTCGCGAACGCGAGCACCTGTGGGGGCGCGGAGTCACCGCATCGCACCTCGCCGCTCCTGTAGTTCGCTGCCATGTTCCCATTGTGGCAGCGAGGTACGACATAGCTATCGAATCTCTGTTCGATCACAAAAGTCAGCGAACGGCGCCACGTGGGGAGGAACCAATGGTCCCACCAGGGCGCCATCCCACCCTCACCATCCCGCGACCCCCACCCCGCGACCCCCACCCCGCGAAACCCACCCCGCACCCGATCTCGCCCGGCAAGGAATTCCGCCTTTTCGCGTCACGATTCGCCATCGCCGGTGTCTCATCAGCATGCACGCTGCGACGAACACGCTCCCGGCGCCTCCGGCGACGAGAAGCCGGACCCGGACCCGGCCCTCCTTCCGACGCGCCGGCGACCGCGCCCGCACCGGCGCCCGCAACCGCCGGCACCAGCTGAACCACTCCCCCGACCAGCCCCACACCCCTACGCACCACTATCCCCGGACCCCGTCCGCGGCATGTCTGAGCACGATCACCTTCCGGTCAGCCGCGTGTCCGATCGGTCGCATACGAACCCGCCGAAGCAGCACTCCTGCCGGAGCGATCCGCCCGGCCACGGTCGAGATCAGCGGCGCGACCGTGCGGGTCACTTGGGGTTGGTCGAGCACCCGCGAACACTCGTGGCATCGCCGCGATGTCGGGTTCGTGTGCTCGTCGCGCGCTGCGGACGGCGACAGCGCCACGGCCCGCCTCATTCTCATCACCGACAAGTCGCGCGGCGACGCGGTGATCGCCACTCTCGCCTGCGACGGCTTCTCACCCGAGGTCTACGCGGCTCTCACCCGTCATCTGCGCAACGTCGAGGCGATCGGCGATGCCGAACGATCCGACCCGTTCGCTCGGCTGGGCGCGGGACCATCCGCCGACCCCCTCACGTCATCATGAGCGCCGGATCGCACCGCCTGAGACTGGCGTCTCCCGACGACGGCGAGCCGCGCACACCGACCGCCGCAGCGTCCGATGACGAGCTCGTCGAGCGCGCCCGGAATCATGATGAACGCGCCTACGGCGAGCTCTGGCTGCGCCACTCGGCCGCCGCTCACGCCGTCGCTCGCGCATACTCGTCGCTCGATCCCGATGATGTCGTCGCTGAGGCGTTCGCCCGCATCCTGTCTGCCATCCGGCGCGGTGGCGGGCCTTCGATGGGGTTCCGACCGTACCTGTTGACGTCGGTCCGCAACGTCGCCCACAAGTGGGGCGCGCAGCAGCAGCAGGTGTACGCCACCGACCTGGAGGATGCCGCCGACGAGACGGCTCCCGACGCCGAATGGTCGACGATCGCGGGCTTCGACTCGAGCGCTGTCGCGTCGGCGTTCGCGACCCTCCCCACCCGCTGGCAGGAAGCCCTCTGGTACAGCGAGGTCGACGGTCTGAAGCCGCGCCAGTTCGCACCGCTGCTCGGTCTCGCCCCGAACGCAGCATCCGCTCTTGTCGTGCGCGCACGGCGCGGTTTCCGCGATGCGTGGGTGTCGGCGCAGCTCCGCCGCGCCGACAACGAGGAGTGCCGCGAGACCCTCGAACTGCTCGGGGCGCATTCGCGATCGGGCCTGTCGCGGCGCGACACGCGGCGCGTCGAGCAGCACCTCTCGACGTGCGAGGGATGCGCGCTCGCCTGGGTCGAGGCACGCGACGTCTCATCGCGGCTGGCGCTCGTGCTCGTTCCCCTCGTGGTCGGCATCCCGGCTGCCGCGTCGTACACGGCGTGGACGCAGTCGGGTGCTGCACAGGTCGCGACCTTCGCCCTCGGCCCCGCAGGCGCGACGGGCGCGACCGGCGGCACCGGCGCCGGCATCACCACCGGCACCCCGCGCGGCACCACCACGGGCGCACCGACCTCACGACGAGCCGCACGATCCGCCACGCGGTCGGGATGGCGTCGTCCCCTGTTCGTCGTCGTCGCTGCCGTCGCCGCGGCGGGAACGGCGATCGCCGTCACGCTGCCGCTCACCGAATCGACGACCGCTCCCCCGCGGGCGACCGAGTCAGAGCCGCACCTGCACCGCACATCGTCCGACGCGCGCGCGGCCGGCGCTGTGTCTGAGAGCCCGACCTCCGAGGCGCCCCCGGTCGCCGAACCGCCTGCGCAGCCGCCGCGCGACGCGACCCCTGACGCGCACGAGCGCTCTGCGCCCAGCCCTCGCCTCATCCCCGCGCCGAACGCTCCCTCGGTCCCGAGCTCGCCTCGACCGCAGGCAGACGCTACGGCTTCACCGAACTCTCCCGTCGATACCGGCACCTCGGAGCACACCCCGACCCCCACCCCGACGCCGAACCCCACCCCGACTCCCGGCACCTCGCAGCCGCCCGTCGTCACCGCGCCCGCCGCGCCGACGATGACGGTCGACAGCAGCGCCGGGCCGAGCGTCTACCCGCTGATCTCGGGCACGGCGACCCCCGGCGCGGTCGTCGAGGTCATCGACGAGAACGGCACGGTCTGGGCCCGCACCGAGGCAGACGCCGACGGCGCGTGGACGGCATCCGACCTCTCGGGCGGACGCGACCAGACGGATGCCGCGGCCTACCTGCCCCCGGGCCGGCATGCGCTGTCGGCACGGCAGCGCGTCGACGGGCAGCTCTCGTCGCTCTGCCCGCCCGCCGCTGTGACGGTGTCGCCGCCACCGACGTTCACCGCTCCCCTCGCGAGCTCGTCGGTGCCGGCATCCGGGTTCGACATCGGCGTGACGGGTCAGCCGAACCTGGTCGTCCAGCGCGCCCGTGTCGGCGACGCCGCGCCCTGGCGCGGCGAGCAGATGCGCCTCGACGCCGACGGGATCTTCGTGGGGCGATACATGGTGCCATCGCCCGGCCCGGTGACGCTCGCGGTGCGATACATCGATCCCGCCACGGGCCGCTTCGGTCCGCCGTCGTTCGTGTCGTTCACCACGTTCTGATCGGCGGCCGCGACCGGATTCCGCACCCCGGCCCGCTCGATCAGGACGCGCCGACGTTGCCGGTGAGGCGTCCGTGCAGAGCGGATGCCGTGGCGTTGAGCCCCTCGATCGTCACGGTCTTGCCGTGCCGCTCGTACTTGTTCACGACCGCGTCGAGCGCGGCGACCGTCGAGGCGTCCCAGACGTGCGACCGACTCATGTCGATGATGATGCGCGCGGGGTCGTCGGTGTGGGCGAACTGCGTGGTCAGGTCGTTGCTCGAGGCGAAGAAGAGTTCGCCGTCGACGTCGTAACGTGCTACCGGCTCGCCCTCGTCCGAGGTGACGGTTCGGGTGACCGTGACGAAGTGCGCGACGCGACGGGCGAACATCACCATCGCAGCGATGACGCCGAGGATGACGCCGACGGCGAGGTTGTGGGTCCACACCGTGGCGACGACCGTGATGACCATGACGGCTGTCTCGCTCTTCGGCATCCGCCGGAGGGTCGCGGGCCGGATGCTGTGCCAGTCGAAGGTCGCCACCGTGACCATGATCATGACCGCCACGAGCGCAGCCATCGGCATGATCGCGACGACGTCGCCCAGGACGAGCACGAGGATCAGGAGGAAGACACCGGCGAGGAAGGTCGAGATGCGCGTGCGCGCCCCCGACGCCTTCACGTTGATCATCGTCTGGCCGATCATGGCGCACCCGCCCATGCCGCCGAACGCGCCGGAGAGGATGTTCGCGGCACCCTGGCCGAGAGCCTCGCGCGTCTTGCGCGAGCGGGTGTCGGTGATGTCGTCGACGAGCTTGGCCGTCATGAGCGATTCGAGCAGCCCCACGACCGCCATCGCGAGCGCATAAGGAGCGATGATGCGCAGCGTGTCGAGCGTCAGCGGGACCTCGGGCACGAAGAGCGCGGGCAGGCTCGACGGCAGCTCCCCCTGGTCGCCGACCGTCGGCACCTGCCAGCCGAACGCCACGACCGCCGCGGTGAGCAGCACGATCGTGACGAGCGGCGCCGGGATCACCTTCGTCAGCCGCGGCAACACGACGAGGATGACGAGCCCCGCGGCGACGAGCGGCCAGACGAGCCACGGGATGCCGTCGCCGAAGAGCTGGGGAAGCTGCGCGAGGAAGATGAGGATCGCGAGCGCGTTGACGAAGCCCACCATCACCGAGCGCGGGATGAATCGCATGAGCTTCGCCACTCCGAGCACCGCCAGGACGATCTGGATCGCGCCGCCGAGCAGGACCGTGGCGATGAGGTAGTCGACGCCGTGGTCACGCACCACCGGGGCGATGACGAGGGCGATCGCACCGGTCGCGGCCGTGATCATCGCCGGACGGCCGCCGAGGAAGGCGATCGCGACCGCCATGATGAACGACGAGAAGAGCCCGACCCGGGGGTCCACTCCGGCGATGATCGAGAACGCGATCGCCTCGGGAATGAGCGCGAGGGCGACGACGAGTCCCGCCAACACCTCGCGGGTCAGGAGCCGGGGGCTGCGCAGAGCCTGCAGGACGGTGGGTTCGATGCGGTAGCGCGCGGCGCTGTCGCGGGCGGGGGTGACGGCGGTCACTCGGTGCCTTTCGGTCGGTGCCTCACCCGAGGTGGCAGGCGATCGCATGGGCGCGCGCAGCGGCGACTGCCGGGCGCGGGAAGAATGGGGGCGGCGCACGATGCGCCGACGAGAATCTAACGTAACGTGAGGTTTGATGGCGAATCGCGACGAGTTCACCATGCGCATCGGAGAGGTGACCGAACGGACCGAACTGTCGTTCCGCACGCTCCGGCACTACGACGAGATCGGCCTCGTCACTCCATCCGCGCGCACCGAGGGCGGCTTCCGCCTGTACACCGAAGGCGACATCGCCCGCATCCTGCTGATCCGGCGCATGAAGCCCCTCGGTTACAGCCTCGACGAGATGCGGGAACTGCTCGATGTCGTCGAAGCCCTCTCCGCCGCGCCCGGCGACGCCGAACTGCGCGACCGCCTCGACGCGATCCGCGCGGGCGCCGCCGAGCGTCGCGAGAAACTGACGCGCCAGGTCGCGATGGCCGACGAATTCCTCGAGCAGCTCAGCGACATCTGACCCGAGGATGGCGAGGATGGCGCCACCCGCCCCTGCGGCTCAGGCGTAAGCGCGATGCACGTGCCACCCGCCCTCACCGCAGTACACATCGAAGACGAACGCCTCACCGTCCGAGTCGGTGGCCTGAAAGCGCCAGCCGTAGAGGCCGCGCCGCCGGTCGTCGTCCGCGGCGAGCGACCACACCGAGTCGCGCAAGCGGGTCGGGATGTCGCTGACGGTCCAGCGCCGACCCGCGTAGAACATCCGCGCGGGGATGTCGTCGACGAGCCAGAGGGTGACGTCGTGTGCGCTCGTCGTATCGGTCATGACACACGAGGATAGAACACATCTTCGATTGTCGCTAGACGCTTCATCCGAACGGACTTTCGGTCAATACGCTGGCGGGATGGATCTGCACAGTCTCTTCGGGCTCTCCGGCCGACGCGCCCTCGTGACGGGCGGGAGCTCGGGCATCGGCCGCGGGATCGCCCGGGCGTTGGCCGCGGCCGGCGCCGAGGTCATCGTCGCGGCACGCGGATCGGACCGCGTCGACGAGACCGTCGAAGAGATCCGCATGGAGGGCGGACTCGCGGCGGGGATCGTCGCCGACCTCTCGTCCCGCGCCGGCTGCCACGAGCTCGCCGATCGGGCCGGCGACATCGACATCCTCGTCAACTCGGCGGGCATCAACATCCGCCCTCCCCTGGCAGAACTCGACGAGCAGTCCTGGGATGCCACGATGGCGGTCAACCTCGACGCGCCCTTCATCCTCGGCCAGCGGCTCGCGCCCGGGATGATCGAGCGCGGTTACGGCCGGATCATCTCGATCAGCTCGCAGCAGGCGAGCCGCGCGTTCGCGTCGAGCGGTGCCTACGGCGCGTCGAAGGCCGCCCTCGAAGGCCTCGCCCGGTCGCAGGCGGAGGCGTGGTCGGCATCCGGGGTGACGTCGAACGTGCTGGTCCCGGGCTTCGTCCTCACCCGGCTCAACGAACGGCTCGCGAGCGATCCCGACGTGGTCACCGCTCTCGCGGCCCGCACCTTCGTCGGACGCAACGGGCGGGCCGACGATTTCGCTGCCGCAGCGATCTTCCTCGCCGGACCGGGCTCGGCGTACGTCACCGGTCAGGCGATCGCCGTCGACGGCGGGTTCTCGGTCCACTGAGGCATACCTTCCTCTGCCCATACCAGGTGAGCGCTCCCACGGGAAGGGCTCCCCTTCGCCGGATCGCTCGGACAGACTGAGCCGCTAGGCCGATCAGTACGGGAGTCGTCATGACACTGCAGGGTGAGACATCGTCGGCGTCGGCAGTCCTCGATGCGCTGTGGGCCTACGAGGCCGCGGAGGGAGCCATCCGGCTGCGGCTGCGCGACTCGATGCTGGTCTGCGAGAACGACCTCATCGCACTCGAGAAGCTGATCGAGGCGCAGGACTGCGACATCACCCTCACCCCCTCGAACATCACGCAGGAGCTCGGGATCTCATCCGCGAGCACGACCGCCATGCTCGATCGCCTCGAGCGTTCCGGGTATCTGCGACGCCAGCCGCATCCGTCCGACCGCCGCAAGGTGTTCGTGACGCTCGGCGACCGCCCCGTCGAGGGCCTGCGCCGGTCCGGGTCCGACGTGCAGCACCGCGTCGAGGACGTCATCGCCGACATGCCCGCCGGCTCCGCCGCCGTGCTCGTCGACTTCCTCTCACGCATGCGCGTAGCCGCCGAAGCCGCCTGACTCCCCTCGGCCGCGGCGCGTGCCGCGTGCCGCGTGCCGCGTGCCGCGTGCCGCGATGCAATGGACCCGATCCGACACCCCGGCCCGGATGCCGCGGCCGCGGCGTGTCGCCCACGATTCCTAGCATCCGCGCACGCGGGCAGCACGACAGATCTGCCCGGCGGGCACCTCAGACGGCGGCGGTGGATGCCCGCACGACCAGCTGCGGCTCAACGATTAGATGATTCGGTCGCTGTCCGTCGACACATCGAGCACGTCGGGTTCGAGTCCCGCTTCGCCCATCGCGTCGCGATAACCGCGCTCGCGATCCACCGCCTCGTTGCGCGTACCCGGCCCCGCGATGTGGAGGATGGCCGCCGCGGCCCGCGATGCACGGCATCCGATCCGACACCCCGGCCCGGATGCCGTTCCCCCGGCGCGTCGCCCACGATCCCATGCATCCGCGCACGGGGCACCACCGCGTCGCCGCCCACCCGTCAGCGCCTGCCGCCGAGAACCCGTGCGATCTCGCGGCGGCTCGACACACCCAGGCGGCGCATGATGTTGGCCACGTGGTAGTCGACCGTCCGTTTCGACAGGTGCAGCAGCCCGGCGATCTCACCGCTCGTGTAGCCCTGTCCCACCGCGTCGGCCACCTTGCGCTGCTGTTCGGTCAGTCGCGCGGTCGGGTCGGCGCCCCGCGCCCCGCGCTGCATCTCGGTCGTCGTCGCGGCGACGGCCTCGTCGTAGCGGCGCGCGAGACCGACCGCGCCGAGCTCCAGCAGTTCGGCGCTGGCGTCTTCGTAGACGGCGAGCGCGCGCCGCGGATCCGGCCGGCCGCGCGCGCCGAAGAGGCTGTAGTGGATGCCGGCGACGACGCGCACCCACGCGCGTCCCAGCGGGTCGTGGTCGAGCGTCAGCAACGCGAGGGCGCGGTCGACCGCGGTCGTCGCCTCGGCGTAGCGCTCGTCGTGCTCGGCGAGGATCGAGACGAAGGCCCACGCGTACGGGCTCGCATCCGACCCCGGTTGCGCCATCCATGCGGTGACGCCGCGCCTGACCTCATCGACACGGCCGAGATGCCACGAGGCGAGCGAGTTCAGCATCCGCCATTCATCGTCGCGGTACGGATGCCGGTACCCGGGCTCCGCGGCATCCTCGAGGGCGCGACGCAGTCCGGCCCAGTCGCTCAGCGAGATCGCCATCATGATCCGGGCGTGCGTGATGACCATCTGCGCGAGGAACGACGGGGTGTCGCGGCACAGCAGCGCGGCCCGGTCGAGGACGGGCCGGCTCGCCGCCATGTCGCCTCGGAGCGCGAGCAGCAGCCCGTGCACGGCGAGCGCCTGGGGTTCGAGCCAGTCGTGCTCGATCAACCCCGACGGGGGCGCCGTCGCGCGCACGACCTCGGCGGCATCGCGCCACCATCCCTGGCGCACACGGACGAACGCGAGCTCGACCTCCGCATGAAGACGCACCCCATGCCGCCAGGTGGGCGCGAGCCGGGCTCCGCGGGCGAGGTTGAGCGCAGCTTCGCCGAGACGCCCCGACAGGTGCTCGACGCTGCCGAGGCTCACGAGGGCGAGCGCGTGGATGTCCGACAGGCTGTTGCGCATCCGCAGCGGGGCGAGGGTCTCGGTGAGCGCGCGGCGGGCGGCATCCCCCGCTCCCATGTGCTGCTCGACCATCGCGTCGAGTCCGAGCAGGTCGAACGGCACATGGGCGGGAGCCGGCACCCGGCCCTCGACAGCGGATGCCGCGGCCATGGCCGCGCGGGCCGCGTCGATGCACCGCCGCGCGTTCACCCACGACGCCGACGCGACGCTGCCGGTCGCGAGGTACGACAGCAGCATCGGCAGCAGCATCCCCTCGCCCTCCAGCGGGTCGATGGAGCCGGTCTCGGCACCTTCGTCGCTCTCGGCCAGGGCGAGGATGCGGAGCGCGGCGCCGTCGAGGTCGCCGGTGCCGATCTGCAGCATGGCCAGCACGCCCTCGCGCAGCACCCCGTCGGGCAGCGCGGTCACATCGTCCCGGTGGGCGGCGAGCATGTCGGTGCGGTAGCCCCGCATCCCGATCGAGCAGGCCAGCGCGAGGCCGTCGGGATCGCCGGCGTCGTGCGCGGCGAGCGCGGCGCGGACGGCGGTCTCGGTCTCCCGACGTCGCCACGCGGTGCGGGCCTCGTCGAGAAGAGGGGGTCGTGGCATCCGCCGCCCTTCTGTCGGCGTTCATTCTGCCAGGTGCGGGACCCTTTCCCCCGTCGTAGGCGATGCGCAATCGGGCCGAGTGTTCGGCTACCAACGCGCGATCCCGACTCTCCTTCGTCCATGACACGGCCGGTCGCGTCGAGAGCACCGCAGGCCACATGCCATATGGCATGCCACCGTCTTGCCGACCCCTCACGAGCCGGGCGTTCCCTCGGTAGGGTGCGGGCAGGTCGCACCGACGAAGGGAGAGACAGCGTGGGCGGGCCCTCGGAGCGCACGGATCGCACCCCTCGCCGGGCCGTCGGCGTCGCTCTCGTCGCGGTCACGGCTCTGCTCGTCTCGGGCTGCACCGGCGCACAGCCCGAAGAGGCGTTCTCACCACGCTGGGAGACGACGTTCGACGTGACGACCCGGGTGGTGGCATCCGGCGACGGGGTCGTCATCGTCGCCTCGGAACAGGGGCAGACGCTCGCGGCGCTGAACACGCGCAACGGCGGCACGAGGTGGAGCCTGCCGTTCGCCCCGATGCCTTCTGCCGTCACGGTGCGCGGCGATGTCGTGACGGTGCAGCAGCGGCTCGAATCGGGCGTGCACGTCTCGGCGGTGAGCGCATCGACCGGCAACCCGATGTGGAATCGCACCGCGAACGGCGGCTCTGTGATCGGCGCGTTCTCCGATGGCCGGGTCGCCACGATGCGTGACGACGCCGTGTCGATCACCGATGTGGCGAACGTCCGCACAGCCGAGCCGTGGATGCCGCAGAAGTCGTGCTCCGTGGGAGACGCCGAGCTCTCACCCGGCAAAGAGCCATGGTTGGCGGTTCTCGAGGTGTGCGACGAAGAGCCGTCTCACCTCGTCCGTTTGGATGATTCCCTGCGAGAGGTTTGGCGTTCGCCGACCGCGACCGCGACCCGGTTCGACTTCATCGACGGCCTCGCGGCGGCGAGCGACGACGGGGCGAACCTGTGGATCGTCGGCGACGACGGCACGCTCGTCCAGACGCTCTCCGGCTCGATCCCGCCCGGCACGGACGTGGTGCACCGCACCTTCGAGAACGACGTCGTCGCGGTGTCCGGCTCGGGTGAACTGCATCCGACTGCGGGCTACCTGCGCGTGAAAAACGCGTCTGATCTCGCCGTGCTGAGTGTGGTCCGCGCCGGCGACGGGCCCGACACGGCGTTCGCGACGGTCGTCGGCCGCGCCGGTGAGCTCACCCCGCTGACGGGTGACGACTACCTGCTCTCACGCCAGGTCGGCGGCGCGACGGTATTGACGCTGTGGCGCTGGCAGACAGGCGGCCCGCCGCCCGACGACATCCGCTCGTGGCCCGGCAGCTTCGCGGTCCACGCCGGTTCCGCCGGACGCCTGACGGCGACAGCGGTCGGCGACCCAGGCGATCTCGACTTCGCCCTCGTCGACGATGCCGCCGGTGCACGCTTCGCCACGGTTCACGCCGCCGCCCTCGCGACCGCCGCGTCGGCGCGTACGGCGTTCGAGCTGACGAGATCGCCCGACGACACGACCGACGACACGGCGGGCGCCGCACCTGACGCCACACCGGATGCCGCGGCGACCGCCCGTCGCGCAGACGGAACGATCACCGCGGTCCGCGGCTCGTGCCTGGTGTCCGTGCGTCTGGACGCAGCGCCCCTCGCCGCCGACGATGAGGCGACTCTCCTCGACGCGATCTTCACCGCAGAGACCACGGGAGCCTGCGATGAGTGAAGCGAAGGGACCCTCTCGCTGGCTGCCCGACGAGCCGCGCAAGCGCGTGGTCGTGGCGGTGGGCGGCATCATCGGCGCCCTGATCGTCGCGGTCGTCGGCGCCCTGATCGGGGTGTTCGGCGAGAACATCCGAGCCGCCACCGACGACTGGTTCGCGAAGCCGCCCGCTCCGGGGCAGCCCGTGCAGATCCGGGTCGCAGCGAGTGGCATGTCGGCGGAACGTCTGTACGCGGTGGCCGAGGCCGATATTCAGTCCGCCGCCGTCGTCGGCGAGATCGTGTCGGGGGTTCGTCCCGCCGCAGCGATCCCCATCGGTCGACGGCTCGACTCGTGGACCCTCCGCGCGACGGGCAGCGAGCCGGTCACGCTCCTGAGCATCAGGGCGGTCGATGTCACCGCGTCGCCCGCGCACGACGACGTGTTCGTCGACTTCGGGACCGGCGGCGAGGGCGGTGGCGACGACGTGCCAGAGGTCCACAGCCTGGATCTCGATCTCGCCTCGGGCGACTTCACCGCCGCCGACGGCCAGCCCTCCTTCCGGTCGCAGGCGATCACGGTGCGGAACGACGTCAGCACGGTGCTGCACATGGGGGTGATCGCGCCGGGCGGGTACTCCTACACCTGGATGCTGCGCCTCGACATCGAGACCGCCGACGGCGAGCAGTCGCATCTGTACGCCGGCGCGTCGGGCGAGCTCTACGCCGAGAAGGCGGCGGTGCCGCGCGGAGACGTATTCGAGATCACCGCGCGGTCGGCCGAGTACGACCGGCGCTACATTCCGGACGGTGCAGGCCTGATTCAGCTCGCGCCGTCGGGAGAGCCGGAGGCGCAGCATCCCCCCGGCACGCCGCCGGAACTCGCGGGTCGGTGGTGTCCGCTCACAACGAGCGATCCGTGCATCGACACGACGACCATCGCCGCGGAGTACCCGCAGTCGAACATCACGAGCATCACCGGCCAGGTCTCCGGTGCGACGGACTACCGCGTCTGCTTCCGCACGGATGCGAACGGCGCCTGCCCGATGGCCGATGCGATGTTCCTGCGCTACTTCCCCGTCGACGCCGATTGGGACTGCGGCGCGCACGCGTCATGGCTCGGTCGCTGCGACCCCGATTTCTCGGCCGAACACGACCTCTCGCGAGAGCGGGTGGTCAGGCTGCTCAACCACCAGCAGGGCGACAGCTATGTCGACACCCCGCCGGCCTACCGCGACCGCTCGACGGGAGGGTGAGGCCACGACGCGCAGAGCCCTGGTACGAAATACGAGTCGCCCGCTCAGGTTCGAGCAAATTTTTTCCACGCTGATCAGTGCATTTCAGCGGGTGTCCACCGGATGGCCTACTTAAGCCGCGCCTATGAAACCGATACCATCGGCACGGGAGGGGCGCCCGTTAGCTCGGTGATCCCGATTTCACATGCGCGACACACGCGCGGCGTACGATCCCTCTCCCAGCAACTCATCGCGAACCGCACGGGAGGATGTCATGCCGTACGACTCCCCCACTGCGCCTTCACCGGCTGCCTCGCCCGCTTCCGACACGTTCGGTGCGCCGTCCGCATCCGGCGCGTCCGCGGATCGCGACGAGCACCCCGCCGCGGCTCCGGCCGCGTACCGCGGTCCTCGTGATTGGCGACGCCGGTACGCATCGCTGCTGCGGCTGACGGATCTGCTCGTGCTGGTCTGGGTCGTCTACGGAACGCAGATCGCGTGGTTCGGCTTCGGCAACGCGGAGGTGTCGATTCGCGAAGACTCGCGCATCACCGACATCTCTTACTGGCTCTTCTCCGGAGGCCTGGTCGCCGCGTGGATGTGGACGCTCAGCCTCGCCGACACCCGCGACCACCGCATCATTGGCGCCGGGGCGGAGGAGTACGCGCGCATCGCACGGTCGAGCCTGTCGCTCTTCGGCGTCATCGCGATCCTCGCCTTCCTCGCGCGAGTCGACGTCGCCCGCGGATTCCTGCTCATCAGCCTGCCCGTCGGCATCGGGATGCTGCTGTTCTCGCGGTGGCTCTGGCGCCAGTGGCTCGTCGCGAAACGATCCGTCGGCGAGTACTCCGCGCGCGTGCTGCTGGTGGGATCTGAGGCATCGGTCACGCATCTCGCGCGCGAGCTGAAGCGGATGCCGGGCTCGGGTTACCGCGTCGTCGGAGCGTGCGTTCCGTCAGGACGCGTTGCGGGAAAGATCAAGGGAACGAAGATCCCGATCATGGGCAGCGTGGATGCCGTCGCCCAGGCCATGGCCGCGACGGGCGCTGACACCGTCGCCGTCACCAGCACCGACGAGCTGCCACCCGACAAGGTGAAGCAGATCTCGTGGGGGCTCGAGGCCGGCCGCCAGCACCTCGTGCTCGCGCCGAGCATCGTCGACATCGCCGGCCCGCGCGTGCAGACGCGCCCCGTCGCCGGCGTGCCTCTCATGCACGTCGAGACGCCGAAGTTCAGTCGCGGTCAGCTCTTCCTCAAGCGCACGGTCGACATCGTCGCCAGCGTGATCGGCGTCGTGCTGCTCAGCCCCGTCCTGCTGTTCCTCGCGCTCAGTGTTCGCCTATCGAGCCAGGGGCCGGTCTTCTTCCGCCAGACGCGTGTGGGCCTGCGTGGGCGTGAATTCACGATGCTGAAGTTCCGCACGATGGTCGTCAACGCCGAAGACATGCTCGAGGCGCTTGCCAAACAGCAACGCGACTCGGGCAACGAGGTTCTCTTCAAGATGAAGAACGACCCGCGCGTCACGCCCGTCGGCCGCGTGATGCGCAAGTTCAGCCTCGACGAGCTGCCCCAGCTCTTCAACGTCATCGGCGGATCGATGTCGCTCGTCGGCCCCCGTCCACCGCTGCCCTCAGAGGTCGCGAAGTACGCGGACCACGTGCACCGCCGCTTCCTCGTGAAGCCGGGCATCACCGGCCTCTGGCAGGTGAGCGGACGCTCGAGCCTGTCGTGGGAGGAATCTGTTCGCCTGGACCTGTCGTACGTTGAGAACTGGTCGCTCGTGAGCGACCTCGTGATCGTGGCGAGGACCGCTAGGGCGACTATCGCGCCCGGCGACACCGCTGCGTGACCCGATAGTAAGCCGCTGCCCAGGGATACGAACTCGGTGAAGCCGTTCAACGGACGGCCGCGCAATGCTAGGAGATTGCATGAGATTAGCCCTCGACAGTGTGACGCGAGAGCCCAATTACCACCTTTCGCACAATTGCGGCCTGCCGGGGATGCGATTCGTACGGCGACCAGGGATTCCCGTTAGTCGCCTCCCGGGCCGCATCGGCGACCTGGGCGGCAGTGTCTACGTATCACCCCGGTCAACGCGCGACACTGTTCTTCACCTTTGGAACAAGATCCCGTACTACAACAGCGGGCTTTGGGGAGTCACATACGAGAGCAGGCTTCCGCGACTCCCTGACGGAAATCTCCAAACCGCGAGAACCCTTCGCCGTCGCATTCTAAACGACGGAAACTGCCTATTCGTTAACGCAATGTCCTTCTATGCACTTAAACGGTTTCTCGCCCCCCTTACGGAGACCGAGAGATCCATCGCGATCGCGAAAACGAAGGTCGTATACCCCTCGGTGATGCCAGACGCACCCTCTCAGGATATTCTTCCTGCGACCGAAGAGTCTCCGCTTACCGTCGTATTCGTAGGCCGCGATTTCTTCAGAAAAGGAGGGGAGTCGGTACTTCGCGCCATCGAGCAGGTCGGCGATGATCTCAATGTACGTGCCACCATCGTCAGCAGCGTCGACCATGCCGACTACGCGACAAGATGGGTGACTGATCGTAAGATAGGAGACATTCAGCGGCGTCTAGCTCGTGAGCGACGCGTAACCTGGCACCGAGCAATGCCACGCAGAGAGATCGCACACCTCATGAGTACCAGCCACGTGGTCGCGCTGCCGAGCCTCGCAGACACCTTCGGGTACTCCCTCGCAGAGGGCGCCGTCATGGGCGCGCTCCCGTTCTCATCTTCAGCACAAGCGCTGCCTGAGATCGCGGGGCATGCTGGCCAATGCGTCACGATAGACCTCGATACGAACAAGGAATGGCGGGGCGACCCCGATCGCGAAGGGGACTACGACGACTCTATACACGACCTCACTGCAGGTTTGATCAGCCTCCTCGCATCCGCGCGGACGGACCCCGAGCGTTTCGCGCAGCGCCGGGCCGCCGCCCGACTCAAGAGCCGCAAGATGTTCGGCCGCGAGCGGGACGATCAACTTCGAAGCATTTACGAGAAGGCAGGCCTGTCGATACCGCCTTCATACCGCCGAGCTAGCAACGAGGCCGACAAGTGAGCACGACCCCCGAGCGCGCTCCGCGCGTGAGAGTTCCGCTACTAGATATCGCTGTCACACCCCTCACTAAACAAGAACTTAGCCTTCAGATATTCAGTGCGCAGAAATCCGGAGCTCCACTTATTGTCGCGGGACATAACCTCCACAGCGTCTACTTAACCCACACGGACGCGGATTTTTCGGCATTTTACCAGAAAGCCGACGTGGTGCTCATCGACGGCACTCCCCTTCGGTGGCTCCTAAGGGCGCGAGATAAACGCTTCACCTCGAGCTACCGCCTGGGCTCTACCGACTGGATCGAAACTGTCGTCAACGGGTCGGAACGTGTACTCATCGTAGGAGCATCACCATCATCAAACTCCGCACTAGTGTCTCAGCTTTCCGAAAGATACCCACACGTTGCCATTCGTGGTATCCCCGGCGAAGGATGGAGCGTGGAGCTACTTGATCACACGATCGCGGAGA
Organism: Microbacterium sp. F1-18; assembly: GCF_052921305.1. Taxonomy (NCBI): domain Bacteria; kingdom Bacillati; phylum Actinomycetota; class Actinomycetes; order Micrococcales; family Microbacteriaceae; genus Microbacterium; species Microbacterium sp. F1-18. Next base: position 36,298 of record NZ_JBREVD010000006.1, on the reverse strand, counting down.
GGCGGAAGTTCAACCCGAGCCTGACTCTCATCGGCTTGGGAATGCCGACTCAAGAGACTGCCGCGCGTGCGATTCACGCAGCGCAACCCTGGGGCCCGATAGCCACAGTAGGGGGCGCGATTGACCAGCTTTCGGGCGCTCAACCGCTGGCACCGCGTTGGCTCGGACGGTTGGGCTTAGAATGGGCGTGGCGCTTAGGATCACAGCCTCGACGCCTCTGGCGAAGATACCTGGTCGAGCCTCTAGCGCTGGGGCTCCTGTTGTATAAAAGGCGTCGTAATGCCAATAGTTGACGCTATTATTCCGACAATCGGCAGACCAGAACTCGCTCGCGCTGTCCGCTCCGCCGCCTCGCAGACACTGCCGACAAGGCCGGTTGTGGTCCTGGATCGCCCAGATCGACGAGGAGACGTCGAGAGGATGCTCGACGGGCTCGATTACCGCCTGATCGTTACTAAGGGCGCGATAGGCGGCGGCGGGTCGCGCAATCTCGGAACACGCGAATCTGACAGCCCTTTCGTCGCCTATCTCGACGATGACGACGAGTGGCTACCGCGGAAGAGCGAGGAGCAAGTATCCGCCGCATCGAGTGCCAAACCGTTCATCAGCTCGACCCTTGCGGAACTCGTGGGCAACAAAGTGCGCATCGTTCCGGAACGCCCTTATCAGAGCGGCCAGCACATGGCGGACTACCTACTCGACCGTTCCACTATTCGACTACGCCGCAACTTCATGCAGACCTCGTCACTCCTGATGCCGCGCGAGGTGGCCATTAACGTGGGCTGGGACGAGAGTCTTCCCAAACACCAGGATTGGGACCTCCTGATACGCGCGCACGCCGCAGGCGTACATTTCGGCACTATCGATAAGGTACTCGTGCGCGTCTTCCAGCACAGTGCGGGCTCGATATCTCAGATGCCGCGGTGGCGAGCGAGCGAGGACTGGCTGAACCATCGGGCGCGACCTTCGACTCCCCAGGCGCGCTCCGACTTCCTGGCGTCCATCGTGCTGAGAGGAGCATTGCAGGCGCGCGAACTGCGCCAGGCCGGTCGGGTCGCGCTTCTTGCGGCCCGCGGCGGGTGCCATCCCGCGGCAATGATCGTCGGGCTCCTCGGAGCGCTGAGATGAACCAACGTGGCGGCGGTCAGTCCTGGGTCCTCATCTTCCTGCGTACCGCGGGCCTTCGACTGTTTACGCTCCCATTCACGGCTGCGGCATCCGTCGCCTCATCCGCCTTGATCGTAAGGCACACCGGCGTCGAGCCCTTCGGCTACATCACATTGGTGGCGCAGCTGACAATGCTACTGCCGTTCGCAGACCTGGGCCTCGGGACCGCCTTGACTAGGCGGGTCGCGCAAGCGGCAGCTGGGCAGGTAGACATGGACAGCGTCCGCTTGCTTGCGCGAAGGGCGATACTCATACTTCTGTGCCTCGGCGGGGTCCTTTCAGCGCTCGCAATAGTTGCCGCCTCATTCGGCGTGTGGAGCCGCCTTTTTTCCGTCCCTCCAGATCTTGCGCACTCGTTCGATATAGCGACATGCGTCGTGCTGGTGGTCTTTTTCATGCTCCTACCAGGAGCCACTGGGCAACGAGTACTTGTCGGACTGGATAGATCCGCTCTGCTCGTGGGCTTAGGCCTCATACCGCCAGCGGTGAATCTTGCGTTCGTAGCATTGGCCACCGCCCTGGACGCGGAGCCTATGACGTTGGCGCTTGGCACGGCCGCAGGCTCGATCGCAACCGTGGCGAGCTTTGCCCTGCTTGCGTACACGCCTCGCCTCGGCGGTATAGGACTCAAGCTGGCAAATAGGCACACGAACCTACCAACTACGGGCGAGCTACTCCACGCTGCGCTTCCGATGCTCGTAACGGCGCTCGGAACCGCCGGGACCGTGCAGACCGGAAGAGCGATTCTAGCGGCCTCGGAGATCGCCCCTTCCGACCTCGCCGAGTTTTCCCTCACCTTCCAGCTCTACCTGCCGCTATTTTCGGTCGTGTACATGGGCTCAACCATCCTGTGGCCGAGATTCTCCGTAGCGCTCGATCATGCCTTGTGGGTGCGCGCCAACGTGCTGTTGACGGCACTTGGCGTCTGCGCTGGAGTTGCGTTGGTCCTGTTTGGCCCCCTCCTCGTTGACGTCATGAGCGACGGCGAGGCCGCGCTTTCACCATCACTGTCGTTCGGTTTTGCGCTACTCCTGGCGGTCCAAGGTGCTGGGGCAACCCAGGCGATGCTACTCACAACTCCGCAAGGCCTCCGGCTCCAAGCTTGTTTCGCGATGCTATCCGCGATGTCCACGGTATCCACCTCGATACTGACCACTCCCTGGCTCGGCCCTGCGGCGCCCGCCTATTCCGCGGCGGTGAGCTTGCTTTTGTTCACGACCGCGCCAGGCATATTCTTCGCCCGACGCCGGTTTATGGCCGTCTGAGGGTCGTCATGCCGCCATCGATCTCGCGCCGGCGCTGGGGCCAGAGTCCCGTCGGAAGCGGCCCGGGTGTGATAGCAGCCGCACGTCGCCGCGGTAAGCGCGGGCGGCGCGATGCTCAAGTCTTTGAGTCCGTCTCCGCCGAACGGGGCACACGGGCGCACTCACCGCTGTATCCTCGTCGAGAATCGGAAGGCATCCCTTGAGCGAGCGCGTAGATCGAGCAACCCCCGAGCGGGTTGGGATACCCCGCTTCATCCACGAGTCGCTGTATACCTTGCTGGTTGTTGCGGGCCTCGTCAGCGTTCCGGTGCTCGGCTCATACGGCCCCTTGCCGACGACTGCGCTGCTTGACATCTGGCTCGTCGTCACGATGATCACACTCATCGCAACGGGCCGCACGGCCACTACCCCACTGCTCCTGGTCTTGGGGGCCTACTTCGCGACACGCCTGATCCCGGCAATAGCCACCAGCTCGCCCCTCGAAGACTTCGCGCAGGCCTATCGTTGGGTCCTATATCTTGCGGCGTTCGCCCTCTGTGTAGGGCGAGTCTGGGGGCCGTTGAAACCGGTCGCGCGTGTCACCTGGGCCCTGTTGCTAATGGCTCTATTGAAGTCGACGCTGACGTTCGCGACCATGGGTCCCGGATCCCGGCCGGGCCTCTTGCTCGAGAACAACTTTGAGCTCGCGCTTTTTGCGGGTCTTGTCGCCGTTGTGTATCGGCACCTTGGACGCGGGCAGTGGTGGGCTGTCGCAACCCTGGGCTTGCTCACCGCGCTATCCGGCTCTCGCAGCGGAGCCGTAGCATTCGGCATTCTCGCGATCTATGCAATATCCCAGACCAGGCGAGTCAACCTCTTCGTCCGCTATCTACTGTTCTGCTCTGTTCCGGCCCTCGGCTTCGCTGTCGTCGCGATTTTCGAAGAGCGGGCAGCAAGATCAGCGAGCGGAATTGACAGGCTAAACTTCCTCGACGTTTTTTTGAATGAAACCCGCGAGTGGACGCCACTGGAATGGATTTTTGGAACAGTCCCGATCACACCGCTGAGCAGCGGCGGCTGCCAGCGTCTCGCATACTACGAGTCCCTCTTTGCGAGTAGCGGAGATGGTACTTGCTACTCGGTCATTCTGCATGCCTTCAACATGCGCGTAGTGTTCGACGCCGGTCTACTGGGATTGCTGCTCGCGCTCGGCGTGACCTGGTACGCGATGCGACGTGGAGGCGTGCATTTTGGGCTGGCGGCCACTCTCCTCATGATTGCTTTCAGCAATGGCTTTTCAGTGAGCGGACTCAACAATCCCTACGTCGCTTTACCGATCTTGCTCGCTATCGTGACAGCTCGCCAGGTCGCGCCAATGCAGGCGGTATCTGATCGGACATCTGCTCAGCCGGTCGACACCGCCCACACGCCGCCGCGTTAGCGACCCCGGCTCGCGCATCGACTGGTAAGACGATTGAGTGGTGCCGACTCCCGCCTCGTTCATCGCGTGCAAGCGTGCAAGCGTGCAAGCGTGCAAGCGTGCAAGCGTGCAAGCGTGCAAGCGTGCAACTGAGCTTGCATCAGCTCAGGGCGCGCGCTACGCGCGCCAGTCCGTCGCTCGCGTCCCAGCCCGAGAAATCATCTCGATATCTAGGATGCAGCTCGACTCAAAACCGGAGGGACGCCTGAGAGAATGGAAAATGACGTATCTGGTATGGAAGCACCGTCGTAACCGGCATATACTCAACGCCGCAGCGTCGAGACTAGCTCGTAGTGTTTTCGGTGGGCGGCGCCGACGGCTGCGATTTCTCGTCTCGTAGAGTAGCATCGCCCGGCTGGCTGGCCCGGCTCATGCAGGGTATCGATGGCGTGCGCGTCCAGGGCGCCTTCCCAAATGCGCACCCAGTCATGACCATATTCGGCTCGTAGCCGTTCGGCAGACACTCCCGCCGGCAAGGCGACGGGCCGCTGCAGCGTCAGGGCAAGAAACACGATGCCCGAGTTCAGCAACCCCTCGTACGGCACGACGACCAGGTCCGACGCTTGGATGAGAGCCGCCATCTCCGCATCTTCCAATCTCGCGGCTATCAGCGATACCCGCCCACCGGAGGCGCCAACCAAACGAGCGAGCCTCTCCGCATATGCGCGATCAGTAGCTGCCCCAGCAACTACGAGGCTTCCCTCGGCACAGGCAGTTACGGCTTCTACGACCAGCTCAAACTTCCGGTACGGGACGAGAGATCCAATGCACAGCGACTTCCGCTCCCCAGGCGGCGGGGCATCGTCGACCGCTAACCGGCTCCGCCACTGTTGATAGTCAGGATGAGGGATCACGACGTCAATTTCGCCGCGTGACGAAGGGCGGGCGGGAGGGTCGAGCCATATCCTTGACGCGGCTGTGGCTTCAATCGCTGCAACCAGCCGCGTGCCCACAGGGTCGAGGGCTTGGTGCGGTGCTCGGTTGTGCATAGTTCTCACTACCACCATTCGACCGCGCTTGAGGCGTATCAGCGCCAACCGTAGTAGTACTCGCATCAGCGCCTGCTGCGGCACCCGACGATGGCGGATCAACCACTCCGGCCAATGTACGTGGAAGATGTCGAACCTCCCGAAGAGGAGCTTCCGCCACGTGAACCCATGAATCTCGGCCTCGGGAATTGCCTCTGCGAGGTCACCGATGTAGGGGTTCTGGAAAAAGTGCTTCGATCGGGTGTCGAACAGGACGCGCACGGCACCAGGCTAGCGCCTCGTCAAGAAGCGACCAAGCTTCAGGACGGCGCACTACAGGGCATAGTTAAGACCGCGCGGGTCGATGCGCGCGGTCAGCGCATGAGACGTTGATCGCTAACCCGAACGGGCGATAGCCGCGCCCGCCCGGTCGGGAGGTCCGGCTTCGAGTCCTCCTCGTCCTCCACGCTGGTCTCGTCCGACCGAGTTCTCGCGCTGCAGCAATCGGATGAGATCCCCCGCCCAGGTCGCACCAGGACGGTCTCCTAGTCCGGGCGACCCAAGCCTGGTGCCTTGGTGGAACGGCGCCCGCTGGGCCCAACACGTCACTCAGCGTTACCGACCAGCGGCTGCCGCTGCGTCGGAGGGCGCACCGACCCGAAGATGGGTCGAATGAGCGCTCATTTGATGACGGGATCTGATGGTGTCAAGACGGCATGCGCTGCACGCGGAGCGAATCGCTGGCGCAGGGGCGTTTCCACGAATCGGAAGGAGACCCAGCAAACTGCGACGAGAGCGATCGCCCAGACGACACCGAGGGGTGTGTGCAGCGGCTCGCGGCCGACGAACCACACGAACATCGCGATCGTGAGCACGTTCCAGAGGTACAAGCCGTAGGAGAGTCGACCCAAGTACACCAGGGGACGGAACGACATGAGTTTGTAGAACCATCCCCTGGGGACGGCGGCGATCCAGAACACGACGGCGGTGGCGCAGATGGCGGTCTGCCCGAAACCGGCTTCATCAATGTTGCGGACGAGGGGTAGGCCGTCGTGCCAACGAAGCAGCAGGATCAACCCGACGAGCCCCACGGGGCCGGTCCACACCGCGACTCGATGAAGGGCGGTGCTGGCGGGGTATCGCGTGAGCAGGAACGCGATCATGGCCCCCAGAGCGAGACCGTCGAGGTGGGAGAACGGTCCGTAGTAGACGAACTCATGCGAAGCTTCCGCCCAGGTTTGGGAGGCACGAATCACCCAGGTCAACAGGACGGTCACGCCCAATATCACGAACGACAAGGTGTACCGGTTGCGTCGCAGCAGCAGAAGGAACGCGAGAGGCCACACCAGATAGAACTGTTCCTCGATAGACAGCGACCATGACCATTGGAAGTAGTGGCTCACTGCGTCGTTCCCGAACGCAGCTTGGATGATGTTCATCGTGTAGGTGAGCGCGCCGATCGGCCCCGCCCACCACTCACGCGCCGGGGAGCCGACCAGAAGCAGCCACGCAACGGTCGCCGTGACGGCGAGGACGAGTGCGGGAGCAAGGCGAGCGAAGCGGCGCTGGAAGAAGTGCGAAAAGCGGATCGTCTGAGATCGTGCGTACTCGGCCATCAGCAGGCTGGTGATGAGGTACCCGCTGATCACGAAGAATACGGTCACGCCGTGATACCCAGCGAGCTGCGGTAGCCCGGCGTGGCCGACGATGACCGCGACGACAGCAACAGCGCGGAGGCCGTCGAGTGAAGGGTTGTATCCGAAACGAGCGGTGGTCAGGGCGGCGGGCGCGGTCGTATCGGATGGCATGACGCTGAGCCTATCCACCGAGAAGTCCTCGGAGGTTTCCGTCAGATCTCTAGGTGTCGAGTTTGCGGATCAGTTTGGCCGGCACCCCGCCATAGAGGCCGTTGGCGGGCAGGTCACTGGACACTACGGCCCCCGCGGCCACGACCGATCCCCTTCCGATCGTGACTCCGGGTAGCACCGTCACGTTGGCCCCCAACCAGCATCCGTCTTCGATCGTGACTGCCCGAGCGTAGGCGGGGCCCCCTCGGCGGTCGGCGCCCCCCATCTTGTGGGTGCCCGTGATGAGCTTCGTTCCCATACCGATGAGACATCGGGCGCCGATTGTGATGTGAGCGGGCGCGTCGAACATCACTTCGTAGTTGACGTATGTGTCGTCGCCGATGGTGATTCGAGTGCTGCTGTACCAGCCGCGCGGCGACACCCTGCATCGGCCAACGTTCATCCCGAGCGCGCTCATGAAGCGCGGCCGCAGCGGACGCGGCAGCAGGCTCGAACCCAACAGGATGTTGAGGACGAAGTCGCGGCCTACGTTCGCAAACGGGTTCGCCATGGGCACGACCCTATCGCTGCCGACCAGCCATCCCCTAGTCCACCTATCACACGCATCGCACGCACAAGGGGGATCGGTGTAGTGGCTCCCGCGTTCGTGCTGCAGACCCCCGGCATCCGTGCTGTACGCGATCGACGCTCAATCGAACCGGCCCAGTAGCCGATCACGACACCGGCGACTCCCAGCAGCAAGCCGAGGACGACCAGCCCCGCGCCGCAGGTGACGATGACCTTCGAGGCGGCCGCACGCTCGCGCCACTTCATACCGACACCCTGCACCATCCGACTGCTCCGCGCGCCCCCTCTCACGAGCCGAGCGACTGGCCCTGTGGCGCCGTCTCGTCTGAACCACGTCCGCAACTGCGCCGGTGCACCACCGCGCCGATCAGCGCGCCGGCCTCAGTGCAGATCGCGCACCCGGAGGAGCGAGAGCTTGCGATGCGTGAGCCCTGAGCGGACTCGCACCATGCTGCATCCGCCCTGCACGAGTTCATCGCGAATGTCAGCGGTCAGGATGAAGGGCTGCACCTGGCGCCAGCCATCGGCTGCGTCGTAGATGTGAGTCACTCGATACTTGCGCATGGTTCCTCCCCGTCCGCAGACCGCCCCTGATCGATGCGCGCCGGCACCCCGCTCCCGACAAAAGGCGACGATACGCCTCCCTCGCCGTCCGCACAGGAGGCCTGAGTGAACCCTGGGCTCCCACTCGTATCGGCTACCGGTTGGGTTGCGCCGGCACTGAGGTTTCGGCGCCACCGAGCCGCTCGCGGCATCCGCCTTCCGCGTAGCGTGGCATGCACCCGACGATCATGAGGAGCCACCGTGGACACCACCGTCTTCTTCATCGCCGCGTCGCTCGCCGTCGCCGCGATCGCGACGGCCGCCGCCTACGGCCGACGCCGCAGCCGCCGCAAGCGCTGACCGAACGGGCACGTGGCTGTCACCCGGTGATGCCCCTATCCGCCCGGGCAGTCGCAGTCGCTTCCGCTGTGGCAGGCGCACCAGCCGGGCGAGGAGTCAGACTGCGCGTCATCCTCTTCCTTCCCGCTGATCTCGCCCGTCCAGTCAACGGAGTGTTAGCTGCGAATGGTGCCGAGCACGGCGACCAGGGGCGTTCCCGCGTCGCTCACGGCTTGCAGGTTGAACGGTTCGCACTCGACGACCAGCAAAGGCGACCTCGGCAGCGAAGTGAGCTCCACGCCCCCGGGCGTGCGGAAGTCGATACCCACCTGCCGGTTGTCGCACGTAGCCGACGCCGAGGGCAGGTCGTCGACCGTGTAGGGGTCACCGTTCCCGTTCTGACCCGCCACCCCATAGTCCGCCCAGTAGCTTTCGACCATCCCGAAAGACGCTTCGTCGAGCATGCAGCCCGCCTCCGCGAGGTGAGCTCGATATCCGGCAATCACCTCTGCCGGGTCACCGCTCGCAGCGGCCACGACCCATTGCAGGGAACGCGCGCAGGTCCACGCGCTGCCGTCCTGGACCCACCAGTTCTTCTGCCCCTGCGAACAGCCATCCATCGTCTGCTCGGTCAGCACCGCCCCATCCGCGGCACGTGAAAGCGCCGCTTCGGCGGCTGCCTCGGCATCCGCGCGCTGCGCCACCGTGTACGGGGCGTACTCCTGGGGGTCGATGCGGCCCTGCGAACACGCGGTCATCGTCAGCGCAAGAGTGACGCACCCGACGGTCGCGACGAACACGCGGCGCGGTCTTCGCGCCGCACTCCGTCGCATCACGTCCAATCAGTCACCGCCAGGCTCGAGCGGGTAGTGCCGAGTCCGCCGAAAGCGACCGAATGACCCCGCGACGCCACCCTAGCGACCGCGGTCAGTGCGGGGCAGATCATACATCCGAATGAGTGAAATCGGCGCACCTCGATCACCGGCCGTCTTCATCACACATCCTCATGGCGCGCATCGCGCGCCGCCCACTCAAACCGCGTCCTTACTACCGCTCGAGCGACATCTGAGGCATATCGCGAACCACGTGGACCGGATGCGGCACTCGACGAGCCCTCCTGGCGGTCGCCGCGACGCCGGGAAACGTCATGCGACGATATGCGGCGCCCTGCCGTCGCGGTTCCCCGCGTCCGGCAGGCGCGATGGATGCATATCGATGCTCCCGTTACGTGGGCCTTTCGCATGACGCGCACCCAAGCCAACGCGACAGGCAGCATTCACCGGAAGGGTTCCACGTGGACAGTACGTCCTGGTTAGGCCAGATCAGCATCGGCGTCGTGTCAGGCGTCGTGGTGCTGCTTATCCAACTCTTGATCGAGAGAGTGAAGCGGCCCGCCCACTCGGTGGTCAACACCTCAACCATCACGACCGTCACCGTCATTCAGGTACAGGCGAACGCATCGAGGGCATTGAGCGGTGGTGCGCAGCGAAGCCGATCCACCTCGGGCTCATCCTCCGACACATCCGAGTTGATCGTCGGAGCGGCGATAGCCGCGATCGTGTCGGCGGTGCTCTTCCTACATCTACACCCCTACGTGCTCGCCATCACTATCGGGGCGTCATTGGCACTGGTATTCGGAACGGTATATGCGTTGCGGATGACAGTGCGTGATTTCCAGCGGATCCCACGTCAAGCGGTGTTCGCTCTGATCAACACCGTCATCGCTCTTGCGACCGTGGCAGTGGCGTGGGTAGGTGTGTACAACACGCGAGGAGGCGCCCTGTCGTTGGCCGCTATCGATGCCGCAACAAAACAGGCCATCCCGGACGGCGCGGGACCCGAATGGGTGCGCTCGCTCGGGACCGTCGGTGCTCAGGTAGCGGCACTTCTCGAGACCTTTGGCCCGCTCGCGGCTTACTTCCTCGTCTTCCTCCTCCTTGGCGCCGCGTCCGCCGCAATCCTTGTGTTCCTTGCCGCAGCGACCGTCTTCGACTGGCTCGCGTTCCTCCGATTCACCCGCGTGAGTGTGCCCAGCCCGTTCCTCGCCAAGCGGGCCCTCCAGTTCGCGAATACCTCGTGGGGCAGCCTGGCCGCCGTCGTGACCATAACTGCGATTTCGATCGCTATGTCACAGGGCTGGGCGTTCGACCTGGTGCAGATGTCCACCGGCAGGTCGTCGCAGTGAGCGTCCGGTTCTAGCGGCCGTGGCAGTCCATTCCTCCCCAACCGAGCGGCAGAATAGTTCTCCACAGATGTACGGATATTCGAGGTGAATGTCTGACCTCCTGGCAATAATGGGAACATGACATCGAACGGCGAAAGCTCGTACGAACCGGGTTCCGGCTCGTCGAACTCGCCGTACGCGGGCATCGTCGATCGGGTGTCCGAGGCAGACGACCTGCTCCACGCCGCGCACATCGCGATGACCCGTGCGCTCGCCGAGGCGGGACGCAGCGCTCTGCGCCAGGCTGCGCGCTCGGGCGAGCGGCCGCGCGGCATGGGGTCAGACATGGAGATGCGCTCGATTGCCGCCGAGATCGCCGGGGTGAGGCGGTCGCACGACCGCCGCGCGCAGAGCGAGATCGACCACGCGCTGACCATCGTCGACGACTATCCCGCTGTCTTCGAGGCATGGGAGCAGCAGCGCATCACGCGCGAGCACGTCGACGTCGTCGTCCGGATGGGATGCGGCCTCGCCGACGACATCCGCGACGACTACGCGCAGCAGGCGATCTCGATCTGCGAGCGCGATATCGCCTCCCGGGTGCGCGAACCGCTCCGCAACCTCGCCGCCCGGATGGGGTCCGAGTCCTTCGCCGAGCGGCACCGCAGCGCCGCGGCGAAGCGAGGCGTCTGGGTGACCCACGGCACCGACGGCATGTCCGAACTCAGCGCCACCCTGCCGACGGTCATCGCCGCAGGCATCCACGACCGCCTCACCTCCATGGCGCAGTCCGTCAAAGACGCACGCGCCGCCGCCGGTGGGGCGCCGGTGGAGGATTCTGCACCCGACGTCCGCACGATGGATCAGCTCCGCGCCGACATCCTCGGCGACCTGCTGCTGGGCGGCGCCCCGGTCGTCGATCCCACGTACGGCAGCGACGCCGCGGGGCCACTGGGTGCGATCCGGGCGCAGGTCCAGGTGACGCTGAGGTCCGAGACGGTGACCGGCGCCGACGAGGCCCCCGCCGAACTGGTGGGCGCCTCGCTCATCGACGCCGACACCGCCCGCAGACTCGCCGGCCGCGCCAGGATGTGGAACCGGCTCTTCATCGACCCCATCACCCGCACCCCGGTCGAGGTCGACACCTACCGGCCGCCCGCGGCGATGAGCAGACTGCTCAAGGCAAGAGATCAACACTGCCGATTCCCCGGATGCCGCCGGGCCGCGATCCGGTGCGAACTCGACCACACCATCGACTACGCCCTCGGTGGGCACACCCACATCTTCAACCTTGCCCACCTGTGTCAGCGACACCATTCGATGAAGCAATTCACCCGGTGGGAAGTCAGACAGATCGGCGGCGGGGTCATGGAATGGACCTCGCCCCTGGGCCGGGTCTACCGCGAAGATGTTCCGGTTCCGTCGGTCTGTTTCGTTCCCGACACTGGCGCCGCGCCACCACCCGAGGCGAGCAGGCACGAGCCACCGCCCTTCTGACACGGGTGGGTCGCTACCTGCGCCTCGGTCAGCTCGAGGAGCATGGCTAATCCCGTGCTTCCCGGCCGCGTGGCACTCGACGGGGCCTCCGCAGCGCACTCGCACGTCGTCTGAAGATGGCGGGCGTCCAGCTCGACGCTCACGGTCGGACGCTTCTTCTCGACCCGGTCGTCGACGAACCGATCACCCGCGAGAGGAGCGATTCACTCGTGACCTCCAGAGCAACGGGAAGCACGAGGAGCAGTAACACTTACGGCGATCGTGCTCGGCTGGACCCCTATTCCGCAGTGATCTGGGCACCTCAGTGCAGGTCTCGCACCCGGATGAGCGAGAGCTTGCGATGCCCGAGCCCCGAACGGACTCGCACCATCGTGCATCCGTCCCGTATGAGTTCATCGCGGATGTCAGCGGTCAGCACGAAGGGCCGCACCTGTTGCCAGCCGTCGGCTGCGTCGTAGATGTGGGTCACTCGGTAGTTGCGCATGTTCCTCCCCGTCCGCAGACCACCCCTGATCGATGCGCGTCGGCACCCCGCTCCCGACAGAACGCGACGATACGCCTCTCACGTTGCGCGCACCTCAGGCCTGAGGGAACGCAGGGTTAAGACCGGTACCGGCTCACAGTCCGGGTGTGCTCACCCTGAGGTTGTGGCGGGCGGGATGCCATATGGCATACGCACCTCGCGTACACTTCAAGCGCACACACCGACCCCGCACCGAAGCCCCGAGACCGACGCATCCGTTTCATCGCCGCATTGCTCGCCGTAGCCGCCATCGCGACAGCCGCCGCCTACGGCCCGCGACGCGGCCGACGCAGGCGCTGACCGAAAGGACGAGTGGCCGAAGCGATCGACTCGCTCCGGCCACTCCCCCCATCTGAGGCGCTTCTCCGCTACTCGACCGCCCCGACGGAGTGGGCGTGCCGCGAGCGAGATGCCATCAGCACCGCGGCCCCGATCGCGAGCATGAGAAGCGCAGACCCCGTCGCCCACCACACGACCGCGTCACCGCCCAGCACACCGGTGGCCGCGAGATCACCCGGGTCACCCGGGACCGTGGCGGCGACCACTTCTGGCGCGGTGAGAGTGTTCGTCAGCGTCACCTCGACGACCGTGCCGTCACCGATCGCGACGGTGGCGGGACTGAACGCCGGCGCCTCCCACGTCGCGCCCTCGACATCGGCGGGTGCGAGCTCGGTGAGAGTGACCTGCGCCCCGTAGGGCAGGTGCGGGCTCGTCACGGTCTCACCGGCTCCGACCGTCAGCTCGCCTTCCGCGGCGCCGAATCCGACCCCGGCGGGGTAGGCGTAGTGCACGGTGAACTCGGCGTCGGCGGGAACGCGAGCTGCGGCATTGCCGTCGATCACCTTGTGGAGCGAGAAGGCGCCCGTGTTCAGCTCGATGAGGTTGGTCAGGGTGATTCGCGCGGTCTCGTCCTGCACGACCGTGATCGTGTTGCCCGGCTCGAAGGTCGGCGCAGCCCACGTCCCTCCGGTGATCGCGACCGGCTTCTCGCTGAGGGTGGCCTCGGCGCCGGCGGGCGCGGTGACGGTCACGGCATCCTCGTCCGCGGCGACCGAGACCGTCCCCGACCCTGCCTCGATGCCGAGCTCGCTGTTCGCGTGCCAGGCGTAGTCGACCTCGAACGTGCGGTCGATGACCAGGTCGGCGGCATCGCCGGTGAGCTTCTTCTCGATGGCGAAGTATCCGACGTCGCGAGCGATCACGTTCGTCGCGGTCACGGTCGCGCCGACCGAGTCCGGTCCGATCACCAGCGTCTGCGGCGAGACGGTCGAGCCGGTCCACGTGCCACCGGCAACATCGGCAGGCGTAGTCTCGGCGAAGCTGACCTCGGCACCGACCGGCAGCGCGGGGAACTCCACGACCGATCCGTCGGCGGGCAGCGCGACCGATGCAGAGCCCGCCGCGATCGCGAGGTCGGGGTTCGCGGGCCACGACGCTGTCAGCTCGAACGCCGTGCCATCCGGCATCCGCATCCCGTCGGGGTTGTCGAGTTGCTTCCGCGCCTGCACGGCCTGCGTCTGCAGCGTCGCCGCGTTCGTCAGGGTGACCGCGAGCGGGGCCGTCGAGTGGGTCGCGGTGAAGGTGAACGAGCTGTCTCGCAGCGGCGCGACGGGAGCACCGTCGAGCGTCAGCACGGCCGAGCCGTCGACGTTGCTGGGCCACGGGTCGACCTCCGCCAGCGTCACCGTCGAACCGGCGTAGATGTCGGGGCTCGTGTACGACCAGTCATTCCCGGCGTCGAGAGTGATGGTGCCCGAGGTGGGTGCGGGGACGCCGCCCGGGTACTCGATCGTGTAATCGACTCGGATGCCGTCGGGGGCGATGACCGCGGCGTCGATGTCCCACGTCTTCTGCAGCTGGAAGCGGGCGTAGCTCCGGCCGATGGCCGAACCGCTGCTGCTGTAACGGGTCGCGGTCGCGGTGGTCTCCCTGACGGCACCGTCGATCTCGATCGTCGCGTTGTTGTCGTACGAGCCCGGTCCGGACACGCCCTTGCCGCCGTCTTCGGCAATGGTGTCCCAGTTCACCTGGTACACCGATCCGGTCAGCGCGACCGCGTTCTCACCGGCATCCTGGCCGACGCACCCCTCGCCCGCGGTCGTCACGAACTCCACCCGGCGACCGTCGTCGCTCACGGTGTACTGCGAACGGTCGAGGTCGACCCACACGAGCGACGGATCGTTCCACTCGCTCACCGCGACGCAGGTCGCGCGCTGCACCCGCGGCGACCCCTCGACGAGAGTGAACGGGTTGTTCTCGTCGAACCTGTCGGTGACGGTGATCGTCTGCCCCGGCGCGAGCGACAGCCCGCCGTCCGCCGACTCGATGCCGTCGCCGCGCGTCGGCACGCCGACCCACCAGTGGACGGTGTCGTTCGGGTTGTCGTACCAGCCGCTCTTCCACGGCCCCCAGACGCCGCCGTACTCGCAGTTCTCGGCGCAGAAACGCGAGTCGACGTGCACGGGCGGGGTCGAAACGCCGCCCACCGTGAACGTCGCGCCCGGAAGCGCCTCGGTGTTCTTGAGGTCGACCTGCGCCCGGATCTCGAACTCGCCCCGGATGTCGAGCGGGTTCTCGAGCACGTAGTCGTCGTCGACGACACACTCGACCCGGTTTGCGGTGACGGTGCACGTGCCGTTGCCGATGCTGAACGACGTGCCCTGCCCGATGAGCTCGGCCGGCAGATCGAACGCGACGTGAAGCGGCGGCGTGGCCGGCGACTCGCTCGCGTGCCACGCCACCTTGAGCGTCTGAACCGACTGGTCCTGGAAGGTGTCGTTCGCGAACTCGACGCTGTCGAGCACCGCCGACGACCCGGCGGCGACCGCCGGCGTGGCGCCGCCCCAGAGCCCGATGGCCATCACGACGATCGCGAGCACCGCGCTCGCCATACGCCCGCGGCGTGGACGCGCACCTGCCTCCGTACGTTGCATGGTTCCTCCCCCAGCGCACAGGGGTGTCACCCCGAGCGCATCGTGTCTCGCGCCGCCCCAGATCGGCGACGGTTGTTCGGTCGCGCTCGTGGCGACCGAACAACGGTCTCAGCCCCAAGACGCGCCAGGACGGTCAGGAGGAAGGACTTAGTCCTTTCGGCCGCGATTTCACTCCCGGACTAGTCCCGGTCGTGCCACTCACGGCACGTGCGGCGAGGAGTTCGAGTCGAGGATGCCGAGCTCGCGGGCCACATCGCAGGCGGCTCGGCGCGACGTCACACCGAGCTTGCGGTAGATCGACTGCAGCTGCGCCTTCACGGTCGACGGCGAGACGAAGAGCGCTGCGGCGACGTCTCGGGTGTTCCCATGCTTGTCGACCGCCGCGAGCACGACCTTCTCGCGATCGGTGAGCTGAATGGCCGGCGGCCGGGCGGCACCGCGAACCCGACCCGGGGTCTTGAGGTAGCGCTGCAGCACGAGCGAGTTCCGCTGCGCCGCGAAGTCTCCCAGCGCGAGGCGATCACGAGGCGGCAGCAACGCGACGTGCATCCGTGCGCCGTAACTGTCGGCGGCCAGGGCCGCAGCCCCGAGCCAGGTCCAGGCGCGTTCGTCGTCGCCCAGTCTCAGCGCCGCGATCGCCCCGGACGTCTGCACCTCGGCGCGCGAGCGGATGGTGTGCCCGGGCAGCTCGAGCTCGGCCTCAGCCCGCTCGAGGGCGGCGGCGTCGCGGTGCTCGGACAGCAGCCACATCACGCGCGCGTGAGACAGGTACGGACTGTCGGACGGTTGCGGATCCAGCACCTCGGCGGCACGGCGGTGGTCGCCGGCGGCGAGCCACGCCAGCCCGAGGGCGGCGTGCAGCTGCTGGCTGGCGACGTTGGCCCCCACCCCGGGCAGGTCGCCGTGGCCGAGCTCCGTCGCGACACGCTCAGCTTCCGCCGCCGCGAGCCCCTTGCCGTGCCAGACGGCGAGGCTTGTCGCCGTGAGCAACGGCCAGCGTTCGGAGTGCGGCGCGTTCGGCATGAGCTTCAACTGCTTCGCGGCGCCACGGAAGTCGAGCGCGTCCAAGCTGATCCATGCCTGGGCGAGGACCGCCAGACCCTTGGACGACACCAGGCCGTTCTCGAGCGACCAGGCGGTGCGATCGATGCTCGCCAGCAGGGCACGAGTCCGTTCGGTGTCACCCGCCGAAGCGATCATCGCCGCGGCGACGACCGTCGACGAGTTGCGTGACGCCGGTGTCGAGCACACCGCCGCCGACCGCGTCGCCGCCGTCATCGCTTCGTGCAGACGACCTCCCTGCCAGAGCGACAGGCTCAGCTGCCGCAGCATGGCACCCAGGTGCTCTCTGAAGCGCGAACGGACATCGGGATCGATCTGGTCGATCAGTTCGACGGCACGCCTGCTCCACGTGATCGGAGTGCACCAGTCGCCGCGCAGGCGCGCGGCGGTCGCGCCCACGCTCAGCCGGGTCACCTCATCGAGCGCGGGGGCGAAGTACGTGGGGTACGACGGCGCATCGATCACCATGTCGAAGAGGCGAGCAGCCTCGGGCCACCGCAGCGGATTGGCCGAGAGAGACAACCCCAGGCCGAACGTGAGCATCGGATGCCACGGCAGAACGTTCTCGGGCACGCGCTCGAGCACCGGCAGCAGGCTGTCATCCGGGTAGCTGTCGGTGCTCGCTGCGAACAGGTGAGCCAGCACGCGGTCGGCGAGCGCCCAATCCGCGCCCTCGACGGCCAGCTCGAGGGCGCAGACGAGGCCCATGCCACCCTCGAGAATCGACTGCGCCGCTGTCACGCACAACCGCCGGTATCGGTCGCCGTCCCGACGAGCGCGAGCACGGAACGCGTCCCTCACGGTCTCGGCGTACTGGAACACGCGCCCACCCGACGCGTAGGGGATCCATCGCCCGAACCCGTCTCTCTCGAGCGCCGTGAGCAGCGCCTCGGCATCCGGATTGCCGCTCAGCCGTCGGGCGAGGTCGGCGTCGACGGACCGCGCGACGGCGGTGTCGGTCATGAACTCGACGGTCGCGGGGTCGTGCAGCGACGACGCGATCCGATCGGCCACGACGCCGTGCCACTCGCTCGAGTCCAGTCGAGGAATGTGGCCGACCTGCGCGATCGCGCTCACCACCGCACACACCGTGAGCGCGAATCCGCCGGTGGCCACGACCACCTGATGCGCCGCCCTCTCGTCGGCCATGCGCGCCTGCTCGCGCATGAGCGTGACGACCTCTGCGGGCGTGAAGGCCAGCTCGCTGCGCGAGAGCACGCGGGTGATCCCGTCATCCAGAGCGGCGACCGACAGGGCCGTCTCCCCCCGAGTCGCGACGATGACGCGCAGCATCGGGTACATCGCGAGGAGACGCGCGAGATCGGCGTCGATCCGCTCGGTCAGCTCGCCGAGCCGCTCGTAGGCGTCGAGCACGAGCACGGCCGGGCGATCCAGCGCGACGACACGGCGGGCGACGTCGACCGGGTCGGCACCCGCCTCGACCAGCTCGCCGGCACGTGCAACGACGTCGGCCGACAGATGCCCGGTCTTCGCGGCGGCGGTGAGCACCCGGCGCCACAGCATCCGACTGCTGGCGATTCCCTCCGGCACCGAGACCCACACGACGGACTCGGGATGCTCCGTCCGCAGCGTCCACGTACGCACCAGCGTCGTCTTGCCGGCGCCGCTCGGCCCTTGGATGACGCACAACCGGACCATCGGCGACTCGAGCACGCGTGTCAGCCGAGCCCGGTCGGGCACCCCGGTGGCCGACTCGATCCCTGCTCCCCCGGCCGAGCCCCGATTCATCTGCACCCCTATTCGCCATGCCGAAACGACAAGCCTAGGAAGCTCACCTTGGAGAACCCGGACTCCGCCGTGGCCGCGTGAGGGCAACCAGGGTCGAGCGACAGCGAGGTCAGCGCGCGATCGCGCCGGGCGACCAGCCGATCCGGTTACCCGAGACCTGTCCGCTCTGCACGATCAGCCGTTCGACGAGCGGGATCTGCGCGGTGGGAATGCTCACTCGGGTGCGCAGCATCGCTATGCCGACGAGGGCGATGAACCCCGAGAGCATCTTGTCGATGATCGACGTGAGGATGTTGGCCGAGAACGCCGCCGCGACGACCGGCAGCCCGAGACCGGCGATCGACGACGTGACGTTGTCGGAACCGTGGCCGGAGTACCCGCCGAACATGAGAACGCCCAGCGGAGCGCCCACCAGCGAGCACGCCACCGCGACGAGCAGCGTGAGATTGACGTAGCGGAACAGGTCGGTCCCCATTCCGAACCGGCGGATGCCGTACCCCCAGACGAGCGCCCCCGCGACATTGACGATCGCGAAGGGCGCGGCTCCGGGCGCTCCGACGACGAAACCGAACACGTTCGTGCTCAGCCCGACGATGACCCCGGCCCACGGCCCGAAGATCATCGCCGCCACCCCGGTTCCGGCCATGTCGAGGTAGATCGGCAGGTGCAGCAGCTGCACCGTCGACATCCCGATGAAGTTGACGATGAGGCATCCGAGCATGATCAGCGCCTGCACGCGGCGCGACACGAGCGGATGCGGCGCCGCCAGCGGGGTCGCCGGCAGCTGCGGCGTCGGACGCGGCGACGGTGGGAGGGCGGAGCCCGGGGACGGGCGCGGGCGGGGCGGGGCGGCGACCCGCGGAGCGACGTCGTCGGGCCGGCGGGTGGCCTGATACCGACGGATCCAGCGATCGGCCTCATCGGTGTCGGCGCCCAGCGCGAGCACGATGTCGCGCAGCAGGCCGACATCGATGCGGGCCCGGCCCGGTCGGAAGGCGTCGTACACGGTGGTGCGCGGCGGCTGCGCGGCCGCGGGGTTCACGCCACGCTCGACCCGCAGCTGCGCGATACGACGGACCAGCTCGGCGTACGACACGGGGCCTGCGGCATCCTTCAACGCGAGCAGATCTCGCGCGATCGCGTCGAGCGAGTCGGGCTCGCCGAATCGCGTCTCGTCCTCCTGCACAGACACTCCCCCAGCCTTGGTGCGATCGCATGTCGCAAACCGCATACGGGCGGCGCGACCCCTCGCCCCGCGGCGATCACTCTATCGATGCCGGTCACGATCGTGTTCGGGGTTGTTCGCACACGGCCGTGGCGGGCCTGAACGGCCGTTGTGATCGGGCGACCGATGCCAGCGTGAGATCGACGGCTCGCCGACTGGGGCGCGGGTCGCAATCCGTTCCCGATGAGGATCCATGAAGAAGAGACATCCCTCCCTCGCCGCGGCCTCCGCCGCGCTGATCGCGGCGACACTCGTCGTCGCCGGCATGGCGCTACCGGCGCATGCCGACGAGTCGCCCGGGGGCGCTGGTCCGGCGGGATCGGCCACCGCAACCGAGGCTGTCGAGGCGGCCGCGCCGACTGAGGCGGCGCCGGCGGCGGTCGAGCCGGTCGTCGCGATGCCGGTCGTCGCGATGCCGGTCGGAGAGCCGGACGTCGCCGAGCCGGACGTCGCCGAGCCGGACGTCGCCGACGCGGACGTTGCCGACGCGGCGCGTGTGGCGAGCCCGGCCGAGACTGACCTGGCCGAGGTCGTTGAGAACGAGCAAGCGTCGGGTGAGCTCGCGGCATCCGCAACCGCACCCGCAGCCGTATCCGCTCTCGTGAACGACGACGGGTCCGGCGCCGGTGACGATGACACCCCGGCGTCTCTGCCGCCGCACACGGGCGTCACGCTCGACATCCGCGTTGACGGCGCAGAGATCGGTGTCCACCCGCTCGACGAGCGTGGGCCCATCGAGCGCTACGAGCTGATCGTCCGCCCCGCCGACGGGAGCGAGCCGATCACGCGGACCGCGACGACGCGCACCGTCTTCGTCCTGACCGGGCTGAAGCCGGGCGCCTACGAGATCGAGGCGAGTCTGCACAACAGCTTCGGCTCGACCGGCGTCCGCGACGTCTGGTTCGCGGTTCCCGAGGTGCCCGGCGAGCCCACGATCACGATGCGCGATGGCGGCTCAACCGCCCTGATCGGCGAGATCTGGGCAGCGCCGCTGCAGAACCCCTATCCCGCGTCGGTGTACCCGTTCCGATTGCTGACCGCCTACACCGCGACTCTCACGGGCGGCGGCCGCACCGAAACGCGCGAGGTCGACGACGTGCAGGGGCTCGGACGCTTCGGGTTCACCGACCTCGAGCCGTCGACCACGTACACGGTCACGGTGACCGCCCACAACGCGGCGGGCCAGAGCGCTCCCGTCTCGGTGCAGGCCACGACAGGTGCAGCTTCGGGCCCGGCAGTGCCCGACCCCGACGGTCTGAACGCAGGCAACCGCGGGGACGTCGTGGTGGACGGAACACCGGCGCCCGGCACGACGGTGACGGCGAACGTCGGCCGCGACCTCGCGGGCGCGACGATCCACGGGTGGCTGTTCTCCGAGCCCCGCTACCTCGGCGTCACCACCGTGACGGCTGAGGGCGCGGCGACGTTCGCGCTCCCCGCGGACATCCCGGCCGGTTCCCACCGCCTCGCCCTCGCCGCGGACGACGGCACCACGCTCGGATGGAGCCCCGTCGAGGTGCGCCCCGCCGATGTGACGACGCCGCCGGGGCCGGGCGGATCGCAGCCGGGGTCGGGTTCTGGGTCGGGGTCGGGGTCTGGGTCGGGGTCGGGGTCTGGGTCGGGGTCGGCGCCTGGGGCTGGCTCCGGGGCCGAGGCCGGCACGGGGGGCGCGGTCTCGGGCAACGGCGCTGCAGGCGCGGCGAACCCGGCGGCGGGTTCTGCTGCGGCTTCTGGGGCGGCTTCTGCTGCGGCCGAGCGGCGCATGCTGGCGGCCACCGGCGGAGAGGCGCCTTGGCAGCTGGCGATCTGGGGCATCGCATTCCTCGCGGCGGGCGCCGTGGGGATCGCACGACGACGGGTCGCCGACTGACGTCGTCGTCGTGACAGGACGTGCGGGGCACCGGCCATGGGGGGCGGTGCCCCGCACGTCGTCCATCCGGGTGCGGCTCCCCGGGGGTGCATCGGTGCGCGGTCACCGGGGCGCGCTGCCATCGGTGGTCTCTCCACCGCGTTGGCGTTGATCTACCCTGGCTGCATGAGCGAGCGCGAGCTGCGGTTTCCGGCCACCATCGGCGTCGAGGTGAAGGGCGAGACGTGGAGCTGCGTCGAAATCCCGGGGTCTGCGGAGTTCTTCGGCACGAAGAAGACGGTGCGCGTCGACGCCACGATCGACGATGTGAGGCTGGAGAACGTCGGGGCGATGGTCACCGGCTCGGGCGGACACATGGTGTCGCTCAGCGCGAAGGTGCGGAAGCAGCTCGGCAAAGACATCGGTGACGCCGTCGACGTCGTGATCGCACCTCGGTAAAGCCTCCGCCTCCGCGCCCGCCGCCCATTCCTCCCCAATGCCGCGGCGCAGCGACCTTTCCTCAATAGAACGTATCTTCGATATGAATGTCGTACCCCACTGCCAAGATGGGTACATGCAAGCGAACGAGTCATCGAACGACGAACCGGATGCCGGCTCGTCCTGCTCGTCCGGCTCGTCGCTCGCGAGCCTCATCGATCGGGTGTCTGAGGCCGACGATCTGCTCCAGGATGCGCACATCGCGATGACGCGCGCTCTCGCCGAGGCGGGACGCAGCGCTCTGCGCCAGGCGGCGCGCTCGGCCGCGCGTCCCCGAGGCATGGGATCCGACATGGAGATGCGCTCGATCGCAGCAGAAGTCGCCGGAGTGCGACGGACGCACGATCGCCGCGCCCAGGGCGAGATCGACCACGCGCTGACCATCGTCGACGACTACCCCGCTGCCTTCGAGGCATGGCAGCATCGGCGCATCACCCGCGACCACGTCGACATGGTCGTCCGGATGGGCTGCGGTCTCGACGACGACATCAGACCCGAGTACGAGCGCCAGGCCATCTCGATCTGCGAGCGCGACATCGCATCACGGGTGCGCGAATCGCTCCGCAATCTCGCCGCGCGGCTGGGGGCCGAATCGTTCACCGAGCGGCACCGCACTGCGGCGGCGAAGCGAAGCGTCTGGGTGACGCACGGCGCCGACGGCATGTCCGAACTCGGCGCGAACCTGCCCACGGTCATCGCCACCGGCATCCACGATCGCCTCACCGCCATGGCGCATTCCGTTAAAGATGCCCGGTCAGCCGCAGGTGCCCCCTCGACCGACGATGCCGCGGCGAGTTCGACAGGTGTCCAAGAGGCGGATGTCACGGCCGGGGATGTCGCACAGCCCGATGTCCGCACGATGGATCAGCTGCGCGCCGATATCCTCGGCGACCTGTTGCTCGGCGGCGCTCCGATCGTCGACCCGACCTACGGCAGCGACGCCGCGGGTCCGCTCGGCGCGATCCGAGCACAGGTGCAGGTGACGCTGACGTCCGAGACGATGAGTGGTGCCGATGACGCCCCGGCCGAGCTGCTCGGCGCTGCACTGATCGACGCCGACACGGCACGCGAGCTTGCCGGTCGCGCGAAGATCTGGAACCGCCTCTTCGTCGATCCGATCACGCGAACGCCGGTCGAAGTCGACACCTATCGGCCGCCCGCCGCGATGAGCCGACTGCTCAAAGCGCGAGATCAGCACTGCCGGTTCCCCGGATGCCGGCGGGCTGCGATCCGCTGCGAGCTCGACCACACGATCGACTACGCCCGGGGCGGCCACACCCACATCTTCAATCTGGCCCACCTCTGCCAGCGCCACCATTCGATGAAGCAGTTCACGAGATGGGAGGTCCGGCAGGTCGGAGGCGGCGTCCTGGAGTGGACCTCACCCCTCGGTCGGGTCTACCGCGAAGACGTTCCCGTTCCATCGGTGTGCTTTGTTCCCGATATCGGCAGCCCGCCGCCACCACCGGCGCTCGCGGCAAGGACCGGTGCACCGCCCGATGGGGCGCCACCCTTCTGACCCGACGCGCAGTTCCCGCGAGACCGACGGGATGCGCAGGGCGGAGGGCGGAGGGCGCCGGGCGCCGGGCGCCGGTCGCCGGGAGATCACGCGCTGCGAATACGCTCCGCCTCGGCGAGCACGACGGGATCCTCGCATCCGCGGGCGAACCCGGCGATCCGCCGATCGATGTCCCGCTGCAGAATAGCCGCGCCGATGCGCTCCGCGAGCGGCGCGAGCCATGCCGGGCGGCAGGTGAAGTTGTACCGCCACACCGCCAGCGTGCGCGATGGGTCGCCCTCGACCGGACGGAACCGCCACCCGCCGCCCATCCTCGCGAAGAACCACGAGCCCTTCGTCATCCGCATCCCGACGTTCGACGGCGGGTTGTACGAGACATACTCGCTCTCCATCGCGAGCCCGAACCGCTGGACCGTGTAGGTACGAACTCCCTTCGCGGGACGTTCGGCACCGATCAGGTGCTGTCGCCGGATGAACGGATCCCATCGCTTGCGCACCTCGCCCTGCGTCTGCGACACCGCGAATGCAACGTCGACGGACACGGGAACGACGCAACGCGACTCGACGACCGGCATCCGCCCATCGTGGCACGCTCCGGCGACGCATACTGAGAAGGGCGACCCCGCCCACCCAGCCCCTGAATCAACGGAGAATCATGCGCAGCGTCCCCCTAGGTCGGAGCAACATTCAGGTCCCCAACGTCGTCGCCGGCATGATGCGGATCGAGGACCTTTCCGACGCCGACATCCGCGCCCTCTACGACCGCTGCCGCGAGGTCGGTGTCGACTTCTTCGACCACGCCGACCTGTACGGCTCGTCGCGCCACGCGTGCGAGCGGCGCTTCGCCGAGGCGCTCAACCTGACGACATCCGAACGCGACGAGATCACACTGCAGACCAAGACCGGCATCGTCGCCGATGACTGGCACTTCGACCACTCGTACGAGCACATCGTCACCTCGGCCGAGGAGTCGCTCGAAGCTCTCGGCACCGACCGCATCGACGTGCTGCTGCTGCACCGTCCCGACGCCCTCGTCGAGCCCGACGAGGTCGCCCGCGCCTTCGACCACCTCGAGTCATCGGGCAAGGTCCGCGCCTTCGGCGTCTCGAACCACACACCCCGGCAGATCGACCTGCTGAAGACGGCCGTGACCCAGCCGCTCGTGGCCAACCAGGTGCAGCTGTCGATCACGCACTCGACGATCATCGCCCAGGGACTCGCGTCGAACATGGCCGGCGAAGACGACTCGATCACGCGAGACGGCGGCGGGCTCGTCGACTACGCGCGCATCAACGGCATCACCCTGCAGGCGTGGTCACCGTTCCAGAAGGGCTTCTTCGACGGGGTCATCTTCGGTGCCGAGGAGTACCCGGAGCTCAACGCGAAGCTCGACGAGCTCGCCGCGAAGTACGGCGTCACCCCGACCGCCATCGCGACCGCGTGGATCACCCGCCACCCCGCCGGCATGCAGGTCGTGCTCGGCACCACGAATCCCCAGCGCGTCGCGGATGCCGCCGCCGGCAGCGACGTCCCCCTCACCCGCGGCGAGTGGTACGCACTCATCCAGGCCGCCGGCCACAAGGTCCCCTGAGTCCGGAGCCCGGAGCTACTCGCAGCCGATGCCGTCGCCGTCGCGGTCGAGGTGGCGCCCATAACCGGGGTCGCCCGCCCGCACGGGGGCGGCACCGGCGTTCCGAGCTGCCGTGCAGTTGTCGTAATACGTGGATGCCGGAGCCGCGGGCGCCGGAGCAGCCGGCACCTGAGCCACCGGCGCCTGCGCCGACCGAGATGACAGCTGCCCCTCGAGATCCGAGATCCGCGCTGCACGGGCGTCGAGCTCGGTCTGCGATGCCGTCGCAGCGGTCTGCATCTCGGTCACCTGCGCGGTGGCGGTCTCGAGCGACGCGCTCGCCGTGGCGAGATCCTCGAGCGCTTCATCGAGATCGGCGCGGGCGTCGGTGAGCGCGGTGTCGTTCTCGACAGCAACCGTCTCCGCGTCGGCGACATCCGTCTCGAGCGAGGTCACCTGATCCTTCAGCGACGTCACCTCGGATTGGGCGCCCGCTCCGCCGGCCCCGCCGCCGAGCAGCAGCCCCGCGACGAGCGCCGACGCCGACGTGATCAGCGCGGGAGAGCCGTCACCGCACCACGGATGCCCGGCCGGTGCGTCGCAATGCGGACCGGCGGCGTCGCGTTCCGCTCCGGTCAGGTGCCGCAGAACGTCTGGTAGCCCGCGGCGAAGTCCGCACCCGCCGGCTCGGCGTACCGCTCGGCGCCCGCGCGCGCCGTGAACGGCGTCGACAGCACGGTCGTCAGCCATCCGAGAGGCTCGAGGTTCCCGTCCGTCGCCGCGGCGAGCGCCTCCTCCACGAGGTGGTTCCGCGGCACGTAGATCGGGTTCGCCGCATCCATCGCACCGACGTCCGGATCCAGCGCACGCCACCGGCCCAGCCAGCCGGCCAGCGCCGCGTCGCCGCCGAGAGCCGCCTCAAGACCGGCGGCATCGCCGCGCGCCGCATCCGACAGCGACCGGAACGTCGAGGTGTAGTCGGCGCGCACCCGCTCGAGCATCTCGTGGAAGTCGCCCGCCAGAGCCTCGACCTGCTCATCGGAGACCACTCGCGCACCGACGAGCCCCAGCTTTCGTCGCATGCCCGCCGTCCGCGCCTCGGCGAACCGAGGCCGGAACTCGGCCAGCACGCCCTGCGCCCGCTCGACGGCACGGTCGAGCTGGTCGTCGAACAACGGCAGCATCGCCTCTGCGAGGCGGGCGAGGTTCCACTCTGCGATGTAGGCCTGGGCGCCATACGCGTAACGCCCGCCGGTGTCGATCGAGCTGTACACCGTCGCCGGGTCGTACGCGTCGAGGAAAGCGCATGGGCCGTAGTCGATCGTCTCGCCCGAGAGCGTCATGTTGTCGGTGTTCATGACCCCGTGGATGAAGCCGACAAGCATCCACCGGGCCACGAGATCGGCCTGCGCCGCCACAACGGCGCGGAACAGCCCCAGCGCGGGAATCTCCTCGTCCGCAGCCTCGGGGTGGTGCCGCCTGATCGCATAGTCGACCACCGACCGCAGCACCGCGATGTCGCCCGTACCCCGCGCGAACTCGACGCTGCCCACACGCAGGTGGCTCGAGGCAGTCCGCACCAGCACGGCACCGGGCAGCGCCGTCTCGCGCAGCACCTCACGCCCGGTCGCGACGACGGCGAGCGAACGGGTCGTCGGGATGCCGAGAGCGTGCATCGCCTCGCTCATGACGTACTCCCGCAGCATCGGGCCGACCGCCGCGAGCCCGTCGCCCGCACGCGCGAACGGCGTCGGCCCGGATCCCTTCAGGTGCAGGTCACGGAGCGAGCCGTCGGGTGCGGTGATCTCGCCGAGCAGCAGCGCCCGCCCATCGCCGAGCCGCGGCGAGAAGCCGCCGAACTGGTGACCGGCGTACGCCTGCGCGACCGGCTGCGCGCCATCGGGCAGCGCAGCACCCACGAGAAAGTCGACCCCTGCGGGGCTGTGCAGGAACGCGGCATCCAGCCCCAGCTCGTCGGCGAGCGCCTCGTTGAGCGCGAGCAGCCGCGGCTCGGGCGCCGGATCTGCCGACCACGGCCGCGCGAGCGCGGGCAACGCGTCGGCGAAGTCGTGCGACAGCGAGAGCGTGACGGGAGGCATGAACCGAGGCTACGCGGGCTGCGCCGCACCGGGGCCGGCGTGGCGGTCCTCCGGATGATCTGGGCAGGCCCGGGACAGCGGCAGTGAAACCGGCGCGTAACGCGCCGACACCGACAGGAAACGCTGTCCTGCCAAGCTCGGCACATCCCCCGAGGACCGTGGGCTCGGAGCCCCACGAGAGCCTGCCGTCCTGAGTGCACCCGACCCAGGAAAGGGGCTGCTTCCGCATGCCTGCTCGACCATCGATCACCCTCGCGCCCGCCGTCGCCGGCGTCGTCGCACTGGCCGCGGCCCTCGCCGCGGCGCCGGCCGCGGTGGCCGCACCACCCAGCGCGACCTTCGCGATCGGCATCGCCGCCACCGCCACGGAAGGCGACCGGATCGACGTCGTCCTCACGGCGACCGACGTCGTCGACCTCTACGCCTACGATCTCGAAGTCTCCGTGCCCGACGCTCTGCTCGACTACGTCGACGGCTCGGCCACAGGTCCCGACGGCGGCTTCACCGCCGCACGCGAGACCGCGAGCGGCACGATCACCGTCACCCACTCCCGCCTCGGCACCTCGCCCGGCCTCGCGTCCGACCCTGCCGCTCCCCTCACGCTCGCGACGCTTTCGTTCACCGCCGAGGGCGCCGGGACGGCCGAGGTCTCACTCCCGAGCGTCCGTCTCGTCGGCGGCACCGGCGAGACGGCGACGGCAACGGATGCCGCGACCGCCGACATCACGATCGCCGCTCTCCCCGTCGCTGAGCCCGAACCCGAGCCCGAACCCGAACCCGAACCCGAACCGTCGGCGAGCGCGCCCGTCGCGGGCTCCCCGGCTGCCGGATCCGGAGGTTCCGCCCCCGGCGGAGCCGCCAGCGGATCGCTCTCGGCCACCGGCGGCGACGCGACGCCGATCGTGCTGGGCGCGGCGCTCGGCGCCGTTCTTCTCGCCGCGGGCACCGCTATCGTCCTGCGCCGTCGGGCGGTGACCGCATGAACCGCCGGCTGATCGTCCCCGCCGCCGCCATCGGCGCGCTGCTGACCTGCGGTTTCGCCGCACCCGCAGCCGCGGCGCCCGCCGTGGCCGCAGCGGCCGCACCTACCGCCGGGGCTCCGTTCCTCGCGCCCTACTACACCGAGCTCGACCTCACGGGCGACGACAGGATCACGACGGACGACCTCGCCGTTGTCGCGGCGTTCATCGGAAGCACCAACACCGACGCCGACTGGGCGGAGGCGGGAGCGTACGACCTCGACGGGGACGGTGCGATCACGGCATCCGACATCGCCCTCGTCTCCGAGCGAGCCATCTACGACGACGGTCCCTTCGAGATCGTCGAGGCCGACGTCGTGTCGATGCAGGCGGCGATGAACGCCGGGGTCGTCACGTCGGTCGAGCTCACCCAGCACTATCTCGACCGCATCGCCGCCTACGACCGCGCGGTGATCGAGCCCGGTGGACGGCCACTGAACTCGATCATCACGACCGGCGACGCCGCCGCCCTCGCTGCGGCAGCAGCAGCCGACACCGTCCGCGCCGAGAAGGGCATGACGAGCATGCTGCTCGGTGTGCCGATCGCGGTGAAGGACAACTACAACACCCTCGACATGCCCACCACGGCCGGCTGCGGCTGCTGGAACGACAACCGCACCGCCTCGGACGCGCACATGGTCGAAGGCCTTCGCGCCGACGGCGCGGTCATCCTCGCCAAGGCGAGCATGGACGAGTTCGCTATCAACCTGTCGTCGCAGTGGTCGGCCTACCAGCCGGCCGGCACCGCCCTCACCGTCTCGAGCCCGTACGCGACGAACCGCAGCTCCGGCGGATCGTCGGGAGGGACGGGCGCCGCCATCGCGAGCAACCTCGCCGCGATCGGGTTCGGCACCGACACGGGCGGCTCGATCCGCATCCCCTCTACCTACAACCAGCTCGTCGGCGTGCGTCCGACGGTGGGGCTCGCGAGCCGCGACGGCATCGTGCCGCTCGCGCTCTCGCAGGACACCGGCGGTCCGATGGCGCGCTCGGTCACCGACGCGGCGGTCGCTCTCGACGCCGTCGTGGGCGCCGATTCGGCGGATCCGGTGACAGCCCGCCAGGAGGGGCTCGTGCCCGCCAGCTACACCGCTTCGCTCGACGCCGATGCCCTCCGCGGCGCCCGCATCGCCGTGATCACGGGTCTGCCGACCGCGCAGAACATGGTCGGCACCAACGCCACGACGCAGCGCCTGTTCACCGCTGCGCGTGAGACGCTCGAGGCGCAGGGCGCCGAGGTCGTCGAGCTCGCGGCGCCCGACGGATTCAGCGGCATCCTGAGCGAGGGAAGCGGCAGCGCCGTCGAGTTCGGGTACGACCTGCAGGCCTACATCGACGACTACCTGAACCCGGCGGTCAGCGCTCGGAGCCTCGCAGCCATCGCGCAGTCGCCGAACGTCGCACCGAACCGCGGCTCATCGACGTACGGGCCGCGCTCGACCGTCACCCCGCAGCAGTACGAGGACTGGGCAGGACCGGCGGGATCGCACACGCTGCAGCTCGCCCGCGGAAAGCAGATCGTCACGGAGTTCCTCGACGCGAACGACATCGACGCGATCATTTATCCCAGCGGCACGCCCTACGGCACGGTCGGCAGCAACATGCGGCTGAGCCCGAACACGGGCCTTCCGGCCGTGACGGTGCCGATGGGCCAGGCGAGCGCGACCGAGCAGATCCCCGGTGCTGGCGTGAACCTCGAGTTCCTGGGACGCGATTTCGCCGAGGGAACCCTGCTGGGTCTGGCGTTCTCGTTCGAGCAGGCGACCGGCGCGCGGACGACGCCTGCGCTGTACGGACCGCTTCCGGCGGGCTGATCATTCCCGTGACGCGGGTGGCTCGTTTACACCCGCGTCACGGGAAGTTGATATGAAAGAGTGTCGGTCCCGTCGGGGCCGCGGAGAGAGAGCATGATGCGTCTGTCGGTCATCGGTTGCGGTTACCTCGGTGCGGTCCACGCCGCCGCGATGGCATCCATCGGGCACGAGGTCGTCGGAATCGACGTCGACGCGCGCAAGATCGCCTCGCTCTCGAACGGCGAGGCGCCGTTCTTCGAACCCGGGCTGCAGGAGATCCTGAGCGACGGCCTCGCCTCGGGCCGACTCCGCTTCTCGACCGACATGGCGGATGCCGCCGGCGCCGCCGTCCACTTCATCGGCGTGGGCACCCCGCAGCAGAAGGACGGCTACGCCGCCGACCTCACCTACGTCAACGCCGCTGTCGATGCGCTCATCCCGCACCTCGCCGAGGGCGACATCGTCGCGGGCAAGTCGACGGTCCCCGTCGGCACCGCCGCGACGCTCGCCGAACGCGTGACCCCCACCGGCGCCACCCTCGTCTGGAACCCGGAGTTCCTGCGCGAGGGGTGGGCCGTGCAGGACACCGTCGACCCCGACCGCCTCGTCGCGGGTGTTCCCGCCGGCGCCGAGGGCGAGCGAGCCGCCGACATCCTGCGCGAGGTGTACCACCCCTCGATCGCCAAGAGCACCCCGTTCATCGTTACCAACCTCGCCACCGCCGAACTCGTGAAGGTCGCCGCGAACGCCTTCCTCGCGACGAAGATCAGCTTCATCAACGCCATGGCCGAGATCGCCGAGGTCACCGGAGCAGACGTCACGACCCTCGCCGACGCGATCGGTCACGACGCACGCATCGGCCGCCGCTTCCTCGGGGCCGGCATCGGCTTCGGCGGCGGTTGCCTGCCCAAGGACATCCGCGCCTTCTCCGCCCGTGCCGAAGAGCTCGGCCGCGGCGAGTCGGTCGCCTTCCTCCGCGAGGTCGACGCGATCAACATGCGGCGCCGCGACCGCGCCGTCGACCTCGTCGTCAGCGCCTTCGGCGGATCGGTGTTCAAGAAGAACATCACGGTGCTCGGGGCCGCCTTCAAGCCGCACAGCGACGACACCCGAGACTCCCCCGCGCTCGACGTCGCCGTTCGCCTGCACGGCCTCGGCGCGTGGGTCACCGTGACCGATCCCGAGGCGATCGAGAACGCCCGTCGCATCCACCCGCAGCTGAACTACGTCGACGACCGCGACGAGGCCCTCCGCGCCGCCGACGCCGTCATCGTCGTCACCGAGTGGGACGAGTACCGTCGCGAGCTCGACCCGGCTCATGCGGCCTCCCTCACCGCCGGGCGGATCATCATCGACGGACGCAACTGCCTCGACGCCGACGCATGGCGCGCCGCCGGTTGGGACTACCGCGGCATGGGGCGCCCCTGACATACACCACACCGGCGGATCGGGCACGGGTCCCCCTGCGCACCGGTCGTCCGCGCGATGATGAACGGGTGAGCGACCCCCGCGACTCGATGACCCTGCCCCGCTTGACCGAGGAGGGACAAGCTGACAGCGCCGTGGCCCGCGCACTCGACGCCGCGGCCGACATCGACGGCTTCGGCACGGATGTGGCCGCCACCCTCGACTGGGCGGTCATGGTCGGCGCGACCCGGCCGCTCGATCACTCGGCGATCGACGACTGGTCGCTGCTCGCCTCGGTGGCGGGTCGCGATGTCGCGGCCGCCCGCATCCTCGAACCCCACCTCGACGCGCTCGACATCCTCGACCAAGCCCGGCGCGAGGGGCGCGAGGCCGCGCTCGAGTCCATCGGCGCGGGCACCGGCTCGTCGTGGGGCGTGTTCGCCGCGGAAGGGCCCGGCCTGCGTCTCGAGGCCCACCGCGATCGCGACGGATGGCGGCTCTCCGGCACGAAGCCCTGGTGCTCCCTCGCGCAGCAGCTCACCCACGCTCTCGTCACCGCGTGGGACGGCGACGAACGCCGGCTGTTCGCGGTCGCACTGCGCACTCCCGAGGTCGACGCTCATGCGGGTCCTTGGCACGCCCGTGGACTCGTTCCGGTGGTGAGTGCTCCGGTCGACTTCACCTCCGCGGCCGCGGTGCCCGTCGGCGAGGCCGGCTGGTATCTGCGCCGCCCCGGCTTCGCACGCGGCGGGATCGGCGTGGCGGCGTGCTGGTGGGGAGGGGCGGTCACCCTTCGTGGTGCATTGCTCGACGCGGCTCGACGCCCCGGCGCCGATCAGCTGTCGCGGGTCCACCTCGCCCGCGTCGACACGGCCCTGTGGAACGCACGGCTCGCTCTCCGCTCGGCGGCCGAGGCGATCGACGCCGACCCTGATCCGGCGCTGCTCGCCGGGCGCGTGCGCGCTGTCGTGGCGGCTGCCGTCGAGACGACACTCGCCGAATCGGCCCGCGCACTCGGGCCACTCCCGCTCGTCGCGGACGAGCCACATGCGCGCCGCGTCGCCGACCTGCAGATCTATCTCCGCCAGCACCACGGGGAGCGTGACCTCGCGCGGATCGGGACCAGCCTGAGCGAGGGGCGCGGAGCATGGTGAGTTTCAGCCACCGAGACGCCGGCACACCCGAGGCGACCTGGACGGAGGCCTTCGCCGGGCGTGCGCTCCCGACGATGCCCGACGACGTCGACCACCTCATCGTCGTCGCCGCCCACCCCGACGACGAGACCCTGGGAGCGGCCGGCCTGATGACGCGCGTAGCGGCGCGCGGCGGCGCCGTGACGGTGCTCGTCGTGACCGACGGCGAGGGGTCGCACCCGGACTCGCCGACCCACCGGCCGGATGAGCTCGCCCACCTGCGCCGAGAAGAGGCGACCCGGGCGCTCGCGGAGCTCTCGCCGACCATCCGCCCGCGGTTCCTCGGAGTTCCCGACGGTGAGACGGATGCCGCGCGCGACGAGATCGCGCGCGCCCTGCGTGACGCACTGCAGGCTGACCCCGGCAGCACCCGCCGGCTCGTCGTGTCACCCTGGCAGGGCGACGGGCACCGCGATCATCGGGTCGTCGGCGAGGTGGTCGACGAGGTGTGTTCACACGTCGGCATCCCCTGCCGGGCCTACCCCATCTGGCTGTGGCACTGGGGCTCGCCCGCCGACGTCCCCTGGGACGAGATAGAGATCGTCGACCTCAGCGGCACCGAACTCGACAGCAAACGTGCCGCCACTCGCATGCACCGCAGCCAAGTAGAGCCCCTGTCGGCGGCCCCCGGCGACGAAGTGATGCTCCATGAGGGGATGCAGCAACACTTCGACCGCTCGTTCGAGGTGTTCATCCGCGCCCCGCGCGAGGCGCGAAGCCTGACCCGCGGCTTCTTCGACGCGTTCTACCGGCGCAACGGCGACGACCCCTGGGGCTTCGACTCGCGGTGGTACGAACAACGCAAACGAGAGATCACGATGGCGACCCTCCCACGCGCCCGATACCGGTCAGCGCTCGAGCTCGGGTGCTCGACGGGTGCGCTCACGGCGTTGCTCGCGGAACGGTGCGATGCCCTGCTCGCGGTCGACATCGCCGACGCGCCGCTCGCCGTCGCGGCACGACGTCTCGGCGAGCGCAGCGACGTGCGTCTCGCACGAGCAGCACTTCCGGGCGAGTGGCCGGGCGGCGAGTTCGACCTCGTCGTGCTCTCCGAGGTCGGCTACTACTGGGACACGACCGATCTGACCGCCGCCGTCGGACGCATCGTCTCGTCGCTGACACCGGACGGGCACCTGATCGCGTGCCATTGGCGCCACCCGGTGGCGGAGTACCCCCTCTCGGGCGACGACGTCCACGCGGCTCTGCACGCCGAGGGGTCGCTGACGCGCCTCGTCCGCCACGACGAGGAGGACTTCATCCTCGAGGTGTTCGCGGGAGCAGCCGCCCGCTCGGTCGCGAACGAGACCGGTCTCGTCGCGTGACCCCGGA
The DNA here is from genome assembly GCF_052921305.1 of Microbacterium sp. F1-18. NCBI lineage: Bacteria > Bacillati > Actinomycetota > Actinomycetes > Micrococcales > Microbacteriaceae > Microbacterium > Microbacterium sp. F1-18. Next base: position 2,753 of record NZ_JBREVD010000006.1, on the reverse strand, counting down.
TGCGGTGGCGGTCGTCGTGCCGGTGCATGACGAAGCCGACCTCCTCGATCGCTGCCTCGCGGCGCTGACCACGGCGCTCGAACACACCGGGCAGACGCATCCGGGCGTCCGGATCGCGCCCATCGTCGTTCTCGACGCCTGCACGGACGCCTCCGAGGTCATCGCCGGTTCCTGGCCCGTGCGCACCCTGCGCATCGACGCGCGCTGCGTCGGCGCAGCTCGGCGTGCGGGGGTCGCCGAGGCGCTCGACGAGCTCGGCGACGTGCCGCCGGCGCGCACCTGGATCGCCACGACCGACGGCGACTCCGTCGTCCCGCCCAACTGGCTCAGCCACCAGCTCGCCCTCCACGCGGCCGGCGCCGAGGTGGTCCTGGGCACGGTGCGCCCGGATTTCGCCGACCTCACGGCGCGGCACGCCGCCCACTGGATCGCGACGCACCACCCCGGCAACCCGGCCGGCAACGTGCACGGCGCGAACCTGGGCCTGAGTGGCGAGGTGTACCTCGCTGCGGGCGGGTTCGCCGACCTCGACGAGCACGAGGATGTCGAACTCGTGCGCGGGGCACGTGCGGTCGGCGCCCGCGTGGTGGCAACGGATCACAACGAAGTCGTCACCTCCGGCAGGTTCGACGGCCGCACACCCGGCGGGTACGCCGCCTTCGTCCGGGCCACCCACGCGCGGCTCTCAGATCGCCACGACGTCAGCGGCGTCCGGACGATCGCCGCGCCGCAGCACGAATGACAACACCCCCAGAACCATGGCCGTGAGCACGCACGCCCCTGCGATCAGCACCGTCACGTTGCCGTTGATCGTCGCGTCCGACCACGTCGTCAGATCGACGGGACCCAGCACGACCGGGGCGTGCTCCAGAAGCCCGTCGACGAGCGGCCCGGCGACGACCGCGACGACACCCGCGACCAGGCACACGATGGCGGCCCGCTGCAGCCCGCGCAGCGGAAGGTAGCGGATCACCAGAACGATCAGCAGGGCCAGACCGAAGCCTCCGGCGACGAGGGGCAGTGCGATCTCGACGAACGCGCGGTCCTGGCCCACCGCCCCGAGGATCACGGCGAGCATCAGCGTCAGCCCCACCGCATCGATCACGACAGCGACTGCGGCGCTGTGTGCGCGCAGCCATCCCGATCCGAACGATCGCAACGCGAGCGGCCCCCAGACCACGACCGCCGCGAACAGGATCGCGGCACCGGTGACGCCGAGGAACCCTGCCGAGGTCAGCGCCTCGACGGACGCGAGCAGCAGGCCGAGCGACACCAGCGCCGCGGCGAAGGTCGTCCAGCCGCGCCGACCCGTCACCAGCAGCGGCAGCGTGGTCAGCGAGAACGCCAGAGCGACCGCCGAGGCGACGATCCAGAACCACGACAGCGTGTGCTCGACGGCGAGGTTGGTCACGAAGGTCGCGACCAGCGCGATCGCGTACGCGCCGATCGTGGTCCACAGCAGGGCGGCCCGCCACCGGCGGTGCACGCGAGCCTGGTGCGCGTCGAGCCGGCCACGGTCGTCCGCACTGGCGCTGACGAGCTCACCCTCGGTCACCCCCAGCGCTTGCGCGAGCGGACCGAGAGTCGCGAGGTCGGGGTACGACAGCCCGCGCTCCCACTTCGACACCGCCGACTCGGTCACGAAGACGCTCGCGGCGAGCTCCTTCTGCGTGAGCCCGGCGGCGCGCCGAGCGGTGGCGAGGAAGCGACCGACGTCGCCCTTGTGGGATCCGGTCCCGTACGTTTCATTCACGTCGCTCAGTGCACCACCCGCGGGCCCGGCACACCAAGCCGACACGGCTCGACCATCTGGCCAGCCCGGAATCACGCGGATGCGCGCGGGTCAGGGCAGGCGCACCGAGTCCGTCTTGGGGTGCTCGTGCGGCATCCGGTCGCGGTCGTACGTGATGGCGGAGTAGCCGTGCGGGATCGGCTGGCCGTTCTCGTCGACGCTCACGAAGACGAGACGCTCGATCGAGAGGATGCGCTTGCGCGTGATCATGTTGCGCACCACCGCGCGCATCGTCAGCGAGGTGCGACCGAAGTGGGTCGCGGTCAGCCCCATCTCGATGAGGTCGCCCTGCAGCGCCGACGACTCGAAGTTGATCTCGGAGATCAGCTTCGTCACGACGCGGTAGTTGCCGAGTTGGATGATCGCGTAGATCGCGGCCTCTTCGTCGATCCAGCGCAGCAGACTGCCGCCGAAGAGCGTGCCGTTGGCGTTGAGGTCTTCCGGTCGCACCCACTTGCGCGTGTGGAAGTTGATGCCGCCCTCCGACCAAGGCCATTCGGAACTCGTCTGATCGCTCACGTTGATCCAGCCTAATCCCGCGCATCATCGCACGCGCGGGGGCGTCGCGTCGACGGGTTCCCCGCGCAACGGCGACGTCGGATGATATGACCATGGACAAGCCTGCGAAAGACTTCGACGCTCACGAGGTGACGGAGGAGGTCGCCGAACGAGTCAAGAAGCGGATGCCGGACGTCGACGACGATCTCATCCGCCGCGAAGCCGCAGCATCGGTCGAGAGCCACGCCGACGCCCGCGTCACCGACTTCATCGGCATCATCGCCGAACGCGAGACCCGCGAGCGCCTCGCCGGCATCGCCGAGGAGGCATCCAGCGAATCCGATTGAGCGCCGGGCTACCGGCGGTCGTCGGTGGTCTGTCCGTAAACGTTCTGATACCGGTCGTACAACGCATCGATCGCGTCCTGCGGGATCGGGATCACCTCACCCGCCTGCCGGGCGAT
>NZ_JBREVD010000005.1:0-298625 GCF_052921305.1 Microbacterium sp. F1-18 | reverse complement strand
CGGCGACCGATCAGCACCCGGCGTACCCGGCACCACACGGCCATCCAGATCACACACGATCATGTTCTCCGGAGCCAACTCGTCATACGACACCCCCGACGGCTTGATCACCATGAGGTCATCGGCGGGATCTCCACCCAGGCGCACCCGGCCCGACACGTTCCCGCCGGTCCACACGACCAGCCCGTAACGCACCAGCTCCGCGTGCAACGACGCCACCTCGGCCCGAACCCGCACCACCGCTTCGTGTTCCATCGGACTCCTTCGACTCTCGGGATCATGTTACCGGTAACACCTGTCAGGTCCAGGAAACCGCGCCTCATCTGCGAGAGTTGTCCGAATGGGCGACAACGTGTTCCTCGGCGCGGTGGCGATCGGTACCGGCGCGCTCGTCGGCGTCGTGCTCTTCGTGCCGTTCGTCGCGATCCAGTACCGGCGCACGGGCCACCTCACCGCGGGACAGCTCCTGCTGTGGGGCGCGGCGCTGGTCTACTTCTTCGCGATCTGGACGTACACGCTCCTGCCGCTTCCCGACCCCGCAAGCATGCGCTGCGCGGGCGTCAACCTCAACCCGTTCGAGTTCGTCGACGACATCCGCGGGGCCGTCCGCCGCGCCGGGGGCAGCCCCCGCGCATTCCTCTCCGATTCCGTCTTCCTGCAGCTCGCCCTCAATGTGCTGCTCTTCCTGCCGCTCGGCTTCTTCGTCCGGGTGCTCGCCCGCCGCGGCATCCTCGTCGCCGTCGCCGCCGGCCTGGGCATCTCGCTCATCGTCGAGCTCACGCAGCTGACCGGGGTCTGGGGCGTCTACCCGTGCGCCTACCGCGTCTTCGACGTCGACGACCTGCTCACCAACACCGTCGGCGCGGTCGTCGGCTCGGTCCTCGCCCTCCTCGTGCCGCGCCGTCCGCTCTCGGATGAGCCCGACGCCCCACGGCCCGTGACCCGGGGCCGCCGGATCCTGGCGATGGTGTGCGACCTGCTGTCCTACTCGCTCGTCGGCATCGTCGTCAGCGTCGGCATCCAAGCGGCCCTGGTGTTCACGGGCAATCGTGACGTCGCGGTCGAGACCAACGTCGGCGGCGACATCGGCGCCCTCGCCGCACTCGTGGTGGTGGGCGGATGCGTCCTGCTGTCGGGCCGCACGATCGGCGACCTGACCGTTCGCCTCCGCTACGCCGGCGGCCCGGCCCCGGCCGCGGTGACACGGCTGACCCGTCTCATCGGCGGGATCGGCGGGTACGCCCTGATCGACCAGCTGCCGGGAGGCGGCGGCCTGTTCTCCTTCGCCTTCGTCGCGACGGCGGCCGTCCTGACGCTCACGACCCGCACCGGCCGCGGGCTTCCCGGACTCCTCGGCCGTCAGGAGCTGCGCGACAGCCGCGAGCCTGGCAGTGCACACAGCCGTGAACATCGCCGCCGGGGTGGTCCCGCAGGACGAGGCGATATCACCCGCACGGGGGACGCGCGCCCGCGCTGAGATCCGTACCGTCGAGAGCATGGACGTCGAAGCACTCGCCCACACCGCCACCGGCGCTCTCGTCGGCATCGCCCTCGGATTCGTCGTCGGGCTGCTCACCCTCAACCCCATGCTCGGTGTCGTCGTCGGAGGCGTCGCGATGATCGTCCTCGCGATCGCGGCCGCCATGCTGCTCCCCCGCGGAACCTATCGCTGACCCGAACCGGGCCAGCACCCCGCTTGACCCTCACGCGGCGTGAGGCGGGACAGTCGTCGTATGACCGACCACGACACCCCCTACTACGACGCTTTCGAGATCAGCCCCGTTCCCGCGCCCGGACCGGATGCCGTCGCCCCCGAGCCTTACCGCGGCATCTACGGGATGCCGGCGTTCGTCACGATCCCCACGCCCGACCTCGCGGCCTCGACGCGATTCTGGACTGCGGGCCTCGGATTCTTCGAGCTCTTCACGATCCCGGGGACTCTCGTTCACCTGCGCCGCTGGGCGTTCCAGGACGTCCTCCTCGTCGCCGCCGATCCGACGTCGCGGCGGGCATCCGAACCGCCCGCGCTGGCCTACAGCTACGCCTGCGTCCTCAGCGAGCTCGAGGGCATCGCCGACGATTGCCGAACCCTGGCGCCCGGCGCGGTCGGCGAGCTGCACGACACCGCGTGGAACAGCCGTGAGGTCGAGATCATCACCCCGGAGAACGCGCGTATCGTCGTCACCGCGGCGAAGCCCTACGAGGCCGACAGCGCGGCCGCGCGCTCCCTCGCCGCCATCGGCATCACGCCCCCGCAGGAGCAGCCATGAGCCACGGCATGAACAACACCCGCGACATCGACACCAGGACCGAGAACAACAACAACACAACCGACACCACCAACATCAAAGACCGCAAGAACGGTGTGACGGTGGGGCGTGCGGCATCCGATCTCGGGATCACGGTGCGCACCCTGCATCATTGGGACGAGACCGGCCTCGCGTCGCCGACGCTGCGCACCGATGCGGGTTACCGGCTGTACACCGCCGACGACATCGCTCGTCTGCAGCGGATCGTGGTGTACCGGGAGGTCGGGCTGGGTCTCGACCGGATCCGCGAGATCCTCGACGAGCCCGGACGCGACACATCCGCGTCGCTGCGCGAGCAACGCGAGGAGGTGTCGCGCTCGCTCGCGCGACTCGAGGTGCTCCGCTCCGGCCTCGACCGCATGATCGAAGCGCACGAGCGCGGCGTGCTGCTCACTGCCGACGAGCAGCTGTCGATCTTCGGCCCGGACTGGAATCCCGACTGGCCCGCCCTCGCCCGGCGCCGCTACGGCGATACACCGCAGTGGAAGCAGTACGCGGAGCGCGCCGCCACCCGCAGCCCCGATCAGTGGCGGGCGATCACCGCGACGATGACGGCGCTCGACGCCGACCTCGCGGCCGCGGCCGCCGCCGGCATCGAGCCCGGCAGCCCGGAGGCGGACGCACTGGTCGAACGCCACCGCGCGCTGGTCAGCGAGTACTTCCCGGTGAGCCGGTCGATGCAGGTCTGCCTCGGCCGGATGTACGAAGCGGATGCCGCGTTCGCCGCCCACTACGACCGTCTCCACCCGGGCCTCGCCTCGTGGCTGCGTCGCGGCATCGACGAGAGCGCCCGCGCGCACGGCCTCGATCCCGACACCGCGGTGTGGGAGTGACGCGCCGCGCGACCTCGTTCAGCGACGCCCGCCGGTGAACGCGCGCCACATGACGGCGGCGTGCGACTCCTTCGCGTGCTCGACGCCGACCTCGTCGCCCTCTCGCGCGCTGAACCACTCCTGCACGCGGTAGCGCGTCGCGCGCCACATCAGGGCGACGCCGCCGTAGGCGGGCCGAGGCACGCGCGCCTCCTCCTGCGACATCTGGCCGCGTCGGGGCAGGTCGCCCGCGACGAACGCGTCCATGAGCTTCGCCACCCCGATCGCGTTGCCGTTGATGACCGAGTGCGCGGCGCCGTGGATCTCCCACCGCCAGGCGTCGCGGGCCACCGCGACGAGCGACGAGTGGAAGGAGCGCGGAGACGAGAAATCTCGCGCCCCTCGGATCAGCAGCACCTGCGCCGACACATCCGCCAGCCGGTCCCGAAGCGGATAGCGCATCATGTGCGGCAGCACCCGCATGAAGTACGCGAACCCGCACAGCAGGTAGGCGCTGACCGCCAGCATCACCAGACGGAACGGCTCGAACAGCGACGACTGCGCGAAGCGGATCGCCTGCAGCACCACCGAACGCTCCCGGTCGTTCACGACGGGTCCGATGAGGACGGCGCGACGGATGCCGGGGCGCCGCGCGAGCACCTCGGTCACGATCTGCGTGCCGAACGAGTGCCCCAGCAGCACGGGGTCGTCGAGGTCGAAACGGTCGAGCACGGCCTCGACCTGGTCGGCGAAGAACGACACGGAGGGCTCGTCGCGCGGCGCGCGCTGGCCCGCGAAACCGGGGAGGTCGAGAGCGTAGACCCGCGCCTTCTGCGCGAGCGTCGGGGCGAGCAGGTCGAAGTACGTCGCGGCCACGCCGATGCCCGCGATCAGGACGAAGGCGCGCTCCGAATCGGCGGACGACGCCGTCTTCACCCGCGTGACTCGTGTACGGACCCCGTCGAACTCGACGGTCTCGACGTCGATGTCGGCCGGCTCCATATCATTCCCACCCCCGCGAGCGCGCCCCTCCACCATTCCCCTACCGTCTCACACGCCGCGGCATGCAGACTGTGCCGATGACCCTCACCTTCGCGATCATCGGCAGCGGATGGCGCAGCGACTTCTTCCTGCGCGTCGCCGCAGCCCTGCCCGAACGTTTCCGCGTGTCCGGGCTCGTCACCCGCAGCGCCACGACGGCCGCCGCGATCGAGAAGCGCTGGGGTGTGCGCGGCTACCCCGACCTCGACGCGCTGCTCGCCGACAGCACCCCCGACGTCGTCGTCGTCTCGGTTCCCCGCGATGTGGCGCCCGGGATCATCCTCGACCTCGTCGACCGGGGGATCCCCGTCCTGAGCGAGACCCCGCCCGCCGCAGGGATCGACGACCTCGTCGAGCTCTGGCACCGGGCCGCCCGTCCCGGCGCGCCGACGGTGCAGGTCGCCGAGCAGTACCACCTGTCGCCCCTGCTGTCGGCCCAGCTCGCGGTCGCCCGCTCCGGGCGACTCGGCACACCGTCGCAGGCGCTCGTGGCGCAGTGCCACGACTACCACGGCGTCAGCGTCATGCGCCGGGCGCTGGGGGTCGGCGCCGACGAGGTCGACATCACGGCATCCGTCTTCCGCTCCCCGCTCGTGGCGGGACCTGGACGCGCCGGCGATCCGACCGAGGAGCGCATCGTCACGGCGACGCAGACCACGGCACGTTTCATGTTCGACGGCCGCCTCGGCGTGTACGACTTCGCCGGTGAGCAGTACTTCTCGTGGATCCGCGGCAATCGCCTGCTTGTCCGCGGCGAGCGCGGCGAGATCGAGAACGGCGAGGTGCGATACCTGCGGCGGTTCGACGAACCCGTGTTCGGCTCACTTCGACGTGTCATGACGGGCGAGGGCGGCAACCTCGAGGGCATGTTCCTGCGCGGCATCCTGCTCGGCGACGAATGGGTCTTCCGCAATCCCTTCCTCCCGGCGCGCCTCAACGACGACGAGATCGCGATCGCGCGCATGCTCGACGCCATGCCGCGCGCCATCGACGGGCGCGCACCGGTGTATTCGCTGGCCGAGGCGAGCCAGGACCACTACCTCGCGCTGCTCATGCAGCAGGCGGCCGAGACCGGTGACACCGTGCGCTCGACACGTCAACCCTGGGCCGATGTCGTCGACGCGGAATTGCACGCCCGGGAGGTCAGCGGGTAATTTTTCGGTATGCCGAAAAATCGACGTCGCCGACGTGCCGCACTGATCGCCCTCGGGGCGGCGGCAGCCGTGCTCTCGGGCTGCGCGACGGGCTCGAACGCGGAGGTCGCCGGCGAACCCGCCGGTGACCGCCCCGTCGTGCTGACGACCTTCACGGTCCTCGCCGACATCGCCCACAACGTCGCGGGAGACCGGCTCGACGTGCGATCGATCACGAAGACCGGAGCCGAGATCCACGGCTACGAGCCGACCCCGCGAGACATCGCGGCGGCAGCCGACGCCGACCTGATCCTCGACAACGGGCTCGGCCTCGAGTCGTGGTTCGCGCGCTTCGTCGAGACCGCCGACGCACCCCACGTCGTCGTGTCCGAGGGCGTCGAGACGATCGACATCACCGGCGACGCCTATGCGGGCAAACCCAACCCCCACGCCTGGATGAGCCCCCTGAACGTGCAGCGGTACGTCGACAACATCGTCGCCGCGTTCAGCGAGCTCGATCCGGCGGGCGCGGGGACCTACGCTGCGAACGGCGCCGCCTACAACGACGAGCTCCAGCGCATCCACGACGATCTCATCGCCGACCTCCAAGCGGTTCCCGACGAGCAGCGCGCGCTCGTCACCTGCGAGGGTGCGTTCTCGTACCTCGCCCGCGACGCCGGACTCACCGAGGCCTACATCTGGCCCGTCAACGCCGAGCAGCAGGCGACGCCCCAGCAGATCCGGCAGACGATCGAGTTCGTCGACGACAACGACGTGCCCGCCGTCTTCTGCGAGTCGACCGTCTCGGACCGCCCCATGCAGCAGGTGGTCGAGGCGACGGATGCCGTCTTCGGCGGCACACTGTACGTCGATTCGCTCTCCGAGTCCGACGGCCCCGTGCCGACGTACCTCGACCTGCTCCGTCACGACGCCGAGACCATCGCCGCGGCGCTGACCCGGAGCGCGCCATGAGCGCCGGGAGCGCCGGGATCACCTCGACCCCGGGCATCGTGGTCTCCGGCGTCTCGGTGCGCTACCGCGACATCGTGGCGCTCGACGACGTCCACCTCACCGTCACGCCGGGCCGGGTGACCGCGCTGATCGGCATGAACGGCTCGGGCAAGTCCACGCTCTTCAAGTCGATCACGGGCCTCGTCCGCCCCGCGAGCGGTCGGGTGAGCGTCGGCGGGGAGCCCCCCGCAGCCGCACGGCGTCACGGCCTCATCGGGTACGTGCCGCAGAGCGAGGACGTCGACTGGACGTTTCCGGTGTCGGTTCGCGATGTCGTGATGATGGGCCGGTACGGACGCCTCGGCCCCACCCGCCGGCCGCGCCCCGACGATCACCGCGCCGTCGACGACGCGCTCGAGCGCGTCGAGCTGGCCGACCTCGCCGACCGCCAGATCGGCCAGCTGTCGGGCGGGCAGCGCAAGCGGGCATTCGTCGCCCGCGGCATCACCCAGGACGCCGGTGTCCTCCTGCTCGACGAGCCCTTCGCGGGGGTCGACAAGAAGTCCGAGGCGACCATCGTCCGCCTCCTCCGAGAGCTCGCCGCCGACGCCCGCACCGTGCTCGTCTCCACCCACGACCTCCACGCGCTCCCGTCTCTCGCCGACGAAGCGGTGCTCCTGCTGCGCCGCGTCGTGTTCCAGGGCACGGTCGACCAAGCGCTACGCCCCGAGCTGCTCGCACGGGCGTTCGGACTCACCGACGAGCGCCCGCTCACCACCGAGGAGCACTCGTGACCCTCATCGACATCCTGCTCGAGCCCCTCCGGTACGAGTTCATGCTCCGCGCCCTGTCGGCCACCGCCATCGCCGCGATCGTCTGCGCGGTGCTGTCGTGCTGGCTCGTCCTCATCGGCTGGTCGCTCATGGGCGACGCCGTCAGCCACGCCGTCCTGCCCGGGGTCGTGCTCGCCTATGTCCTGGGCGCGCCGTTCGCGATCGGAGCCCTGGTGTTCGGCTTCCTCGCGGTCGCCCTCATCGGCATCATCCGCGGCACGAGCCGGGTCAAGGAGGACGCCGCCATCGGCATCGTCTTCACGACGCTCTTCGCGCTCGGTCTCGTGCTCATCTCGGTCACGCCGAGCCAGACCGACCTCAACCACATCCTGTTCGGCAACGTCCTCGGGGTATCGGCGGGCGACCTCGTGCAGATCGCGGTCCTGGCCGCGGTCGCCTTCGCGGTGCTGTTCGTCAAGCGCCGCGATCTGACCCTGTTCGCGTTCGACCCGATCCACACCTTCGCCATCGGGCTCTCGCCCCGACTGCTGTCGGGGCTCCTGCTGGGGGTCCTCGCCCTGACCGCGGTCGTCGCCCTGCAGGTGGTGGGCGTCGTGCTGGTCGTGGCGATGCTCATCATCCCGGGCGCCACGGCGCACCTGCTCACCGACCGATTCGGCCGCATGCTCGTCATCGCCCCGGCCCTGTCGGCGGCGTCCTCCATCGTCGGCATCTACGTCAGCTACTGGGTCGACGCCTCGTCGGGCGGACTCGTCGTGCTCGTGCAGGGCATCGTGTTCGCCGCGGTGTACCTCTTCAGCCCGAAGCAGGGGATCATCGGGCGCCGGATCGCATCGCGCAAGCCCGTCGCCCGATCGGTTCAGGCTGGCTAGCGTGCCGCTATGAGAATCAGCGAGATCCACTGGAACGACGAAGCCCGCCAGAAGGTCCTCGACGACGCCGACCGTGTCCTGCAGGATGCCGTCGCCGCCGTCGCCGCGACCGACGATGCCAACGACGCCGACAAGGCGTACGCCGCTCTCGTCAGCCACATGAAGGACAAGTTCATCGACTGGGAGCCCGGTCCGGACGTCCGCACGTACGCCGATGCTCTCGCCGGCGGCGAGGTCGAGCTCGAGTCGACCGACTGACCGCCCGGGAACAGGTGACAGCTCGGGATCCGGCGCCGCTGCTGCAGATCAGCCGCATCTACGCCGAAGATGAGGCGCTCGCGCTGCCGCGGGGGCAGCAGATCGTGGCGCGGTGGCCGCAGGCCGACATCGTGCCGATCGACTCGCACTGGCTCGTCCCCGAGGTCCACGGCGACGAGGCCAATGTGCGGCGTTGGGTGCGGATCAAGACCGAGGCGCTCGTGCTGGGCGTGAAGAAGTCCGTCGCGACCCGGATCAACGGCCGGTCGGCCGATTTCATCGCACCGTCCACGGCCAACGGATGCGCGATGGCCTGCTCGTACTGTTACGTGCCGCGCCGCAAGGGATACAGCAACCCGGTGACCGTTTTCGCCAACATCGACGAGATCTCACGCCACCTCGCCCGTCACATCGCCCGCCGAGGGCCCAAGACCGAGCCGAACCAGTGCGATCCGGACGCATGGGTGTACGACATCGGCGAGAACAGCGACTGCTCGGTCGACGCGATGATCAGCGAGAACGTCCGCGACCTGTGCGAGCTGTTCCGGATGTCGCCGACGGCCAAGGCGTCGTTCGCGACGAAGTACGTCAACCGCGACCTGCTCGACTGGGACCCGCTCGGGCGCACCCGCATCCGCTTCTCCCTGATGCCCCACGAGACAGCGAAGGTGACCGACATCCGCACGTCGCCCGTCTCGGAGCGGATCGCCGCGATCAACGACTTCGTCGACGCCGGCTACGAGGTGCACCTGAGCTTCTCGCCCGTCATCCTCACTCCGACGTGGATCGCGGACTGGACGGCACTGCTGCGCGAGCTGAGCGACATGCTCTCCGACCGGGCGAAGGCTCAACTCGCGTGCGAGATCATCCTCCTCACCCACAATGAAGGACTCCACGAGGTGAACCTCGGATGGCACCCGCGCGGCGAGGAACTGCTGTGGACTCCGCGCATGCAGGAGACCAAGCGCTCGCAGAACGGCGCGATGAACGTGCGGTACCGCTCGCCATTCAAGGGCGAGGCCGTCGCGGCGCTGTGCGCGCTCATCGAACGTGAACTGCCGTCGTGCCGCATCCGTTACGCGTTCTGACCGTCATGCCTTCTGCTCTGCCCTCTCTTGCGCCGAGGCGCCGACCTGGGCCAGCCTGGCGGGGTGTATCTGCTGCTCCCCCTGATCGCCCTCGTCCTGATGGTCGCAGCCCTCGTCGATGCGATCACCCGTCGCGACGACCAGGTGAAGCACCTGCCGAAGTTCGCCTGGGTGCTGTTCATCGTCTTCCTGCCGTTCCTCGGCTCCGTGCTGTGGTTCGCGCTCGGACGCGAGTGGGACACGACTCCGCGCGAGTCGATGAGCTTCGGTGATCCTCGCCGGTGGTCGCGCGACGAACCCACCCCCGCCACGCCTGCGAGTCGTCCGCAGCCGCGTGATTACCGCACCACCGCGCAGCAGCTCGCCGACCTCGAACGGGAGATCGAGATCGCGGAGCTCGAGGCGGAGATCCGCCGCCGCCGCTCGCAGGGTCTTCAGCCGCCCGACGCGGGCTGATCCCTCTCGACGGTCTGATCGCTCCTGAGGGCCCACCGTCGCGCGATCAGCCAGCCCACCGCCGCTCCGAGGGTATTGGCCACGACGTCCCACACGCTCGCGGTCCGTTGCGAGAGCAGCACGCCCTGCGCCGCCTCGATGACGACGGAGATGACGAGCCCGGCGGGAATGACGTATGCCCGCCAGCGGGGCCAGCCGAGCGCCGCGCAGCAGCCGAACGGGATGAACAGAGCGATGTTCGCGCCGAACTCGATGCGGTCGTAGGTCAGCCACGGCACGGCCGAGGTGATCGCTCGCAGGATCGGTCCGGCGTCGCGGTCGACGGGCGTGGGCCAGAACGCGACGAACGCGAGGACGACCACGTAGCCGATCAGCAGGGCCCGCGCGACGCGGGTCACCGAACGATGACGGTGGGAGAACCGACGTGGGCCGCGACGCGTTCGCTGACCGATCCGAGCAGCAGCCGCGACAGTCCCGTGCGGCCGTGAGATCCGACGACGGTCAGCACGGCATGGCGCGAAGCGTCCTCGATCAGGCTGGAGGCGTCGCCGACATCGATGCGCGTGCGCACGTCGAGCTGCGGGTACGCCGCACGTACGGGCTCGAGCATGCGGTCGAGCATCCCGGCCGTCGCTTCCGTCAGGTCGACGGGCATCGGCCCCGTCCACAGGTCGAGGCCGGGCTCGGTGCCCACCGATACGGGTTCCCAGGCCGCGAGGGCGACGAGCGGCTCGCCCGTGCGGACGGCCTCACGAGCGGCGAAGTCGAGCGCCCGGGCCGAGACGTCCGAGGCGTCGACCCCCACGAGGACCCCGCGGCGCGCGTCGCCATCATGGTCCGCGTCGAGGCGCTCGGGAACGATCGCGACCGGGCAATGCGCGTGGGCGATGAGAGCGCGGTACGCGTGGCCGTGTTCCTCCGGCAGCACGAGGATCTCGGCATCCGCGGTCGCGGCGGCGACCCGCTCGGCATCGTCGCGCGTCGGAGCGATCAGCAGCTCGCGCAGTGTCAGACTCAACGCCTCGGCTCGGCGGAACGCCCATTCACGCGCACCCGCGCCGTCCGCGTCGGTCACTCCCAGGATCACGTCGCCCATGGCCCCAGGGTATCCGCCCCGATAACGGCGCACGACGGCCCCCGGTGCGAGGCCAACCGTTAGAGTCAGTCCGTGGCACAGCGACCCGGCTCCGACGCATCGCGTCACGGCGCGGGTGGCGGCGCCGGTCACGATGATGCCGGTGGCGATCCGGCCGGCTACATCATCAGCGGGCACTACGAGCCGCCACCGCCGCCCGAGCGGCCGGCTTCCCCGCGCCCGCCCCGGCGCCGACGCCGGCTGCCGCGCTGGGCGTGGCTCGCGATCATCGTCACCGCGGTCGCCGCCGTCATCGCTGCCGTCGCCCTGGTGGTGACGCTCGTGACGAACAGCGTGCAAGCGCTCACCGCGCGGCCGCCCGGCGTCGGCACGGCCTTCGTGGCACCGGCCGAGTCGAAGGCCGCGCGAGCACTGACGGAGGGCGGCACCGCCGACGAGGTCGCCGCAGCCGAGTATCTGTCGTCGCAGCCGACCGCCTATTGGCTCACCCCGGAACAGGACCCCATCGGCGAGGTCGGCGAGCGCGTCCTGAACATCGCCCACGAGGCGCGGGAGTCCGACACGGCGATGGCCGTCGTCGTCTACGGTCTGCCGGGGCGCGACTGCGGCAACCACTCCGCGGGCGGTCTCGACGAGGCGGACTACGAGACCTGGACGAGGCAGATCGGAACGGCGCTGCGTTCGGTCCCGGATGTCAAGAAGGTCGTCATCGTCGAGCCCGACAGTCTCGCGCTCGCCCCGCAGTGCGGCAACCTCGACGAGCGCGTCACGCAGCTGCGCGGGGCCCTCGAGCGCCTCACCGGCACCGACACGTGGGTGTACGTCGACGGTGGGCACTCGAACTGGCTGGGCGCCGACGCGATGGCCGAGCTCATCGAGAAGGTGACGGTCTCGGGCGTCCGCGGATTCGTGACGAACGTGTCGAACTTCAACGACACCTTCGACGAGTTCGCCTACGCCCACGCGCTCTCCGACCGCCTCGGCGGCATGCATGCGCTCGTCGACACGTCGCGCAACGGCTCGGGCGCTCCGGGCGACGGCGAGTGGTGCAACCCGCCGGGGCGTACCGTGGGCGACCCGAGCGGGACATTCGGCGACGACGTCGTCGACACGAACCTGTGGATCAAGCCTCCGGGCGAGAGCGATGGGCCATGCAACGGCGGGCCCGCAGCCGGCGTGTGGTGGCCCGCCGGCGCCGTCGAACTCACCCGCGACGTCGCGCCCTGACTCAGACCGCCGGGGAGGGACTGCCGGACCCTTTGCGTATGGCAAAATTACCCGAACCTGAGGGAGAAGAGTGACGCGCATGATGTCCGAGCAGATGAAGACGGCGGTCATCGTCGAGGACGATCCCGACATCCGTCATCTCCTGGTCGAGGTGCTCGAGGCCGCCGGGTTCTCCACCGTCTCGGTCGGCAACGGCATCGACGGCATCCAGGCGGTGCTGTCGTACCGACCACTGCTGACGACTCTCGACGTCAACATGCCCGGCATCGACGGCTTCGAGGCCGCCCGGCGCATCCGAGCTCAGAGCGACACGTACATCATCATGCTCACGGGGCTCTCCGAAGAGGCCGACGTCGTGCTCGGCCTGGGTTCCGGCGCCGACGAGTACATCGTCAAGCCGTTCCGCCCGCGCGAGTTCCGGGCGCGGGTCGACGCCTTGCTCCGACGCCCGCGCGCCGCTGCGGCGCAGCAGGCCCCCCAGCAGGATTCGGTCGGTCCGTCGTTCCCCGGCGCGCGCCCCGCGCTGGCACACCACGCCCCCGCTTCCCCCGCGGCCCCCGCCGCCGATGCTGCGCCGCTGTCGTACGAGGAGTACCTCGCACGCTTCGGCGGAGCCGCACAGCAGCAACAGCAGCCCGCGCCCCCTCAGCAGCCAATCCCCCAGCAGTCAGCGCCGCAGCAGTCTGCGCCGCCCCAGAGCCCCGCGCAGCAGCCCATCATCGTGCACCGCCCGAGCGACACGGCCACGCCGGCACCGGCGCCCGGCTCCGACGTCGTCGTGCACCAGTCCGGCGGCGACCTCGTCCCGGCCACGGGTGAGCACTGGCTCACGCACCGCGACCTGCAGGTCGACACCGACACGCGCCTGGCCTACATCGGTGGCCGCGAGCTCGACCTCACCCGCACCGAGTTCGATCTGCTCTCGACCCTGATGGCCTCGAAGCGCCGCGTCCGGTCGAAGGCCGACCTGACCCTCGTCCTACGCGGCGAGTCGTATGTCACGAGCTACTTCGTCGGCGAGGCCGACAAGCGGGCGATCGAGGCGCACATGACCAACCTCCGCCGCAAGCTGAGCGACAGCCCCACGACCCCGCGGTACATCGAGACCGTCCGCGGTGTCGGGTACCGCATGACATCGGAGACCGCCGCCGCGGTCTGAACCTCAGACTCTCCGGCAGTTCCGCCGATTCAGACCTTGTATCCGTTCTGGCGGCGGACCAGCTTCGAGAACATCAGCAGGGTCTGCAGCACGGTCACGACGCCGACGATCGGCCACCCGATCCACAGGATCGACGACTGCGCGACGGGACCGATGATGTTCCAGACGACGGCCATCGCCAGCAGCACGGCCGCGAGGATGAGCAGCGGCATCCAGTGACCGATGCTGCCGCCGCCGCTCTCGGCCTTGGCCTGCATCGCCCAGTTGTCGACCTTCTTCTTCGACAGGAAGCGCGACCACGAGCGCATGAAGTGGCCGAGCCTGATCCACATGAACGCCTCGGCCGGGAAGACCAGGAGGGCGAAGAGGATGTCGCGCTGATTGTGGTCCTTGATGCTGCGGGCCATGCGCAGGTTCAGCAGCACGGCCACCATCGGCGGGATGAGCCACAACGGCGAGAAGACGAAGGCGCTGATCGACAGCGAGCCCGCGAGCAGGATGAGGAACGCGACGCGCACGAACAGGTTCGTCAGCATCCCGAAGTTCTCGAACCAGCGCAGGCGCAGGTTCGGGTGGAACGGCTGCCCCTTCGTGTCGCCGCGCTGGCCCGGCCACATCAGCTCGATGGCGCCGTAGGTCCACTTGACCTGCTGCGCGTCGTACCCCTTGAGGGTCGTCATGCCGCCGACATTGGCCCGGGCGTATGGGCTGATCTTGGTGAGGTATCCGGCGCTCTTGATCTGCAAGGAGAGCAGCGAGTCCTCGACCTCGGAGTCCTTGACCCACGGGGTGGACTGGTGGTTCGCCTTCATCGCGTCGCGCAGGGCGTTCGTCGAGAAGATCGAGAACTGTCCGCCGAGGACGGCCATGTTGCGCCCGCGGAGCAGGTTCTGCATGTTGAAGGCCGCGAACTGGGTGCGCTGGCCGGCGATGAGGAACTTCGCGATCGTTCCCTTGATGGGCTTGTCGTCGATCGAGTAGATCGCCGAGATGCCGCCGATGCGCGAGTCGCCGACGGCCTCGGACTCGAGGAACTCCACAGCGCGCGAGTCGGCGATGGTGTCGCCGTCGACGCCGAGCAGGTAGTCGTAGCCCTCGACGAGCGAGTAGCCGTAGTTGAGCGCGCCGACCTTCTTGTCGGGGTTCTTGCCGATGTCGTGCACGAACACCTCGGTGAACTGCGTGCCGAGCTCTGTCGTCACCTCGTGGGGACCTGCATACCCCGCGGCGATCTTGACGGTGTTGTCGGAGGTGTTGTTCGCGATGACGTGGATGACGTCGGGGACGCGCGTCTGGGCGAGCAGCCCCTCGATCACGTCGGCGATCGACTCCTCCTCGTTGTACGCCGGGATGACGCAGCCGATCGTGGAGCGGTGGACCGTGGTCTGTTCGAGGACAGACTCGAAGTCGTCGGGGAACGCCGTCTCGAAGTGATCCGCCAGCTCGACCGGCGCCTGCGGGGCGGGGTACTGCGGCTGACCGAACGCCGGGTTGGGCGTGTACGGCGTGTACGGCGTCTGAGTCATGCGGTCACATCCTGTGCGAGGTGTCGGGCAGCTGTTGTCTGCCGAGGTCCATTCTGGAACGCGGCGTGTTCAGACCGGACGAAGTCAACCGCAATTTATGCGCAAGGAACGAGGCGCCTCGAACCGTTCACGGCGTCGTGCTGGGAGCGGGTGCGGGCGCCGCGTCCGCCGCCTGTTCGTCGCTGAAGATCGCGACCGGCAGGTACTGGTACACCGTCTGCTGCGTGAAGCTCGCGTCGTCGTTCGCGTTACCCTCGACCCACACCGTCATCGCGAACTCCAGCGTCATCCCGTAGGTATCGGCCGGCAGCCCGTGGACGATCGTCTCGGGCACGTAGAGGCCGCCTTGGAAGCTGTTGAGCAGCAGCCCACGATCGGAGCGGATCGTGTCGCTGGGAACGAGTGTCCGTGGGTCGGCGCTGAACTGGAACGGGTTCTGCACCTGCCCCGACGCCTGCGCCGTCTGCGAGGTGATCGAGATCGACGAGATGAACACGCGGCGCTTCTGCGACAGCACGGCCTTCTCGTCGACGCGCTTGTCGTGGACGTTGACCGCGAGGCCGAACGTCTTCTCGGCACCGGGGGTCCATTCCTGGGTGCGCTTGGGGTCCTGTGCCCACACGTCGAGACGCAGCTCGAGATCCTGCGCCACGTCCGAGGACAGCGACACCGAACCGTCATAGGTGAACTGCGAGTTGAATGCCATGCTCGGCGACTGCGAGGGCGCCGGAGCGGGCACGGCCGAGACCGGATCACCCTGGACGGCGTTGATCATGCCGGTCAGCTCCGAGCATCCCGTCAGCGCGACGAGCGAGAGAGCGAGCGCGCCCGCCGACACGGCGGTGCGGAGGGCGGGTGAGCGGCGCGAGAGCATGGCAGACCGGATTTCTGAGAGCGGGACCGGCGTCGGATGTCGCGGGCGTGGCCATACAAGCATCCGGCCGGCCACGATCCGGGCCGCTTTCCGATCTCTTCAGGTTGCCTTGCGGCGACCTTGAGGTTTCAGCCGGCCTCGGGCGCGGCCGCGATCGCGACGGTGATGCTGTCGGTCGCCGTCTGCTTGGCGAACTCGTCGGAGGTGGGGGTGGTCTGCACGAGGAAGTCGTACGTGAAGCGGATCGTGACGAACGTGGCCTCCGGAGGCACCTCGCCGACGTAGAAGGTCTGCGAGTAGCTGTACGGCGAGAGCACGAGATAGCCGGGGTTCGTCGCCGACTGGTCCGACGTCGGCGCGAGGGGGCTGAGATCGCCCTCCGCGTTGCCGGGCACGGCGATCATCGTCGCCTTCTGCAGGTAGACCTTCTGCCCGTCGTCGGGGCTGACGGTCGTCACGAGCGAGAGGCTGACGGGCTTGAGGGCCGTCGCCGACCACCGGTCCATCGACAGGTCTGACCAGTAGTTCAGCGCCCCCGTCACGGCGCCCGCGGTCACCTGACGCTCGGTCGAGCCGCTCGAGAGGTCGTTGGGGATCGGCGGCGGCACGGCGGAGCGCGAGATGCTCGGCGACGGCGCGGGGTCGCTCGCGTCGCCCCCGTCACCCGACGGCGCGTTCCACGGCGCAGGACCGCATCCCACGAGAGCCACAGCCATCACCGCAGTCGCGGCGGCCGTCCCCCAGCGTCGCTTCATCGAGTCCTCCGCTTCCTCTCGCAAGTGTACGCACGGGCCCGCCCCTTAGAGTGATCGGGTGCGCACCGCTGACCAGCCCCGCCCCCTGCGCCGGACGCAGCTCGCGTTGGCGGCCATCGCCGGGATCTTCCTGATCGCCCTCATCGCGGTCGCCGCCTGGGTCGGCGTCCGCGGGGCCCTCGCGTACGGCGAACTGCGCGAGGCCGAGGCCTCGGCCCGCAGCGCCGTCGACTCGCTCGCCGATCCGGCCGCGGCCGCCCCGCACATCACCGAGGTCGCCGACCACGCGGCCACGGCGCGCGAGCTCACCTCCGACCCGGTCTGGTCGCTCGCCGAGGGCACCCCGTGGATCGGCCCGCAGCTGCGCGCCGTCGGCACGATCGCCGCGGCGGCCGACGACATCGCCCGAGACGGGCTCCTCCCCCTCGCCGATGTGGCTTCGGCGTTCTCGCCGGACGCCTTCCGGCCCGTCGACGGGCGCATCGACACGGCGGTCTTCCGCGAGATCGCCGAGCCGGCTCGCGCGGGGGCAGACACGGTCGCCGCCGCAGCGGAATCCGTGCGCGCTCTCGACGACACCCCGCTCATGCGGCCCGTCCGGGCGGCCGTCGACGAGGTGTCCGAGCTCCTCGACACCGGAGCCTCGGCCACCGACGCCCTTGCCCGCGCCTCGACCCTCCTGCCCGCGATGCTGGGGTCGTCCGGCGAGCGCACGTACCTGCTGGCGTTCCAGAACAACGCCGAATGGCGATCGACGGGCGGCATCGTCGGGGCGATGGCGATCGTGAAGACCGCCGACGGGCGGATCGAGCTGGCCGGACAGGCCTCGTCGTCCGACTTCTCCAACTTCGGCGAGCCGGTGCTCCCCCTCGATCCCGAGATCGAGCGCATCTACGAGACGCGGCCCGGCCGCTACATCCAGAACGTCACCCAGATCCCCGACTTCTCCGTCGGCGGCCCGCTCGCCCGCGAGATGCTTCTGCGGCAGACCGGGCAGAGCGTCGACGGCGTGATCGCGACCGATCCCGTCGCCCTGTCGTACATCCTCGAGGCCACAGGCCCCGTCGAGCTGCCGACGGGCGACGTCGTCTCCGCGGACAACGCCGTGCCCCTCCTGCTCAACGACGTCTACTCGCGGTACGAGAGCCCGCGGGATCAGGACGCGTTCTTCGCGGCCGCGTCGGCGGCCGTGTTCGAGCGCCTCGCCTCCGGCGCCGCCGATCCCGCGAAGCTCATCGCCGCCCTGGGCCGCGCCGGCGACGAACGACGTCTGCTGCTGTGGAGTGCGATCCCCGAAGATCAGGCGGTGCTCGCCGACACGACGCTCGCGGGGCCACTGCCGGACACGGATGCCGACACGGCCGCCTTCGGCGTCTTCCTCAACGACGGCACCGGATCGAAGATGGACTACTACCTCACCGCAGACACCCGCCTGGCGTGGGAGACGTGCGCGGTCGGCGGCGATGGACGGACGTCCTCTCCGGTGACGCTGGAGGTCACCATCGCCAACAACGCACCGGCTGATGCCGCGACCTCTCTCCCGTCTTATGTCACCGGCGGCGGGGCGTTCGGTGTGCCGGCGGGCGTGGCACGCACGGTCGCCTACCTCTATCTGCCCGAGGGCTACGCGCTTTCGTCGGCGACCCGGTCCGACGGTGCGGGGTTCGGCGGCGGCTCGCATGCCGGGCGGCAGGTGATGGTGTTCTCGTCCGATCTCGCCCCCGGCGAGTCGGTCACCGCCACCGTGAGCGTCGTCGCCGAGAGCGGAGCGACCACGGCGACGGCCGCCGTGACACCCACCGTCGACGCAGACCGGCCCACCGTTGTTGTTGCGCGTTGCGGCGACGCATAGACTCACCGATCATGCGCCGCACCGCTTCTCTCGCCGCCGTCGCGACCCTCGTGGCCGCGATCATCGCCCTCCCGGCAGCGGCATCCGCGTCCACCGGCGCCACCATCTACCCGCCGACGAAGTCGTGCACGACGACCCCGAGCGCCTTCGTGGCGGGCGGGACGGTCGAGTTCGCGTGCGCCGACGGCACGTTCGGCTCGAACGAGGCGGTCACGATCACGGTCCGCGGCGAGAACGGCGCAGGAGTCGCATTCGCCCGGGCCGCGTTCGCCGTCACCACCGGCAGCACGATGCGCGAATCGTCCGATCAGGGCGCTCTCGCCCCCGTCGCCATCACCTTCCCCGCCGACGCCGTCGGCGTCTACAACATCGAGGCGATCTCGCCTTCGTCCGCCGGCGGCACCGCGAGCGCCTCGGTCGTCGACGCGGCCGGTCTGCCCGCGACCGGCGGCGATGCGCGCACCTCGCTGGGCCTGTGGGTCGGCGGCGGCGCGCTCGTGGCGGCGGGGGCCACCATCGCGCTGGCCTCGGCGGTACGCCGCGCGCGCGACGCGCGCATCTGACCCGCTCCCGAAGCCGTTCGACACCCGCATCCGCGTGTTTCCGCGTCCACGGCGCGCCGCCGGGCATCCGGATCGCGAAATGTTAACGCGACCGAAATGTTTCAGCTTGCATGTAGGGCCTTTGTGCCTGAATACTTGCTGTGACCACTCCTGACGTAATCCTTAGTATTACTTCTCCGTTGGGTGTGAGCCTCCGGATGACCCAAGGAAAGCAGGACACATGAAGAACCGTCTCATCAAGGCGGCGGCGGCCTCCGCCATCGCAGCAGCGGCTGTCTTTGCAGCCCCCGCCATCGCAAACGCTTACACCCCGGCACCGGTCGGCGGCTCGTCCGTCACCGTCACCGCGGGTGGCACCGCCACGATCGCGTTCAACAACTTCGAGCCGAACGAGAGCGTCACCGGCACGCTGACGGGCGAGAACGCGGCCGCCGGCAGTGTCGCGTTCGTGAAGTTCGCGGTCACCTCGACCAGCACCACCAAGGTCGCCAACGCAGCCGGTGAGGTCGCCTTCCAGGTGACTCTGCCCGCCAACGCGACCGGTGAGTACACCCTCACCGCCACGGGTACCGTCTCGGGTGCGAGCACGGTCACCATCGCCGTTCCGGCCGCGGCCGGCGGCGCCGGTGGCTCGGGCACCCTGCCCGCAACCGGTGGCGACAACGCCGCTCTCCTCGGCCTGTGGATCGGCGGTGGCGCTCTCGCCCTCGCCGGCGGCAGCATCGCCGTGGCCAGCACGGTCCGCCGCCACCGCAACGCGGAGGCTGCTGCCTGATCAGGCGCACAGCACGAAACGGATGCCCCGGAGCTTCGGCTCCGGGGCATCCGTCTTTCTCAGACCGGCTCGGCAGTGACGAGGATCGGCAGGTGGTCGCTCGCGCCCTGCGGCAGCGTCTGCACCCGTGCGATGTCGAACCCGACGCTCGTGGCGAAGTCGTAGTGTCCGCGGAAGAACTTGTAGCGCGTGTAGGTCCGGGCGTCGCTGAGCGTCAGCTCGTACCCCTGCTTGCGGACGACCTGTCCGAGGTTCTCCTTGAAGACCGGATAGTTGTAGTCGCCGACCATGAGGATCGGCAGTCCCGTCCCCAGCTCTGTCAGGGCGCCCAGGGCCGCCTGGATCTGGTTGCGCCGCAGTGAGTTGAGCGCCGTCAGCGGAGCGGCGTGGAAGCTCGCGACGATCAGGTCGCGACCGTCGTCGATGTCACGCAGCCGCACACCGAGCATGCGCTCCTCGGCCGGCTTGAGCACACGATCGTGGAGCGACTTCTTCAGCGCGAGTGAACGCACCTCGACCGCCCGGTAGGTGTTCTCCCGGTAGTACACGGCGAGCCCTAGCCGGTTGCGTGCGGTCGCGTCGGCCAGCCGCAGCCCGCTGATCTCGTCGGGGATGCCGCTCGTGTCGGCCTCCTGCAGGCACAGCACGTCCGCTCCGTGCTGCTGGACGAGGTCGGAGAGCTCGGATGCGGCGCGGTGCTTGCGCAAGTTGTACGAGATGACCTTCATGGTGCCGCCAGGCTACGCCCGCTTCCTTTCGGTCAGGTGTCTGTTGCGCGGCGAGCGCGGGTCTGCTCCGCGCGTGCCGCGAGCAGGTCGTCGGCGGGGTATCCCACCTCGGTGAGGATGAGCCCGCGCGCCGCCAGCACCGCGAAAGCGCTCGTACGTCGCCCGGCGTCGCGGAGTTCCGCGACATCCTCGACATCGAGCCTTCCCTCCCCGACCGCGACGCAGGCACCGACGAGGGCGCGCACCATGCTGTGGCAGAACGCGTCCGCCTTCACGTTGGCGACGAGCACGCCGGCGTCGTCCCGGCGCCAGTCGAACTCGAGCAGCGTGCGGATCGTCGTCGCCTCGGGTCGCGGCTTGCAGTACGCGGCGAAGTCGTGGAGCCCGGTGAGGCTGCGGGCCGCGGCATCCATCAGCGTCTCGTCGAGCACGGCGGGCACGAAGGTCGTGCGGAAGCGCTCGAGCGGGTCGTAGCCCGTCGTATGGTCGGCGACGCGGTAGGCGTATCGCCGCCACACCGCGGAGAATCGGGCGTCGAACCCCCCGGGGGCCTCGGATGTCGCCCGGATGTGCACATCGGTGTAGCGGCCGAGCACACCGTTCAGGCGTGCGGCGAGGGCGGTCGGCTCCGGTGAGCGCCCTCTCCGCAGTCTCGCCTCCTGCGCCTCGGTCAGGTCGAGGTGGGCCACCTGCCCCGAGGCGTGTACGCCCGCGTCGGTGCGTCCCGCGACCACGAGCTGCGCATCGCCGCCGAGGACGCGGCTGACGGCGGCCTCGATCGAGCCCTGCACGGTGCGCAGGCCGGGCTGGCGCGCCCAGCCCGAGAATCCCGATCCGTCGTAGGCGATGTCGAGTCTCAGGCGCACCCGATCAGTCTTCCAGTTCGGCGCGCGTGGGCGGGTTCGCGCCGGGGCGCGACACCGTGATCGCCGCGGCGCGCGCCGCGATCCGCAATGCGCGCACGAGTGCCTCACTGTCGGTCGGCACACCCCGGTCGACGAGGGTAGCGATCAGACTGGCCATGAACGAGTCGCCCGCGCCGATCGTGTCGGCCACCACCACGCGCACACCGGCCACCTCAACGACCGTGCCGTCCGGCGCCCGGCCGATCGCGCCGTCGCCGCCACGGGTCATGACGACCACCGCGGCACCCAGGCGAGCGATCGTCTCGAGCACCGTGGGCGCGTCGGCTCCGGGCCACAGCCATTCGGCGTCCTCGTCGCTGAGCTTGACGAGGTCGGCGGCCGCGGCGGCACGAGCGAACCGCGCGAGCGCGGTCTCGCGAGCGCCCACGAGCGCCGGACGGATGTTGGGGTCGACCGTGACGATCGCGTCGCCGCGGGCCGCCTCCAGCGCCGCGAGGCACGTCTCTCCGCCCGGGTCGAGGAACAGGGCGATCGATCCGGTGTGGACGAGCGCTGCACCGTCCAGCGCGACGGGAGGGACGACGCCCGCCACGTCGAACTCGTACTCCGCCGACCCGTCGGAGCGGATGCGGGCGCGCGCCGTGTCGGTCGAGGCATCGGTCCACGATGCTTCGGCGACCTCGGCTCCCGCGTCGCGCACGTGCCGGGCGATCCGCTCCCCGCGTTCGTCACGCCCCAGCCGGGTCACCAGCCGCACGGGCACACCGAGACGGGCGACGCCGACGGCGACGTTCGCGGGGCTGCCGCCGACGTGCTCGGTCACACCACCGGCGGTCTCGACGATGTCGACCAACGCCTCACCCAGCACCAGCACCTCGACGTCGCCCATGTTCCACCCGTTCTCGAAACTCGATCCACGCGGGATCCGCGCATCTCCTCCGGTCTACCACATCACCTCAGGCGCCCCCTCTACACTGGGAGGCTGCCGCCGCCCGTCCCCCCGACGACCCCGGACATCGCCGTATGACACCTCCCCCTCTCCCGCGCGCCCGCATCGCGGGTCTCGACGGCCTGCGTGCCGTCGCCGTCATCCTCGTCGTCGTCTACCACCTGTTCCCGGCCGGCTTCCTGCGCAGCGGATACGTGGGCGTCGACGTGTTCTTCGTGATCTCCGGGTTCCTCATCACGACGCTCCTGCTGCGCGAGCGATCCCGAGAGGGCCGCATCCGTCTGCGGAGGTTCTGGGTGCGGCGCGCGCGGCGGCTCCTGCCGGCGCTCGCCACCGTCGTCACCGTGAGCGCCTCCCTGGCGTGGCTCGTCGGCGGAGACGTGCTGGTCGACATGGGACTGCAGGTCCTGGGCGCCGCGACCTTCTCCTACAACTGGGTGTCGATGGCCGACGGCGGCACCTACTTCTCAGCCGCCGACCCCGAGATCTTCCGCAACCTGTGGTCGCTCGCTGTCGAGGAGCAGTTCTATCTGCTCTGGCCGTTGCTGCTCCCCCTCTTCCTCCTGCTTCCGGGCCGCCGCTCGCGCGCCGGCGTCGCCCTCGCACTCGCGGCGCTGTCTGCCGCGTGGGCGTTCACGAGCGTCGCCGCGGGCGCAGACCTCACCCGGGTGTACTTCGGCACCGACACGCACGCTTTCGGACTCCTCATCGGTGTCGCGGTCGCGTTCGCGCTGCACGGCCTCGTCGTGCGCCGCCCGTCGGTCGCCGGCGTCGGCCCCGTGTGGGGTGTCATCGTCGGGGCGCTCGCGACCGCGGGCATCGTCGGTGCGGCCGCCGTGGGCGGCGGTGAGGCGATCACGTTCCCGGGCTCCAGCCTCGCCGCGTCGCTCCTCACCGCCGTCGTGCTGGTGATCGCGGCGTGGCCGGGATCGTGGTTCGGCCGCGTGCTCGATGTCACGCCCCTGCGCTGGCTCGGTGAGCGGTCGTACGCGGTGTACCTCTGGCACTGGCCCCTCCTCGTCCTGCTGTCGTTCCAGCTCAGCGGCGCAGGCCCCGAGGCGGGCGTCCCGGTCATGGCGAGCGCCGGCGTCGCCGCGGCCTCGGTGGTGGCGGCGGCGCTGTCGTACCGCTGGATCGAGCAGCCCGTGCGGCGTCAAGGATTCCGCGGCGCGTTCGCACTCGCGCGCCACGGGCTCCGCTCGCGCCCGTCGCGGCGCGCGGCGACCCTCGCAGCGGCGGTCGCGGCCGCACTCGCCCTCGGCGGGACGACGGCCGCGGTCGCGGCCGCCCCGCGTGAGACGACGAGCCAGAACGCCGTCGATGCCGGGCGCGACGCGCTCGCGCAGGCGCAGCACCATCCCACCCCCGAGCCCGCGCCCGGCGCTCAAACGGTCGACGGCACCCGGGTGAGCGCCGTCGGCGACTCCGTCATGCTGGCCTCCGCACCGGGACTACTGCAGGCGATGCCGGGTATCGCGGTCGACGCGGAGGTCTCACGGTCGCTCTGGGCGGGGGCTCACATCGTCGAGGACCTCGCCGCGTCGGGCGAGCTGCGCGAGTACGTCGTGGTCGGGCTCGGCACGAACGGTCCGGTCTCGACCGAGGCGCTGCAGCGCATCGTCGATGCCGCGGGCCCCGAGAGATACGTCATCCTCGTCAACGCGTCCGCGCCGCGCGATTGGATCCCGGGAGTCAATCGCGACCTCACCGCGTTCGCCGCCACGCACCCCCGGGTGGCCGTGGCCGACTGGGCCGGGGCGATCGCCGGCCGCACCGACCTGCTCGCCGGCGATCAGATCCACCCCGATTCGGCAGGAGGCGAGCTCTACGCGAGCATGGTGAAGCGGGCGGTCGATGGCGCCGCGACCCAGCTCGCCACGGCTCAGTGGGCCGCGGAGCAGACCCGCACGACGCTTCTCGAGATGCTCGGGGCCGACGAGGATCAGTAGCGGCGGACCAGCACCCGGTCGCGTTCGTAGGCGGTGAAGCCCAACCCGCCGTAGAGCGCATTCGCCCCCGTCGGGCTCTCGGTGTCGACATCGAGCACGGCCATTCCGAGCCCCGCATCACGAATCGCCGCGAGCGATCGCGCGATGACGGCCGGAGCGAGGCCGCGGCGGCGGTGCGAGCGCACCACGCCGACGAGGTCGATGTAGGCGTTCGGACCGAGCACCTCGAAATCGCCCTCATTCACGGAGACCAGACAGAACGCGACGATGTTCCCCTCCTCGACCGCGAGCGTGCAGAGGTCGGGGCGGAGGAACGGACCGCCGATAAACTGCTGCCACCGCTCCGGCGGCGTCGGCAGGCTTCCCCAGTGATCGCGGAACGCATCGTTGCGCGCCAGCCGCGCATCCTCCGCCCGGTCGGGCGAGAACGGCACCAGCTCGACGCCGTCCGGAGCGGTGACGTCGGCGATCGACTGAGTCAGGTCACGGTGCATCGTGGAGAACCATCGCTCCGTGCGGTATCCGAGCGATTCGGCGATGCGCTCGAGGGCGGTGTTCTTCTCCGACGCGTACACCTGGATCTCGGAGGGAAGGGCAGCCGCGGCGGCATCCGCTTCCGCCGCCTCGCGCAGCTGTTGCTCCGCCCGTTCGTGCTGCCACCGGAACAGGGCCGTGCCGATGCCCCGCCCACGCTGGTCGGGACGGACCGCGCCGGTGAGGTAGATGTGCAGGTGCTCGTCGCGCGAGGGGTGCAGCATCACGCTGCCGACAGCGAGGGCGCGGCCATCGGCGTCGAAGGCGATCATCGTGTCGCGCGCATGATCCACGTGCGACACCTCGAACGTCTCGGCCACATCCTCGCGTGGCGTCGTCCACGTCGGGTGATCGACGCGATCGGCGGCGACCAGGACCCCGTGGATGACGTCGATGTCGTCGGGGGTAGCGGTGCGCCAGCGCGCGACGGCGGGGCAGGACGGTGCGTTCGGCTCGCTCACGCTTCCACCCTCCCACATGGGAGCCACCGGCCTCCCACGCGCACGACGACGGGCCCGCACCCTCCGGAGAGAGCACGGGCCCGTCGTGAGCGCGTGGCGCTGGTTACTTCTTGTCGTCCTCGGCGGGAGCCTCAGCGGCGTCCTCGGCCGCAACCTCAGCAGCTGCGCCCTCTTCCGGCGACTCGGCGCCGGCGTCGGCGGCCGTGTCATCGGCGGGAGCCTCGGTGGCCTCCTCGACGGGAGCCTCCTCGGCCGGGGCCTCGGCGGCAGGAGCGGCCGCAGCCGACTTCTTCGCCGACTTCGGCTTGGGGTTCACCGGCTCGAGCACGAGCTCGATGACGGCCATGGGGGCGTTGTCGCCCTTGCGGTTGCCGATCTTCGTGATGCGGGTGTAGCCGCCTTCACGGTCGGCGACCAGCGGGGCGATCTCGGCGAAGAGCTCGTGCACGACGCTCTTGTCGCCGATGACCGTCGCGACGCGGCGGCGGGCGTGCAGGTCGCCGCGCTTGGCGAACGTGACGAGACGCTCGGCGTACGGACGCAGGCGCTTGGCCTTCGTCTCGGTCGTGGTGATCGACTTGTGCGTGAACAGCGCCGCGGCGAGGTTCGCGAGAAGCAGGCGCTCGTGTGCGGGGCCGCCTCCGAGGCGGGGACCCTTGGTGGGCTTAGGCATTTTTGATTACTCCAGGAAGAAGAGGGGGCTCAGAGGTTCTCGTCGTCGTATCCGCCGTAGAAGTGCGCACCGTCGAACCCGGGAACCGAGTCCTTCAGCGACAGGCCGAGGGAGACGAGCTTGTCGCGCACCTCGTCGACCGACTTCTGACCGAAGTTGCGGATGTTCATGAGCTGGGTCTCCGAGAGGGCGACCAGCTCGGACACCGTGTTGATGCCCTCACGCTTGAGGCAGTTGTACGAGCGGACCGAGAGGTCGAGGTCTTCGATCGGCATCGACAGCTCGTTGGTGAGGACCTCGGCGACCGGCGCGGGGCCGATCTCGATGCCCTCGGCCTCGACGTTCAGCTCGCGGGCCAGACCGAACAGCTCGACGAGCGTGCGTCCGGCCGAAGCAACGGCGTCGCGCGGCGAGATGGACGCCTTCGACTCGACGTCGAGGACGAGCTTGTCGAAGTCGGTGCGCTCACCGGCACGAGTGGCCTCGACGCGGTAGCTGACCTTGAGCACGGGCGAGTAGATCGAGTCGATCGGGATCTGACCGGCCTCGGCGTACTCGTTGCGGTTCTGCGTCGCCGAGACGTAGCCGCGACCGCGCTCGATGACGAGCTCGAGCTCGAACTTCGCGCTGTCGTTGAGCGTCGCGATGACCAGGTCGGGGTTGTGCACCTCGACACCGGCGGGAGCCGAGATGTCGGCGGCCGTGACCTCACCGGCACCGGTCTTGCGCAGGTAAGCCGTGATGGGCTCGTCGCGCTCGGACGAGACGACGAGCTGCTTGATGTTGAGGATGATCTCGGTGACATCCTCCTTCACGCCCGGAATCGTGCTGAACTCGTGCAGCACACCGTCGAAACGGATGCTGGTGACGGCGGCACCCGGGATGGACGACAGCAGGCTGCGGCGCAGCGCGTTGCCGATGGTGTAGCCGAAGCCGGGCTCGAGCGGCTCGACGACGAACCGGCTGCGGAACTCGCCGATCTTCTCCTCGGTCAGAGTGGGACGCTGTGCGATGAGCACTATGTGTTCCTTTCGATCACGTGACCGCTATATGACACGTGCAATTCAGTGAGGTGTTGAGTTTTCAAGGAAACGACGGAAGTCCGGATGCCGCGCGATGCGGCATCCGGATCCGTGTCAGCTCAGACGCGGCGGCGCTTGGGGGGACGGCAGCCGTTGTGGGCCTGCGGGGTGACGTCCTGGATGGACCCCACCTCGAGGCCGGCGGCCGTCAGCGAGCGGATCGCGGTCTCACGGCCCGAACCGGGGCCCTTCACGAAGACGTCGACCTTCTTGACGCCGTGCTCCTGCGCCTGACGCGCAGCGGACTCGGCGGCCATGCCGGCGGCGTAGGGAGTCGACTTGCGCGAGCCCTTGAAGCCGACGCCACCCGAGGAGGCCCAGCTGATGACGGCGCCCGACGGGTCGGTGATCGAGACGATCGTGTTGTTGAACGTCGACTTGATGTGGGCGTGGCCCAGCGCGATGTTCTTCTTCTCCTTGCGGCGCGGCTTGCGCGCTGCGGACTTGGCCTGTGCCATGTGCGTGTTCTCCTAAACCTGTGGGGGCCGCGCCTTAGCGCGCCTTCTTCTTGCCGGCGACGGTGCGCTTGGGACCCTTACGCGTACGCGCGTTGGTCTTGGTGCGCTGACCGCGCACGGGCAGGCCACGGCGGTGGCGCAGACCCTCGTAGGAACCGATCTCGACCTTGCGGCGGATGTCGGCGGCGACCTCGCGGCGCAGGTCACCCTCCACCTTGTAGTTGCCCTCGATGTAGTCGCGGAGCGCGACGAGCTGGTCGTCGCTGAGGTCCTTGACGCGGATGTTCTCGTCGATCTCCGTCGCTGCGAGGATCTCGTTCGAGCGGGTACGGCCCACGCCGTAGATGTACGTGAGGGCGATCACCACGCGCTTGTCGCGCGGGATGTCAACGCCGGCAAGACGTGCCATGCGGTTCTCCTAGGAGTAGTCGAAGGTATGGAGCAGGATCTGTGCTCGGGCCTTCGTCCCGAGGTGTCCCCCGCCGGCGTCGCCGGGCGGGTTCTGATCTGCCTGAGGTGTATTGAGTTGTCGTCGTACCGAGCGCCGCGTGCACGCGGCATCCGATCAGCCCTGGCGCTGCTTGTGACGCGGGTTCGACTTGCAGATGACCATGACGCGACCGTGGCGACGGATGACCTTGCAGTGGTCGCAGATGGGCTTGACGGAGGGGTTGACCTTCATGATGTTCCTGATTCGCTGTCTTCGCCGACGGGGCAGGGGCTCCGGGGCGTTACTTCTCGACCGGCGTGCGCTGGGCTCAGCGGTAGCGGTAGACGATGCGGCCGCGCGTCAGATCGTAGGGGCTGAGCTCCACGACCACGCGGTCTTCGGGGATGATGCGGATGTAGTTCTGCCGCATCTTGCCCGAGATCGTTGCGAGGACCTTGTGTCCGTTGCTGAGCTCGACGCGGAACATCGCGTTCGGCAGAGCCTCGGAGATCACGCCCTCGATCTCGATGACACCGTCTTTCTTCGCCATACGCTCGCTTACAGTTGTGCAGGCCGGTCGGTCTGCGTTGGATGGGATTTTCGGTGACACGCCGAGAGAGGCGCAACGCACCAAAGAGCAAGCATACGCGCTACCGCACGCTCCGGCAACTCGCCGTATCTGCTTCGGCGCGTCGTGCCGCGGCGCTCAGTTGAACAGCGTCGCGAACGAGCCGCGTGCGGGGATCGTGCTGTTCGAGATCGTCTCGCCGTTGACCGCGATCGTCGGCGTGCCGATACCGTTCGAGCCGGGCTGGATCGGCGTCTCCTTCGTCTTCGCGGTCACGAACGACTCGTAGGTGCGATCGGTGACGCAGGAGTCGATGCCGGTGACGCCGGCGTCGGAGGCGATCTGCAGGATCTGCTCGTCGGTGAGACCCGTCGACTGCTCGGCGGGCTGCTGCTCGAACATCGCCTGCATGAAGGGGACGGCCGCGTCGGGGTCGGCCTCGGCCACGCAGTACATCGCGTTGGCCGAACGCGTGGAGTACTCGGCGCCCTGCGAGTAGCGATCGAGGATGGAGATGGGGTGGATGTTGAGAGTGATCGTGCCGTCGTTCACGAGGTCGAGGATCTCGGGCCCGTACGTGGTCTCGAACTGACCGCAGATCGGGCACATGAAGTCGATGTACGTGTCGAGCGTCTGCGACCCCTCGCCGACGACGACCGCACCGGTCTCCTGGTTGATGCCCGAGCCCGTGGGCGGGGTGCCCGGGTCGGTCGCGCTGTTGTTCATCCACACCACGAGCGCCACGATCAGCGCCACGACGACCACGACGGCCGTCGACACCCAGATCGCGAACCAGTTGGTCTTGCCCGTAGCCGCAGTAGCCATCACTTCTCTCCTCAGCCGATTTCCGTCGGCACGATTCCATACGGAGCGAGTCCCGCGGCGCCACCGTCCGGTGCCGTGAGAACCCAGATTCCCCCATCATGCACCGCGACGCTATGTTCCCAATGGGAGCCGTCCGAGCCGTCGATCGTCGAGACGGTCCAGTCGTCATCCTCGGTGAAGGTCTCTTCCGAGCCCGCCACGACCATCGGCTCGATCGCGAGGACGAGACCGGGCTTGACCTCGGGGCCGAGGTCGGGAACGCGGTAGTTGAACACCGACGGCGCCTCGTGCATCTTGCGGCCGATACCGTGCCCGACGTAGTCGCGCAGGATGCCGTAGCCCTCGCCCGAAGACTCGATCGACGTCTGGATCGCGTCGCCGATCTCACCGATGCGCTTCGCGTTCGCCATGGCGGCGATACCAGCCCACAGCGATTCCTCGGTCACCTCGGACAGCCGCTCACGCGCCGCGACGAGTTCCGGGCGGTCGGGATCGGGGATGACGATCGTGATCGCAGAATCACCGTTCCAGCCGCGGAACTGAGCGCCGGCGTCGATCGACAGGATGTCGCCGGGCTCGAGCGGGCGCGAGTTCGGGATGCCGTGCACGACCTGCTCGTTGACCGAGGCGCACACCGTGTGGCGGTAGCCGCGCACGAGCTGGAAGTTCGACTCGGCACCGCGCGAGCGGATCACGTCCGCCGCGATCGCGTCGAGCTCGAGCGTCGTCACGCCGGGGGCCACACGCTCGCGAACCGCTTGCAGCGCCGCCGCCGTGATGAGGCCGGGCTCGACCATCGCCTGCAGCTGTGCGGGCGACTTGTAGATGGAGCGGCGGCCGATCACGCCGTGATGCCGCGGGCGGTCAGGGCCGCGGTGATGCGCTCGGTGATCTCGTCGAGCGAGCCGACCCCGTCGATCTGGTCGACGATGCCGCGCTCGCGGAAGACGTCGAGGATCGGCGCCGTCTCGTTCTCGTAGATCGAGAGGCGCTTCGCGATCGACTCCTCGTTGTCGTCGTCGCGACCCTGCTCGGCCGCGCGCTTCGACAGCCGAGCGATCGACTCCTCGCGGGGGACGACCAGCTCGATGACGCCGGTCAGCTCCTCACCGCGACTGCGGAGGAAGGCGTCGAGGTCGGCGACCTGGGCGAGGTTGCGGGGGTATCCGTCGAGCAGGAACCCGCCGGCCGCGTCGTCCTGGGCGAGACGGTCGCGCACGATCGCGCTCGTCAGCTCGTCGGGAACCAGGTCGCCGCCGTCGATGATCGCCTTGACCTGCTGGCCGAGCGGAGTGCCTTCTTTGACGTTCGCCCGGAAGACATCGCCGGTCGACACGGCAGGAACGCCGAGGGCCTCGGCGATGCGGACACCCTGAGTGCCCTTGCCCGAACCCTGGGGCCCGACGATCAGCAGGCGTGCAGCCGTCATCGCAGCAACCCTTCGTAGTGGCGCTGCTGGAGCTGCGCGTCGATCTGCTTCACCGTCTCGAGTCCGACACCCACGATGATGAGGATCGATGCGCCGCCGAACGGGAAGTTCTGGTTCGCACCGACCGTCGCGAGCGCGATCAGCGGGAGCAGGGCGATGAGCCCCAGGTAGATCGAGCCGGGAGCGGTGATGCGGGTGAGCACGTAGTCGAGGTACTCCGCGGTGGGGCGACCGGCACGGATGCCGGGGATGAACCCGCCGTACTTCTTCATGTTGTCGGCGACGTCGACCGGGTTGAACGTGATCGCGACGTAGAAGTAGGTGAAGCCGATGATCAGCAGGAAGTACACCGCCATGTACAGCGGGCTGTCGCCGGTGGTGAAGTACTGCTGGATCCACGCCACCCAGCCGGGCACGTTGCCGTCGGCATCCGGGTTCTGGTTGAACTGCGCGATCAGCGCGGGGATATAGAGCAGCGACGAGGCGAAGATGACGGGCACCACGCCGGCCATGTTGACCTTGATCGGAATGTACGTGTTCGTCCCGCCGTAGGTGCGTCGGCCGACCATCCGCTTGGCGTACTGGACGGGGATGCGCCGCTGTGACTGCTCGACGAAGACGACGAGGGCGACGACGGCGATGCCGACCGCGAGCACGAGGAGGAAGATCTCGAAGCCGCGCGCGACGGCGATCGACCACAGGGCGGCCGGGAAGGTCGCCGCGATCGAGGTGAAGATGAGGATCGACATGCCGTTGCCGACGCCGCGCTCGGTGACGAGCTCGGCGAACCACATGATCAGGCCCGTGCCGGCGGTCATCGTGATGATCATCAGGAGCTGCGCGTACCAGGCCTCGGAGGTCAGCAGCTGCGCGCACTCGGGAACACCGGTCACGGGGATCAGCTGACCCGATCGCGCGACCGTCACGAGGGTCGTCGACTGCAGCAGCGCCAGCGCGATGGTGAGGTAGCGCGTGTACTGCGTGAGCTTCGCCTGGCCCGACTGGCCCTCCTTGTAGAGGGTCTCGAAGTGCGGGATGACCACACGCAGCAGCTGGACGATGATCGTCGCGGTGATGTAGGGCATGACGCCGAGCGCGAAGATCGACAGCTGCAGGAGCGCGCCGCCCGAGAACAGGTTCACGAGCGAGAGCAGGCCCTGCGCGGTTCCGCTCTGGTCGAGACAGCTCTGCACGTTCGGGAAGTTCACGAACGGCGTCGGGACGTGTGCGCCCAGGCGGTAGATGGCGATGATCGCCAGGGTGAAGCCGATCTTCCGCCGGAGATCCGGGGTGCGGAAGACCCGCGCAATGGCGCTGAACAAGTGGATTCCTCCCAAGGGATGGGCGGCGTCTCGGGAAGACACCGTCAACCAGGGTATCCCAGGCCGTTCGCTGGCGCGCCTCGGATACGACGAAGCGAGGGCCGGAGCGAACTCCGGCCCTCGCTGGCGAATTACTTGATGGACCCGCCGGCCGCGACGATCTTCTGCTCGGCAGAGCCCGAGACCTTGTCGACCGACACGTTCAGCGCCACCGAGATGTCGCCGGTGCCGAGCACCTTGACCTTCTCGTTCTTGCGGACGGCACCCTTGGCGACCAGGTCGCCGATGGTGACGTCGCCGCCCTGCGGGTACAGCTCCGCGAGCTTGTCCAGGTTCACGACCTGGTACTCGACGCGGAACGGGTTCTTGAACCCGCGCAGCTTGGGGGTGCGCATGTGGAGCGGCATCTGGCCACCCTCGAAGCCCACCTTGACCTGGTAGCGAGCCTTCGTACCCTTGGTACCGCGGCCCGCCGTCTTGCCCTTCGAGCCCTCACCGCGACCGACACGGGTCTTCGCGGTGTTGGATCCGGGGACCGGACGCAGGTGGTGCACCTTCAGCACACCGGGACGAGCGGCCGTGGTCTCGGCCTTCGCCTTCTTGTCGTCCTTCTTCTCAGCCATCAGTCGATCTCCTCAACCTTCACGAGGTGCGCGACGGTCTTGACGTAGCCGCGCGTCTGCGCGTCGTCGGGACGGACGACCGAGTCGCCGATCCGCTTGAGACCCAGCGAACGCAGCGTGTCGCGCTGGTTCTGCTTCTCGCTCACCTTGGACTTGACCTGGGTGACCTTCAGTCGAGCGGCCATCAGGCACCTACCTTCTGTGCGGCGTTCGCCTCGGCCTCAGCGCGCACGAGACGAGCCGGCGCGACCTGGTCGAAGTCCAGGCCACGGCGTGCGGCGACCGCACGGGGCTCCTCGAGCTGCTTCAGTGCCTCGACGGTCGCGTGCACGATGTTGATCGTGTTCGACGAGCCGAGCGACTTCGACAGGACGTCGTGGATACCGGCGCACTCGAGCACGGCGCGGACGGGACCACCGGCGATAACACCGGTACCGGCCGCGGCCGGACGCAGGAGCACCACGCCGGCGGCTGCCTCACCCTGCACGGGGTGCGGGATGGTCGAGCCGGTGCGGGGAACGCGGAAGAAGTTGCGCTTGGCCTCTTCGACACCCTTGGAGATGGCGAGGGGGACCTCACGCGCCTTGCCGTAGCCGACGCCCACCAGACCGTTGCCGTCGCCGACGACGACGAGAGCGGTGAAGCTGAAGCGACGACCACCCTTGACGACCTTCGACACGCGGTTGATCGTGACGACGCGCTCCAGGAACTGGCTCTTGTCGGCGTCGCGCGAACCGCGGTCACGGTTGTTGTTGCGCTCGCGGCTGCCGCGGCGGGGCTCGCGGGCCTCGCGCTCGACGGGAGCGGTGCCTGCGGCCTGCTCGGTCGTAGCCTGTTCGGTCACAGGGTTCTCTCCGTTGTTGTTGGTCACTGCATCGCTCACAGGTTCAGACCTCCCTCGCGAGCGCCGTCGGCGATCGCTGCGACACGGCCCGCGTAGCGGTTGCCACCGCGGTCGAACACGACGTCTGCGACGCCGGCGGCCTTGGCGCGCTCGGCGACGAGCTCGCCGACCTTGCGGGCCTTGGCGGTCTTGTCACCGTCGAACGTGCGCAGGTCGGCCTCGAGGGTCGACGCGGATGCCACGGTGTGGCCCTTCGCGTCGTCGACGAGCTGCACGAAGACGTGGCGGGCCGAGCGGGTCACGACCAGGCGCGGCCGGACCTCGGTGCCCACGATCTTCTTGCGAAGGCGGGCGTGACGACGCGCGCGCGCGTCGGACTTGCTCTTCACAGCCATGCTTACTTACCAGCCTTTCCGGCCTTGCGGCGGACGACCTCGCCCGCGTACCGCACACCCTTGCCCTTGTACGGCTCGGGCTTGCGGATCTTGCGGATGTTGGCCGCGGTCTCGCCGACCGCCTGCTTGTCGATGCCGCTGACCGTGAGCTTGTTGTTGCCCTCGACGGTCAGGGTGATGCCGGCGGGTGCCTCGACGGTGACGGGGTGCGAGAAGCCGAGAGCGAACTCGACGGACGAGCCCTTCTGAGCGACGCGGTAACCGGTGCCGACGACCTCGAGACCCTTGGTGTAGCCCTGGGTCACGCCGATGATGTTGTTGTTGATCAGGGTGCGGGTCAGGCCGTGCAGGGCACGCGACTCGCGCTCGTCATCCGGGCGGGTGACGAGAACCTGGTTCTCCTCGACCTTGGCCTCGATGGGCTTGGCGACGGTCAGTCGCAGCTCGCCCTTGGGGCCCTTGACGAGGACGTCCTGTCCGGCGACCTCGACGGTCACACCGGCAGGGATGTCAATGGGAAGACGTCCAATACGCGACATCAGATCACCACACGTAGGCGAGGACTTCCCCGCCGACGCCCTTCGACTCGGCCTGGCGGTCCGTGAGGAGGCCAGAGGAGGTGGACAGAATCGCGACGCCCAGGCCACCGAGGACCGTGGGCAGCTCGGTCGACTTCGCGTAAACGCGGAGACCGGGCTTGGAGACGCGCTTGATGCCGGCGATCGACCGCTCGCGGTTGGGGCCGTACTTCAGCGTCATGGTGAGGGTCTGGCCGACACGAGCATCGGAGACCTCCCAGCTGGAGATGTAGCCCTCCTGCTTGAGGATCTCGGCGATGTTGGTCTTGAGCTTCGAGCTCGGCAGCGACACGGAGTCGTGGTGCGCCGAGTTCGCGTTGCGCAGACGGGTCAGCATATCTGCGACCGGGTCTGTCATCGTCATAGGTATTTTCCTTTGATCATGAGGTTTCGACTGCCGTTACACGACAGGCGACCTTCGATGAATGTCCATATTCAGTTGTGCAGTCGTTCGGCCCCGGAGCATGCCCCGAGGCCGAACGATCGATTGTACCGGATTACGCCTGGGCGTTGTCCGCGGTGAACGGGAAGCCCAGCTGGCGAAGCAGCGAGCGTCCCTCGTCATCCGTCTTCGCCGTCGTGACGATCGTGATGTCGAAACCGCGGACGCGGTCGATGCGGTCCTGGTTGATCTCGTGGAAGACCGCCTGCTCCTGCAGACCGAAGGTGTAGTTGCCGTGACCGTCGAACTGCTTGGGCGACAGACCGCGGAAGTCGCGGATGCGGGGCAGCGCGAGGTTCACGAGGCGGTCGATGAACTCCCACGCACGGTCGCCACGGAGGGTGACGTGCGCGCCGATGGCCTGGCCCTCGCGCAGCTTGAACTGCGCGATGGACTTACGGGCCTTCGTGACGATCGGCTTCTGACCCGTGATCTTCGTCAGGTCGTCCACAGCGCCGTCGATCACCTTGCTGTCGCGAGCTGCCTCGCCGACACCGGTGTTCACGACGACCTTCACGAGACCGGGGATCTGCATGACGTTGGCGTAGCCGAACTCGTCCTGCAGAGCCTTCTTGATCTCGCTCTGGTACTTCTGCTTCAGGCGGGGCTGGATCTTGCCAGCCGCCGCGGCAGTGGTGCTGCTCATATTCAGAGGTCCTTGCCGCTCTTCTTCGCGTAACGCACGCGGACGGTGCGCTTCACGCCGTCCTTCGTCTTCTCCTCGACGCGGTGGCCGACGCGGGTCGGCTTCTTCGTCTCGGGGTCGACGATCTGGACGTTCGAGATGTGGATGGGGGCCTCGAAGGTCTCGATGCCGCCCGTCTTGGTGCCACGCTGCGTCTGACCGACGCGGCTGTGCTTGGTGACGTAGTTCACGCCCTCGACGATGACGCGGTTCTGCTCGACGAGGACCTCGAGGACCTTGCCCTGCTTGCCGCGGTCGCCGCCGCGCTCGGGCTTGGCGCCCGTGATGACCTGAACCAGGTCACCCTTCTTGATGTTCGCCATGATCAGATGACCTCCGGGGCGAGCGAGACGATCTTCATGAACTTCTTGTCGCGAAGCTCACGACCGACCGGTCCGAAGATGCGGGTGCCGCGGGGCTCCCCGTCGTTCTTCAGGATGACGGCGGCGTTCTCGTCGAACTTGATGTACGAGCCGTCGGAACGGCGCGTCTGCTTGACGGTGCGGACGATGACGGCCTTGACGACATCACCCTTCTTGACGTTGCCACCGGGGATCGCGTCCTTGACGGTGGCGACGATGATGTCGCCCAGTCCGGCGTACCGGCGGGCGGAGCCGCCGAGCACACGGATGGTGAGCAGCTCCTTGGCGCCGGTGTTGTCGGCGACCTTGAGGCGGGATTCGGTCTGAATCATGAGATCACTTCGCCTTCTCGAGGACCTCGACCAGACGCCAGCGCTTGGTGGCGCTCAGCGGGCGAGTCTCGTTGATGAGGACGAGGTCGCCGATGCCGGCGGTGTTGGCCTCGTCGTGGGCCTTGACCTTCGACGTGCGGCGGATGACCTTGCCGTAGAGCGGGTGCTTCACGCGGTCCTCGACCTCGACGACGATCGTCTTGTCCATCTTGTCGCTCACGACGTAGCCACGACGAGCCTTGCGGTAACCGCGGGCGTTCTCGTCGCGGACGTCGTGCGCGGCCGACTCGTGGCCGGCGGCCGCGGGTGCCGTTGCGGCATCCTTCTTCTCAGCCATCACTCGGTCTCTTCCTTCGCGGCCTCGGTGGCGTCATCCGCCTTCTTGGCCTTGGTCTTCTTCGCCTTCGGCGCCTCCGCGACGGGCGTGGCACGGATGCCGAGCTCGCGCTCGCGGATCACCGTGTAGAGCCGCGCGATGTCGCGCTTGACCGCACGGATGCGGCCGTGGCTCTCGAGCTGGCCGGTGGCCGACTGGAAGCGCAGGTTGAACAGCTCTTCCTTGGCCTTGCGCAGCTCCTCGACGAGGCGCTGGTCTTCGAACGTGTCGAGCTCGCTCGGGGCGAGCGTCTTGGTGCCGACAGCCATTACGCGTCGCCCTCCTCGCGCTTGATG
This sequence comes from Microbacterium sp. F1-18, assembly GCF_052921305.1. Lineage (NCBI taxonomy): Bacteria > Bacillati > Actinomycetota > Actinomycetes > Micrococcales > Microbacteriaceae > Microbacterium > Microbacterium sp. F1-18. The sequence continues at coordinate 261,877 of NZ_JBREVD010000005.1, read as the reverse complement.
ATGCGTGCCTTAAGCGGCAGCTTGTGAATGGCACGGGTCAGGGCCTCGCGAGCGAGCTCCTCGTTGACTCCGGCGACCTCGAAGAGGACGCGACCCGGCTTGACGTTGGCGACCCACCACTCCGGCGAGCCCTTACCCGAACCCATGCGGGTCTCGGCGGGCTTCTTGGTGAGCGGACGGTCGGGGTAGACGTTGATCCACACCTTGCCGCCACGCTTGATGTGACGCGTCATGGCGATACGAGCGGACTCGATCTGACGGTTGGTCACGTAAGCGGGCGTGAGTGCCTGGATGCCGAACTCGCCGAAGGAGACCTTCGTGCCGCCGGTGGCCTGGCCATCGCGCTTGGGGTGGTGCTGCTTGCGGTACTTGACCTTACGGGGGATAAGCATCAGGCCGACGCTCCTTCTGCCACGGGGGCCTCGTTGCGGGGACCACGACGGCGGTCACCGCGGTCGTCGCGACCGCGCGAGGTCTTCGGCGCGTTGGCCTGCTCGCGAGCGAGCTCCTTGGCCGTCAGGTCGCCCTTGTAGATCCAGACCTTCACGCCGATGCGGCCGAAGGTGGTCTTGGCCTCGTAGAAGCCGTAGTCGATGTTCGCGCGGAGCGTGTGCAGGGGCACGCGGCCCTCGCGGTAGAACTCCGAGCGGCTCATCTCCGCACCGCCGAGGCGGCCCGAGACCTGGATCCGGATGCCCTTGGCGCCGGCGCGCTGAGCGCCCTGCAGACCCTTGCGCATCGCGCGGCGGAACGCCACACGAGCCGAGAGCTGCTCGGCGATGCCCTGCGCGACGAGCTGGGCGTCGGCCTCGGGGTTCTTGACCTCGAGGATGTTGAGCTGGATCTGCTTGCCGGTGAGCTTCTCGAGGTCGGCGCGGATGCGCTCGGCCTCGGCGCCACGGCGACCGATCACGATGCCCGGGCGGGCGGTGTGGATGTCGACGCGGACGCGGTCACGGGTGCGCTCGATCTCGATGTTGCTGACGCCGGCGCGGTCGAGCGACGTGGTCAGCAGACGACGGATCTTGATGTCCTCGGCGACGTAGTCGGCGTAACGCTGGCCCGGCTTGGTCGAGTCCGAGAACCAACGCGACACGTGGTCCGTGGTGATGCCGAGGCGGAAGCCGTACGGGTTGACTTTCTGTCCCATTACTTGCTCGCCTTCTTGCTCGTACCGGCGGCCGCGGCATCCGCGTTCTCCGGCGTCGACAGCACGACCGTGATGTGGCTCGTGCGCTTCTTGATCTGGAAGGCACGACCCTGGGCGCGGGGCTGGAAACGCTTGAGCGTCGTGCCCTCGTCGACGTACGCGTTCTTCACGTACAGGTCTGCATCGTCCAGGAACTCGTTGTCCTTGTCGGCCTTGACGCGAGCGTTCGCGACCGCCGAGGCGACGAGCTTGTAAATCGGCTCGCTGGCGCTCTGGGGGGCGAACTTCAGGATGGCGAGTGCCTCCTGAGCCTGCTTGCCCTTGATGAGCGCGACGACACGACGAGCCTTCTGAGGGGTCACGCGGATGTGCTTCACGCGCGCGGTGGATTCCACCATGTCTCTCCTCCTCTGTCCTCTCTGGAACTGCCCCCGCGTCAGCGGCGGCGGCCCTTCTTGTCGTCCTTCACGTGGCCGCGGAAGGTGCGGGTGGGCGCGAATTCGCCCAGCTTGTGGCCGACCATGGTCTCGGACACGAACACAGGGATGTGCTTGCGCCCGTCGTGCACGGCGATCGTGTGGCCGAGCATGGCCGGGATGATCATCGAACGGCGCGACCAGGTCTTGATGACGTTCTTGGAGCCGGCTTCGTTCTGCGCGACCACCTTGCGAAGCAGGTGCTCGTCGACGAAGGGGCCCTTCTTCAGGCTGCGAGGCATCTTCCTCTACTCCTACTTGCGCTTCTTGCCGGCGTTGCGACGGCGGACGATGTACTTGTCGCTCTCCTTGTTGGGGTGGCGGGTGCGACCCTCAGCCTGGCCCCAGGGAGTGACGGGGTGACGTCCACCGGACGTCTTGCCCTCACCACCACCGTGCGGGTGGTCGACCGGGTTCATGGCGACACCACGAACCGTCGGGCGAACGCCCTTCCAGCGCTTGCGGCCGGCCTTGCCCCAGTTGATGTTCGACTGCTCGGCGTTGCCGACCTCGCCGATGGTCGCGCGGCAGCGCGCATCGACGTTACGGATCTCGCCGGAGGGCAGACGCAGCTGGGCGTAGGGGCCGTCCTTAGCGACCAGACGCACGCTGGCGCCGGCCGAGCGAGCCATCTTCGCGCCGCCGCCGGGGCGGAGCTCGATGGCGTGGATGACCGTACCGGTCGGGATGTTGCGCAGCGGCAGGTTGTTGCCGGGCTTGATGTCAGCGCCGGCACCCGACTCGACGATGTCGCCCTGCTGGAGCTTGTTCGGGGCGATGATGTAACGCTTCTCGCCGTCGAAGTAGTGCAGCAGCGCGATGCGTGCGGTGCGGTTGGGGTCGTACTCGATGTGAGCGACCTTGGCGTTGACGCCGTCCTTGTCGTTGCGACGGAAGTCGATCACGCGGTACTGGCGCTTGTGGCCACCACCGATGTGACGGGTCGTGATGCGGCCCTGGTTGTTACGGCCACCGGTCTTGGCGATCGGGCGGAGGAGCGACTTCTCGGGCGTCGATCGGGTGATCTCGGCGAAGTCGGCCACCGACGAACCGCGGCGACCCGGGGTCGTGGGCTTGTACTTGCGAATAGCCATGTTCGTTGTCCTCTATCCCGACCGTCAGCCGACTGCCGTGAAGATGTCGATGGTGCCCGACTTCAGGGTGACGATGGCGCGCTTGGTGTCCTTGCGCTTGCCGGTGCCGAAGCGGGTGCGACGGGACTTGCCCGCGCGGTTGAGCGTGTTGACCGCGGCGACCTTGACACCGAAGATCTTCTCGATCGCGAGCTTGATCTCGGTCTTCGAAGCGCGGGGGTCCACGAGGAACGTGTACTTGCCCTCGTCGATGAGCCCGTAGCTCTTCTCGGAGACGACCGGCTTCAGGATGATGTCGCGCGGGTCCTTGTTGACGGCGGTCATGCCGAGACCTCCTCGGTGGCGCCGGCCTTGGACGCGACGAACGCGTCGTAGGCGGCCTTGGTGAAGACGAGGTCGTCCGAGACGAGCACGTCGTAGGCGTTGAGCTGGTCGAACGTCAGCACGTGGACGTACGCGAGGTTGCGCACGCTCTTGACGGTGATCTCGTCACCGCGCTCGATGACCACGAGGACGTTCTTCGTGGCGCCGAGACCGGTCAGCACGGCGGCTGCGGCCTTGGTCGAGGGCGCGCCCTCGACACCGAACGAGTCGATGATGTGCAGACGCTGGCCGCGAGCACGGTCGCTGAGCGCTCCGAGGAGTGCGGCGGCGACCATCTTCTTGGGGGTGCGCTGCGAGTAGTTGCGCGGCTTGGGGCCGTGCACGATGCCACCACCGGTCATGTGCGGCGCGCGGATCGAGCCCTGACGGGCGTTACCCGTGCCCTTCTGCTTGAAGGGCTTGCGGCCGGCGCCCGAGACCTCACCGCGACGCTTGGTCGAGTGGGTGCCCTGGCGAGCCGCCGCGAGCTGCGCGACGACGACCTGGTGGATGAGGGGAACGTTGGTCTTGACGTCGAAGAGCGCGGCGGGCAGCTCCACGGAGCCGGCCTTCTTGCCGGAAGCGCTCCGGACGTCGAGCGCGAGAGTCGAGTCAGCCATGATCAGGCACCCTTCACAGCGTTGCGGACGTAGACGATGCGGCCGCGTGCACCGGGGACGGCGCCCTTGACGAGCAGCAGACCCTTCTCGGCGTCGACGGCGTGCACCGTGAGGTTGAGGACGGTCACGCGCTCGCCACCCATGCGGCCGGCCATGCGCATGCCCTTGAAGACGCGGCTGGGCGTCGACGAGGCACCGATGGAACCGGGCTTGCGGTGGTTGCGGTGCGCACCGTGCGAGGCCGAGACGCCCTTGAAGTTGTGGCGCTTCATGACACCCGCGGTGCCCTTGCCCTTGCTGGTGCCGACGACGTCGACCAGCTGGCCGGCCTCGAACGTGTCACCGGCGGTGAGCTCCTGACCGAGTGAGTAGTCAGCGGCATCCGCCGTGCGCACCTCGGTGAGGTGGCGACGGGGGGTCACGCCGGCGGCCTCGAAGTGGGCCGTGAGGGGCTTGTTGACCTTGCGGGGGTCGATCTGGCCGGCAGCGATCTGAACGGCCGAGTAGCCGTCCTTCTCGGGCGTACGGACCTGGGTGACCACGTTCGGCGCGATCTCGATGACCGTGACGGGGACGAGCTTGCCCTGCTCGTTCCAGACCTGGGTCATGCCGAGCTTGGTGCCGAGGAGGCCCTTGGAAACCTTGGAGTTGATGTCAGCCATGTCGAACCTCAGAGCTTGATCTCGATGTTGACGTCGGCCGGGAGGTCGAGTCGCATGAGCGAGTCGACAGCCTTCGGCGTCGGGTCGACGATGTCGATCAGACGCTTGTGGGTGCGCATCTCGAAGTGCTCGCGGCTGTCCTTGTACTTGTGGGGCGACCGGATGACGCACACGACGTTCTTCTCGGTCGGCAGCGGCACGGGGCCGACGACAGTCGCGCCCGCACGGGTCACGGTGTCGACGATCTTGCGTGCCGAGGTGTCGATGACCTCGTGGTCGTACGACTTCAGGCGAATGCGGATCTTCTGTCCCGCCATTTGTCTGCTCACTCTCTTTATCGCGTCTTACGTCTCGCTGGTCGCGAGCGCATTGGACGCCCGGTGGCGCGGTCTGCGCCGGGCACTTCTCACCGCCGGGGCGGTGATGCTGCACCACTGTTCTGATGTCAAACCCGCGAGTCTCCCCGCGGTTCCGCACCGTGCGCGCAGGCGCGCATCCTGTCTCCAGGTCGGTGTGGGGTTCGATGTTCATCTGCCCGTGGCCTAGGACTCTGCGCTTCGCGCCGCCTATGCACTGTCGTGACAGTGATCCGGGATGCTGGGCACCCGTCGGAATGTGGAACCTGGATAGTCTACGTGCCGCCCGGGCGTGTCGCAAACCCGGGCGTGTCGCGATATCCGCGTGACGCCGGGCGCGGCCGCCGCGGGCCGCCGAACACGTACCGCCGCCGCGACCGCGCACCTTCTATGGTGCACCCTCGCGGCGATGGTGCGCGTTCGGCGGGATGGGTTGGGGGGGGTGGGTTGGGGAGTGGGTTGGGGGGGCGGGTTGGGGGGTGGGTGGGTCAGCGCAGGAGGGCGTGGGCGCGGAGGAATGCGGCGAACGTCGGGCGTGAGGCGAGTCGCTCCCACCCCCACCGGATCGGAGTCCAGCCGGTCGCCGCGACGATGCGACTCTCACGATCGCGTTGGGCTCGCAGCACGTCGCGGGGTGAGCGGCCCGCTGTGAACGCGGGATCGAGGTACTTGCCGTCGCCGTCGAACTCGCCGAACCTCCGCAGCCGGGGCCACGCGAAATCGAGGAACGCCCACCGCCCGCCGCCGAGAGCCACCGGATGCTGGAGCGTCGGCTCCGTGGCGCCGAGCTGCTGCATCCACAGCCGACTGATGCTCTCACCCGGCAGCTGCGCGCGGCCGTCGGCGATCGAGACCACGAAGCGCGCGCGACGGATGCCGCGGGCGCCGGGAGCCCGCTCGATGCGACCGGTCACGTCGGCGACCAGCGCCGCGGCGGCAGCCCGGTCGTAGACGCCCCGGCCCTGCCACGCCACCGCTCGCAGCGCCGCATCCATCGCCGCTGTCGCGGTCTCGGCCCTCTCGGCGCAGAGCACATCGAACAACGTGCGGGCGATGTTCGTCGCCTGCAGCGCATCGACGGACGTGATGTCGGAAGCGATGACCTCGTGCCGATGCCGCACGACGTCGCTGCGACTCGGAGCCGGCGCCGGGCCGAGCTCGAGAGTGTGCACGCGAGCGTCGTCGCCGCGGTGGACCGGCAGCCCATGCAGCGCGGCGGCTGTCGCGTGCGAGAAGACCGGCTCGCGAGTGGCGACCGCGGCGAAAGCGTGCGCTCGCAGCCGCATCCGCTCCTCCGGCCGTGCAGCCACCCACCGGGATGCCGCCACGTAGACCCCCCGCCGCACGCGCACGAGCTCTCCGTCGGCGACGGCACGATCGAGGGTGGACGCCTCGCCATGACGACGCGCATCGCGCCGGAGGATCAGGTCGTCGTGCTCGGTCACGCCCCCACGGTGCCCGCCCCCGCAGCCCCGCTCCTCCCCCGCCCGCGCTCCCCGCGCATAGCCCCGCGCCCTGCACCGCTGGGGAGGAACCCCCGCGGGAACGCGAAAACGCACCGTCGACGCGACCACGCACCATCTACGGTGCGCCCTCGCGGCGGCGGTGCGTTCTCGGCGCTTGGCCTACTGGTTGCCGATGTTTTTGTCGACGTTCTCGCGCACCTCGTCGATCTTCGCGTGCTGCTGCTCCGGCACGACCTTCTTCACGGCATCCGCCGCGCCCTGGAGGAACTTGTCGCTGACCTCTTCGGCCTTCTCGCTCTTGAGGGCCTCCTCGATCTTGTCGCGGTTCTGCTCGAACATCTGCTTGCCCTTGTTGATGATGTCGTCCACGCCCATGGCCCGGTCCTTTCGTCGAACGGTTGAAGCCATGACAGCGCGCCGCCGGGCCGGCGTCAACAGCTTGCGAAACGACGGAACCCCCCGGACCCGAAGGTCCGAGGGGTTCCGCGAAGGAAGTCGAGAGACTTACTTGATGATCTTGGTCACCGTGCCGGCGCCGACGGTGCGGCCACCCTCACGGATCGCGAAGCCGAGGCCCTCTTCCATGGCGATCGGCTGGATGAGCTCGACCGACATGTCGGTGGTGTCACCGGGCATGACCATCTCGGTGCCCTCGGGCAGCGAGATGACGCCGGTGACGTCCGTGGTGCGGAAGTAGAACTGCGGGCGGTAGTTCGTGTAGAAGGGGTTGTGACGGCCACCCTCCTCCTTCGAGAGGATGTAGGCAGTGCCCTCGAAGTTGGTGTGCGGGGTAACCGAACCCGGCTTCACGACGACCTGGCCACGCTCGACGTCGTCACGCTTGGTGCCGCGGAGGAGCAGACCACAGTTCTCGCCGGCCCAGGCCTCGTCGAGCTGCTTGTGGAACATCTCGATACCCGTGACCGTGGTCTTCTGCGTCGGGCGGATGCCGACGATCTCGACCTCGGAGTTGATGGCGAGGGTGCCACGCTCGGCGCGACCGGTGACGACGGTTCCACGACCGGTGATCGTGAAGACGTCCTCGACGGGCATGAGGAACGGCTTGTCCTTGTCACGCACCGGGTCGGGGATCGACTCGTCGACGGCGTCCATGAGCTCGACGATCGCGTTGACCCACTTCTCGTCGCCCTCGAGAGCCTTCAGGCCCGAGACGCGGACGACGGGAGCGTTGTCGCCGTCGAAGTCCTGCGACGACAGCAGCTCGCGAACCTCGAGCTCGACGAGCTCGAGGATCTCCTCGTCGTCGACCATGTCGGACTTGTTGAGCGCGACCAGCAGGTAGGGAACGCCGACCTGCTTGGCGAGCAGGACGTGCTCGCGGGTCTGAGCCATCGGGCCGTCGGTGGCGGCGACCACGAGGATCGCGCCGTCCATCTGAGCGGCACCGGTGATCATGTTCTTGATGTAGTCAGCGTGACCCGGGGCGTCGACGTGAGCGTAGTGACGCTTGGGGGTCTCGTACTCGACGTGCGAGATGTTGATCGTGATACCACGCTGACGCTCTTCGGGCGCCGAGTCGATGGACGCGAAGTCACGCTGCACGTTGGTGGCCGACGGGTACTTGTCAGCGAGCACCTTCGAGATCGCCGCGGTGAGCGTCGTCTTGCCGTGGTCGACGTGACCGATGGTTCCGATGTTGACGTGCGGCTTGGTCCGCTCGAACTTGGCCTTAGCCACTGGGTCCTCCTCAGGACTGTCGTTGTAGATCTCCGGGCGCTGGATTGCGACCGGTTCTCTACGGGGATGTTTTCACTCTAGTAGAGAGGTCGATATTCAGTTTGAGTGGATGCCGGGAGCGTGGGCCCCCGGCATCCCGAGGGCTTACTCGCCCTTGTTCTTCTGGACGATCTCGTCGGCCACCGCGCGGGGGACCTCGGAGTAGCTGTCGAACTCCATCGAGTAGACCGCGCGGCCCGAGGTCTTCGAGCGCAGGTCACCGATGTAGCCGAACATCTCCGACAGGGGGACGAGAGCGCGGACGATCTTGATGCCCGAGCCGTCCTCCATCGACTGGATCTGGCCACGACGGGAGTTCAGGTCGCCGATGACGTCGCCCATGTACTCCTCGGGCGTACGCACCTCGACGGCCATCAGGGGCTCGAGGATGACCGGGTTGGCCTTCCGCAGCGCCTCCTTGAAGCCCATCGAACCGGCGATCTTGAACGCCATCTCGGACGAGTCGACGTCGTGCGACGCGCCGTCGAGCAGGATCGCCTTGACACCCACGATGGGGTAGCCGGCGAGCACGCCGACGTTCATCGCGTCCTGGAAGCCCTGGTTGGTCGGCTCGATGTACTCGCGCGGGATGCGGCCACCGGTGACCTTGTTCTCGAACTCGTACGTCTTGTCGGCCGTGACCTCGAGGGGCTCGATCGCGAACTGGATCTTCGCGAACTGACCCGAACCACCGGTCTGCTTCTTGTGGGTGTAGTCGTGACGCTCGACGGCCTTCTTGATCGTCTCGCGGTACGCGACCTGCGGCTTGCCGACGTTCGCCTCGACGCGGAACTCGCGCTTCATGCGGTCGACGAGGATGTCGAGGTGCAGCTCGCCCATGCCCTTGATGACGGTCTGACCCGTCTCGGGGTTGAGCTCGGTGCGGAACGTCGGGTCCTCTTCGGCGAGCTTCTGGATGGCGACACCCAGCTTCTCCTGGTCGGCCTTGGTCTTCGGCTCGATCGCGACCTCGATGACGGGCTCGGGGAACGTCATCGACTCGAGGACGACGGGCTCCGCCGGGTCGGCCAGGGTGTCACCGGTCGTGGTGTCCTTCAGGCCGATGACGGCGTAGATGTTGCCCGCGGTGAGCGAGTCGACCGGGTTCTCCTTGTTGGCGTGCATCTGGAAGATCTTCCCGATGCGCTCCTTCTTGCCCTTGGTCGAGTTGATGACCTGCGCGCCCGAGTCGAGGTGACCCGAGTACACGCGGACGTAGGTGAGGCGACCGAAGAACGGGTGCACGGCGACCTTGAAGGCCAGCGCCGCGAACGGGTCGTTCGCGTCGGGGTGACGCTCGATGACCTTCTCTTCGTCCTTCGGGTCGTGCGCCTCAATGGCGGGCACGTCGAGGGGCGAGGGGAGGAAGTCGACGACCGCGTCGAGCATGGGCTGCACGCCGCGGTTCTTGAACGCCGAGCCGCAGAGCACGGGGTACAGCTCGCCTGCGACGGTGAGCTTGCGGATCGCGCCCTTGATCTCGGCGACGGTCAGCTCTTCGCCGCCGAAGAACTTCTCGAGCAGCGCGTCGTCGGACTCGGCGACGGTCTCGAGGAGGCGCTGACGGTACTCGGCGGCCTTGTCGGCGAGGTCGGCCGGGATCTCCTGGATCTCGTACTTCGCGCCCATGGTCACGTCACCCTTGGCGTCGCCGGGCCAGACCAGCGCGCGCATCTCGACGAGGTCGATGACGCCCACGAAGTCGTTCTCGGCGCCGATCGGGAGCTGCAGCACGAGCGGCTTGGCGCCCAGGCGGCTGACGATGGTGTCGACGGTGAAGTAGAAGTCGGCGCCCAGCTTGTCCATCTTGTTGACGAAGCAGATGCGCGGCACGTCGTACTTGTCGGCCTGACGCCAGACGGTCTCGGACTGGGGCTCGACGCCCTCCTTGCCGTCGAAGACCGCCACCGCGCCGTCGAGGACGCGCAGCGAACGCTCGACCTCGACCGTGAAGTCGACGTGGCCGGGGGTGTCGATGATGTTGATCTGGTTCTTGTTCCAGAAGCAGGTCACGGCGGCAGACGTGATCGTGATGCCGCGCTCCTTCTCCTGCTCCATCCAGTCGGTGGTCGAGGCGCCGTCGTGCGTCTCGCCGAGCTTGTGGTTGACGCCCGTGTAGAACAGGATGCGCTCGGTCGTCGTCGTCTTGCCGGCATCGATGTGCGCCATGATGCCGATATTGCGGACCTTGTTGAGGTCGGTGAGCACTTCTTGTGCCACGGGCTGTTCCTTACGTTTGGTCGGGAGCGCCGGCCGGGGAGGTTCCCCCGGCCGGCACCGAAAAGCTGTTTACCAGCGGTAGTGCGCGAAGGCGCGGTTCGACTCGGCCATCTTGTGGGTGTCTTCGCGGCGCTTGACCGCGGCACCGAGGCCGTTCGAGGCGTCGAGGATCTCGTTCTGCAGGCGCTCGGTCATCGTCTTCTCACGACGGCCCTTGGCGTACGAGACGAGCCAGCGCAGCGCGAGCGTGTTCGCGCGGTGCGGCTTGACCTCGACGGGCACCTGGTAGGTCGAGCCACCGACGCGGCGGCTCTTGACCTCGAGGGTCGGACGGACGTTGTCGAGCGCCTTCTTCAGCGTCGCGACGGCGTCCTGGCCGTTCTTGGCCTCGACACCCTTGAGGGCGGTGTAGACGATCGACTCGGCGATCGACTTCTTGCCGTCGACGAGGATCTTGTTGACGAGCTGCGTGACGATCGGAGCACCGTAGACCGGGTCGTTGACGACGACGCGGCGGGGTGCGGGTCCCTTACGAGGCATCTAACTCAACCCTTCTTCGCGCCGTAGCGGCTGCGAGCCTGCTTACGGTTCTTGACGGCCTGGGTGTCGAGCGCACCGCGGACGATCTTGTAACGGACACCGGGGAGGTCCTTCACACGACCACCGCGGACGAGCACGAGCGAGTGCTCCTGCAGGTTGTGGCCCTCGCCGGGGATGTAGGCGGTGACCTCGGTGCCGTTGCGGAGCTTGACACGTGCGACCTTGCGCATGGCCGAGTTCGGCTTCTTGGGCGTGGTCGTGTACACGCGGGTGCAGACACCCGCCTGCTGGGGGTTCGCCTTCAGAGCGGGCGCCTTGGTCTTGGTGACCTTCGGCGAGCGACCCTTGCGAACCAACTGCTGAATGGTTGGCACGTTCTCTCCTTGTAGTGCTGCACGGTGACAGCGTCGTGGTTTCACCACAGATCCACCGGCGCGTCACGAATGCTGCGTTTTCGAAGGGTGGATATGCCGTGGGGGCGTCCTGTTCGCAGGACGATCCCGATTCGCGTGCTCCGCCTCGACCTGACCATCGGACCGAGGCACGACGCAGGGCGCGCACGAGCGCACACCCGATCAATGATACGCCTCTGCGGCGAGGCGGGCAAACGCCGACGGATGCCGGTGGTATCGGTCTCAGGCTCCGGGCCGCTCGATACGCAGTTCTGCGTCGCCCAGGAGGAACCGCTCGCCCGCCGGAGCGTCGGATCCGGGCTCGAGCTCGATCTCGGTTCCGAGGAAGTTGGTGAGGACGACGCCGTTCGTCGAATGGAGGTCGGTGATGTGCCACAGCCCCGACCGCAGCTCCAGTCGCGCGTGCGTCTTGGACACCGTGCGCGTGCTGTCCTCGATGGCGACGAGCTGGGCACGGGGATATTCCGGGTCGGGCGCGGGCTGACGTCCGACGATGGCGACGTCGCCGGTCAGCGGCGCGATCTCGCCGTCGGGCAGCACCAGCTGCCAGTAGACCCGGCGGCGCGCCACGACGACGGTGTGGTCGATGTCGCCGTCGTCGGGCCCTTCTGCCCGGCGGAGCTGTGCGGGCACCGCCGCCTCCGCCGTCCGCGGTGCGCCGGCCGCGGGAGCGCTCGCGACAGCGGAGACCTCGTCGGACAGCTCGGGGAACTCATCGGGGGTCCGCGCGAATGCGCGGCGGGCGATCGGCGTGGCGGGAACGGCATCCCACGTCCGGCGTCCCGCGCCGAGACCGGAGGCGGCGTCGGGATCGGCGAACGAGGGCACCACCCCGGGGCGGTCGGATGCCGCGCGCGACGGGAACGGCGACGGCGAGATCGCCGAGACGTCGTCGATCTCCGACGGCCAGCGGGCGTCGTCCGAGCCGTCGTCGTCAGCGTCTGAGCTTTCCGACGCGACGTCGGCGGGCTCCGGGCGAGTCTCAGCCGCCGGCGCCGGCTCGCGGAGGATCGGCTCGCGCGCCTCCCGCGGTGCCGGCTCGGAGAACGCGGGCCTGCGGTCGGGCTGCGGCTCGTCGACCGGGGCGCCCTCGGTGGACGCGACCGGCGAATCGCGCTCGGCGGAAGCGGATGCCGCGGCCCGCGGCTCGACTGCCGGCGCGGGCTCCGACCCGGGCGCGAGCTGGGGCTCGCGCCCGGGCTCGGGCTCGGGCTCGGGCTCGACAGCAGCAGCATCGCCCGCGAACGGTACGACCGCGGCAGCCGGTGCGGTCGTAGGCGTCGAGAGGTCGGCGGCGGGCTCCGGAACGGCGGCGGGGGCGAAGGGCGACGGCGGCGCCCACGGCGAAGGTTGCAGGCCTGTCGGCGTCTCCTCGCGCTCGGCGACGGCTTCGCCACTGGCGGCCAGCGGCTCGGGGCTGAAGTGCCGCGCGGACAGCGTCGGGGTGGCGAGCGTCGGCGGCGCCGTGGGCTCCGGAGCGCGAGGCGACCGCATCTGCGGGTCGTCCTGCTCCGACTCGGACAGCGGCGGGGTGAAGACCCAGGGCGGCGGCGTGACCTCGGCGGTGCGCTCCTGGCGCCAACGGGCGGGCCCGAGTCCCAGGATGCTCGCCCACACGACGAAGAGCAGAGCGGCGAGCACCGTCATGCCGGGCCCGACGCCGAAGCCCCGTCCGATGCGGTTCGCGGAGATCACCAGCAGCACGTAGACCACGAGGGGACCGGCCACGGGGAAGAGGCCGATGAGCACGAGCCACGGGCTGAACTCGGCGATGCGCAGCACCACGGCGATGTTCAGCACGGGCACCCACCCCTGCCACGGCTCCTCGTCGGTCTTGCGGAACAGGCCGGCCAGCGCGAGCGCTGTCCAGACGTACAAGACCGCACCCAGCACCGTCGAGAGAACGACGAGGAGGATGAGGAGCGATTCGTTGGCGGAGGTGGTCATCGCATCCCACGATAGGGCCAGCGGCGCTCGACCACCGTCGTCACACCGCGCCGCCGCGATCGGGGCCCGGTTCGAAGGGAGCGTCGAGTGACCGGGTGAGCTCGGCGAGCATCGCCTCGATCTGCGGTTCCACATGCTGCGCCACGGCCGCCTGAACGCGGAGCCGGTGGTGCAGGAGCACCGCGCACACCTCGCGCCCGATCATGTTCGCGTAGTCGTCGGCGAGACCCACCTCTTGACGCAGGGCCGCCTTGGCCTCGCTGCTGAGCGGCGGGAGATCGGGCACCGCCTGGTCGGATTCCTGAGCCAGCCCCGAGATTGTGAAGAGGAACGGCGCTCCAGCCACCGGATCGGGGTCGAGCGGCAGACCTTCGAACTCGGGCTCGAGGCCCTCTGCCGGACGATAGCTGCGTGCCCGGTTGCGCGCGGCCTGCTGATCGAGCTCGGCCTGCAGCATCGGCAGGTTGCGCGAGGTGTACTCCGCGACGGCGGCATCCACGATGGACTTCATGCGCGTGGACAGACCGTGCTGCACCCCGTGGGGAACGTCGGCCCCGAGACCGACCGCCGACAGGACGGGCGAGCCGATGCACCGCCGACAGGGAGCGACCCGACCGCGGTGCGTTGCCGGCTGCCAGCGCGGCAGCCAACGCAGCCAGGCATCCACCGCCTGGCTGACCTGGGTCTCGAGCGACCGCTCCACGGGCCTATTGTCGCCGATCCGGGCCGATGACGCGGGGATTTCGCGTCATTCGTCCTCATCGCGTTCCCAGGCCCACCGCGGCGGCGTCGCCCGCGTGCGAACCAGGGCTACCGCCGACCACCCCGCTGTCGCCGCGGCGATGACGAGGAGCACGCCGAACCACGACACCGCGAAGCCGCCGGCCGCCGCGAGGGCGCGGGCCGCGTCGACCCCCACGAACAGGGCCGATCCGACGAGCCCGACGAGGTATCCCAACAGCGACACGACCCCCGTCAGGGCCGCGATCGCATACGACGGCCGTGCCGCGCGCAGCGTGCTGGCGAGGACCGCTGCGACCGCGACGACCGCACCGGCGAACCCGACAGCGCCGGGGACCGGTCCGAGGCCACGGACGGCGACGACATCCTGCCCCGTCGCGAGGCTCAGGATGCCGAGGCCGCAGATGGCGAGCGCCCCGAAGCCCACGACCGCGAAAGCGGTGGCGAGCCCGGGGCGCATTCCGCCGGAGGGGGTGGACATCAGTAGCGGTGCAGCTGCGGCCCCGCCTCGAGGGTGCGCTCGTACTCGCGCTGCGCCTCGGCGTTGATCTCGGTGACGCGGCGACCGCGGGCGGCGACCCAGGCGCCGAACCAGATCGTCAGCTCGCGACCGGCGACCAGAGCCACCAGCGCTAGGGGCGCGAATGCATGCTCGCCGACGATCGTGAGCGCCTGGCTGGGCGCGATCGTCCAGAACGGGGCCTGGAAGAGCTGTCCGGCGATGTGACCCGCGTAGGACGCGAGACCCACCAGCAGGCCGAGGAGGACCCAGAGACCCCACCGTCCGCGATTGATGAACGCGCCCAGGATCCAGAACGCCAGGAAGAACACCGCGACGGGTACCCAGAACCACCACGAGGTGGCGGCTGCCAGAGCCTGGTCGGCGATGTTGGCGGTCGTGACCTCACCGCGCACGGCATCGATCCCCAGCGCCGCACCCAGGTAGATCAGCGCGAAGGCGATGGCGGCCAGGAGACCGATGGCGCCGGCCGCACCGCGGTTGCCACGCGGGGTGGGCGCCTCGGGCGCCTGCACGAAGATGGGCTGCGGGCTCGGCGCGGCGGTCGCCGGGGTCTCGGCGACGGGCTCGCTCGCGCTCACCGTGCTCGCCCGATCGGCCTCGTCGGCACGGTAGGCGCGCGTCGCGGTATCGCTCGTGGCGGCTGCGCCGGCGGCGGCAGCGGTGCCGGAGGCAGCATCGGTGGTGGATGCCGCGGCATCCGGGTCTCCGGTGGTCGCGGTGTCCGCGTCGCGCGGGGAGTCCCACTCGCTGGGCGAGTTCCAGCTGTCGGAGGTCGCGGACGAGCCGACGGTGTCGGTGCGCTCGTCGTGCGAAGCGGCATCGATCCGGGCGGCATCCGCCGCAGCGGTCGTGCCGTCGGACGCGGGGCGCTCCGTGTCGTCAGCGGTCGCGGACCGCTCCGGGAGGTTGCCGGAGCCAGAGTATGCGGCGTCCCAGTCGTCGACCGAGACCGCACCGCGCGACGCCTCGGCGTCGGCGAGCCCTGCCCGGGCACTGCCCACGACGTCGTCCACCGGCTGCGGCTCGTCGACCGGCTCGCCGTACTTGGGGTCGCTCATGCGATGTGCTCCTCACGCGGTGGCCGGTGCCGCCGCAGAGGCGAGGATATCCCGGCGACGGGGGCGCGCCGCGCAGGCGTGCCGACGTGTCTGCGCACCCGTCCGCAGGTGCGGACGTATCGTCGTCCCATGACCTCGCGCGCCCTCCCCCGCCTCGCGCCCGCCGCGGTAGTCCTCGCGGTCGCGCTGCTCGCGGGCTGCGCGCCCGAACCCGGCACCGGCGCGGCCGCGACCCCGGGTGCGACCACGCCGGTCGACGCCGTCACCCCGACGCCCGCGATGACGGTATCGGCCGAGGCGGGCGGGCCGCCGCCGGCGGCATCCGGTTCGGTGGTGTCGACCACCGTGCTCCCCCGCGACTGCGCCGGCATCCTCGGCGCACCCGCCCGGACCGCGCTCGCATCCGTGCCGCTGAACGACCCGGCCTTCGGCGAGAGCGGACTCCGGGCCGACGGGTCGCTGCGCTGCGTCTGGGCTGACCCGGCCGCCGACACCGCCAAGATCGAGACGACCATCGGCTACGCCGAGCGCAATCCCGTGATCGACTTCTTCAACGAGCTCACCGGCATCGGCTTCACCTGCTACGAACCGGCCGGAGGCGTGCGCTGCGAGAAGACCTGGCAGAACGCGCGCTACCCCGTCACAGACGGACGGACGCTGTTCTTCCGCGACGGCGTGCTGATCGACACCCAGTTCTCGCACCTCGCGCCCGAGGGCTACACGACGGGCATCATCGCGTCGCTCTGGCCCGCCGGCGCCGCGACGCCCGCGCCCTGATCAGCGGGACGGGGCGAAGACCGCGTTGCCGACGCGGCTCGCGTACTGCTCGGGATGCCACACCGACTGAGACGTCGAGACCCAGTGCCCCTCTCCCGCCTCGATCGTCTCGACGAGGTCGCCGTCAGTGCGCGAGCAGAGCGTGCGCACGCCGCTCTCATCGCACGTGAAGCCCTGAGCGGGCAGCGCGGATGCCGCGATCGAACCGGCATCCGTTCCCACCGATCCGACCGTCGTCGAGATCGACCCGGCATCCGAGGTCCACGCGCACGTGAAACGGACCTCGGGAGCGAGCGCCTCGACGAGGGCTGCCG
This sequence comes from Microbacterium sp. F1-18, assembly GCF_052921305.1. NCBI lineage: Bacteria > Bacillati > Actinomycetota > Actinomycetes > Micrococcales > Microbacteriaceae > Microbacterium > Microbacterium sp. F1-18. Next base: position 245,420 of record NZ_JBREVD010000005.1, on the reverse strand, counting down.
CGGTCGAGACGGGGGCGTCCTGCGTCTGCTCGAGCTCGGCGCCGGGCGAGTACTGGAGCGTCACCCACAGCGCCTCGGGGTACAGGTCACGGCACTGCTGCGGGCCGTCGGCGGCCGCGGCGGCGGCACCCTCGTCGGCGCCTGCGCCGAGCATCCCCATGCCCGTCGTGACGAGCGGGACGGTCAGGAACGCGAGCACCCCGATCACGCCGGCGCAGAAGACGCCGACGATCCAGGCGAAGACGACGTTCCGACCCCCGATGCGTGCCACCTCTCCACGCTAATCCGGAGGAGTGCGCTCACGCCGACCGACACGACGAAGGGCCCCGGGACATGCCCGGGGCCCTTCGCAGGATCAGCGATCGATCAGTTGTAGCTGGTGAAGTCGCCGTCGGTGGAGAAGCTGTCGAAGTCGACGTAGCTCAGGTCGGCGTCGCTGTACGCGCCGTCCGACGCGAAGATGCGGTTGGGGTACCGCTCGCTCTTCGCCTCCTCCGTCGCCTCGACGGCCACGTTGCGGTACTTCGCAAGGCCCGTTCCGGCGGGGATGAGCTTTCCGATGATGACGTTCTCCTTGAGGCCGACGAGCGGGTCGCTCTTGCCCTCCATGGCCGCCTGCGTCAGAACGCGGGTGGTCTCCTGGAACGACGCGGCCGAGAGCCACGACTCCGTCGCGAGCGACGCCTTCGTGATACCCATCAGCTCGGGGCGACCCGACGCGGGGCGCTTGCCCTCGCCGACCGTCTCGCGGTTGATCTGCTGGTACTTCTTGAAGTCGACCAGCTCACCCGGCAGCAGCGTGGTGTCGCCGTGGTCGACCACGGTGACCTTCCGCAGCATCTGACGGACGATGACCTCGATGTGCTTGTCGTGGATCGGCACACCCTGCGAGCGGTACACGCCCTGCACGCCGCCGACGAGGTACTTCTGCACCTCGCGGGCACCCTGCACGCGCATGATGTCCTTCGGGTCGAGCGTGCCGACCTGCAGCGGGTCGCCGACCTCGACGTGCTGGCCGTCCTCGACGAGGAGGGTCGCACGCTTCAGCACCGGGTAGACGAAGGGCTCGTCGCCGTTGTCGGGCGTGATGATGACCTTCTTGGCCTTCTCGGTCTCGTCGATCGTGATACGGCCGCTGGCCTCGGCGATCGGCGACGCACCCTTGGGGGTACGGGCCTCGAAGAGCTCCTGCACGCGGGGAAGACCCTGCGTGATGTCATCGGCCGATGCAGAACCACCGGTGTGGAAGGTACGCATCGTCAGCTGAGTACCGGGCTCACCGATCGACTGGGCGGCGATGATGCCGACCGCCTCGCCGATGTCGACGATCTTGCCGGTGGCCAGCGAACGGCCGTAGCACTTGGCGCAGACACCCACGGCCGAGTCGCAGGTCAGGACCGAGCGGACCTTGATGGAGGTCACCCCGCCCTCGACGAGCTTGTTGATCAGCACGTCGCCCACGTCGTCGCCGGCCGCGGCCAGCACCTCGCCCGAGGGCGAGACGGCGTCGGCGGCCAGGGTACGGGCGAACACCGAGTTCTCGACGTTGGCATCCTTGATGAGGGCGCCGTCGGCACCGGCTGCGGCGATCGGCAGCTCGAGACCCTTCGACGTGCCGCAGTCCTCCTCGCGGATGATGACGTCCTGCGAGACGTCGACCAGACGACGGGTCAGGTAACCTGAGTCGGCGGTACGCAGAGCGGTGTCGGCCAGACCCTTACGGGCACCGTGCGTCGCGGTGAAGTACTCCGCCACCGACAGCCCCTCGCGGTACGAGGAGATGATCGGACGCGGCATGATCTCACCCTTGGTGTTGTTGACCAGGCCTCGGATACCGGCGATGTTACGGATCTGCAGCCAGTTACCACGGGCGCCCGACGAGACCATGCGGTTGATGGTGTTCTCGGCGGGGAAGTTCGCCTTCATGGCGGCCTGGACCTCGTCGGTCGCCTCGGTCCAGATCTTGATCTGCTCCTGGCGACGCTCGGCGTCGGTCACGAGACCCTTCTCGAACTGGCCCTGGACCTTCGAGGCGAGCTTCTCGTACTTCGAGATGATCTCGGCCTTGTTCGGCGGCGTCAGGACGTCGCTGAGCGCCACGGTGACGCCCGAACGGGTCGCCCAGTGGAAGCCGGCGTCCTTGATCCGGTCGAGGGATGCCGCGACCTCGGTCTTGGGGTACTCCTCGGCCAGCTTGTTGACGATCTGCGACAGCTTGCCCTTGTCCGCCTGCTCGCGCACGAACGGGTAGCCCTTGGGCAGGGTGTCGTTGAAGATCGCCTGTCCGAGCGAAGCGTCGACCAGACCGTGACGCTCGTAGCCCTCGGGGGCGTCGCCCTCGAGGAACGCGAGGCCGGGGATGCGGATGCGGACCTTGGCCTGCAGGTCGAGGGTGCCCTCGTCCTTGGCCAGGATCGCCTCGCCGACCGAGCCGAACACGCGGCCCTCACCCTTGGCACCTTCGATGACCGTGGTCAGGTGGTGCAGACCGATGATCATGTCCTGCGAGGGCAGGGTGACCGGACGGCCGTCCGAGGGCTTGAGGATGTTGTTCGACGCGAGCATCAGGATGCGGGCCTCGGCCTGAGCCTCGACCGACAACGGCAGGTGGACGGCCATCTGGTCGCCGTCGAAGTCCGCGTTGAAGGCGGCGCAGACGAGCGGGTGCAGCTGGATGGCCTTGCCCTCGACGAGCTGGGGCTCGAAGGCCTGGATGCCCAGGCGGTGCAGGGTGGGTGCACGGTTGAGCAGCACGGGACGCTCGCGGATGATCTCCTCGAGCACGTCCCAGACCTCGGGACGCGTGCGCTCGACGGCGCGCTTGGCCGCCTTGATGTTCTGCGAGTGACCGAGGTCGATCAGGCGCTTGATGACGAACGGCTTGAAGAGCTCGAGGGCCATCTGCTTGGGCAGACCGCACTGGTGCAGCTTCAGCTGGGGTCCGACGATGATGACCGAACGGCCCGAGTAGTCGACGCGCTTTCCGAGCAGGTTCTGACGGAAACGTCCCTGCTTGCCCTTGAGCATGTCGGACAGCGACTTCAGCGCACGGTTGCCGGTTCCGGTGACGGGGCGACCGCGTCGACCGTTGTCGAACAGGGCGTCGACGGCCTCCTGCAGCATCCGCTTCTCGTTGTTCACGATGATCTCGGGAGCCCCGAGGTCGATCAGACGACGCAGACGGTTGTTGCGGTTGATGACACGGCGGTACAGGTCGTTGAGGTCGGAGGTCGCGAAGCGGCCACCGTCGAGCTGGACCATCGGACGCAGCTCCGGCGGGATGACCGGGACGACGTCGAGCACCATCGAGGCCGGCGACATGCCGGTCTGCAGGAACGAGTTGACGACCTTCAGGCGCTTGATCGCACGGATCTTGCGCTGGCCCTTGCCCTCGGAGATCTGCAGGTGCAGCGACTCGGCCTCGGCGGCCAGGTCGAACGCCGCGAGGCGACGCTGGATGCCCTCGGCACCCATGTAGGCCTCGAAGTACTGGCCGAAGCGGTCCTGCAGCTCGTGGAAGACGTCGTCCTCCTGCTTGAGCTGGCCGACCTCGAGGGAGCGGAACTCCTCCCACACCCGCTCGAGGCGCGAGATCTGCTCGTCGAAGTTCTTGCGGACGGTCGCCATGTCCTTCTCGGCGGAGTCCTTGGCCTTCTTCTTCTGGTCGGCCTTGGCACCGTCGGCCTCGAGGGTCGCGAGTTCCTCCTCCAGCTTCGCCAGACGCGTCGCCACGCGGGCGTCGCGGCGGTCGCCGAGGTTCTTGATCTCGAGGCGCAGGTTGTTCTCGTGCGTGGGGAGGTCGCGGTGACGCGCATCCTCATCGACCGAGATGACCATGTACGCGGCGAAGTAGATGACCTTCTCGAGGTCCTTCGGCGCCATGTCGAGCAGGTACCCGAGGCGCGAGGGCACGCCCTTGAAGTACCAGATGTGGGTCACGGGAGCGGCGAGCTCGATGTGGCCCATGCGCTCACGGCGGACCGAGGACTTGGTGACCTCGACGCCGCAGCGCTCGCAGACGATTCCCTTGAAGCGGACGCGCTTGTACTTTCCGCAGGCGCACTCCCAGTCGCGGGAGGGGCCGAAGATCTGCTCGCCGAAGAGGCCGTCCTTCTCGGGCTTGAGCGTGCGGTAGTTGATGGTTTCGGGCTTCTTGACCTCGCCGAAGGACCAACGACGGATGTCGTCAGCAGTGGCCAGGCCGATGCGAAGCTGATCGAAGGTGTGTGACTCGAGCACTGATTCTCCTGTGTCGGAATTCTGTTCGTTGCCTGGCCGGATCAGATCTCGTCGATCGACGAGGACTCGAAGCGGCTGGAGATGTTGATGCCGAGCTCTTCCGCTGCGCGGAAGGCTTCGTCATCGGTGTCGCGGAGGTTGACCTCGGTGCCGTCGGCCGAGAGGACCTCGACGTTCAGGCAGAGCGACTGCATCTCCTTCATGAGCACCTTGAACGACTCGGGGATGCCGGGCTCCTGGATGTTCTCGCCCTTGACGATGGCCTCGTAGACCTTCACGCGGCCGACGATGTCGTCGGACTTGATCGTCAGGAGCTCCTGGAGGGCGTACGCGGCGCCGTAGGCCTCGAGGGCCCACACCTCCATCTCACCGAAGCGCTGGCCACCAAACTGCGCCTTACCACCGAGCGGCTGCTGGGTGATCATCGAGTACGGGCCCGTCGAGCGCGCGTGGATCTTGTCGTCGACGAGGTGGTGGAGCTTCAGGATGTACATGTAGCCGACCGAGATCGGAGCCGGGAACGGCTCGCCGGAGCGACCGTCGAACAGCTTCGTCTTGCCCGACGAGTCGATGAGACGCTCGCCGTCGCGGGTGAGGTTCGTCGAGTCGAGCAGACCCGCGATCTCCGACTCGAACGCACCGTCGAACACGGGCGTCGCGACCTTGGTGCCGGGAGCGGCCTCGCGTGCGACCTCGGGCAGGCGCTCGGCCCACTCGGGGTTGCCCTCGACCTTCCAGCCCTGCGCGGCGATCCAGCCGAGGTGCAGCTCGAGGACCTGGCCGAAGTTCATTCGACCCGGGATGCCGAGCGGGTTCAGGACGACGTCGACGGGCGTGCCGTCGGCGAGGAAGGGCATGTCCTCGACGGGGAGGATCTTCGCGATGACACCCTTGTTGCCGTGGCGGCCGGCGAGCTTGTCACCCTCGGTGATCTTGCGCTTCTGGGCGATGTAGACCACGACGCGGCGGTTGACGCCCGAGCCGAGCTCGTCGTCGCCGTCCTCGGCGTTGAACTCCTTGACCGCGATGATGGTTCCCTGCTCACCGTGGGGCACCTTCAGCGACGTGTCGCGGACCTCGCGGCTCTTCTCGTTGAAGATCGCGCGGAGCAGACGCTCCTCGGCCGACAGCTCGGTCTCACCCTTGGGCGTGACCTTGCCGACGAGGATGTCGCCGGGACGCACCTCGGCGCCGATGCGGATGATGCCGCGCTCGTCGAGGTCCTTCAGCAGGTCGGGCGCGACGTTCGGGAGGTCACGGGTGATCTCCTCCTTGCCGAGCTTGGTGTCGCGCGCGTCGACCTCGTACTCCTCGATGTGGATCGAGGAGAGCGTGTCGTTCTTCACGAGCTCCTGGCTGAGGATGATCGCGTCCTCGAAGTTGTGGCCCTCCCACGTCATGAAGGCGACGAGGAGGTTCTTGCCGAGCGCGAGCTCGCCGTTCTCGGTGGCGGGACCGTCGGCGATGACCTCGCCGACCTCGACGCGCTCACCGGCCGAGACCACGACGCGCTGGTTGTACGACGTGCCCTGGTTCGAACGGTCGAACTTGCGGAGGAAGTAGTCCTGCGTGCCGCCCTCGTCGAGCTGCACCGTGACGACGTCGGCCGAGACCTCGGAGACGACACCGGCCTTCTGCGCGGTGATGACGTCACCGGCGTCGATCGCGGCGTAGCCCTCCATACCCGTTCCGACCAGCGGCGAGTCGCTGCGCAGCAGCGGCACGGCCTGACGCTGCATGTTCGCACCCATGAGGGCGCGGTTCGCGTCGTCGTGCTCGAGGAAGGGGATGAGCGAGGTCGCCACCGACACCATCTGGCGCGGCGAGACGTCCATGTAGCCGATCTCCTCGTTCGGGAAGAGGTCGACCTCGCCGCCCTTGCCGCGGCGGGCGAGGACGCGGTCGGCCACGAACGAGCCGTCCTTGTTCAGCTCGACACCGGCCTGCGCCACGACGTAGTCGTTCTCTTCGCTGGCGGTGAGGTAGTCGATCTCGTCGGTGACCTTGCCGTCGACGACGCGACGGTACGGGGTCTCGATGAAGCCGAACGCGTTGATGCGCGCGAACGAGGCGAGCGAACCGATCAGACCGATGTTCGGGCCTTCGGGCGTCTCGATCGGGCACATGCGGCCGTAGTGCGACGGGTGGACGTCGCGAACCTCGACGCCGGCGCGCTCACGCGACAGACCGCCGGGGCCCAGCGCCGAGAGGCGACGCTTGTGGGTCAGACCCGCGAGCGGGTTGTTCTGGTCCATGAACTGCGACAGCTGCGAGGTTCCGAAGAACTCCTTGATCGCGGCGACGACGGGGCGCACGTTGATCAGGGTCTGCGGCGTGATCGCCTCGATGTCCTGCGTGGTCATGCGCTCGCGAACGACGCGCTCCATGCGCGACAGACCGGTGCGGACCTGGTTCTGGATGAGCTCGCCGACGGCGCGGATACGACGGTTGCCGAAGTTGTCGATGTCGTCGGTGTCGAGGCGGATCTCGGCGGGCTTGCCGTCGCGGATGCCGTCGAACGTGGTGTCGCCGCGGTGGAGACGGACCAGGTACTTGATGGTCGCGACGATGTCGGCGACGGTGAGCACCGACTCCTCGATCGGGGTGTCGAGACCCAGCTTCTGGTTGATCTTGTAGCGACCGACCTTGGCGAGGTCGTAGCGCTTGGCGTTGAAGTAGAAGTTGTCGAGGAGCGCGCGCGCTGCCTCGGCGGCGACCTGCTCGCCCGGACGGAGCTTGCGGTAGATGTCGCGGAGCGCGTCCTCCTTGGTGAGGATCGTGTCCTTCGCGAGGGTCTCCTCGATCGAGTCGTACCCGGCGAACTCGGCCATGATGTCTTCGCTGGTCAGGCCGAGGGCCTTGAGGAAGACGGTGACCGACTGCTTGCGCTTGCGGTCGATGCGGACGCCGACCTGGTCGCGCTTGTCGATCTCGAACTCGAGCCATGCGCCGCGCGAGGGGATGACGCGTGCCGAGACGATGTCCTTGTCGGAGGTCTTGTCGGGCGTCTTGTCGAAGTAGACACCGGGCGAACGGACGAGCTGCGACACGACGACGCGCTCGGTGCCGTTGATGATGAAGGTGCCCTTGCCGGTCTGGAGCGGGAAGTCGCCCATGAAGACCGTCTGGGTCTTGATCTCACCGGTGAGGTGGTTCATGAACTCGGCCTCGACGTAGAGGGGCGCCGCGTAGGTCTTGCCGCGCTCCTTGCACTCCTCGATGGAGTACTTCTCGGGCTCGAGGTAGGGGTTGGTGAACGACAGCTGCATCGTCTCGCCGAGGTCCTCGATGGGCGAGATCTCCTCGAAGATCTCCTCGAGGCCGCTCTGGAGGGCGACGTCGGTGCGACCGGCGGCCTGCGCCTCGGCGAGGCGGGCCTTCCAGGCGTCGTTGCCGACGAGCCAGTCGAAAGACTCCGTCTGCAGCGCCAGCAGGTCGGGGACCGTCAGCTTGTCGGAGATCTTCGCGAACGAGAGGCGGGAAGCGCCGCGACCGTTCTTGGGGGTGGTGGTGGATGCGTTGCTCGCAGCAGCCAAGGGGATTACCTCCGTGGCCCGGGTGGGGCCGGTTCCTTGTCGTCAGGTGGAGTGCTCCCGGTCCGAGCTCGCGCGTCTCACGCCGTCGGACGGGCGGAATCGCGCAGAGCACAAGCCGACCACCATATGAGGGCAAGGGGGACGGGAGCGCAACTACCAACTATAGGCGGCGCGACGCGCCATGTCCAGCACAATCCTTGACGACCCCCGGATGCTGCGGTATAAATGCGCGCCACCCGGGACGATGGTCACTCCCAGGCCCAGCTGGACAGCACGATCTCGGCCAGTCGACGGCGGTCTTCCTCGGCGGTGTCGGCGGGCGAGGCGATGGTGATGACGAACGTCTGCTCGTCGCGCGTGGCGTAGTACTGATCGATGAGGGTCGGGGCGCCGTCCTGCTCGAGGGTCGCGACCAGATGCGCCGATTCGCTGCCGGCGATGTCGACGCGGTCCTCCAACGACACGTCGGTGGCACCCACCGCCTCGAGGCTCGCGGCGCCGTCGGCTTCGACGTCACCGGGGGTGATGACGCCAGGTGAGACGACGACCGTGATGTATCGGCCCTCGGCGTCGGCGGACTCCGAGACGAAGACGTCGACCTGCCCTCCCGTCGGGTCCTGGTCGGGCACGGCCCACCCGCGGGGCACGGTGAAGCTGTACCCGCTCCCCCGCACCGTCTCGCCGGGCTCGTCTTCGACCGATGAGGTCGCGGTGGGTACCGGTGTCGCGGGCGCCGAGCTGACCGGCGACGAACCGTCGGGTCGGTCAGCCCCCGGCTGCGCATCGCACGCCGCGAGCAGCAGCGTCGCCGACACGAGGGCGACGGCCATCGGGGCGATCCGGGAGCGCGTCATGCCTCACACGCTAGGCGAATCGGCAGCGCGAACACTCCCCTTGACACGAGAGCACGCCGCCCGCTGCAGAAGCGGGCGGCGTGCTGCCGAGGTGCGAGGATCAGGCCCACGCCCACGAAGCGAGGACCGAGTCGTAGACGGCCGCACGGTCGGCTTCCGAGACCTCGGGGCTGAACGAGAAGGTCACGACGTAGGTGCGGTCGCCGTCGGACGCGTAGAACTGGTCGACGTTGTACGTCGCGCCCTGCTGCGTGACCGACGCGGTGATGTGCGCGGACTCGCCGCCGGCGATCACCGTGCGGGGCGCGACGGCGACGTCGGTCGCGCCGGCCTGGGTCTCCAGCTGCTCGACGCCGTCCTTCTCGATCTGCTCCGGCGTCACGGTCTGACCCTCCGGCGAGAGGACGACGTTGACATTGTCGGCGAAGGCGGCCGTGGGGTCGGACAGATCGGCGACGAAGACGTCGAGCCTCTCGGTACCCGGCACCGCCTGCTCGGGGACTGCCCAGCCCTCCGGCACGGAGAAGCTGTAGCCCGTTCCGGTGATGGTCTCGCCCGACGCGGGCGCGACATCCGGGGCGCTCGCGGCGGGAGCGGACGACGAAGTCGAGGACGAGGGTGCGGGCGACGCGCCGGCGTCCCCCGACGCGGCGGTGTCGTCCGCCTGCCCGCCGCAACCGGCGAGGAGGAGCGCCGCGGAGACGAGCAGCGCGGCCGATGTGGTGGTCTTGGTGCGGATCATGGTCTCGACGCTAGGCGAACCGGCCCGAGTCCACCGGCTCTTGACAGGGGGAGTTCTCCCCCTTGACGGATCAGCGATCGTCGGCGGGGCCCTCGCCCCGCATCGTCGGGCGCAGTCGCACACGGTCTCCCGGACGGGCCTGTGCGAGACGAGCCAGACCGGCCGGTGTCACGACGCCCACGACGGGGTATCCGCCGGTCACCGGGGCATCCACACCGAACACGACCGGATGCCCCGCGGGCGGGACCTGGATCGCCCCCGGCACCATCCCCTCGCTGGGCAGCTCGTCGTCGCGCCGCCGGTCGAGACGCGCGCCCTCGAGGCGGATGCCCACCCGGTCCGCCGCCGCGGACACGATCCAGGTCTCGCCTGCGAGGCGGCGCCGAGACTCCGACGTGAGCCAGTCCGACCGCGGACCGGGCATGACGGGGATGTCGAGCGGAACCGCATCCGTTCCGGCGGGCGGCGGCCCCCACGGATGCAGCGGCAGAACGGGAACCGGCCCGGCGACGTCGTCGCCGACGGGAACGACATCCCCCTCTCGCAGCGGCGCCGGCCCGAGCCCGGCCAGCGTGTCGGTCGATCGCGAGCCCGCGACCGGCGCGACGTCCCACCCTCCGCGAACGGCGAGGTAGGCGCGGGAACCGGCGAGGAAACCGTCGAGCCTCAGCTCCGCTCCCGTCGGCCATCGGTGCACGACGAACGGGTCGCCCACGCGTCCGTCGATCACGACCGGCGCCCACGCTCCCGTCACGACCACGGTCAGATCGCGCTCCGCCACCGCTCGCAGCCCGCCGACGGCGACCTCGATGGCGGCGGCCCCCTCGCGGTTGCCCAGCAGCCGGTTCGCGAGCGCCCATGCGGCGGGGTCGGCGGCGCCTGCCGCGCCGATGCCGTCCGCAGCCCGTCCCGGACGGCCGCCATCCTGGAACGTGCTCTGCAGGCCCGGCGCGATGACGCGGACGCCGCGCGGAGCCGCGGGTGCTGTGCGTCCCGGCGGTTCTGGCACCGTCGCCGTTGCTGGTCCCTTCGCCGGCTCCGTCGCCGGAGGCCGGGCGGGGGCCGGCGGGGCCGCGGGGGCCGGGAACAGCCGCGTCACCACGTCGAGAGTCGGCCGCGTCGCGGCATCCGGAGTCGGCGAATCGGACTGCGCCGCATCCGAACCCGCGGCATCCGAACTCGCGACGCGGCTGCGCATCGGGTCGAAGCGCACGGCCGTGCCCGGGACGAGGAGTGCGGGGCGATCGGCATCCGCGTTGAACAGCGGCGCGTCCGTCGTGCCGATGAGCTGCCATCCGCCCGGCGTCTCGCGCGGATACGCTCCTGAGAACACACCGGCCAGACCGACCGAGCCGGCGGCGACGCGCGTGCGCGGCGACGGCCGACGCGGGATGTCGAGATCCCAGCCCGCGCCGACCAGATAGCCGAACCCGGGGGCGAAGCCCGTGAATGCGACCGTCCAGTCGGTCCCGGCATGGCGGGCGGCGAGCGCCTCGGTGCTGGATCCGAGCAGCGCGGCGAGATCGGCGAGGTCGGCCCCGTCGTAGCGGATCGGCAACGTCACGGACGCGGAGGCGGATGCCGGCGGCGCCGCCGACGTCACAGCCGACGAGACCCAGGCCCGGACCGCCGCCGGGCGCAGTACGGCCGGATCGACACGGACGAGAACCGTCGCGGCCGCGGGCACGATGTCGACCACCCCCGGCGGCGGCGCGGCCGTCAGCCGCGCGTGCAGCGCCATCGCCGCCGCCAGATCCGACACCTCGACGAGCACCGCGTCGTGGCCCATCGGCAGCATCCTCATCGCGGCATCCTCGATCCGGCGCCGTGTCGGGGACCTCGCCCCGGCAGGCAGGATGGCGGCTCGGACACGACCGTCACCACGGCGAGCGCACCACGATCCCGGCGGCGTCGAGCGCTGACCTCACCGCGCGAGCCATCGCAACGGCACCGGGGGAATCGCCGTGCACGCACAGTGACGCCGCCTCGCTGCGCACGACCTCTCCCGAGACCGCGACGACTTCCCCCTGCGTCGCCAAGCGGAGCGCACGTTCGGCGACGACGTCCGGATCGTCGAGCAGCGCGCCGGGAGCTCCGCGCGGCACGAGCGAGCCGTCGGCGCGATAGCCGCGGTCGAGGAAGGCCTCGAGATGGAACGGCAGCCCCGCATCCGACGCCGCCGACACGATCGCACCCCCGAGCCCCAGCAGCGGAACCGCGCGGCCGAGCTGTACCGACAGATCCGCGACCGCCGCGGCGACGGCTCGCGCGGTCGCCGCATCCTCGCTCGCCGCGTGGTAGAGCGCCCCGTGCGGCTTGACGTACCGCACGTCGGCACCGGCGGCGGCGAGGGCGTGCAACTGACCGAGCACCTGCGCGCGCAGCAGATCGGGCTCGACCGCGACCCGGACCCGCCCGAAACCCGCCCGGTCGAGATAGGAGGGGTGGGCACCGACCGCGACCCGGGCGGCGGCGGCCCCGGCCACGGCGGTGCGCATCGACGAGGCGTCGCCCGCGTGACCGCCGCAGGCGATCGACGCGCTCGACACGAGGGCGAACATCGCGGTGTCGTCGGCCGTCGGGACGCCGTCGACCGTCTCGCCCAGGTCCGCGTTGAGGTCCATGGGTCAACGCTAGCCCGCGGCCCGGGCGGGCACCGCGGCTCGCCGTGCCGTGCCGTGCCCGTGCCGCGCCGTGCCCGTGCCGTGCCCGTGCCCGTGCCGCGCACAGGCTGACCGACGCCCGAACCCGGCTCGAGGCCCGCTCCGGTACACCCAACCTGATCGCGGCACGCCCGCCGCAGGCCCGCCGGGCCTGCACCCGTCACGACGGCTGTGCCGTTAACAGGCTGAACAGCCGCACCGCCCCCGCGAACGGCGTCCCCGCGGCAGCCAGCCTGTCCGCGGCACGAGCGCGCGGTCCGCGGCACGAGCGCCCTGTCCGCGGCACGAGCGCCCGGTCCGCGGCACGAGCGCCCGGTCCGCGGCACGAGAGCGCCCGGTCCGCGAGACGACGGGCCAGCGTTACGTCGATGTAACGGGTGGGCCCGACACGGTGCGCTCGGGGCCGCGGGCGGGCAGGATGGGCCAATGGCAGACTCCTCCACTCCCCTGCTGCGGGTGAGCGACATGGCCGTCGACTTCCGCACGCTCGAGGGCCCGGTGCACGCGGTCGAGGGCGTCGACCTCGAGATCTCGGCGGGTGAGACCGTCGCGATCGTGGGCGAGTCCGGCTCGGGAAAGTCGACGACGGCGATGGCCGTGATCGGACTCCTCCCGGGCAACGGGCGCGTCGTGCGCGGCAGCATCCGCCTCGACGGCGAGGAGCTCGTGGGCGCGCCCGAGAGCACGCTTCGCCGCATCCGCGGCGGGTCGATCGGACTCGTGCCGCAGGACCCGATGTCCAACCTCAACCCGGTCTCGAAGATCGGCACCCAGGTCGCCGAGACGCTGCTCGCTCACGGCCTCGCCACGTCGAAGGACGTCGACGCCAAGGTCATCGAGACCCTCGCCGCGGCCGGGCTGCCGGATGCCGCCGAGCGCGCCAAGCAGTACCCGCACGAGTTCTCGGGCGGGATGCGGCAGCGCGCGCTCATCGCGATCGGGCTGGCCTGCAACCCGCGGCTGCTCATCGCCGACGAGCCCACGAGCGCCCTCGACGTCACGGTGCAGAAGACGATCCTCGATCAGCTCGGGCGGATGACGGGTGAGCTGGGCACCTCCGTCCTGCTCATCACCCACGACCTCGGCCTCGCCGCGGAGCGCGCCGCGCGCGTCGTCGTGATGCATCGCGGCCGGATCGTCGAGCAGGGTCCGGCCCGCCAGATCCTCGAGGATCCGCAGCAGCCCTACACGCAGGCCCTGGTGAAGGCGGCACCGTCGGTCGCGGCGGTGCGCCTGCGGCCGGAGGCCTACCGCGCGACGCCCCCACCGGCTGCCGTCACCGACCCCGCGGCATCCGGAGCATCGGCCCCGGCGGACACAGCAGCACGCCGCGATCACATCGTCGAGATCGAGAACCTCACGAAGCTCTACAAGATCCGCGGTCGCAAGGATGACTTCGCCGCGGTCAGCGACGTCTCACTCGCCATCCCGCGCGGTGAGACGGTTGCCATCGTCGGCGAATCCGGGTCGGGCAAGACGACGACGGCGCGGATGCTGCTGAAGGTGATCGAGCCGACATCGGGAACGATCCGTTTCGAGGGGCAGGATGTCGCGGGCCTGAAGGGCCCGCAGCTGCGCGAGTTCCGGCAGAAGGTGCAGCCGATCTTCCAGGACCCGTACTCGTCGCTGAACCCCATGTTCACGATCGAGCGGATCGTCGCCGAGCCACTGGAGTTCTACAAGCGCGGCACCGCGAGAGACCGCGCCGCGCGCGTGCGGAAGCTGCTCGACGACGTCGCCCTGCCGCAGACGATGCTGCGCCGATACCCCTCCGAGCTCTCGGGCGGGCAGCGTCAGCGCGTCGCGATCGCACGCGCCCTCGCGCTGAACCCCGAGCTGATCGTGTGCGACGAGCCGGTGTCGGCCCTCGACGTCCTCGTGCAGGACCAGATCCTCACGCTGCTGCGCGACCTGCAGGGCGAGTACGGGTTGAGCTACCTCTTCATCTCTCACGACCTCGCCGTCGTGCGTCTGATCTCGGACTACGTCTGCGTCATGAAGGACGGCGCCCTCGTCGAGGCCGCCTCGAGCGAAGAGATCTTCACCAATCCGCGCGACCCCTACACGCGGCGGCTGCTGTCGTCGATCCCGGGCAACGAGCTCGACATCGCCTCCTGAGCCACCGGCCAGCAGGTCAGCGGGCGCGGGTGCGCGGGTCCATGGCCTCGCGCAGCGATTCGCCGAGCAGCGTGAAGCCGAGCGCGGTGATCATGATGCACAGGCCCGGGAGGAATGCGAGCCACGGCGCGATCGCGAGCTCGTTCTGCGCGTAAGTGAGCATGCGGCCCCACTCGGCGGTGGCCGCTCCCCCGCCGCCGAGGCCGAGGAACGACAGCGCCGCGGCGTCGATGACGGCGGTTGCGAGGGTGAGCGTCCCCTGGACGATGACGGGCCCGAGGCTGTTGGGCAGCACGTGGCTCATCGTGATCTTGCCCCGGCCGAGGCCGAGGGTCTGCGCCGAGAGGATGTAGTCGGCGCTGCGCTGCTGCAGCATCGAGGCCCGCAGCAGGCGCGCGAAGATCGGCACCTGCGAGGCTCCGATCGCGATCATGATCGCGAGCTGCGACTGACCGAGGATCGCCGCGATCGAGACGGCCAGCAGCAGGTTGGGAACCGACAGGAGGATGTCGACGAAGCGCATGACGACGGTGTCGACCCAGCCCCCGAACATGCCGGCGATCAAGCCCAGGAGCATGCCGCCGGCGAGACCGAACGCGGTCGAGATCACTCCGATGAGCAGTGAGGCCCGCGCTCCCCAGATGAGCTTCGACAGCACGTCGCCGCCGAAGCGGTCGAGGCCGAGCGGGAAGCCCGCGATCTCGCCGGGACCGGGGATGCGGGTGGGGGTGACCTCCCGCGCGCCGGGGAGGGCCGTCTCGGGGTAGGGGGCGAGCCACGGCGCGAGGATCGCCACGAGGAGGAAGACCAGCACGATGGCGGCGCCGATCCAGGCCACGGGGTTTCGCCGGAGGCGGGCGAAGACGTCGCGCCAGAACCCGCCGCCGGCGCGGGCCTCGAGCACCTCGTGCTCGGCGACGGCCGTGGCGGGTCCGTCGCCGGGGGCGGGCGGGAGCGCGTTGGTGCTCATGAGACCCTCACTCTCGGATCGATCAGGCTGTACGAGACATCGACGATGAGGTTGATGAGCGCGTAGATGACGGCGATGAACAGGATGAACCCCTGCAGCACCGGGAAGTCGCGGGCGCTGATCGCCCGGGCGAGGAACGAGCCGATCCCGGGGAAGGCGAACACCGTCTCGGTGAGGATCGCTCCGGCCAGCAGCAATCCGACCTGCAGGCCGACGGTGGTGGCGACCGGCAGCATGGCGTTGCGCAGGATGAAGCGGCCGCGGAGCGTCCGGCGGGCGATGCCCTTGGCCCGGCCGGTGCGAACGTAGTCGGAGTTCTGCACCTCGAGCACCGAGGCGCGGGTGATGCGGACGATGATCGCGAGCGGGATCGTCCCCAGCGCCAGCGCCGGGAGGATGAGGTGGAGGACGGCGTCCCATGCGGCGTCGAACTCTCCCGTGAGGAGGCCGTCGAGCACATAGAAGTTCGTGTAGTGGGTCGCATCGATGCGCGGGTCCTGGCGGCCGTCGGACGGCAGCCAGCCGAGCTGAACGGCGAAGACGTACTTGAGGATGAAGGCCAGGAAGAACACCGGGATCGTGACGCCCACGAGACTCAGGACGACAGCGAGGTGGTCGCTGATCCTGCCGTGGTGTCGGGCCGCGAGATACCCGAGGGGGATGCCGATGCCGACGGCGAAGATGAGCGCCGCGATCGAGAGCTCGACGGTCGCCGGGAACCGCCGGAGGAACTCCTCGACGACGGGGCGCCCGGTCTCGATCGACGACCCGAAGTCGCCGGTGAGCAGCCGTCCCATATAGGTGGCGTACTGCTCGAGGATCGGCCGGTTGAAGCCGTACAGCTCGTTGATGCGGGCGATCGCGTCGGGGGTCGCCTTCTCGCCGAGGAGGGCGACGGCGGGGCCGCCGGGCAGGGCGCGCACCCAGAGGAAGAGGAGGATGCTGAGCCCGAGGAGCGTGGGGATCAGCAGAAGCAGCCGTTGGCCGATGGTTCGCAGCAACGCGGAATCTTTCGGTCGAGGAGTGCGGGGCGGGCTCGCGCCCGAGGCGGTCGCCCGCCCCGCGGGGTCAGCGGTTCGTCGTCACTCGGTCAGGACGATGTCCGTGAACACCTCGTCGTTGACCGGGCTGGCCGGGTAGCTCTCGACGCGCGGGTCGAATGCGAGCGTCGGGGCCGGGTGAGCCAGGGGCACGCCGGGGATGAACTCGGCGACCTGCTCGTTGATCTGCTCGTAGAGCGCGGTCTGCTCCTCGAGGTTCGGCACGCCGCGTGCGGCGTTCAGGGCCGCGAACAGCTCCGGGTTGTCGAAGCCCCACTCGGCCGAGGGCGCACCGAAGAACACGCCGACGAAGTTGTCGGTGTCGTTGTAGTCGCCCGTCCAGCCCAGGAGGTGGATGCCGTGGTCGGCGGTGCCCGTGATCTTGTCGAGGTAGTCGGGGCTCCAGGCATCCGTCTGCGGCGTCAGCTGCACACCGACGTCGGTCAGCTGCGTCGAGATGACGGTGGCGATCTGCTCGGGGTCGGGCATGTAGGGGCGCGAGACGTTGACCGGGTAGTTGAAGGTCAGCGTCAGCGGGTTGGCCTCGGTGTAGCCGGCCTCCGCGAGCAGGGCCTTGGCCTTCTCGGGGTCGTAGTCGTACGTCGTGACGTCGGGGTTGTAGCCGTTGACGGTGTCGGGCATGAACTGCGTCGCGACCTCGGTGCCCTCGGGGAGCACCTGCGAGATGAGCGCCTCCTTGTCGATCGCGTGAGAGAGCGCCTCGCGGACGCGCACGTCCTGCAGCTCGGGCTGCGCCTGGTTGAAGGCGAGGTAGAGGATCGTGAACGGGGGACGCGAGACCATCGTGAATCCGGCCTCTTCGAGCGCGCCGGTGTCGGCGGGGCCGACGAGGTCGTAGCCGTCGATCGATCCGGCTTCGAGGGCCTGACGGCGCGCGGTGGGGTCGTCGATGACGCGGAAGATGATCTTGTTCACCTGTCCCGAATCGCCCCAGTAGTCGTCGTAGGCCGAGAGCGTGAGCTCCTCGCCCGGCGACCACTCGTCGAACTTGTAGGGGCCGGTGCCCGTCGGGTGTCCGGCACCGTACTCCGACAGCGAGGGGGCCTCTTCGGTGCCGCCGATCTCGTCGGCACCGTACTCCTCGAGCGCGGTCGGGCTCTGCATCGCGAAGGCGGGGAGCGAGAGGGCGGGGATGAAGCCGGCGAAGGGCTGCTTCAGCTGCACCGTCGCCTCGAGGTCGGAGTCGGCGGTGCAGGAGTCGAACACGGCGGTGTCGGGGGTCTCGACGTAGCCGCGGAAGAGCTTGCCGTAGTAGTACGACAGAGCCTCGCTGGCTGCCAGGCCGGTCCAGTTGTACCAGCGGTCGAAGTTCGCGCACACCGCTTCGGCGTTGAACGGCGTGCCGTCGTGGAAGGTCACGCCCTCCTTCAGCTGGAAGGTGTGGGTCAGTCCGTCGTCGGACGACTCCCAGCTCTCGGCGAGCAGGGGCGCGGGGTCGGCGGTTCCGGGCTCGGTGCCGACGAGGCCCTCGAAGATCTGGCGTGAGACGCGGAAGGTCTCACCGTCCTGCGCGAAGGCGGGGTCGAGGCTGGCCGGGTCTGCGGAGGCGGCGAAGACGAAGGTGCCGTCGACGTCGGTCGCGGCATCCGTCTCACCGTCCCCTCCGCGCTGGCTGGTGCACGCCGAGAGGGCGAGGGCGCCGATGGCGACCGCTGCCAGTCCCGCGAGCGCGCGCTTGCGAGGAGTCGAGAGCATGGGGGTGTCCCTTTCTGAGGTCCGGAGCGGGCCCACCGCGGCGCGCTCCGAGGTAATTGGGTCCGAACCTATACGGGCAGGAGGGTCGAAGTCATTACATCGATGTCTCGATCGTGTTTCGACTGCGCAGACCGGCTCGCACCGGTGGCGACGCGTGCCGCTAGCGTTGAGGAATGGCACGAGCGCGCGTCGAGGAACCCGGTCCGCAGGCACGCCTGTCAGACGGCACGATCGCTCGTATCGTGCCCTCTTCGTTCACGTCCGGCTTCGAGCTCGACGTCGATGGAACGCCCCAGTCGCACGTCGACCTCGACGATCCGACACATCTGCACTTCGAGTACATCGCCCGGATGGCGGCTGTCATCGACCGTCTGCGGATGCCGGGACAGCCGCTCACCGCGGTCCATCTGGGCGCCGGTGCACTGACGCTTCCCCGATACATCGCCCACACCCGGCCGGGATCGCGCCAGCAGGTGATCGAGCTCGAACAGCCGCTGGTCGACCTCGTCCGCGAGGCTCTGCCCCTCCCCCGGGGCGCGCAGGTGCGCGTGCGCATCGGAGATGCCCGCACCGTCGCCGAGAAGCTCCCCCCGGGCCTGACCGGCGCCGCCGACCTCGTCGTCTCCGACGTCTTCGCGGGAGCGCAGACCCCCGCCCACCTGACGACGGTGGAGTACTACCGCTCGCTCGCAGGACTGCTCGCACCGGACGGTGTGCTGCTGGTCAACGTCGCCGACGGCGCGGGACTGGCGTTCGCCCGGCGCCAGGTGGCGACGGTGCGCGAGGTCCTCCCCGAGGTGCTGCTGCTCGCCGAGGTGCAGCTGCTGAAGGGGCGACGTTTCGGCAACATCGTGATCGCGGCGTCGGCTGCCCCGCTGCCCTCGGAGTGGTTGCCGCGCCTGATGGCGGCCGGGCCGTTCCCCGCGAAGGTCGCGCAGGGCGCGGAGATCGACGAGTTCGCCCGCGGAGCCCGGGTGGCGACGGACGCTGACGCGACCCCGTCGCCGAAGCCGTCGGCATCCGTGTTCGAACGCTGACCGGCGCGGCGGGCGGGCGCTTCGGCCCCTTTCGACGAGACTGGGATCCACCGTTCTCGAGTCGCGGAGGTGGATGACGGTGGGCTACATCCTCGGGTACGACCCGGACACGCTGCGGGAGATCGTCGACCCGGAGCAGTGCGCACAGCGCCTGGCTGAGATCGGCGAGCAGCGCAGCCTGCCCGCGCTCCTCGAGCGCGTCTGGCTGCTGAAGGTGCTCGATCGGCTCGACGAGGCTCTCGTCCTCGCCGAGCAGGCGGTGCGAGTGGCGCGCATGGCGGGGACCCGCAAAGACCTGCTGCGCGCCCGTGTGCTGCACGCGACGATCCTGCAGAATCGCGGGGCGTTCGCCGCGGCGATCCAGGAGCTGACGACGTGCGCGGAGGAAGCGGAGGGCCAGAACTGGCCCCTGCTCGCCGCCTTCGCCTACCAGCACCGCGGCAAGGTGTCGTACGACGCGGAGGAGTACTCCGACGCTCGCACCGACTTCAAGCGTGCCCTGTTCCTCCGCCAGGAGGGCGGCGCCCCCGAGGAGCAGCTCGAGTCGACCCTGCTCGCCGTCGACGCCGCTGAGCGGCGCCGTTCGCGCTCGATCGTCGCCAGCTGAGCGCCGCCGTCCGCTGTCTCACCCCGCGCGTAACGTCCACCGCATGAGTGATCTCGATCGGGTCCGGGTCTGGGCCGAGGCGCTGATCGCGGCGCACCTCGACGACTCCTGGACGTTCCGGTTCGACAACGCCAAGCGTCGCGCGGGCCAGTGCGACTACACGCGCCGGCGCATCAGCGTCTCGCGCTACCTCGCAGCCCGGTTCGACGACGACGAGAACCACCAGACACTGCTGCACGAGGTCGCCCACGCGATCGCCGGCCCGGCCGCCGGCCACGGTCGCGACTGGCTCCGTACGGCGCGCGAGCTCGGCTATGTCGGCGGCACGACCCATCGCGGTGAGACGGCCGTCGAGCTGGCGCCATGGGTGGGCCAGTGCCCCGCCGGCCATGTGGCCTACCGCCACCGCCGTCCCACGCGGGCGGCGTCATGCCGGATGTGCGCATCGTCATACGACGAGCGCCATCTGTTCCGGTGGGTTCGCCGCGAGATCTCCCCGGCGGACCGACGCGCAGCCGCGACCCCGCGCTGACGGCTGCACGAACTCCTCGATTCGGGCTCGTTTCGCGACGTTCTCGAGGAGTCGGCGTCAGGCGGCCGTGAAGACACCGCCGCGGAGCACCGGCGCCACCGCATCGGCCCCGATCTGCGCCGCCGCGAGCACGTCGGCGCGCAACCCGCGCTCGAGGAGCTCCTGCCCCGAGCCGCTCGCCGTGAGCAGGTGCCGCACCGCGCCGCCGAGGCCGCGGAACGACTCGCACGCCGCGGCCGCTTCCGGCGAGGTGTGGTCGATGCCGAGGCGCGAGAGGGCGTCGACGACCGCTCCCGCACCGAGCAGGTCTTCGACGGCGAAACGCAGCTCGGGCTCCTCGCCCGGCCCGGCGAGCTCGCACGCGGCGATCACGGCGATACTCGTGCGGGCTCCGCGGCGCTGCTGCTCCGCGAGCACGGCGGCCGCGACCGCGTCGGCGTTGCGCAGGCAGCCGAGCAGCACGAGCGCATCGGATGCCGCCCCGGCGATCATCGCGCCGTTGCGCGAGACGGCGCGCGCGGCGTCGTCGAGGACGACGCGCTCCCCCGCGGCGACGCGGGCCGAGACGGTCGACGAGAAGCGCAGCACATCGACGACGACCACGACATCCGCGGGGGCCACGCGGCGAAGGCCCGCGATGCCCCAGTCGAGACGCACCTGGTAGCGGGACTGGTCGAACGGCGAGGATGCTGCGGGCGACGGCATCCGATCAGCCTACGACGGGGCAGACTGGGCTCATGCGCATCCTCCAGAAGCTCGTGCTCGACTGCGACGCCGACGCCGCCTGGCGTGCCCTCCACTCGCCGCGCGCGCTCGCCGAGCTGTACGCACCGCTCATGGGGCTCGAGCCCCTCGCCGCCGAGGGGATGCCGACCTCGCTCGAACCGGGGGCGGACGTGCCGGTCCAGCTGTCGGCGCTGGGCATGCCGGTCGGGCGTCAGCTGATCCACGTGTCGGACCGTGCGGTCGAGGAGCGCCGCCCCGGAGAGACGGATGCCTCGACCGTGCGGATCCTGCGTGACAGCGGCATCCCCCTCACCGGCCCGCTCTCGGTGCTCGACGTCTGGGACCACCAGATGGCGGTCTCGCCGGCACCCGGCGACCCCACCCGCACGCTGTGGCGCGAGCGCCTCGTGATCGGGGGCCTCGCCGCGCCGGCGCTGTGGCCGATGCTCTGGGCGACCTGGCAGTGGCGATCGACGCGCCTGCGGCAGGTCGCGCCGACCTGGGCCCACGACCCCGAGCCCGAGCCCGATCCCGCGTCGTGACCGCCGTCGCCGTGCGGCGGGCCGTTCCCGCCGATGCTGCGGCGATCGCGCGCGTGCACGTCGTCGGCTGGCACGAGGCCTACACCGGCCGGATGCCGCAGAGCATCCTCGACCGCCTCGATCTCGATCGTCTGACGCGCGTACGGGGTGAACTGCTCGGCCACGAGCAGCGGCTCGACGAGCGACAGTCGGCCGTGCCGGCCGGCACGGAACGCACGCACGACCTCGGCCGCACATGGGTCGCCGTGATCTCCGGCACGATCGTCGGTTTCGCCGTCAGCGGCTCGTCCCGCGACGACCCTCCCGCTGCACCGCTCGAGCTGTATGCGATCTACGTCCTCGCCGCCCACTACGGCACCGGCGCGGGGCAGGCGCTGCTGGATGCCGCTCTGGGCGACGAGCCCGCGTCGCTCTGGGTGCTCGCCGACAACCCGCGCGCCCGCGCGTTCTACGCCCGCAACGGGTTCCGCCCCGACGGCGCCGTGAAGGACGACACCAGCTGGGGCGAGACCATCAGCGAGGTCCGGCTCGTCCGCCGATGAGGGACGAGCCGGACCTGCCGGAGACTGAGCCGCGTCACTCGGCGAGTGCCTCCACGGGCGAGACGCGGGTCGCGAGACGGGTGGGCACGACGGCGGCCACGAGGGTGAGCACGGCGGTGGCCACGACGATCCCGGCGACGGTGAGCCACGGGATGCCCGGAAGCACGAAGGTGGGGGCGAGCCACAGCGGCGGCACCCGCACCGACCCGAGCAGCGACTGCGCCGCCGCCCAGCCGTAGGCGATGCCGAGAAGCAGGCCGAACACGACCGAGGTGATCGTGATGTGCGCCGCCTCGAACAGCACCATCGAGCGGATCTGACGCCCGGTCAGGCCGAGGGCGCGCAGCAGCCCGAGCTCGCGGGTGCGCTGGACCACGCCGATCGTGAGCAGGTTGACGAGACCGACGGCCGCGATCACCGCCGACACCCCGACGAGAGCCATCATGACCGCGCTGAACGTGTCGAGCAGACGGGCCATCTCGCCCGACACCTCGCCACCGCCCGAGGCGGCCATGACGCCCTTGACCGACTCCGAGGCGACGGCGAACATCGTCACGAGCGTGACGCCCATGACGACGCCGATCGCCATGCGGCTCGATCGCTCGGGGTAGCGCAGCGCGTTCTCGGCCGCCAGCCGCGCCGACGCCGAACGGCCGAAGAGTCGCCCGGTCAGGCGCAGCAGCGGCGGCATGACGAGTGCGGCACCCAGGCTCAGTCCGGTGAACGAGGCGAGACCTCCGAAGAACGCGACGACCACGCCGAGGGGTGTGGTGAAGCCGGCGAGGATGCCGAGAGCGAGCAGCACCGCGCCGACGCCGAACAACGACACCGCGGCGACGCGGCGGCGCGTACGGCCCGCGGCCTCTTCCGCCGTGCGCGGCGCGGACCCTGCGAGGGCAGCGAGGGGCGTGACCTCGAGCACGCGACGCGACCCGGACCACGCGGCGATCCAGGTCGTCAGCGCTACGACGAATGCCGGCGCCAGCAGCACGGGCTGCACGACGTTGTAGTCGACGTCGAGCCCCCACGCCCGTGCGGCGATCTGCTGGAGACCGAGCGCTCCGGCGGTTCCGCCGACCAGCCCGAGCACGGCGCCGATCGCGCCGACGACGAGGCCCTGCCGCGCGATCCGCGACCGCTGCGACCGCGCCGACGCGCCGATGAGGCGCATCAGGGCGATCTGACGGGTGCGACCCGCCACGATCGTGGCGAACGTGTTGGCCGTGACGATCGCGGCGACGTACATCGCCACCGCGACCAGCAGCACGCTGAGGATCGCCACGACGATGACGATGGTCTCTCCGCCCGAGAGGAACGGGTCGGCCATGAGCCACGCGCCGATCAGCCCGGTGACGGCGACCAGCAGCACGCCGAATCCGCCCGAGATCGCGGCGACGAGCACCGAGGCGCCCATCCCCCGCTCGCGCAGCCACGCCCAACGTCCGGAGGCCGGGGCCGCGGAACCCGACCCGGGCCGCATCCGCGCCGACGAGGATGCCGCGCGCGCCGCGGTCACGGCGGTCATGCCGACACCTCGGCGGCGAGCATGTGGGCCGAGATCTGCTCGGCGCTCTGGCTGGGCTTGTCGGCCACGATGCGGCCGTCGCCGAGGAAGATCACCCGATCGGCGTGCGAAGCGGCGACGGGGTCGTGCGTCACCATCGCGATGGACTGACCGTGCTCGCGGCTCGCCGTCGCGAGCAGGGCGAGCACCTCACGACCCGACCGCGAGTCGAGGTTGCCGGTCGGCTCGTCGGCGAAGACGAGGTCGGGCGCCGTCGCGAGGGCACGGGCGATCGCGACGCGCTGCTGCTGGCCGCCCGACAGCTCATGCGGACGGTGCCGCAGCCGCGCGCCGAGCCCGAGGGAATCGACCAGCCCGTCGATGCGCGAACGTTCGAGGGCCGACGGCGACCGCCCGTCGAGCTCGAACGGCAGCGTGATGTTGCCGATGACGTCGAGGGTGGGCACGAGATTGAACGACTGGAACACGAAGCCGACGCGGCGCCGTCGCAGGATCGTCAGATCGAGGTCGGAGAGGCCCGAGATCTCGGTGTCGCCGATCCACGCGCGACCCGTTGTCGGGGCGTCGAGCCCGGCCATGATGTGCATCAGGGTCGATTTGCCCGAGCCGGATGGGCCCATGATGGCGGTGAACTCGCCACGGCGGATGCCCACCGAGACGCCGTCGAGCGCACGGACGCCCGATTCGCCGGCGCCGTAGGTCTTGGAGAGGTTCTGGACCCGGGCGGCGAGGCCGAGGTCGGTGGTCGAGATCTGCATGTCTCCGACGCTACGAAGCGCCGCGTCCGCCGACATCGGCCCGCCGTCGCGGACGCGTACATCTTGCGGATGATCCCTCATCCGCCCGCGGGGGTCAGGCGAGCCCGTGCTCGAACGCGAAGACGACCAGCTGCACGCGGTCGCGCAGGGAGAGCTTCGCCAGGATCCGGCTGATGTGGGTCTTCACGGTGGCCTCGGAGAGGAACTCGCGCTGTGCGATCTCGGCGTTGGAGAGCCCTCGGGCCGCCAGAGCGAAGATCTCCCGCTCACGGTCGGTCAGCTCGGCGAACGCGGCCGGCACGGCCTTCTGCGCGGGGGCCGAGAACGTCGCGAACAGTTCCCGCGTCGCCGCGGCCGCGATGACCGACGACCCCGAATGCACCGTGCGGATCGCGGCGAGGAGGAACTCGGGGTCGGCGTCCTTGAGCAAGAACCCGCTCGCGCCCTGACGGATCGCCCGCGCCGCCGCCTCGTCGAGGTCGAAGGTGGTCAGCATCACGATGCGCGGCGGAGCACCATCGAAGACCGGATCGTCGAGCAGCTGAGCGGTCGCGGTCAGGCCGTCCATCACCGGCATCCGGATATCCATGAGAACGACGTCGGGACGTGTCTCGCGGATGATGCCGATCGCCTCTGCGCCGTCCGACGCCTCGCCGACGACCTCGAGATCGGGCTGTGAGGCGACCACCATGCGGATGCCGGCGCGGAAGAGCGCCTGGTCGTCGACGAGGACGACCCGGATCGCACTCACGCGGTGCCGCCGATGGGCAGGGTCGCCGCCACGACGAATGCGCCGTCGCGGGGGCCCACTTCGATGGTGCCGCCGATGAGCTGAGCGCGTTCGCGCATGCCGATGAGGCCGTGACCGCCCGTGCGCACCGGGCCCGTGACCTCGCTCACCGGCGAGAGCGGGTTGCTCACACGGACCTCCACGCGGTCGGACAGCCAGGACAGGGACACCTCCACGGTACCGCCCGCGCCGTGCCGCATCGCGTTCGTCAAGGCTTCCTGCAGAATCCGGTACACCGCGATCTGCACCGCCGCGGGCGGCTCGCCCGGCGGTGCGGGGTCGACGTCGACGCGCAGGTCGAGACCGGCAGCGCGCACCTGCGCGTAGAGCACCTCCAGCTCCGCGACGGTCGGCTGGGGACCCTCGCCCTCACTGTGGCGCAGCTGGGTCAGCAGCATCCGCACGTCCGAGAGGGCGGAACGGGCCGTCGACGAGATCGTCTGAAGCGAGGTGGCAGCGGCATCCGGATCCGCCGCCGCGGCATAGCGAGCCCCGTCGGCCTGGGCGATGACGACCGCGAGCGAATGGGCGACGACGTCGTGCATGTCGCGCGCGATGCGGTTGCGCTCGAACTCCGCCGTCGCGCGCTCCTCGGCCTTCCGCTGGGCCTCGGCATTGCCGCGGGCACGCAGCCCGACGCGGACGAGTGCGCCCACGGTCCACGCCAGGAGCAGGCCGAAGACGGCCGCGACGAAGAGCATCGTGCCGGTGACGAGGAAGTACACCAGCTCATCACCCGCTGTCGTGACCGAGTACGCCGCAGTCGGGATGAGCAGGTAGACGGTGATGGCCAGCGCGCCCCCGATGGAGGACGCGAATCCGAGCCAGAAGATCCGGTTCGTGCCGTACGCCGCGCAGGTGTAGAGCACCGCGAAGATGGCGATGTCGACCGGCAGGGGAGGCAGCTGCGCCAGCATCTGCAGGATCGCACCGACCCACGCCAGCGTCAGCGCGAGCGGCGGCGAGAGGCGACGCAGCGCGACCGCAGCGCCGAACGGGACGACCAGAAGCATCGCGACGACCGCTGACACCCGGTCGTTGGGGATGCCGACACCCACGACGCCCACCCACGTGAACAGCAGCATGAGCGCCGCGAAGGCGACAGCCACCGAGATGTCGACGGAGAGCTGATAGCGGCGGAGCGGACGGAACACGCTACGACGGTACGCGAGCGCCGCGGGCGCGGCATCCCTCTGACGATGTATCCGCGGGCAACGCCATCCGCCTCAGCGCGCGTACACGCGCAGGCCGTCCGGGATCGCGCGCAGCCGGAGCCGGTAGTCGCCGGCGGGAGTCTCGGTGAGCTCGCCGTCGTGCGCGAACACCGGCGTCGCGCCGCCGGGCCGGACCGTCACCTCGATCTCCGCCACGACGGCTCGCTCGAGATCGGATGCCGGCGGCATGAGACGCAGTGCGCGCATCACCGCGAGGGTACGACGACCGAACGCCAGCGAGGTCACCGCCCGCAGCCGCGTGCCCCGGGCATGGTGGAGCCGGACATCGAGCACCGCCTCGTCGAGGCTCGCGCGCCGCATCATCGCGATGCGACGCGGGTCGTTGCGGCCGAGCCCCGCGAAGACCGACCAGACGACCGCCCGGCGGCCGTCGCGCACGATCGTGATGCGGTGGGCGCCGTGGATCTCGCGCCACGCCGCGACCGCGCCGCCCCACCATTTGCCGAGACTCGTGCGCTTCTCGCGTTCGGCGAGGAGCTCGGGGTAGGAGCCGAGCGACACCGCGTTGAGGACCGTCACGGGATCGCCGTCGTCGATGACCGCCTCGGCGACCACGACGCGGCGGACCGTCCCGGCCGCATAGGCGTCGAGGGCGGCATCGACCGTGTCGAGGCCCGCCGCGCGCGCGAAGTGATTGAAGGTGCCGCCGGGCAGCACGAGCAGCGTCAGGTCATGACGGCGCGCGAGGTGAGCGGCGCGCGAGACGGATCCGTCGCCGCCGAGGACGGCGAGCACCGTGGGCGCATCGGCGGCTGACACGGCCGATGCGACGATGTCGTCCATCGACGAGTCGCCCAGGCTCTCGATCCGCGCCTGCGGCAGTCGCCGCCGGATCTCGGGCAGGGGGTCGGTGCGGACCACCGACGTTCCCGCTCGCGCGTTCGTGATCAGCAGCACGCCGCGCCCGTCGGAAGCGTCGGCGGTGGAGCCGGACGCGGCGGGTGACGGTGCGGCGGGGGCGACGGGGTGGTCGGCGGGGTGGTCGGCGGGCATGGTGCGACGCTAACGCCGCGGGCGCACACCCGCGACAGCTTGACAGTCCCGGCCCGACCCGGCGGTGACGGCAGACGCCGATACAACCGTCGGGCGCTCGGTGCTGATGTGGCGCGGACGGCCGCCCGCGATGACACCAGCCCCACCGGTCCGACCGATGTATCGGCGCGTCGTAGAGTCGCAGGCGTGATGCGGTCCAATGATCTCCTGAGCATCGGCGAGGTGAGTGCTCGAACCGGTGTGTCCGTGTCGGCGCTGCACTTCTACGAGCGGCACGGGCTCATCACCTCGACCCGCTCGGCGGGCAATCAGCGCCGGTTCAGTCGCCACATGCTGCGGCGCATCTCCCTCATCCTCGTCGCGAAGCGCCTCGGCATCCCGCTCGCCGAGGTCGCCGACGCCTTCGCATCCCTCCCCGCCGAGGCCGAGCCCAGCAGTGATGACTGGAAACGGGTGTCGCGGGCGTGGAAGATCCGCCTCGAAGAACGGCGCGCGGCCATCGAGTCGCTCGAACGCGAGCTCGTGGGATGCATCGGATGCGGCTGTCTCTCGATGCGGTCGTGCGATCTGCTGAACCCCGGTGACGCGCTGAGCGCGGAGGGCAGCGGACCGCGTCGTGTCGCGCCCGCGCTCCGGCACGTGCTCGACGACGACGCGGCCGCTCCGTCATGAGAGCCGGTCGAGGCGCCGCCTGATCCCCGACGCATCGAGGCCGTGCAGCCGCGCGTGGTCGGCCGCAGTGCCGTATCGGCGCTGCTCTCCCACCCCGACACCGATGTGCTCGATGCGGATGCCGCTGCCGCCGACGGCCGCGCCGACCGCGGCGGCGGTCGTTCCCTCGAGGAAGGGTTCGAGCACCACGACCCGGTCGAACCCGGCGCTCAGCTCGCGCAGACCGTCACGGTCGAGCGGCACCGGCGTCGCGGTGTAGGCGACCGCGTGCCCCGTGCCGGCCGTCGCTTCGAGCGCGGCGTCGAGCAGTGGGCCGATGGCCAGCACGAGGACACCCGATCCCCCGCGCACGGGGTGGATCCGCCCGTCGGTCGGGAAGGCCGTCCGGTTCTCCTGCGTCGAGAGCCGGATGTACTGACGGTCGTCGGAGGTGGCCGCCGCCCGGATCAGCGCCTCGACCTCGTCGGGATGCCCCGGCGTGTGCAGCCGCCACCCCGGCAGAGTGCCGAGCAGGGCGATGTCGCCGGGGCACTGGTGCGTGCGCCCTTCGGCTGCGGCGTCGTAGCTCGCACCGATCGATACGAGCACCGCCCCGAGATCCTGGTGCGACAGATCGAGCTTGATCTGCTCGAAGGGCCGCTCGACGAGGAACGGGGCGTAGGTGTGCACGAACGGGCGGAGCCCGGCGAGCGAGAGCCCGGCCGCGACGCCGATCATCGCCTGCTCGCGGATCCCGACGTTGACGACGCGGTCGGCGGCGGCGGTGCCCGCGGCGAGACCGACCGGCCCGATGTCGGCGAGGACGAGAGCCGCACGTTCGTCGGTCGCCAGCAGATCGGACATCGTGGTGGAGAAGCGCGCGCGCATCAGGATCCCTTCGCAGCGGTACGGACGACGGTGACGCGCGGCATCGCGCCGCCCGCCTCGAGGGCCGCGGCGAGCGCGGCGTGATCGCGGGAGTCGACCTCGGCGGCATCCCACCCCTCCACCGCGAACCGCCGCGCGACCCCGCCGGGCCATCCGAGGGATGCCGAGGCGTTGTCGATGACGATGCAGTGCAGCCGCGCGAGAGCGAGGCGTCCGGCGACGGCGATCGCCTCGTGGTTGCTGCCCTCGTCGAGCTCGGCGTCGCCGATCAGGACGAACACGCGTCCGCCCGCACCCGCGATGTCGAGGCCGCGGGCGAGGCCGACCGCGATCGGCAGACCGTGCCCGAGCGAGCCGGACGAGATCTCCACGGCGGGAATGAGCACGCGGTCGGGATGGTGACCGAGGGGCGAGTCGACGCCCGCCAGGTCATCGAGCCATGCCTCGGGCATCAGGCCCCGGGCAGCGAGCACGGCGTAGTACGAGGCGGGACCGTGGCCTTTCGACAGCAGGAAGCGGTCGCCGGCCTCGGGGCGCAGCACCCGATCGTGCAGCACCCAGAGGGCGTCGAGGGTCGAGTGCGCCGCGGCGCTGTGCTTCTCGTCGCCGGTCACTCGTGCGAGGCGGTCGAGCACGGCGGCGGGCAGCCGCTCGGTGAAGGAGTCGACGTGGGGGTCGGGGTCGGTTCGGATCATGTCTCGAACGCTAAAACCTCAAGCTCGATTGAGGTCAAGCGGCCGCTGCCCGATACATCCGTCGCCGAAAGCCCGGCGGCCGGTTAGGCTGACGCCACCTGTCCACCGCTCCCGCGCGGGAGCCGTACCTCGTAGATCGGAGGTTCCCCCATGTCCATCGCACAGACGCACCCCACCCCCGGTGCCGCCAAGACGATCATCGGCGAGCCCGAGGTCGTCGAGGACGGCGGCGCGGTCGACGCCCTGAGCATCGCGCTCGCCGACGGCGTCGAGCACGACCCGGCGTGGATCGCGCTGCGCGACGCCGCGACGGCGCTGCACGAGCTGCAGGCCGCCGACGGCTCCGTGCCCGACGCGGACGACCACGAGACGGCACGCCGCCACGTCGCGGCGATCACCGACGCGATCGGCCGACTCGCCCCGAGGTTCCCTCACGATGCCGACTACCTGGCGGCGTCGATCCGGGACTTCGACAGATGGGCGGGGTCCGATCATCCGGACGGCGCGGCTTCGACGGAGGGGGCATTCGGCGTGCCCGATTTCCTCGACTCGCTCGTGGCCTTCCAGCCGCAGCTCCACCGCGTCGACGGCATCCGCCACCTCGTCGTCTTCCCGATGTACACGCAGAACGGATCGCGGAACCGTCACGTCGAGGCGCTCCTGGTCGAGACGATCTGGCCCGAGGCGATCGCGCGACTCGAGACGATGTACCCCAACCGGCTCTTCGTCTCGTTGCGACTGCTCGACTTCACGCCCGGATACGACACCGACTCGGCCGTGCTGTTCCCCGAGACCGTCGCCATGCGCGAGATCCCGCCGTTCACGTGGGGGGCGATCTTCCAGGACCGCGAGGCGGCCCGCTATCGCCGCGTCGTGCGTGCCGCGTCCGACATCACGAAGCTCGACCTGCCGGCCGAGGCGGCGGAGATGCTCGACGACCAGGCGCTCACCGAACGGGCGTTCGTGATGTGGGACCTCATCCACGACCGCACCCACATGCGCGGCGATCTGCCCTTCGACCCGTTCATGATCAAACAGCGGATGCCGTTCTTCCTGTACTCCCTCGAAGAGCTGAGATGCGATCTGACGGCGTTCCGCGAATGCGTCGCGCTCGACCGGCGGCTGAGCGCCGAGACGGATCTCGACCCGGTCGACGCCGAGCTGCTGCGTCTGTCGCGGCTCGTGCAGTACGCCGTGATCTTCGACCGGATCTTCCGGTTCGCGATCACCGGATCGCGCGTGCGCAACTACGACGGGCTCGGCGGTCAGCTGCTGTTCGCCTGGCTGCACCGTCGCGGCGTGCTGCACTGGACCGACACCGCACTCGCCTTCGAATGGAGTGAGGTGCCGGATGCCGTCGTCGCCCTGGGCGATGCGATCGACCGGCTCTACTGGGAGTCGATCGACCGGCCGAAGACCGCGCACTGGCTGGCGGCGTACGACCTCGTGCGCTCGGTGCTCGAACCGCATCCCGCGTCGGTGTGGGCGCGCGGCCTGCCCGACGACGTCCTCGCGGGCCCGCCGAAGGGCTACACCGATGCCGTACTGGACGACGAGTTCCCGCTGTCGATGTTCTACGAGGCGCTCGAGAAGAAGATGCGTGACGTGATCGCCTCCACCCGCGGCATCCGCGGCTGACCAGCACCTGCTCCGCGGCTCGCGGATCCACCGGACACCGGCGGATCCGCGGGCCGCGGACTCGTGAGAAAGGATGAGGTCATGACCTCCCTGCACGACACGTCGGTGCGCGGCTTCGCGTCCGACAACTACTCCGGCATCCACCCGGAGGTCCTCGCGGCCATCACCGCCGCCAACGACGGCCACCAGACCGCCTACGGGTCGGACGTGTACACCGCCCGCCTGCAGGAACTCGTCGGCGAGCACTTCGGCGACGGTGCAGAGGCCTTTCCGGTCTTCAACGGCACAGGCGCGAACGTCACGGCCCTGCAGTCGATGCTGCCGCGCTGGGGCGCTGTGATCGCCGCGTCGACCGCGCACATCAACGTCGACGAGGGCGGGGCGCCCGAGCGCGTCGGCGGGATCAAGATCCTGAACGTCCCCACCGACGACGGAAAGCTCACCCCCGAGCTCATCGACCGCGAGGCGTGGGGCTGGGGAGACGAGCACCGCGCGCAGCCGCTCGTGGTCTCGATCACCCAGTCGACCGAGCTCGGCACGCTGTACACGCCCGACGAGCTGCGGACGATCGCCGACCACGTGCACGAACGCGGGATGCGGCTGCATATGGATGGCGCGCGCATCGCCAACGCCGCCGCAGCCCTGGGCCTGCCGCTGCGCGCCATCACGCGCGATGTCGGCGTCGATGTGCTCAGCTTCGGCGGCACGAAGAACGGCGCGATGCTCGGTGAGGCGATCGTCGTGCTCGACTCCGCGGCATCCGAGGGGCTGACCTACCTGCGCAAGCTCAACATGCAGCTGTCGTCGAAGATGCGCTTCGTCTCGGCACAGCTCGTCGCGCTGCTCGAGAACGACCTCTGGCGTCGCAACGCCGAGCACGCGAACGGGATGGCGCAGCGCCTGCGCTCTGCCGTCGAGGCGGGGCTCGCCGATGGTTCGGTGCGGGGTGTGGAGTTCACGCAGCCGACGCAGGCCAACGGCGTGTTCGCGGTGCTGCCCGAGGGCGTCGCCGACCGGCTGCGCGAGTCGTTCCGCTTCTACGATTGGGACGAGGCCCGCCGGGAGGTGCGCTGGATGTGCTCGTTCGACACGTCGGCATCCGACGTCGACGCGTTCGTCGCCGAGCTGGCGCGCCTCACGACCGAGTGACCACCGACTGACACGCGGCGCGACGCGCGACAGAGAGCCGCGGCGGAATCGATCCGACCGCGGCTCTCGTGCGTTCACGCGGCGGTGACGCTGAAGCTCCACGTGACGCCGAACCGGTCGGTGAGCATGCCGAAGCCGGCGCTCCACGCGGATGCCGCGAGCGGCTCGACGATGACGGCATCCGCGGCGAGCGCGTCCCACGGGCCGCGGAGTTCGTCGAGGCTTTCGGAACCGACCGAGACGAAGAACGCCTGATCGGTGAGGGTGGCGTTGTCGCGGCGGTGCGTCGAGCCGCCGCCGGCGATGGACCCCTCAGCGCTGCCCGGGATGTCGTACGCCATGACGCGGAAGCCGTTGCTGCCGGCGACGAGCCCGAAGACGACGGCATCCGCGCCGGGCAGACCTGCGGGCATACCGACCTCGGCATAGGTGGTGATGGCGACGTGGCCGTCGAACGCGGCGCCGTAGAACTCGAGCGCCTGGCGGGCGTCGCCGCGGAAGTTGAGGTGGGGGGTGGTCTGAATGGTCATCGCTACTCCTGAGAACGGGCCGGCCCGATCGGCTCGGCGAGCTCACCCTGACAGCCGTTCCGGTCAGTTTTTGTCCGCAATGACGGATACGGTGAGGCGATGCCGACGACCTCACGACTGCTGACCCTGCTGTCGCTCCTGCAGGCCCGCCGCGACTGGCCGGGCGGAGTGCTGGCCTCGCGGCTGGGAGTGAGCGACCGCACGGTGCGTCGCGACGTCGAGCGACTACGCGAGATGGGCTACCGCATCCAGGCGACGACGGGCCTCGACGGCGGGTACCGGCTGGAGTCCGGCAGCGAGCTGCCGCCACTCCTGTTCGACGAGGACCAGACCATCGCCGTAGCCCTCGCCCTGCGGACGGCACCCGTGCTGGGCGCAGGGATCGGCGAGGCCGCCGCGCGGGCGCTCACGACGATCCGGCAGGTCATGCCCTCGAGACTCCGGCACCGCCTCGACGCCCTGACCCCGACCGTCGTGGCCCGCCCGGGGGATGCCGCCGTCGCAGACGTCTCGCTCGAGGTTCTGTCGACTCTCGCGAACGCCATCCGCGACGGACTGACCCTGCGGTTCGACTACGGCGAGGCGCGCGATGCGGATGCCGTCGGATCCACGCCGGCCCGACGCGCGGAGCCGCATCATCTCGTGGCGTCGGGCGGCCGCTGGTACCTGGTCGCGTGGGACCTCGACCGCGACGACTGGCGCCTGTACCGGGTGGAGCGCATCCGGCCGCGCACACCGCTCGGCGCCGGCTTCGCGCGGCGAACGGTGCCCGGCGGCGATGTCGACGCGTTCGTCTCCGCGCGCTTCCGCGGGTCGGACTCGGGCACGTGGCCCTGTCGCGGCTCCGTCATGCTGCACCTGCCGGCGTCCGCTGTCATGCCCTTCGCCGGTGACGGCACCGTCACGCCGCTCGACGACGGGCACTGTCGGCTCGAGGCCGGGTCGTGGTCGTGGACCGCGCTCGCGGCCTCGTTCGGGCGGTTCGACGCCGAGCTCGAGGTCGTGGGTCCCCCCGAGCTCGCCGACGCGTTCGCCCTCCTCGCCGCCCGCTACGCCCGCGCGTCCCCCGCCTGACCGCCGGGGCGCGGGGGTCAGGCGCCGGCGAGCCAGGCCCGGTAAGCGTCGAACGAGTACGGGCGACCGAGGAAGTCGGCGACGAGGTCGGCCGCGTCGCGGCTGCCGCCCGGCTCGAGGATGCGCTCGCGATAGCGGGTCGCGACGGCCGGATCCATCAGGTCGTCGCCGAACGCCGAGAGCAGGTCGCGGGCGATGACGAGGCTCCACTGGTACGTGTAGTAGCAGGCGCCGTATCCGGTGAGATGCCCGAAGCCGGCGTACGTGTGTCCGTTCGGCAGTGGGTGCACGGGCGACGACGCGCGGTACCAACCCTCGACCGCGGCCTGCAGGTCGCTCGGCCGTTCGACGTGCAGCCCGTACGAGACGTTGGCGTGGCCGAGCTGACGGGTCACCTCGAGGGCGCGGCCGAAGGCGTCGGCCACCCGCATCCGCTCGACCAGGTCGGCCGGGATCGCCTCGCCGTCGGCGTTGCGCGCGAACGTCGCCAGCACGCCGGCGTCCCAGGCCCACTCCTCGAGCAGCTGGCTCGGCGCCTCGACGAAGTCCCACTCCGTCTCGATGCCGCTGAAGTCGGCCCAGACCGCATCGGCGCCGCCGAGGATGCCGTGGACGAGGTGGCCGAACTCGTGGAAGAACGTCACGACCTGGTCGTGCTCGAGCAGTCCGCGCGAGAAGTTGCACAGCAGCACGCCCTCCGGGAGCGAACGTCCCGCGATGCCGGGCGCGAGGTTGAAGCACGCCGCGTGGTTGTACTTGCCTTCGCGCGGGTGGAGGTCGAGGTGGATCCGGCCGAGCCGGCGATCGCCGCGGACGACGTCGTAGCTGCGGACGTCCGCGTGCCAGGCTCCCGCATCGACGGGGACATAGGTGACGTCGAGCAGTCGCGCGGTGACGTCGAGCACACCCGCCAGCACGTTGTCGAAGGCGAAGTACGCGCGCACGGCTTGGGCGTCGACGGCGTACTCCTCACGCTTGAGCGCGCTGAGGAGGTACCAGAGGTCGGCCGAGGTGACCGCATCGGCGTCGGGCTCGTCGACGCGCAGCCGCGCGAGCAGGCGGTCGTACTCGGCCGCGGCGGCCTCGCGGGTCGCCGCATCGATGTCATCGAGGAACGAGCGGATGGCGGCGCTCGAGCCGATCATGCGCGTCTCGGTCTCGTAGTCGGCCCAGTCGCCGTAGCCCAGCAGCTCGGCGCGCTCGGCGCGAACCGCGAGCAGCTCCCCGAGCACGGGATCGTTGTCGGGCCAGGCCAGGTCGTTGTACACCGACAGCAGCGCCGTGCGCGTCGAGCGGCGCACCGCGAACTCGCGCACGGGCATGAGGTCGGTGTACTCGGTCGTGAGGGTGATGAGGCCCTCGTCGTCGACCGGGTGAGCGTCGATGAAGTCCTGCGGCAGCCCCTCCAGCGCCTCGGCGGGGAGCTTCAGCTCGCGCCGGCCGTCGCGGATGTTGCGCGAGAACTGGAGCGACAGCTCGGTGTCACGCTCGGCGAGCGCCCGCAGCCGGTCGCGTGTCGCCTCGTCGCGGTCGACGCCGCCCCGGCGGAAGTCGCGCTGGATGTGTGCCAGCAGACGGCGGGCGGTGGCGTCGAGCCCGTCGGTGGCCAGCCCGTCGAACACGGCGAACAGCGCGGGGTCGAGCGCCCGCTGCGAGAGGAGCGCGTCGATCGCCTGCACGCGCGCCTCGGCCGCGGCCCGAACATCGGCGTCGGGGTGCGACTCGCTCAGCAGCGACGCCTCGGATGCCGCCTCGGCGACGGCGATCGACGCCTCGTTCCACAGCTGCAGACGGGCCAGCGGCGACAGCTCGTGCCCCGCGATCAGCTGGGCATCGATCTCGCGGACGCGGGCGATGCGGGCATCCGGGCGCTCGGCGGCGAACGCGAGCCATCCGGCGTGGTCGGCGGGGAAGGCGAGGGGCTGCGGATCGGTCATGCCCCGAGCCTACGCAGGCTCGGTCCTCAGCGGAGCGCGCCCACCGAGGCGAGCGCGAGTCGGATGAGGGTGCCCCGACCGCCTTCCATCTCGGCGGCGAGGGCATCGGATGCCGCTTCGGCGGGGTCGAGCCAGGTGACCTCGAGCGCGTCCTGACGGGGCTCGCAGGTACCCGTGACCGGCACGACGAAGGCGAGCGACACGGCGTGCTGGCGGTCATCGTGGAACGGACTGACGCCGGGGATCGGGAAGTACTCGGCGACGGTGAAGGGCGTGGGCGATGCCGGCAGGAGCGGGAAGGCCATGGGCCCGAGGTCGTTCTCGACGTGACGGAACAGCGCGTCGCGGATCGTCTCGCCGTAGCGCACGCGACCCGAGACGATCGTGCGCGTCATCTCGCCGACCGGGGTGGCCCGCAGCAGGATGCCGACCTGGGTCACGGCGCCGAGACCGTCGGTGCGCACCGGCACCGCCTCGACGTAGAGCATCGGCAGACGGCGGCGCGCCTCGGTGAGCTCGACATCGCTGAGCCAGGCCGGGTTCGTGGCTCCGCCGCCCGCGGCTCCGCGCAGCGGGTCGGCCGGGAGCGACGACTCGCCGCGCTCGTCGGGATCGGGATCGGGGGTGCGCACGGCCATGCCTCATGTATACCAATGACCCCCGGCGGTGTCGGAGGAGGCTGGCAGGATGGTCGCATGTCGTCCGTTCCGGCTCTCGATTCCGCGGCCGTGCGCTGGTCGGCCGCTCCCGCCGAGCGTGCCGGGCGGCCCCTGCTGGTGATGATGCACGGCTATGGCTCAGACGAGAACGACCTGTTCGCCCTCGCACCCCATCTCCCCGCCGAGTACGTCGTGGCCGCGGTGCGCGCTCCGCTCACCCCGCCCTTCCCGACGCCGGGGTGGTCGTGGTATCCGATCGAGGGCCTGAACGGTCGCGATCCGCAGGCGGCGACGGCATCCGCCCGCGCACTGACCGAGTGGATCGACGCGGAGCGGGGCGACGCGGCATCCGTCGGACTGCTCGGGTTCTCGCAGGGCGGGCTCATGGCGCTCGAGGCGCTCCGGCTCCGTCCGCACGATTACGCCTTCGCGGTGAATCTGTCGGGCTACGCCAACCCCGGCGACCTCGACACCGACGCCGAGCTCGCCCAACGGCGCCCACCCGTGTTCTGGGGCCGCGGCGCCCTCGACGACGTCATCCCGCCTGCGCTCGTCGCCATCACCGCGCAGTGGCTGCCCGGCCGGGTCGACCTGAGCGGGCGCGTCTACCCCGACCTCGGGCATGCCGTCTCGGCCGAAGAGCTGCGAGATGTCGCGACCTTCCTGCACAAGCAGCTCCCGTCGGCGTAGACTTCCCGGGCCCCTGTCCCGAGTGTGAGGAACGACCGTTGATCGGTTTCGACGCGACCGCGCTGTGATCCCGCGCTGATCCGTCGACCCTTCGGGCGTCCGACCAGGCCAGCGCATTCTTCGATTTCCGCGCTGGCCGCCGTACCGTTCCGCCCCGGTCGGGGTGTCTTCGGTGTCGGTCGCGCCCGCGCCCGACGACATCCGAGGAGGCAGTCATGCCCCATCCCGCACCCGCGGTCGTCCTCGACCGCATCACCCTCATCCACCCCGACGGCACCCCTGCCGTGCTCGACGTATCGGGAACCTTCGGCGCCGCACGCACCGGCCTCGTCGGCCGCAACGGCTCGGGCAAGACCACGCTGCTGCGGCTGATCGCAGGCGAGCTCATACCGACATCGGGCTCGGTCACCACGTCGGGGCGGGTCGAGCTGCTGCCGCAGCGCCTGACACTCGACGTCGAGCGGCGGGTCGCCGACCTGCTCGGCGTCGCCGCCGTCGTCGATGCCGTACGCGCCGTCGAGTCGGGAGACGTCGACCCTCGCCATTTCGACACGATCGGCGACGACTGGGACGCCGAGGCTCGAGCCGTCGCCGCCCTGACGGCGGCCGGCCTGCCGCCCGGGGCTCTGGACCGCCGCATCGGCGAGCTCTCGGGAGGTGAGGCCGTGCTCGCCGCGCTCGTCGGAGTGCGACTGCGCGGCGCCGAGATCGCGCTGCTCGACGAACCCACGAACAACCTCGATCGCGACGCGCGCGAGCGGGTCGGCGAGCTCGTGCGTGGGTGGCGGGGTGCGCTCGTCGTCGTCAGCCACGACACGACCCTGCTCGAGCTGATGGACGACACCGCCGAGCTCTACGGCTCCGAGCTCGACGTGTTCGGGGGTCCGTACTCGCAGTGGCGGACGTGGCGCGACACCGAGCAGGCGGCTGCGCGGGCGGCCGAGACCACCGCGGCCGCGACTCTCCGACGCGAGCGCCGGGACCGGGTCGAGACCGAGACGAAGCTCGCCCAGCGGGCTGCGATGGGAGCCAAAGCGCAGCGCGAGAAGCGGGTGCCCGGGATCATCTCCGGCAACCGCGCATCGGCCGCGCAGGTGTCGGCGGGTCGCGCGCGTGGCGAGGCGTCTGATCGCGAGGCGGCGGCGCGGTCGGCCCTGGATGCGGCGGGCCGGCGGGTCCGCGACGACGACACCGTGCGGATCGACCTGCCCGACCCGGGTGTCGCGGCGGGCCGGCGCCTCGCGACGATCGGCGACGGTGAGCGCTCGTGGATCGTGCAGGGGCCCGAACGGGTGGCGCTCGTCGGACCCAACGGCGCGGGGAAGACGACCCTGCTCGAGGCGCTGGTGCGGTCGGCGAGCGCTAATTCCTCAGAATCCGACGCTCCTGCGCCCCCTCACCCCGGCGGCCCGCCGGATGGCCCGGAAATGAGGAGTTGCGGCACGGCCGCCGCGCACACCGATCGCGTCGGATACCTCTCGCAGCGGATCGACGGCCTGCGGGATGAGGCGACGGTGCTCGACAGCGTGCGGGAGGCTGCGCCCGCGGCCACCGACGTCGAGCTGCGCAATCGCCTGGCGCGGTTCCTGCTGCGCGGCGACACCGTGCTGCGGCCCGTTGCGGCGCTGTCGGGCGGTGAGCGGTTCCGGCTGGCGCTGGCGTGCGCGCTCCTGGCGGATCCCCCGCCGCAGCTGCTCGTCCTCGACGAGCCGACGAACAACCTCGACCTCGACACGGTCGATCAGCTGGTGCAGGCGCTGTCCGCGTACCGCGGGGCGGTGCTCGTCGTCAGCCACGACGACGGCTTCCTCTCGCGCTTCGCACCCGGCCTGACGCTCGAGCTGCGTGACGGCCGGCTCAGCGAGGTCTCGCCCTCGTCGTGAGCCGAGGTCCCCGGTGCCCGTGGGGGTCGAGGTCCCCGTTGGGCCGGGCCGACAACACCGAGGTCCCCGTTGGGCCGGGAATGCCCGTCCTGTTCCCGGCCCAAGTGGGACCTCGCGGGGCGGGGCGGGGCGGGGGCGGGGGCGGGCTGGCATGGCGGATGCCGCGG
Source organism: Microbacterium sp. F1-18 (assembly GCF_052921305.1). Taxonomy (NCBI): domain Bacteria; kingdom Bacillati; phylum Actinomycetota; class Actinomycetes; order Micrococcales; family Microbacteriaceae; genus Microbacterium; species Microbacterium sp. F1-18. The sequence continues at coordinate 206,294 of NZ_JBREVD010000005.1, read as the reverse complement.
GCGCAAGACCGCGCCGATGTCGGAGGTCCGCGCGAAGATGAAGGCATGGCCGATGTGCTCGCCCGATTCTCCGCGCCCACCGCGGACTGGTTCCGTGGCGCGTTCTCGAAGCCGACCTCGGCACAGGCCGGCGCGTGGGATGCCATCTCCGCCGGCAAGCACGCCCTCGTGGTCGCCCCGACCGGCTCGGGCAAGACCCTGTCGGCGTTCCTCTGGGCGATCGACCGGATCTTCCGCGACAAGGCGGCGGCCGGCCCCGTCGACGACAAGCCGGCGAAACGCCGCAGAACGGATGCCGCGCCGGCCGACACCCGCGTGCTCTACATCTCGCCGTTGAAGGCGCTCGGCGTCGACGTCGAGCGCAACCTGCGCTCCCCTCTCGTCGGCATCGGCCAGTCGGCGCGTCGGCTCGGGCAAACGGTGCCGGAGGTGACCGTCGGAGTGCGTTCCGGCGACACCTCCTCGTCCGATCGGCGCGCGCTCGTCGCCCGGCCGCCCGACATCCTCATCACGACCCCCGAGTCGCTCTATCTGATGCTCACGTCGCAGGCCTCCGAGACACTGCGCGGCGTGCACACCGTCATCGTCGACGAAGTGCATGCGGTGGCGGCGACGAAGCGCGGCGCGCATCTGGCCGTGAGCCTCGAACGCCTCGACGCGCTCCTCGACAAGCCGGCTCAACGCATCGGCCTCTCGGCCACCGTGCGCCCGATCGACGAGGTGGCACGCTTCCTCGGCGGCGCGGCTCCCGTCGAGATCGTCGCTCCGCGGGCCACCAAGGCGTTCGACCTCAACGTCGTCGTGCCCATCCCCGACATGCTGCATCCCCCGGCTCCTCCGGGCGCCGAAGAGGCGGGCGCCCCACGCGGTCGCGATGACGATGACGGCGATGACGACGGTGACGACGGTGACGGCGCCTGGTACCGCGCGCCGCAGGCGACGGAGGTCACCGGATCGGTGTGGCCCCACGTCGAGGAGGCGATCGTCGACCGCATCCTGCAGCACCGCTCGACGATCGTGTTCTCGAACTCGCGGCGCCTCGCCGAACGCCTCACCGGACGCCTCAACGAGATCTACACCGAGCGTCTCGGAGGTGAGCTCCCCGAGCCCACCGTTCCCGCGGGCATGATGGCGCAGGCCGGCGCCTCCGCCGGCGCTGAGCCCGTGCTGGCGAAGGCCCACCACGGCTCGGTCTCGAAAGAGCAGCGCGCCCAGGTCGAGGACGAGCTGAAGTCGGGTGTGCTCCGCTGCGTCGTCGCGACCTCGAGCCTCGAGCTCGGCATCGACATGGGCGCCGTCGATCTCGTCATCCAGGTCGAGGCGCCGCCGTCCGCGGCATCCGGCCTGCAGCGCGTCGGTCGGGCCGGTCACCAGGTCGGCGAGGTCAGCCGGGCGGCCCTCTTCCCGAAGCACCGGGGCGACGTCCTGCACACGGCGGTCGTCACCGAGCGGATGCTGGCGGGCAAGATCGAGGCGATCGCGGTGCCGCAGAACCCCCTCGACATCCTCGCCCAGCAGACGATCGCCGCATGCGCGACCGGCACGATCGAGGTCGAGGCCTGGTTCGAGACGGTTCGGCGCAGCGCCCCGTTCCGCACCCTCCCCCGCTCGGCCTACGAGGCGACGCTCGACCTGCTGGCCGGCCGCTTCCCGTCCGACGAGTTCGCCGAGTTGCGGCCGCGACTGGTGTGGGATCGCGACCAGGGCACGCTCACCGGCCGCCCCGGCGCACAGCGCATCGCGGTCACGAGCGGCGGCACGATCCCCGATCGTGGCCTGTTCGGGGTCTTCGTCGCCGGCGAGAGCCGCAACGCCCGCGTCGGCGAGCTCGACGAGGAGATGGTCTACGAGTCACGAGTCAACGACGTCTTCACCCTCGGCACGACGAGCTGGCGCATCGTGGAGATCACCCACGACCGGGTCAACGTCGTGCCCGCGTTCGGCCAACCGGGCAAGCTCCCCTTCTGGCACGGCGACGGCCTGGGGCGTCCGGCCGAGCTCGGCGAGGCACTGGGGAAGTTCAGCCGAGAGGTGTCGGCTGCCGGCCCCGAGAAGGCAACCGAACGGCTGCGCGAATCGGGGCTCGACGACTACGCGATCGAGAACCTCCTCGCCCACCTCGCCGAGCAGCGCGAGGCGACCGGCAGCCTGCCGACGGACCGCACCCTCACGGTCGAGCGCTCGCGCGACGAGGTCGGCGACTGGCGCGTCATCCTCCATTCCCCGTACGGCATGCACGTCCACGCACCCTGGGCGCTGGCGGTCAACGCGCGCATCCGCGAGCGTCTGGGCGTCGAGGGTGCGGCCGTCGCGAGCGACGACGGCATCATCGCGCGGGTGCCGGATGCCGCGGCCGAGCCGCCCGGTGCCGACCTCTTCGTGTTCGACGCCGACGAGCTCGAGCAGATCGTCACCGACGAGGTCGGCGGTTCGGCTCTGTTCGCTTCGCGCTTCCGCGAATGCGCGGCGCGCGCCCTGCTGCTGCCGAGACTCAACCCGAACAAGCGCGCGCCGCTGTGGCAGCAGCGGCAGCGCTCGGCTCAGCTGCTCGAGGTGGCCCGCCGGCATCCGTCGTTCCCGATCATCCTCGAGACCCTTCGCGAGGTGCTGCAGGACGTGTACGACCTGCCGGCCCTGCTGCGCATCACCCGCAGCATCGCCGACCGCCGCATCCGCCTCGTCGAGACGACGACGTCGCAGCCCTCGCCCTACGCCCGCGATCTGCTCTTCGGCTACGTCGGCGCGTTCATGTACGAGGGCGATTCTCCGCTCGCCGAACGCCGCGCCGCTGCCCTCTCGGTCGACCCGGCGCTGCTGTCAGAACTGCTCGGCAAGGTCGAGATGCGCGAGCTGCTCGATCCCGACGTCATCGCCCAGTTCGAGCGTGAGGCGCAGCGCCTCGCCCCGGATCGTCGCGCGCGGGGGGTCGAGGGGGTCGCCGACCTGCTCCGCCTGCTGGGGCCACTCGACGCCGAAGAGATCGCAGCCCGGCTCGAAGAGTCCACCGGCGCAGCGGAGGCGATCGGGACAGCAGAGGACACGAAGGCCGCGCCCGCTCCTCCGGTCGGCGATGCTCCTCCCCCACGGCGGGTCGCCGAGGCGGCCGAGCTGCTCCAGCAGCTCGTGACCGCCCGTCGGGCGATACCCGTCACGATCGCGGGCGTGCAGCGCACCGCGGCGATCGAGGATGCCGGGCGCCTGCGCGACGCGCTGGGCGCCGCCCTCCCCGTGGGTATCCCCACCGCGTTCCTCGAGCCGGTCGTCGATCCCCTCGCCGACCTCGTCGCGCGCCACGCCCGCACTCACGGGCCGTTCCGCACCGCCGACGTCGCGATGCGGCTCGGCATCGGCAGCGCCGTCGCGCGTCAGACGCTGCAGCGCCTCGAGTCGCAGGGACGCATCGCGAGCGGCTACTTCCTGCCCGAGTCGACCGGTTCCGAGGCCGACGACCTCGAATGGTGCGACTCGGAGGTGCTGCGGCGACTCCGGATGCGGTCGCTGGCCGCGATCCGCGGCAGCGTCGAGCCGGTCTCTCCCGAGGCGTTCGCTCGATTCCTGCCCGTCTGGCAGCACGTCACCCGGCCTCTCGAGGGCGTCGACGGCGTCGCCGCCGTGATCGAGCAGCTCGCGGGCGTCCCGATCCCCGCGAGCGCCTGGGAGTCGCTCGTCCTCCCCTCTCGCGTGCGCGACTACGCCCCCGGGATGCTCGACGAGCTGACGGCGACGGGCGAGGTGGTGTGGTCGGGGCACGGCACCCTGCCGGGGCGAGACGGCTGGATCGCGCTCCACCCCGCCGACATGGCTCCGCTCACCCTCGCGCTGGCCGACGCAGATTCCGACATCGACGAGTCGGCGACCTCGGGCGACCTCGACGTGCGCATCCTCGAGGCTCTCGCCGTCGGCGGCGGCTGGTTCGCGGGACAGCTCGTCGCCGCCGTCGGCGCCCCCAACGAGCAGAGCGTGCTCGACGCGCTGTGGCGCCTCGCGTGGGCCGGTCGCCTGACCAACGACACGTTCACACCGGTCCGCTCGCTCCTGTCGGGCGGCTCGCAAGCGCATCGGAGCGCCCGTCGCACGCCCCGGTCCCGCCTGTACCGGGGCACGCCGCTGGCACGCCCCACGACGACGCCTGCGGCGCCGCGCCCGTCGACCCTCGGCGGCCGATGGTCGCTGCTCCCCGCGGTCGAGCCCGATCCGTCGCTCCGCGTCACGGCCTCCGCCGGACTGCTGCTCGACCGCTATGGCGTCGTCACACGAGGCAGCGTGCAGTCCGAGGGCGTGCCCGGCGGTTTCGCGCAGGTGTACCGTGTGCTCGCCGGCTTCGAAGAGGCGGGCCATTGCCGCCGCGGCTACGTCATCGAGACGCTCGGCGCCGCGCAGTTCGCGGCATCCGTGACCGTCGACCGGCTGCGCGAGTTCGCAGCCCTGCCCGACCCGCCGCCGCGCCGCGCCGTGACGCTCGCCGCCACCGACCCGGCGAATCCGTACGGGGCAGCCCTCGGCTGGCCGGCGCTCGAGGGCGTCTCGCACCGCCCCGGGCGGAAGGCGGGTGGCGTGGTCGTCCTCGTCGACGGTGCGCTCGTGCTCTACCTCGAACGCGGCGGGCGCTCTGCGCTCGCGTTCACCGACGACGAAGAGGTGCTCACCGCGGCCGCGGCAGACCTCGTGAGAACCGCTCAGGCGCGGCGACTCGACACCCTGACCGTCGAGCAGGTCAACGGCGAGTTCGTCTACAACACCCCGACGGGCCGGGCACTGCGCGCGGGAGGTTTCGTCGAGTCGTCTCGAGGGCTGACCCTGCGGCGGCTGACCGCGGGCTCGCGGACGGCGATGTCGGGGAGCACCGAGCGTGCCTGAGGGCGACACCGTCTTCCGCGCCGCGCGCAAGCTGGGCGAGGCCCTCGTCGGGCAGGAGGTCACCCGTTTCGACATCCGTGTTCCCGGCAGCGCGACGGCCGATCTGCGCGGTGAGACCGTCTCGTCGTCGATCGCGCGCGGCAAGCATCTGCTGCTGCGCCTGGGATCGTACAGCCTGCACTCGCATCTGAAGATGGAGGGACGCTGGCACGTCTACCGTCACGGTGAGCGCTGGCGGGCACCCGCGTTCCAGGCGCGTGCGATCGTCGGGACGCGCGACCGAGACGCCGTCGGCTTCGAGCTCGCGATGGTCGAAGTGCTGCCGACCGCCGACGAAGACCGTCTCGTCGGCCACCTCGGGCCCGACCTGCTCGGTCCCGACTGGGATCTCGACGAGGCCGTGCGGCGCGTGAGCTCGGACTCGCGAGCGGCTCACGTCGCCCTGCTCGATCAGCGCAACGTCGCCGGCTTCGGCAACGTCTACGCGAACGAGCTGCTGTTCGTGCGCGGCATCCTCCCCACGACCCCCGCCACCGAGATCGACGCCGCCAGCGTGCTCGAGACCGGCTACCGGATGATCCACGCGAACCGCGACCGCGCGGCACGCACCTTCACCGGCAACGACCGCCCCGGGCAGCGGATGTGGGTCTACGGGCGCGAGAACAAGCCGTGCCGGCGATGCGGGACACTCATCCGGGCCGACGAGATCGGGGCTCTGCCCACGAGCGAGCGCAACGTCTTCTGGTGCCCGCGCTGCCAGAGCTGAGCCCACCGGAGCCCGCCCCCGGCGGGACCAGCGCTCAGCGGCCGATGTAGCGGCCGGGCCGGTGGTTCAGCACGAGGACGACACTCAGCACGACCGCGCCGGCGGCGCTGAGCAGCACGGCCGGCCAGGCGAGCACCAGCAGCGCGGAGGCGATGATCACGACGTCGAAGATCATCTGCGTCCATCCCGCGCTGAAGCCGGCGCGCTCCTGCAGGACGAGGGCGATGATGTTGACCCCGCCGAGGCTCGATCGGTGCCGGAACAGGATCAGCAGACCGACGCCGGCGAGCAGGTTGCCACCCAGGGTGCCGTAGATCGGTTCGATGCTCGCGAACTGCAGCAGGTGCTGGTGGACGAAGGTGAACGCCGACACGAGACCGATCGACACGAAGGTGCGGATCGTGAACGACACCCCCTTCTTCCACAGCGCCAGCGCCGCGAACGGCGCGTTCACGACCGCGAACAGAACCGGGAACGACCATCCCGTCGCGTAACCGAGGAGGAGCGCGAGGCCGGCTGTGCCCCCGGTCACCGAGCCCGACGACTGCAGCAGGTACAGACCGAGGGATGCCACGAAAGTGCCCGTCACGATGCCGAGCAGGTCCTCCGCGCGGGTGTGACGTGTCAGCGCGGCCTCGAAGACGAGGGAGGGTCCGGTCGAGGGTGCGCGAGTAGGCTCCACCCGCCCATCCTCGCAAACGACAGGGGCGCGGTCATCATCCGGCGCGAGCCGGGCATGTTATCGCGCCGACGTCACCTCGCACACCCCTTCGACCTCGGCGGCGGAACGTCGCACGCTTGTTCCAGCAAACCGGTCGGGCCGCCGCTCCGAATGATTCTTGGGAATGAAAACGCGGATCGTGGGGTTGTTTCCAGTACTCAGTACCGGAACCGGAACTGTCGGAGGGGATCGTGGGCAAGAACTACATCGACATCGAGAACGACCGTGGAGAGACGCTGCGTTACCGCAAGCACGCGAACGGTCGAGGCTTGATCGCGAACGGGGCCAAGGTGCACCCGACAGCGCTCGTCGAAGCAGGCGCCTACGTCGAACCCGGTGTGCAGGTCGCGGCGGGCGCTCACATCGGCCGCGGCGTATGGATCGAGCGCGAAGCGGTCATCGGCCCCAACGCCGAGATCGCGCCGCACGCGCACGTCGGATCCGGCGCGGCCATCGGCCCGCGGGCGAAGATCGGCATCCGCGCCTTCATCGGGGCGCACGCGCACGTCGCGGGCGGGTCTCTCATCGGTGACGACGAGAACATCGCCGACGGCGAGCACGTGGCGACGGACCAGCGCGGGCTCCGCCTGGCGGCGTGATCTGACGACGTTCGCCTCCGCCGGCGCCGGACGCTCGACCGTTCGGCTGCCGCGAACCCGGGATACGCTTCACGCATGACACCCGGACGCCCCTCGGGCCGCCCCGCGCGCAGCGGCGGCCGCGGCACGGGCGCACCCGGACGCCGTGGCGCTCCCTCCCCCGGCCGGCGCGCCGGAAGCGGCAGCACGGGGGACCGGACGGTGCCGCCGCGCCGTGAACCGGGAACCGCACGCCCCGACACCGCTGCTCTCGGGTCGTTCCGCCTCGGGGCTGCCCCGGGCGCCACGCCGGGCAAGTGGATCGACGTGTGGAAACAGCGGATGCCGGGCAACCCGATCGACCTCGTCACGGTCGGATTCGACGACCAGGCCGCCGCTCTCGCGGACGGCGACGTCGACGCTGCCCTCGTCCGGCTTCCGATCGACCGCTCCGGGTTGAGCGTCATTCCGCTCTACGACGAGACGACGGTCGTCGTGTGCGGCGCCGACTCGTCGCTCACTGCCGCCGACGAACTGACCCTCGCCGATCTCGTCGGCGAGGTCGTGATCGTGCCCGCTGACAATCCCCTGGGACTCGAGGTGCCTGGCGCCGTCGCCCCCGCCTTCCCCGCCCTCGCGACGACGGAAGATGCGGTCGCCACGGCCGCCACGGGCGTCGGCATCGTGCTCGTGCCGATGTCACTCGCGCGGCTGCACCATCGCAAAGACACGGCCTTCCGCCCCGTCGTCGATGCGCCGACCTCGACGATTGCGCTCGCGTGGCAGACGGAAGCGACCACGCCTCTCGTCGAGACCTTCATCGGGATCGTCCGCGGCCGCACCGCGAACTCGTCGCGTTGAATCCGTCGCCCTGACGGACGCCGACGCGGTCCGGGTCGATCCACGCCGGGAGTCACGCTCCGTGCAGCCGCCGCTCGCCGTCGGGGATCGCCCCCGGCACCGGAGTGCGTGTCAGCAGAGTGACGGCGTCGATCGGATCGTCGGCCGCGACGGCATCCGGATCCGCCTCGAGCTCGACGACGACTGGGACCGGCAGCCGCATCGACGCCCGCGCCTCGCGTGCCCGCGCCTCGATGCCGGATGCGTCGGCGGGGCGGCGCACCCGCCAGCCCCGAGACGCCGCGGCCGCATCGAGCCGATCGAGCACCCCGCTGATCCCGGTCGGGTCGGTGACGATCACACGCGCTGTCATCGGGCCATTGTGCACCTCTCGTCACGGAAGGTCATCCCCGCCGGGCGGCGTCGACGCGGCCCCTAGACTTTCGGCATGGCCCCGCTCGTGTACGTCTGCGTGCGCCCGCAGCAGACGGCCGCCGAGGCCGAGTACGCCTCGTTCAGGACCGCCATGGGTCTCGACGAGTCCGCGCTCGAGCGCATCGACCTGACCCGCGACGCCCTGCCCGCTGACGCGTTCACGCGCTGGCGCGGCTTCGTCGTCGGCGGCAGCCCGTTCAACGCCACCGACGATCCCGGTGCGAAGCCGGAGGGACAGTTGCGGCTGGAGGCCGACCTCGCCCGGATCGCCGAGGCCGCGGCATCCGCTCAGACGGCTGCGCTGTTCACCTGCTTCGGCATCGGCGTGGCGACCACGCACCTCGGCGGCACGATCTCGCGCGACTTCCCGGAAGACACCGGGCCGACCGAGGTGACGCTGACGGATGCCGGACGGGCCGACCCGCTGCTCGGCTCGCTCTCCCCCACCTTCACGGCGCTCACGGCGCACAAGGAGGGCACCGAGACGCTTCCGGCCGGAGCGGTGCTGCTCGCGACGAACGACGAGTGCCCGGTGCAGGCCTACCGGGTGGGCGATCGCCTGTACGCGACGCAGTTCCACCCCGAGCCGACCCCGCGGGACTTCACGGAGCGCATGACGGTCTACCGCAACGACGGCTACTTCGATGCCGACGATTACGATCGCGTCGCGGCTCGGGTGCTCGCGGCCCCCGTGACCGAGCCGAGCCGCCTCCTCGCCGCCTTCGCCGCCACGTTCTGACGCCGAGCGCGATACATCCGTCGGATCGACGGTGCGTGTGTGGCCTTGCGACGCCGACGGTTGTATCACCATCGCGCAAACATCACGTTTCGGTAACGCTCTGAGCATCTCTCGTCAGATCGGACCGGCCACGAGGTCTCGCCATCGGGCGCGCATCCGGCCCGGACGAAGGAGACGTCGTGACCACGATCACCGCCGCGGTTCGCGGACCAGACATGACCGCTGTTCGATGCGACGGCGGGACGCTGTTCGTGTTCTCGGATGACGCGGCGTTCTGGCTCCTCGCACACCTGACCCCCGCGCTCGCCGACCTGGAGGACCGCTCGTCCCACCCGCCCGTCGCGACGGCCGCCGACCGGCTGGCGGATTTCGCGGTCGCGGTCCGGCAGCGCCTCGACAGCACGCCGCTGGGAGCACCCACCGCCGCGCGACTACGGGCAGCTCGCCGGTCGGTTCAGACGCAGACGGATCACCTGGGCGCGGAGCTCGCCCGCCGCAAGCCGCGCGGTCCACGTGGACCATTCGTCGAGCAGCACGGGTCGGTGAAGGAGTTCCTCGATGCGCAGTACCCCACCCTCGTCGACATCGCAGCACTGGCGCGCTCGCAATCGCGATGGAACGAGGCAGGCGTCGTCGACGAGGCCTACCGCCTGTGCGCGGCGATCATCTGCCGTTCGCACCTTCTCGCGCAGCTCAGCGTCCACCCACCGGCGCAGCTGAACCGGGCCTACGCACGAGCGCTGCGATCGTTGGGGCTGTGGGCGATACATTCGTCGCATCCGCGGGGCTGAAGCCGCCTGGCGCGCCGGCTGTCAGGCCGTGCGCGGTCGGCGCAGGATGCCGCGGTGCTCGCGGCCGTTCGAGCGCCAGGCCGTGACGGCTGCCGCAGCCACCACCACGACGATGACCGCGACGGCGGCGACGGCGACCGGGGTCGAGTGGGGCTGATCGGTCGTCCGGGCGATCGCGACCCATGCCAGACCCCACGACAGCGCGATGATGGGCGACGGCCGGCCACGCGAGAAGGCGGCGATGCCGACGCCGACCGCGGCGACGACCACGAGCACGGCCACACCCCACACGTCCGCCTGCGCTCCCCACGACTCGGGCACCGTCCGGCTGAGCCACGCGGTCACGTTGGCGACCGTGGCCAGCGACACCCACCCGAGGTGGAGGCCCACCGTGGCGTCCATCAGCAGCCGGTCGCCGGCCGACCGGGGCCGCGACAGCACGAGCAGCCGGAACGTCCATCCGAGAGCGGCGAGCAGCGCGACGATCGCGACGACCGTGAGCGGCAGCGTCGTGAACTGCGCCGCGAGCAGCCATCCCCCGTTGAGGACGGCCGTCAACGCGATCCACCACCCCACGAGCCGCTGCCGGTCGCGCGAGCGCTGCGCGGGCAACGCCTGCCAGACCGTGTAGCCGATCATGAAGAGGTAGATGACGGACCAGATGCTGAAGGCCTGCGTCCCCGGGGCGAGCACCGTCGAGTCGGCGTCGAGCGCACCGCCCTGCAGGTCGCGCACGTTCGTCCCGCCGAACAGGCCCGTGCCGACCATCGCCGCGATGATCATGAAGACGACGGCCGAGATGACCGCGATCTGCCGAACGAGGTCGGACGGCTGCCGCGGAGACCGTGCGGCGTGGTGGGCTGTGGTGCTCATCACCCCACGGTAGATCCGGCGCCGCCCTCGGTCATCCGCTTGACAGATCCGGCCCCACGATGGCGGCGGAGTTCGGCTCCACGACGAGCATCTCGTCGACGATCCGGCCCGGCCGCGTCTCGAGCCAGACCGTATCACCGCGCAGCTCGACCCGCCACGGCTCGCGCGAGAGGTTCGCCAGCACGCGTGCGCGGCCGCGCTGCAGGTCGTAGAGCCGGCCGCCCTCACCCTCCGACGCCCCGGCACCGCGCGCGGTGAAGCGGGGATCGGTCAGGTCGGGGACCGAACGACGCAGCCGGCCCAGCTCGCGGTACAGAGACAGCAGGCGCGCGTGATCGCCCTCGTGCGCCTCGGTCCAGTCGAGTTTCGACCGCAGGAAGGTGGCCGGGTCGTTGGGATCGGGCACGAGGTCTTCGTCCCAGCCCATCTCGGCGAATTCCTGCTTGCGACCGGCCGCGGTCGCTTCGGCGAGTTCGGGCTCGGGGTGCGATGTGAAGAACTGCCACGGCGTGGACGCTCCCCACTCCTCGCCCATGAACAGCATCGGAGTGCCCGGCGCCGTGAGCGTGAGGACGGCGGCGACCGCGAGCCGATCGGCATCCAGCGTCGCCGAGAGCCGGTCGCCCGCGGCGCGGTTGCCGATCTGGTCGTGATCCTGCGCGAACGTCACGAGCCGCCACGACGGCGATTCCGGCGGCAGCGGACGACCGTGATCGCGGCCCCGGAACGAAGAGTAGGTGCCGTCGTGGAAGAAGCCCGCGTTCCAGGTCTTCGGCAGGGCGTCGAGCGCGTCGAAGTCGGCGTAGTAGCCGACCGTCTCGCCCGTGAGCGCGACGTGCACGGAGTGGTGCCAGTCGTCCGACCACTGCGCCGTCATCCCGTGGCCGCCCGCCTCGCGCGGCAGGATCATGACGGGATCGTTCATGTCGCTCTCTGCGATGAGCGTCAGGGGGCGCCCGAGGTGAGTGCTGAGCGCGTCGACCCGGTCGGAGATCTCGCCGAGGACGTGCAGCGGGCTGTCGTCGTCGTGCAGGGCGTGCACGGCGTCGAGCCGCAGTCCGTCGACGTGGAAGTCGCGCAGCCACATCTCGGCGTTGCCGATGATGTACTCGCGAACGGCATCCTCATCGAGGTTGACGCTGTCGCCCCACGTGTTGCGACGGCCGTCGCGCAGGTACGGGCCGTACTCGGGCAGGTAGTTGCCGGAGGGACCGAGGTGGTTGTAGACGACATCCTGGATGACGGCGAGCCCGGCCGCGTGCGCGGCGTCGACGAACCGGCGGTAGGCCTCCGGCCCGCCGTAGCTCTCCTGCACCGCGTACCAGAGCACCCCGTCGTAGCCCCAGTTGTGGGTGCCGTTGAACGCGTTGACCGGCAGCAGCTCGACGTGGGTCACACCGAGCTCGACGAGATGGTCGAGCCGGCCGATGGCGGCGTCGAGCGTGCCGGAGCTGGTGAAGGTGCCGATGTGCAGCTCGTAGATGATGCCGCCGGCCAGCGGCCGACCGGTCCAGCCGTGGTCCGTCCACGCGAACGACGACGGATCGTCGACCGCGGAGAGGCCGTGCACACCGTCGGGCTGCCGCCGCGAGCGCGGGTCGGGGCGCGCGTCGTCACCGTCGCCGAGCACGAAGCCGTAGCGGTCGCCCGGCGCGAGCTCGACGTCGGCCGACCACCAGCCGTCGACCGAGCGCGAGAGCTCGACGTCCGCGGCATCCGGTCGTCGGAGCCTCACCCGGTCGGGGCGCGGGGCCCACACCTCGATCATGCGTTCTCCCCTTCGGCGGAATGACGGTCGGCGGTCGGATGCTGGGCGGTCGGATGCTCCGCGGCGAGGAGCGCGACGGGATAGGTGTCGAGAAGATCGGCCAGCCGCACGGCGCCGCCGTCCCATGCACGGCCGGTCAGCTGGTCGACGTGACGCCCGGGCGGAACCATCACGACCGTGTCGCCCCACCCTCCGCGCGCGGCGAGGCCCACGGGCAGGCGTGTGGCGACGCTGACGGCGCCGCCGCGGTCGAATGCGACGGCGTGATCGGCGGCGGGGCCGACGACGGGCAGCGGCGCGTAGCGCGTGAACAGCTCGGGGCGATCGCGGCGCAGACGCAGCGCGCGCGAGACGACGAGCAGCTTCACCGCTCCCGAGTCGTCGATCTCGGGATGCCATCCACCGTCGAGCTTCGCCAGCAGCGCGCGGCGCTCGGTGAAGTCGACGTCGCGACGGTTGTCGGGGTCGACCAGAGACAGGTCCCACAGCTCGGTGCCTTGATAGACGTCCGGCACCCCCGGTGCGGTCAGCTGCAGCAGCTTGGCGGCGAGCGAGTTCGATCGGCCGGGCATGGTCAGCTCGCCGACGACTTCTTCGACGGCCGCGCGGGCCTCGCCCGAGATCGCGGCGTCGACGAGCGAGGCGGTGCGCGCCTCGGCATCCTCGTCGGGGTCGGTCCAGGTCGTGACGATGCCGCCCTCGCGCGACGCCTTCTCCGCGTAGTCGCGCAGCCGGTCGGGCGATGCGGGCCAGGCGCCCACGATCGCCTGCCAGAGCAGGTCGTCCAGGCGCCCGTCGCCGGTGGACGCGATCGCCCGCAGACGTCCGAGCGCGTCGCGCCAGCGGTCGGGCACCTCGGCGATGACCGACAGCCGGGCCCGGACGTCCTCGCTGCGCTTGGTGTCGTGTGTGCTCAGCGCCGTCAGGGCCTGCGGCCACATCGCCTGCCGCTGCGCCTGTGCGCGGTGGAAGCCGGCGACGTCGAGCGCGAAGACGCCCGGATCGCCGCCCACCTCGGTGAGCGTGCCGACACGCGGGTACCGGTAGAACGCGCTGTCTTCGACGCCCTTGGCCATGACCGGGCCGGTGGTCTGCCCGAACCGGCGGCTCAGCTCGGTGTCGCCGGCGGTCACCAGCGGGGCGAGGACCGCGATGGCGTCGGCGAGATCGGGACGGGATGCGGATGCCGCGGCCACCGCCTCCGCGACGAGCTCGTCGCCGACCGGCGGGTACACGCGATACACCGAGAAGCTCGTCAGGAGCTCGGCGAACGCGTCGCGGGCGACATCCGCTCCGAGCTCGTTCCGCACGTCGTCGGGCAGGCAGCGGACGAGCCGGCCCACCTCGGCGGCCTGCAACGTGTCGGCGACCGCACGCTTGGCCTCGCGAACGATCTCGTCGTACGACGCCGGAGCATCCGCCGAGCGCAGTGACGCGTCGAGATCGTCGAGCCGGCTCTCCCCGGCGGGGTCGATGAGCACGCGGTCGATCTCGGCCATCGCGTCGTAGCCGGTCGTGCCGGCTGTCGCCCACCACGCCGGAAGCTGCTCAGGATGATCGGTCGCAGCGTGCTCGAGGATCTTCTCGACGACGACGTACGCGCCGCCGGTGGCCTCGGCGAGCTGCTCGAGATATCCGCCCGGGTCGGCGAGACCGTCGGGGTGGTCGATGCGCAGGCCGTCGGCCAGACCCTCGCGCAGCCAGCGGAGGATCTCGGCGTGGCTCGCCTCGAAGACCTCAGGCAATTCGACCCGCACACCCGCGAGCGTGTTCACGGCGAAGAAGCGCCGGTAGTTCAGCTCGCTCGCGTCATCGCGCCAGAACGCGGCGCGCCAGTGCTGGGCCGCCAGGACGGCATCCACCGTCGCGGGGTCGGTCGTCGCCGCCGCGGGGGCGGTGCCGTCTGCCAGCGGCAGCACGTGGTCGTAGTAGCGGGCGACGCCCTGGGCGCCGTGCGCCTCATCGGCCGTGACCGGCGCGACCTCGATCTCGCCCGCGGCGACGGCCTCGCGGAGCGTGGAGCCGAGGATCGGCAGACCGACCTTGCCCCCGCCGTGCTCCCAGTCGATGTCGAACGCGTCGGCGTGCGCCGACCCCCGGCCGTGCCGGAGGACGTCCCACCACCACGGGTTCTCGGCGGGCACCGCGACACCCTGATGGTTCGGCACGATGTCGACGAGCACGCCGAGTCCGGCATCCCGAGCAGCCGCCGAGAAGCGCGCCAGCCCCTCGGGGCCGCCGCGGCGCGGATCGACCGTCGTCGGGTCGACGACGTCGTACCCGTGGTCCGACCCCTCTGCCGCTGCGAGCAACGGCGAGAGGTAGGCCCAGTCGACGCCGAGGTCGCGAAGGTAGTCGGTGATGCCCGCCGCGGCTCCGAGGTCGAACGCCGGTCGGATCTGCAGCCGGTATGTCGAGATCGGGGCGGTCATCGGCCGGGCAGCTCCGGGGTCGGCGCCTCGGCGGGGATGATGTCGATCGGCGTCGTGTAGGCCGCGAGTGACGCGGCGACCGAGTGATCGGCCTCGGCCTCGGGCTCGACGTACTCGCCGAGCACGACGAGCGACTTGGCACGCACCTGCAGCGCGTTGCCGCCCGCGAGCGGGTCGGTCCCCACGAGTTCGCCGCTCGTGTCGATCAGCACTTCCCACCGGTCGGCGTACTGGTCGGAGGGGACGGTGAACTCCACTTCGTCGTCGCCGGCGTTGAACAGCACGAAGAAGTGGTCGTCGGAGATGTCCTCGCCACGACGATCGCGCTCGCGGATGCCGTCGCCGTTGAGGAAGACGCCGACCGCGCGCCCGAACCCGGAGTCCCAGTCCTCGGGCTGCATCGCGGTGCCGTCGGGTCGCAGCCACATGATGTCGGGCACCGGAGCGCCCTCTTCGCGCCGCACCGGACGCCCGTCGAAGAACCGGCTGCGCCGGAACGTCGGGTGCAGCCGGCGCAGACGCGCGAGGGCTGCGGTGAACTCGATGAGCGGCTGGTCGACCTGATCCCAATGGATCCACGTCAGCTCGTTGTCCTGCGCGTAACCGTTGTTGTTGCCCTGCTGCGTGCGACCGAGCTCATCACCGTGGCAGATCATCGGCACGCCCTGGCTGAGGAGCAGCGTCGCGAGGAAGTTGCGCTGCTGGCGGGCACGCATCGTCAGGACGTGCGGGTCGTCGGTGGGTCCTTCGACGCCCATGTTGTAGGAGCGGTTGTGCGACTCGCCGTCGTTGCCGTCCTCGCCGTTGGCGTCGTTGTGCTTCTCGTTGTACGACACGAGGTCGCGCAGGGTGAAGCCGTCGTGTGCCGTGACGAAGTTGATGGATGCCACGGGCCAGCGGCCGTCGTGCTCGTAGAGGTCGGCCGAGCCGGTGAGACGCGAGGCGAACTCGCCGAGCGTCGAGGCCTCGCCCCGCCAGAAGTCGCGGACCGTGTCGCGGTACTTGCCGTTCCACTCCGTCCACTGCGGCGGGAAGTTGCCGACCTGGTAGCCGCCGGGACCGATGTCCCACGGCTCGGCGATGAGCTTGACCTGCGACACGATCGGATCCTGCTGCACGAGCTCGAAGAAGGCCGACAGCCGGTCGACGTCATAGAACTCTCGCGCGAGGGTCGCGGCGAGGTCGAAGCGGAAGCCGTCGACATGCATCTCGGTCACCCAGTAGCGCAGCGAGTCCATGATCAGCTGCAGCGCGTGCGGGTTGCCGACGTTCAGGCTGTTGCCGGTGCCGGTGTAGTCGGTGTAGTAACGCTTGTCGTCGTCTTCCAGGCGGTAGTAGGCCTCGTTGTCGATGCCGCGCATCGACAGGGTCGGCCCCATGTGGTTGCCCTCGGCGGTGTGGTTGTAGACGACGTCGAGGATGACCTCGATACCGGCCGCATGCAGCGCCTTGACCATCGCCTTGAACTCCTGCACCTGCTGACCATGGTCACCCGTGGCCGAGTAGGTGTTCTGGGGCGCGAAGAACGCGATGGTGTTGTAGCCCCAGTAGTTCGACAGCCCCTTCTCCTGCAGCGTGGAGTCGTTGACGAACTGGTGCACCGGCATCAGCTCGATCGCCGTGATTCCGATCTTCTTGAGGTGCTCGATGACGGCAGGGTGCGCGAGCCCGGCGTACGTTCCGCGGATGTCCTCGGGGATGTCGGGATGCAGCTGGGTCAGGCCCTTGACGTGCGCCTCGTAGATCACGCTCTCGGCGTACGGGATCTTCGGCTGACGGTCGCCCGCCCAGTCGAAGAACGGGTTGACGACGACACCCTTCATCATGTGCGCGGCCGAGTCCTCGTCGTTGAACGAGTCGGGCTCGCCGAAGTTGTAGCCGAAGACCGGCTGCCCCCAATCGATCTGACCCTCGACGGCCTTGGCGTACGGGTCGAGCAGCAGCTTGCTCGGGTTGAACCGCTTGCCGTCGGCCGGGTCGTTCGGACCATGCACGCGATATCCGTAGCGCTGACCCGGCTGCACGTTGGGCAGATAGGCGTGCCAGACGAAGGCGTCGACGTCACGCAGCTCGACGCACGTCTCGGTGCCGTCCTCATCGAAGAGGCACAGCTCCACCTTGTCGGCTCCTTCGCTGAAGAGAGCGAAGTTCGTTCCGTTACCGTCGTACGTCGCTCCGAGCGGATACGCGGAACCCGGCCATGCCTGCATGTGTTCTCCCCTGTTCGTGAGGCTCACACTACTCAGCCGGAATCACACGACCCGGTGCCCTTGACAAGTGCGCTCATCCGGTCGACTCGCCCACAAGATGCGGATGCACGGGGCTTCGAATCCGCAGACCCTGGCGAGTGGAACGTCCCGCTGGGGGTCAGCGCTCGCCGCGGTCGGTGCCGAAGAACAAGGGGTCGGAGGGAGATTCCCGGTCGGGGAGATACCCCTCAGACAGGGGGCCCTTGCCGAACAGCATCCGGCTGAGCTCGAACTTGTCGCCGGGCTTGCACGGCGACGTGGCGGTGACGACGACGTTCCCGTTGTCGACCAGCGTCACCGTCAGCAGGGAGTAGACGCCCTGCTCGCGGACGATCACGTCCGTAGACGCGACCTCGCCCGACTCGAGATCCATGCCGTCGATCTCGAAGCCTTCGGACACCAGGTGCTGCGCGACGGCCTCGCGCTTGCCGGAGACCACTGCCGGGTCGATCGTGGTCGTGCGCGTCAGGTCGAACTTCCAGCCGTCGCCGCACCCGACACCGGATGGCGTCATCCCGTACGTCCGCACCTCCCACGGCCCGTCATTGATGACGGCCAGCACGCCGTTAGTCGTCTCGCGGAAATCGAAGTAGAGGCTCTCCGCCTCCTGGTACAGCTCGTCGCCCGTCGGTTGCGCCACCGTTGCTCCACATCCCGTCAGGACGATGGCCGCCGCGGCAACCATCGTCGCTCCGAACAGTTTTTTCCGCCAGATCACTGCAGCACCTCGCCATTGGCCACGATGTTGGCAATGTGTCGGCCGTGCTCGGACCTCCCCTATCGCCGATCACTCAGCGGTGCGGATCCGGGCACATCCGCACCCGCACCGCTGAAGGTCGAACCGGCGTCAGCTGCCGGCGAGCTGCTGGTCGAGGTCCTGGATCGCGCGCATCATGCCCAGCAGCGACTCGGACATGTCGTTGATGCCATCGACCGCGTTCTTCAGACCCGTCGTCAGCTCCGAGTAGCCCTCACCGAACTTGCCCGACGCGTGCTGCGTCTTGAAGTCGTCGCCCAGCAGCGTGTCCACCTGCGACTTCAGGGTGTCCAGCTGACCCTGAATGTCATCACGAGCCTGCGCCAGCGAACTCGCAACCTGCTCCATCTCGCCATAAGACGCACCGAAATCAGCCATGACGGCCCTCCTGAAAGTAGATGTCCCGACCCCCCTCCGGAGCCGACACCCAAAACCTATCGGCACCGATCACCCGAGGTCGATGGGGAGAACTCCCCACCCGGTTGAACCGACCGGACATCGGAGCACCGACTCGCAGACACCGTTCGGGTCTCGCGCAGGATGCCGCGCTGGCGATCAGGCTTTGCGCGGGGCGAAGCGCGCGCCGAGCATACCGGGCGGTGTCTGCCGGGCCTCGGCGGCCACGGACTCCGGGATGCGGCCGGCGGTCTCGAGCTCATCGATGGCGTCGCCGATGTCGGCCAGGATGCGGGCGCGGGTGTCGTCGTCGAGCGCCGACACGGCGGCTGCCAGCTGATCCACCGTTCGCTTCCAGCGCTCCGATCCGTCGGTCGGCTTCCGCCGGAAGACCGCGAAGTACAGCGCACCCACGACGAGATCGAGCATGATGAACCCCAACCCCCAGGCACCTGTCGCCTGGCTCTGGAGCACGGCAAGTATCGACACGACCGACGCGGCACCGGCAGCCAGCACATGAACCCATCCGATCGCGTGCGCGGACCCGGCGTCGACACGACCGGCATCACGACCGCTTGTCACGAGGCCGGCGCCGGCGACGACTGCGCCGGCCGCGAAGGCGATCCCCGCGGCGCCGACAGCCGCTGCATCCGCTCGTCCGAACACCCAGCCGAGCAACATCGCGGCGCCGACGACGGGCGCGCCGAGCCCGACGAGGTTCCAGACCAGCAGAAGCACCGTCACCACCGGGTTCCGCCCGGACTGGGCGGCGAGCTCGCGAAAGACCGTCGTCGGCGCGAACAGAGCGATGACCCGTCGCACCGCGGGCGCTTCCTGCCACGCACGCGCCTCGAGACGCCACCAGTCGATCGGCTCCCACGTGCGCCGCGTGGCCGCGTACCGCGCCGCCGGACCCGTCGTCACGATGCCCACTCCGGCCAGCTTCGCCCCTCGAGATCGGGGGGCGAAGCGAGTCTTTCCGGCTCGAACGCCGCAGACCGTGCGCCGTCGACACCCTCGATGCGCACAGTCGAGAGGAACACCTCGGTCAACGCGGCCGTCGCCGTCACCGCGGGAGCCGCGACCGGGGTGATGTCGACACGAATCCCGCGACCGGGCGGCACGAAGAGCCAGCGCACCGCCCCGAGTGCGGGGTCCGCGCTCACCAGAACGGTCGACGATGCTCCCCGCCCGATGGGAAGCTCGGGGGTCACGCGAACCTGGGGAGGCAGAAGGGCGGCGGGACGGACGAAGGCCTCGACCTCCTGCGGTGTCGGCTCGAGGTCGCTGACGGCAACGCGCACCGCGGTCCAGACCCGCCACGACGGTACGTACAGCAGCACGCCGGCCGCCCCCTCGCCCGAGATCTTCGCCTGTGCGCGCGCCGCGAACTCGACGGCGAGATCTGATCGCACGGCGTCGGCGCCGTGTCTGCTCGCGGTGTCGGCAACGGCCCCGCGAGCCCAGTCCCAGCGTGCGGCGTCATCCATCTCGTCGCTGGGCAACGCGACGACGAATTCCGGATCGTCGACGTGGCGGATGGCGATCATGAGCGAACCCACGCGAACGTGGCGACCGATGCGTCGATCATGTCGACCCAGTCTGCGATGCGCGCATCGGTCTCCGAGTCGCGTTCGACCGGCTGCACGATCGTGGCCGTCAGTTGAAGCGCACTCGATCTTCCGGTGCCCGGGATCGGCGTGATGTAGACGAGCGTCCGCGTATCGGCCTCATCGCCATCGATCCGTGCCCGCTTGCGGTGCTCCCACCGAAGAAAATGGCGGCTCCCGCCGAGAGGTCGCGCGCCGTGGTGCTCGATCGCCTCGGCCACGCGCGCATCGAGCGGAGCCGATGGTGAAGAGCGCTGCAACGAGCCGAGGATCGTGACAGGTGCCAGCAGACCGGTGGGAGTGTCGGATCCCGGCATGATCATGAACCGCGCCCCCTGCGCGCGGGCCGAGGAGAACGCCTCGGTGACGAGGGGGCCCAACCGAGCGAACAGAACGGGCTGGTGGGCGGCCATGAGTCGCTCGCGCGCGCGGGCGACGAGCTGCTGCTCGACCTCCGGCGCCATTTCATGCAACTCCCACCCCGGCGGCCCCATCATGCGGAACGCGGGGATAGACGCCACGCGGCCGAGCATCTCGTCGCGCAACGACATCATGAGATCACCCTGCCACAGCCGAGCGGCATCGTTCCGGCTGGACTCACCACCGAAGATCCGCGAGGTTCAGGAACGAGCCGGCGCCGACGTCGATGATGTTCTCGCCGTAGCTGAAGATGTTGGCGACGCTGCCGACGAAGGTCCCCGCCGCATCCGTCGCGTAGGCGGCCTGCTGCGGCATCGTGCCGAGCTCGCCGACGACCCGCCACATATCGTTGTCGAAACCGGTCACGAGGTCCGACATGAACTCGAAGCTGTTGCCGCCGAGCGACAGGAAGCCCGCACCGCTGCCCCCCAGTCCGCGCATGTTCGACACGAAGTCGGGGAGACCGCTGCTCAGACTCAGACTCCACCGCGCGGCGTCGTCGGCGACCGACAGGCCGCCACGTGACAGCCCCGTCCACGCGCGCATGCCCGACCCGATGCCACCGGATGCGAACTCGCCCAGGGCACCGAACGGGAAGACACCGAGGATCGCGAGGCCGACCTCGACCGGACCGGCGTCGCCACGGGTCGCCTGGTAGATGGTCAGCACGAGCGAGAGCACCCCGACAGCGAGGGCGAGCATGGCGACGATCGGTCCGCCCACGACGAGCGCCAGCACCGCGAGGACCATGCCTGCGATCGCGAGAACGTCGAGGACAAACGACACGAGACCGTCGAGGTTGTCCCAGAACGAGTCCTGCACGCCATCTTGCGTGGCACTGCGGATTCCCGACACGGCGGTCTCGAAGGCCGATTCCCACGCGTCGTAGTCGGAATCGAACGCCTCGCCCGCCGCCTCCCAGAGGTCGTATGCGGCGTTGCGGGCCGCAAGCGCGTCGGCGGCGTCTTCGTCGGCCCGCTGCTGCGCGGCGTCCGACTCGCCCGGGTCGAGGGAAGGCGTGGAGTTCGTCTGATTCACCCGCGCGTTCTCCGCCTCGACGGCTTGCTCGCGCCGCAATTGCAGGGTGGCCCACGCCTGGTCCGCCGCGGGCACGCTCGACTGCATCCGCCCCTGGACATCGCCCAGCGCTGTACCGTATTCGCGGATGTAGGGGCCCACCGCCACATACAGGTCGGCAGCACGTCCCAACTCGCGATAGACCTCTTCGCCGGCCTCGCGCAGCTTGTCGATCGCCGAGCCCTCCATGTCGGCACCGTCGGCCACGAGGCGATCGAGCAGCGCCGCCGCGTCCGCCATCGCGTTGCCCAGGTTCACGACCTGAGTGCCGCGGGAGCTGATCAACCCGGCGTTGCCGACGACGACCTCGACCGGTCGACCGCGTGGTGACTCATGCGTAGCCATCTGTCTGCCCTACCCGGTTTCCTGCATCTGCGCGGCCAACTGAGCGGCCGACTCGAGGTCGAAGTCCCCGAACCCTTCGAGGACCGTCTTCGCACGGTTGATCACCGACTCCAGCCCTTCGTTGAGCTTGCCGCGGCGATCGTCCCACTGGCTCTCGAACGTGTTCGCTTCGTCGCGGAGCTCTCCACGATCGTACGGACGACCGATATCGTCGGCGAGATCGCTCGCCCGCGCCGAAGCGTTGTCGAACTCCGTCTGAGTCGCCAGCAGGTTGGTGTAGAGCGCTCCGATCTCGTCGTACGACAGCCGAACGGACATCGTCGGGTCAGCTGCCCGCGAGCTGCTGGTCGAGGTCCTGGATCGCGCGCATCATGCCCAGCAGCGACTCGGACATGTCGTTGATGCCATCGACCGCGTTCTTCAGACCCGTCGTCAGCTCCGAGTAGCCCTCACCGAACTTGCCCGACGCGTGCTGCGTCTTGAAGTCGTCGCCCAGAAGCGTGTCCACCTGCGACTTCAGGGTGTCCAGCTGACCCTGAATGTCATCACGAGCCTGCGCCAGCGAACTCGCAACCTGCTCCATCTCGCCATAAGACGCACCGAAATCAGCCATGACGGCCCTCCTGAAAGTAGATGTCCCGACCCCCCTCCGGAGCCGACACCCAAAACCTACCGGCACCGATCACGCCAGGTCGATGGGGAGAACTCCCCACCCTGTCGCACCCGTCAGACACCGGCGACCCGACTCTCACACGCCGTCCGGGTCTTTGGATCGGGCGCGGTGGATGGTCGGGGCGCAATGTCGGAGGCCTGTGGCAACATTAGAACATGTATTCGAATGGCGGGCTCGGTCGGCGGGCGAGCAGCGGGATGGGCAGCGACGGCGATGTCGATGCGCTCGCGATGCTCGTCGCGGATGCCGAGGGCGCGGCGGATGATGCGCGGCTGGCGCAGATTCGTGAGGTTCGGGTGCTCGCCGCCGCCGGTGTGCTGGCCGAGCGGCAGGCTTTCGGCGCGTCGGAGCGCGTGAAGGCGCGGGAGATGGCGTTGCGAGGCATCGCCGCCGAGCTGGCCGGGGTGTTCGTTGCGACCGACCGCACCCTGCAACGCCGGATCGACGAGGCCCGCGACTTGGTGGACAACTACCCGCTGACGATGGCCGCGTGGGAGGCGGGCCGCATCGTCCGCGGGCATGTCCGGGTGATCCAAGAGGTCGGATGCATCGTGCCGGCGGAAGCGCGCGAGGAGTTCGAACGGATCGCGGTCGAGAAGTGCGAGGGCGAGACACCGAATCGGGTGCGGGATGCACTGCGGATGCTGGCGGAGCGCCTGCACCCGCGGAGCTTCACCGAACGACATCAGGAAGCCGTCACGAGGCGGTGCGTGCGAGTCCAGCCGGGGCCGGACGGGATGTCGGACCTGATCGCGACCCTGCCGACCGTCATCGCGGACGGGATCGTGGATCGGCTCACTCGGCAGGCGCGAGAGATCATCACCGCTCGGTCGGATCACGACGCTCCCAGCATCCCGGCCAATCGAGCCGACGCAAATGACGCCGCTTGCAACACCCCCTCCCCAGCTACCCCCGCCGCCCGAGCCGACGCAAACGGCGCTGCTCCCGACATCCCCGCCGCCCGAGCCGACGCAAACGGCACCGAAACCGATGCTGACACAGCCATCCACGTCGGGTCGTCGTTCGTCGACGACGCCCGCACCATCGACCAGGTCCGCGCAGACGTGTTCAGCGACCTCCTCCTCGCCGGAACACCCTCCCTCGACCCCACCGACGCAGGAGACGGCGACGGAACCCTCGGGGCGATCCGCGCACACGTCCAGGTCAGCGTCTCCGCCCTCACCCTGATGGGCCACGACGAAGGGCCAGCCGATCTCGCGGGACGCTCCCCCATCGACGCGGCCACCGCACGCGAACTCGCCGGCAACACCACCTCCTGGGACCGACTACTCACCCACCCCGTCACCGGAACCGTGCTCGAATGCGACACCTACCGGCCCACGAACGCGATGATCCGCCTCCTGCGGGCACGTGACCGGCACTGCCGGTTCCCCGGATGCCGACAACCCGCCATCCGCTGCGAACTCGACCACACCATCGCCGCCTCCCACGGCGGGCCGACGCACGTGCGCAACCTCGCGAACCTCTGCAAACGACACCACGACGTCAAACACCACACCCGATGGCACGTACGACAACTCACCGGCGGGAGACTCGTCTGGACCTCACCCACCGGACGGGTCTACCGCGAAGACGCACCCCCACCACTCGTCACCTTCACGACCACAGACCCACCCGACCCGGGTCCGCCACCGTTCTGATCCAGGGTCGCGGGGCGGAATGAGCGTGGGACGCGACGGCGTGCGGCGCAGCCCTCGATGCCGCCCGAGCCTCGGAGCGCGCTCCCGCCTGCCAGAGAGCGCTCCCGCCTGCTAGAGAGCGCTCCCGCGTGCCGGAGCGCACTCCCGCGTGCCGGAGCCCACTGTCGGATGCCAGAGCACGCTGCCGGATGCCAGAGCGCACTGCCGGGCGCCGGAGCGCGCTGCCGGGTGCCAGAGCGCACTGCCGAGGGCGTCGGGGCCCGGCCGGTGTCCGAACTCGCATCCGTTCGCGCTGAGTTCAGGCTGAGTTCGCGCCGAGACAGTGCCGAGACAGCGCCGAGCCGGCGCAGCGGACCCAGTCATCCACAGCATGTCGCCGACGTCAAGCCCCGGGGCAAGACGCGGGACTCAGGCGTTACATCGGCACCCCACGAACGCAAAGCGGTACCGAGAGGAGAACCGATGTCGCAGAACTACGGTGAGCCGGCGTCCGGCTCACAGGCAGGATCAGGGCCGGGAACGGCGGAGACGGCGAAGCACGAGGCCGGCGAGGTCGCCGGCACCGCGAAAGCCGAGGCCGGCCACGTCGTCGAGACGGCGAAGCACGAGGTGGCGGGTGTCGCGTCCGAGGCGAAGTCGCAAGCGAAGCAGGTCTATGCGCAGACGAAGCAGCAGCTCACCGAGCAGGCCGCGTCGCAGCAGCAGCGCGTCGCCGACGGGTTGCGCTCGATCGGTGACGAGCTGGACTCCCTGGCGCAGAACTCCGAGAACCCCGGCATCGCCACCGACCTGGTGCGTCAGGTGTCGAGCCGCGTGAGCGGCGCATCCGACTGGCTCTCGCAACGCGACCCGGGTTCGCTGGTCAGCGAGGTCAAGAGCTTCGCCCGGCGCAAGCCGGGGGTGTTCATCGCGGGTGCGTTGATCGCCGGTGTCGTCGCCGGTCGCCTCACCCGCGCGCTCACCGAGAGCGCGAGGGAGGAGCATGACTCCGCCCCTGCCTCCGCTCCCAGCTCCGGCACGACTGCCGACGG
This sequence comes from Microbacterium sp. F1-18, assembly GCF_052921305.1. Lineage (NCBI taxonomy): Bacteria > Bacillati > Actinomycetota > Actinomycetes > Micrococcales > Microbacteriaceae > Microbacterium > Microbacterium sp. F1-18. Next base: position 181,275 of record NZ_JBREVD010000005.1, on the reverse strand, counting down.
TGTGCCGTCGGCCCCCTCGGCTCCGTCCCCGGCGCCGGTGAACGCTCCACTCGACGACCCCATCGGCACGCCGGGCTCGGCGCCCACCGGCATCCCCGCCGCGCCGTCGGCGCCGTCGCACGCTCCCGTCGGCGCGCCGCTCGACGAGCCGATCGACGCAAGGGCGGATGCCGCAGAGCCCACTCCGCTCTACGACAGCTCGCTCGGCCGAACAGCCGACGAGCCGTACACCGAGGGCATCGGGGAGACCCGAGATGACCGATAACCCCACGCCTTCCGAGCAGCAGGCGGCGACCACGTCGCTCGGCGATCTGCTGGGCGAGGTGACACGCGACCTGTCGGAGCTGATGCGCCAGGAGATCAACCTGGCCAAGGCCGAGCTGAAGGAGTCGGGAACGCGGGCGGGCAAGGGAGCCGGGATGCTGGGCGGCGCGGGCTACGCAGCGCTCATGGCGATCTTCTTCCTGTCGATCGCACTCTGGTGGGCCCTCGGGCACCTCGTCGGGCTCGGCTGGTCCGCCGTCATCGTCGCCGTCATCTGGGGCGTCATCGCGGCCGTGCTGTACGCCCTCGGACGCAAGCAGCTCGCGAAGGTCCAGGGCGCCCCACAGACCGCCGAGACCCTGGGCAAAATCCCCGACGCACTGAAGAGAAATGAGGAGAACCGATGACCGATTCACCGGAAGCGATCCGCGCCGACATCGAGCGCAAGCGTCGCGAGCTGAGCCAAGACACCGACGCCCTCGTCGACAAGGTGACGCCCTCGAAGATCGCCCACCGTCAGACCGACAAGATCAAGGGCGCTTTCGGGTCCCTCCGCGACCGCGTGATGGGCGCGGCAGACGACGCCGGCTCATCGGTCCACGACGCGGGTTCCTCGGTCGCCGGTGGCGTATCCGACGCGGCGCACAGAGTGGGCGCGAAGGCCGAGGGCAACCCCCTCGCCGTCGGCCTGATGGCGTTCGCCGGCGGCCTGCTCGTCGCCTCGCTCATCCCGGCATCCACGAAGGAGAAGGGGATCGCGGCCGACGTGAAGGAACAGGCGCAGCCCCTCGTCGACGAGGCGAAGAGCGTCGCCCAGCAGGTCGGCTCCGACCTGAAGGAGCCGGTGCAGGATGCCGCCGCGGCCGTCAAGGACACCGCGACCGAGGCGGTCTCCCACGTCAAGAGCGATGCGCAGGACGGAGTCGAGACCGTCACCGACCGCGCCCAGGAGGCCCGGGGCAACGTCAGCGGCACCTGACATCCGTCGCAGCACGAGCACTGCATGAACCGTGCACCGGGACGGCATCCGCCGCCGGCCCGGTGCACGGTCACGTTTCCCGCGTCGCCGACCGACCCCGCCGCTGACACCCGCGGCGCGCACGATCCCAGGAGAGACATGAGCAACCAGAGAACCGCCGGACTCGACCCCGAGCACCCCGCGAAGCCCGACTCCATCACCGACGTCGAAAAGCCCTCGTGGAAGCACGTGCTGAAACGAACCGTCCGCGAGTTCAGCCGCGATCAGTGCCCCGACCTCGCCGCCGGGCTCACCTACTACGCCGTGCTGTCGGCGTTCCCCGGCCTTCTCGCGGTGTTCTCGCTCCTCGGCGTCATCGGGCAGGGGCAGCAGGCAGCCGACGCCGTGCTCGACATCGTCGGCCAGGTCGCCCCCGGCGGCGCCGCCGACACCTTGCGCGGACCGATCGAGGAGATCGCCACCTCCCCCGGGGCGGGCTTCGCCCTCGTCTCCGGCATCGTCCTCGCGCTGTGGTCGGCCTCCGGCTACGTCGGCGCGTTCAGCCGCGCCATGAACCGGATCTGGGAGATCGACGAGGGGCGCCCCTTCGTCAAGCTGAAGCCCCAGCAACTCGGCGTCACGCTGCTCGCGGTCGCGCTCGTCGTCGTCGCGCTGGTCCTTCTCGTCGTCTCCGGCCCCGTGGCGGAAGCCATCGGCGACGCGATCGGCCTCGGCAGCACCGCCGTGCTCATCTGGCAGATCGCCAAGTGGCCCGTGCTCGCGCTCATCGTCATCCTTCTCGTCGCCGTGCTCTACTACTTCGGCCCCAACGCGAAGCAGCCGCGTTTCCGCTGGATCAGCGCGGGAGCCGTCATCGCGATCGTCGTCCTCGCCCTTGCGACCGCGGGCTTCGGCATCTACGTCGCGAACTTCTCGAACTACGAGCGCACCTACGGGTCGTTCGCCGGCGTGATCGTCTTCCTGTTGTGGCTGTGGATCACGAACCTCGCCCTCTTGTTCGGCGCGGAGTTCGACGCCGAGCTCGAGCGCGGACGCGAACTGCAGGCCGGGATGCCCGCGGAGGAGACCATCCAGCTGCCGCCCCGCGACACCGCCCGCATCGAGAAGACCGCGAAGCAGGAGGCCGAGGAGCGCGCCGAGGCCCGGCGGCTGCGGGCGACGGGCGGCACATCGGACGACTGACGTCGTCACCGCGCTGCTGTCCGGGCCGGTCGCGTCAGGGCAGCAGCGCGATCCGATCGTCGAGGTAGGCGGCAAGCGGCATCCGAGCCCCCGCCGCGAACGCGACCGTCACCACACCGTCCTCGGCGCGCGCGAGCGGCCCCGAGGCACCGCCCGCGTCGACGACGTCGAGATCGATCGGCGACCAGTCCAGGTGCACGGGCTCACCCTCGGCGAAGCCGCCGCGGAACGCCGCCGCAGCACGCTCCGACCGGGCACGCTGTGCCTCGGCGGTGTAGCCGCGGATCGCCTCGGCGCGGGCTCGCAGCAGCTCACCTGTCGCGAAGACCTCCTCGTCGGCGATGAGAAGAACGCCGAGATGCCACGCATCCCCGACCGGCAGGATGCGGGTGGCGCGGCCGAAACCGAGAAGACGGCGTCCTTCGCTGCGGACACCGAGCCGCTCGCGGGCGACGCCGGTCAGCCGACGGCGCGCATCGGCGATGAGTTCGGTCGCAGCATCCGCCATCCCTCGATGCTATTGACCCTCGCCGCCGACCGACCGCACCTTGCGCTCCGCCGCCGCCAGCGTCTGCCGCGCCGATGCCACCGCGTCGTCGAGTTCGTCGACGGCGGCGTCGGCCCGCTCGGCATCCTCCGACACCCGTGCGAGGTCGCGTCGGAGCTCCTCCGCTCGCTCGTGCAGCCTGTCGGCGCGTTCCCGCACGCTCGCCCGGCGCTCCTCCACGCGCGCCAGCGCACGGCCGGCCTCACTCGCCTCGCGCTGCGCCTCGCGCCGTCGCTTCTCGGCTTCACGCCGCGACCGACGTTCGGCGAGATCGTCTCGTGACCCGCCGGGCGCGCCGGCCGAGTCGGGGGCGCCGGGAATCGAGCCGGCAACGCGATCCTGCAGGTTCTCGGGTTCGAGCGAGCCGGGCTCGAGGGTGCGGACGAGCCGCCCCGCTGCCACCACCGCTCCGGCCACGGCATCGACGATGGCCCCATTGACCGTGCGCTGCACCTCGTCGCGGGCCGCCGCCGATAGGGGAACGCCCGCATCCGCCGCCAGGTCCGCCGACCGACGCGCGAGCGCGGCGACCAGCGCACGCCGCTGTCGGCCGAGCCGGGCGAGCTCCGCGGCGTCGAGGTCGTCTTGCGCTTCCCGCAACGCCGAAGACAGCTCGAGCGCCTCGCGGAACGACGCGTCGCGGCTGAGCAGATTGACCGCCCACGCCGCAACCGTCGGCTTACGCAGGCCCCGGATGCTCGCGGCCAGCTCCGCATCCGCATCCGCCGCCGCGTCCGCGGCACGCGCATTGCGGGCCGAGACGAAGTCCGCGGGCGGCACCGCCAGCAGCTCGGCGGCGATCGCGTCGAAACCGGCGTCCCCGCCGTCGCCGTTGGGTGCGTCCTTCGCCGTCATCCCGCCATTGTCACCGACCGCGCTTCGGAGCGCGCGGCATCAGTTCGCCGTCGACGACATCGAAGGCCGGGAGATCCGCGAACACATCGTCGTCGAGCGAGCCGGCGGTCTTGGGCTCGAACTCGTCGTCGGGGCGTGAATCGATCGTCATCGACCTCCACTTTTCTCCGCGATCCGCGGAGCGTCGAGGCCTTGACAATGAGATTGGGCTTCGTCCCGCAGCGGTTTAATGTGGTGCTCGTGGGCACCATCTATTACGGAGACGGCGCATCGCCGATCCACATCGACGACCGCACGCTGGCGCACCTCAAGGTCGTCATCGCCACCAAGCTGCGGCGCGGAGAGAGCTTCACGCTCTCATGGCGTCACCCCGACGGCGAACCGACGGGACGCAGCACCATCTGGCTGCACCCCTCGATCCCGCTGAGGTTCGCCTTCGACGACCCCGAGCCGACCACTCTCAGCCGCGAATGGGTCGAGGAGATGGCGAACTCCGCGAACTCGTCCGGCGGCATCATGGTGGTCACCGAGCACATCGACGACCCCGACGCGGTAGCGAAGTCAGGCAACGACGCCACCGCCTGACCGACGCGGGTCCGAGCGGGCGCGTGCCCGTTCAGCCGAGTTCGGGCGCGCCGTCCTCGGCCGGCTCGGGGACGATCGTGAGACCGGCCGGACCGCTCGCGACCTGCATCAGCTCTTCGACCCAGTGCCGGTTGATCCGCGGCTGGCGGCTGCCCGAGAAATGGAACTGCAGCGGCACGGACGGGTGGATCCAGTAGCTGCGACGCTCACCTCCGCGGGGCAGATCGATGTCGAACATGAACGGCTCCGAACGGCGCAGCTTGTTCATGATGACGATGCGCAGGTGCGCCAGAGTCCGGTCGTCGATCTCGACGGAGTTCCCCAGCGTGTCGTAGATGAATCGGCCCACGCGATGAGCCTAACGCGCAACAGACGGTCCGATAAACGACGGACCGTACGAGGGCGACCGGCTAACCGTCGATCTGAGCCGAGGCCTCGACGGCCAGCATCTCAGCCGCCCCCTCTTCGACGCCGATCGGGACGACGACCGGTCTTCCTGCGCTGAACGCCTCCCACTCGCGCAGGACGACGCGCTCGACGTCGACGACGGCGAGGGAGGGATGCGCGGCGGACAGGCGCGCCACGACCCCCGAGAACGACGTCACCACCTGACCTTCGATGGCGAAGCGCTCCTCGGTCGGGGTCACCGGGTGGGAACACATGTTCCCATCGTGTCACCCGTCGCACCGCTTGACGAATGTCAATTCGCGGGCTTTCTCCGGAGACTAGCTACTTGTCAGACGGGGTCGCTGCGCGTCGGATCCGGGGCATGCGCGTCGACCTCGTCGACGGCCTGCTGAAGGCGGCCGAGACACGCGATGACGATGCGTGCTTCCTCGGCCGTCATCCCGTCGACAGCCGCGATCATGCGCTCATGCATGCGACCGAGGGTGTCGCGCACCTCGACGTCGGACTTCTCGGTGGCGACCACGTGCACGCTGCGCCGGTCGCTGGGATGCGCCTGACGCGTGACGTGACCGGACTTCTGCAGACGGTCGATCAGCGCCGTCGTCGACGCCGTCGAGATGCCGAGGTACCGGGAGAGCTCGGTCGGCCCGACGAGGCGGCCCTCGCCGTGCGCCTTGATGAGGTAGCGGAGCACGAGCAGCTCGTTCTCACCCATCGACATCGAGTCGCGCGTGCGGCGGCGCATCGCGGCCTCGGCGGCCCGATAGAGCCGGAACGCCTGGAGCACGGCGATGCCGCGCTCGCGCGGGGTCCCGGGGTCTTCCGAGTCCGACGGATACCAGTAATGGGTCGGTGTCGGAACATCGGGCACTTCGGCATCTTAAGACGCAGCGAGGCTGCGCGCACGTGGCGCGCGCGGGGATTGACTCTCCCGCCCATCCGTGCCGCGCCACGATCCGGAACGCGCACCGTGCCGGGAGCGCCTCACTCGTCGCGGTCGAACCCGAGCGCGGGCCCCTCGCCGTCGATGGTGCGGGCTGGCGGAGCGCCCACCGCCGCGGCAGCACGCGCACGTCGCGCGCTCCGGCTGAGGAGCAGTGCCGCGCCGGCAGCCGAGATCAGCGTCCCCAGGAGCACTCCCAGGCGCGCGCCGTCGGTGTGGACGCCGTCGGCGAAGGACAGGCCCGTGATCAGCAGCGACACGGTGAACCCGATCCCGCAGAGCAGCCCGATCGGCAGCAGGTCGCGCACCTGCACCCCCTCCGGCAGCCGCAGAGGCGTCGTGCGGGTGACGATCGCGGTGGTGCCGAGCACGCCGATCGCTTTTCCGACGACGAGGCCGACCACGATGGCCAGCACGACCGGCTGCGCGATGACCCCGAGCGGGTCGCTCGTTCCGACGACACTGACCCCGGCGGCGAAGAACGCGAACACCGGCAGCGCGATACCCGATGAGACGGGACGCACGAGGTCGTCGTACGTATCGGTGCGCGCCACGCTCTCGCCGTGCACCGGCCGCGCGGGAACGGCGAACCCGAGCAGGACGCCGGCGATCGTGGCGTGCACGCCGGACGCATGGAGGAAGCCCCACACCACGAGTCCGAGGGGCAACAGCACCCACCACCGCGCCCACCGCTGCCGGACGACGACCGCGAACACGGCCGCTGCCGCGAGCGCCACCACGAGCGCCACGATGTGGATCGTCGCGGTGTAGAAGATCGCGATGATCAGGATCGCGAGCAGGTCGTCGACGACGGCGAGCGTGAGCAGGAACGTGCGCAGCCCCGGCGGGAGGCCACGACCGAAGATCGCCAGGACGGCCAGCGCGAAGGCGATGTCGGTCGCGGTCGGGATCGCCCAGCCGCGCAGGGCCTCGGTGTCGCCCGTCGCGACGATCACGACGGTGAAGAGGACCGCGGGCAGCAGCATCCCGCCGACCGCTGCGAGCACCGGAACGGCGGCCTCGCGCGGCCGGCGGAGGCTGCCTGCGACGAACTCGTGCTTGAGCTCGACGCCCACGACGAAGAAGAACAGCGCGAGCAGTCCGTCCGCGGCCCACGTCGACAGCGAGAGGTCCAGGTGCAGGGCAGCGGGCCCGATCGTGAACTCGGACAATGCCGCGTAGGAGCCGGCCAGGGGCGAGTTCGCCCAGATCAGCGCGAGGGCCGCAGCCGCGAGGAGCAGCGCCCCGCCCGTCGTCTCACGCGACAGCCAGCGGCGCAACCGGGCCCGGCGGGGAAGAGCGTCGTACATGCGAGGAGCCTTTCGATCCTCCGCCGGCAGTCGCCGACGGACATGTCGACCAGACTTCCCGACGCACCGACCGACAGTTTACCCTTCGGCGGGCACCGCCGTCGGCCCGTCCTTCGACGCGCGCGCCACGTGGAGTTCCGCGATACGACGGCGGTCCAGCCGCGTGACCTCGATCGTCGCCCCGTCGACCTCGATGCGGTCGCCGACCCGGGCGAGACGTCCGAGCTGCTCGATCACGAAACCGGCCACGGTGTCGGACGTCCCGCGCGGGATCGAGATGCCGGTGGCCTCCTCGAAGTCCTGCAGGTTCAGCCGCCCGTCGACCGGTCCGCCGTCGCCCGCGAGTGGATGCGGCATCGCCTCGGTGTCGTACTCGTCGACGATCTCGCCCACGACCTCCTCGACGAGATCCTCGAGGGTGACGATTCCGTCGGTGCCGCCGTACTCGTCGACGACGACAGCGATCTGGCTGCCTTCCGCCCGCATCGACGTGAGGGTCGGCAGGAGCCGCGCAGTCGAGGGGAAGTACCGGATCGGCCGCACGATCGATTGGAGCGGCTGCGCGTCGTCCGTGCCCGCGGCATCCAGCACGTCGCGCACGTGCACGAACCCGGCGACGTCGTCGATCGTCTGATCGATGATCGGGTAGCGCGAGTAGGGCAGGTCGCGCACGAGCGCGGCGGCCGCCCCGACGGTCTCCCCGCCGGGCAACGACACCACCTCGGGACGCGGACGCATCACCTCGCTCAGCTGACGGTCGCGCAGCGACAGAACGTCGTCGAGGATGCGCCGCTCGTCCTCGGGAAGCCCCTCGTGACTCGACACGATGTCGCGGAGCTCTTCGTCGCTCAGCTCTTCGCCGGTCTTGTTCGGGTCTCCGCCCAGCATCCGCACGAGCAGGTTCGTCGAGATCGACAGCAGCCAGATCACCGGCCTCATGAGCTTCGCGAAACCGTTGAGCACCGGCGCGACGCCGTACGCGAAGGCGGCGTTGCGCTGAATGGCGAGGCGCTTGGGCACCAGCTCGCCGAGCACGAGCGAGAGGTAGGCGATGATCAGCGTCAGGACGATCGTCGCGACGGTCATCGCGGCGGCATCGGACAGCCCCCACGAGACCAGCACGGGTGCGAGCGAGGGGGCGATCGACGAGGCGCCGTACGCCGCCGAGGCGAAGCCCGCGACCGTGACGCCGATCTGAACGGCCGACAGGAACGTGTTGGGGTTCCGCGCGAGTTCCGCGACCTTCTCGCCGCGCTTGCCGCGGAGCGCGAGGGCGTTGACCTGGCTGTCACGAAGGGTGACGAGCGCCATCTCCGTGGCGGCGAAGACGCCACCGATGAGCACGAAGACGACGACGAGGACGATGTTGAGGAGCAGATCGCCGTTCACCGGCGGAACTCGCTCGCGAGACGGGGCGCACCCGGGGTCACCCGGGCGCCGGGACTATCGGAGTCGGAGGCCTGAGAGGCTCGATGCGTCATCGCACAAAACTAGCGGCACCCGCTCGGGATCCGCTGAATGCTTGACAAACACCGAGGCCCCCACGACGTCGGGTACGTCGCGGGGGCCTCAGTCGTGGTCAGGCGCGCGTCCGGCGGCGCAGCACCACGGCCGCCGCGCCGAGCGCGATCGTCAGTCCACCGAACAGCGCGAGCCGCATCAGCTGCTCGCTGCCCGCTCCGGTCGCGGCGAGCGCACCCACCGCGGTGCGGACGGTGTCGTCATCCGTCACCGGGTCTCCGGTCGGCGGCGTCGCCGTGACGGTCGCGGTGTTGGTCACGCCACCGGCGGCGCGATCGCTTGCGGTCACCGTGTACACGGCGGTCGCGGTCACCGACTCACCGGGCGCGAGCACGTGCTGCGCTCCCGGCCAGGCACCGAACACGATCTCGGAGAGTCCGCTCAGCCCGTCTCGCACAGCCACGTCACGGAGCGTGACGTCGCCGGTGTTCGTCACCGTGAAGGTGTAGCGGATGCGGTCGCCGTCGAGCTCACCGCTCTTCGTCAGCGCGATCGCGGGCCCCTGCGGCAGCGGCTGGTCGAACTCGTCCTCGTCGCTCACCGGGTCTCCGGTCGGCGGGGTGCCGGTGACGGATGCCGTGTTCTCGACGACTCCCGCGTCGCGGTCGGCCTGCGTCGGCGTGTAGGTCGCGGTGGCCGTCACCGACTCACCCGGGGCGAGCACGCCCGCCTCAGCGGGCCAGGCACCGTAGGAGAGGTCGGAGAGACCCGGCAGCTCGTCGGCGATCGCGACGTCCGTCAGCGTCACGTCGCCGGTGTTGGTCGCGGTGAAGGTGTAGGTCAGCTCGCCGCCCTCGAGGACGCCGGTCTTGACCAGCGCGATGCCGGGAGTCTGCGCGACCGGCAGCTCGACCTCGTCGTCGTGGGTGACCGGGTCGCCGACGGGCGGGGTGCCTGTCGCGGTCGCGGTGTTCTCGACGACACCCGCGTCGCGGTCGGCCTGCGTCAGCGTGTACGTCGCCGTCGCGGTGACCGACTGGCCCGGGGCCAGCACGCCCTCGGCCTCCGGCCACGCCCCGTAGACGACCGCCGACAGCCCCGGGAGGGCATCGGTGACGGACACGTCGCGAAGCGTGACGTCTCCGGCGTTGCGGACGACGAAGGTGTACGTCGCGACGTCTCCCTCGAGCGCGCCGGTCTTCTTGAGCAGGATGCCGGGTGCCTGCGGCACGGGAACGTCGACGTCGTCCTCGTCGGTCACGGGGTCACCGGTCGGCGGGGTGCCGACCACGGTGGCGGTGTTCTCGACGACACCCGCGTCGCGGTCGGCCTGCGTCAGGGCGTAGGTCGCCGTCGCGGTGACCGACTGACCCGGGGCCAGCACGCCCGACGCGCCGGGCCAGGCACCGTACGAGATCTCGGACAGACCCGGGAGGGCATCGGTGATCGACACGTTCGTCAGACTCACGTCGCCGGTGTTCGTCGCGGTGAACGTGTACGCGACCTCATCGCCGTCGAGGGCGCCGCTCTTCTCGAGCGAGATCGCCGGGACGGGATCGGGCAGCGACACCAGTGCGGGAGCCTCGTCGGACACGGGGTCACCGGCCGGCGGGGTCCCGGCCACGGACGCGACGTTCTCGATGCTGCCCGCCGCGACATCGGCGTCCGTCACGGTGTACGTCGCGGTCGCCGTCACCGACTGGCCGGGGGTGAGCACACCGGGGGCACCGGGCCATGCGCCGAACCGGATCGACGAGAGGCCGGGCTTGGGGTCGGCGAGCGTCACATCGGTGAGCGTCACGCCGCCGTCGTTCGTGATGGTGAAGGCGTAGTCGACGGTGTCTCCCGCGACGCCGCGGTCGCCGGTCGCCAGCACGCCGGTCTTCTCGAGAGAGATCGAGACGCAGTTGGCGTTGACGATGTCGATCAGCGTGCGCTGCAGGGCGGAGAACCCGGCGATGTAGTAGTCGGAGCCCTCCGTCGGCCCGGAGACCTGCCGGATGTGCTCACGGAAGTCGGCCAGCGCCTGGCCCGAGAGGTTGTCGCTCACGCCGATCGGGACGATACGGGTGCCGGTCGCCTTGAGCTCGTTGGCGCTGCGGACCGAAGCGTCCATGACGGCGCGGTCGGTGCTGTTTCCGGGTCCCCGTGCCGGGCTGCCGTACTGGGTCGGGTTGCCGTCGGTGAGGAAGATCAACGCGTCGTAGGTCTCCGGCGACGCGGCGACGGCGGCGACGCCGCGATCCCAGTTCGTGCCGCCCTGAGCGCTCGCCGGACGCTGGATGCCGTTGACGTAGGCGCCGACGGCGTCGACTCCGGCCTCGTCGGCGAGCGACGTCAGGGGCAGCGGGCTGTTCGAGGGGCCGCTGGTGGCGGGAGCGTTGGAAGCGAAGTTGTGTACGGCGAGCTGGAGCGGATAGCCCTCGAGCGCCTGCGCCAGTCCGGCCAGCTCGGAGCGGGTCTGCGCGAGCTGCGTGTCGGTCACCGAATTGGACAAGTCGACGCTGATGGCGATGTTCATCTGGCAGTGCTCGCTCAGCGCGGGGTTCGTCGACGGCGGCACGTCGGACTCGACGGCCTGCGCGCCGACCGCGCCGCCGAGAGCGAGGGCCGACGAGAGGGCTGCCGCGAGCACGCCTCTCGCAACGGTACGGGCGCGACGTCGTCGCGGCGGCGGTGAATCTGGGCGCAGGTATTTCACGGTCATCCTTCGGGTAAAGGGCACAGCGCTCGGGCAGCGACTGTGGGAGCGCAGCGAACGCGCATCCGCTCGACCCTGGCGGCGACCGCCCCTCTGTCACGCGTGAGGGCCGGGAACTTCACCTCGCATTTCATCCCGGCTTCGCGCGACCGGTCCTCGCCCACCAGAATGCTCTGGTGCACACCCGGCTCCTCTGGTCGCTGCTGATCGCTGCTCTGGCGTTGAACGCCGTCTACGGCGGCGTCGCGGGAGTACTCGTCCCCGCCCAGATCGCCCGCGCCGACCCCGCCCATAAGGACGCCGTCCTCGCTGTCGTGCTCACCGCGTCGTCATTGCTCACCCTCGTCGTCCATCCGCTGGCGGGTGCAGCGTCGGACCGGACGCGCTCGCGCTGGGGACGGCGGGCACCCTGGATCCTCGCGGGCGCTGCCGGCAGCGCCGCCGTGATGGTGGTGCTGGGCCACGCCGAGTCGGTCTGGGCCGTCGCCGTGGGGTGGCTGGTGCTGCAGCCGCTCCTGAACGTGTTGGAGGCTCCGCTCGACGCGGTGCTGGCCGACCGCGTCGGACCGTCGCGGCGGCCCCGGGCGGCGGCCTTCTTCGGCATGGGCGCCGCGGGCGGACTCGCCGCCGGCGCAGCGGGCGCCGGTCTCGGCGTCGCCCATGCGCCGCTGGTGTACATCGCGCTGGCGGCCGGGCTGATGATCGCCGCGGTCTTCTTCGTGGCCGCGAACCCCGACCGCTCCAACGCCCCGAGGGCCGCTCGACTGCCTGTCCGAGAGGCGTGGGCGTCGCGCGACCTCCGGCTCGTCTTCACCGCACGGTTCTTCCTCGTGCTGGGGCATCAGCTGGTGATGGGGTACCTGCTGTACATCGTGATGGACCTCACGGGCGCCTCCGTCGAGGAGGCCGGCCGCACCGCGAGCCTCGTCATCGGCCTGCACATCGTCAGCCTCGTCGGCGGGTCCGTAGCCGGCGCACTCTGGATCCGGCGCCGCGTGCCCTGGGTGGTCGCGGCGAGCGCGGTCCTGGCGGCATCCCTCCTGATCCCTCTCGCCGCGCCCAGCGTCGCCGGTCTCGTGGCGTTCGCCGTCATCGGCGGGGCCGCCCGTGGGGTGTACCTGGCGGCGGATCTGGCCCTCATGATCGACGTCCTGCCGTCGGCCGGCGATTCCGGGCGAGATCTCGGATTGCTGGGGCTCGCGACGATCGTGCCGCAGACGCTCGCGCCGGCGATCGCAGGGCTCGTGCTGTTCGTCGGCTCCGGGTCCTACGGCGTCCTGTTCGTCTTGGCCGCGTCGGCGGCGCTGGCATCGACCGCGGTGATCGCCCGCGTGGGGTCGACACCGGTGAGGAGACCGTAGGCGAGGGCGGCCGCGATCGCCTCCTCGCGCGACGATGCGCCGAGCTTGCGGTACAGCGAGCGACGCTGCGACTTCACGGTGTTGACCGAGACGTGTAAGCGCGCGGCGATCTCCTCGACGCTCGCGGTGTCGACGAGGTGACGGGCGACGACAGCCTCCCGCGCCGTGAGCTGCGGGGCGACCCCCGCGACCGTGATCGGCGCCGGCACGTCGTCGACCTCGCCCGCGAAGAGATCGTGCTCGTCGGCGGGGATGACGAGGAACGGGGTGCGCAGACCGTAGGTGCGAGCGAGCGTGCCCGCACGCTGGGCGAGGGTGCGGGCGTCGACGACCCGGCCCACCCGGTGGAGCAGGATCGCCTCGAGCGCCGCGGACTCGGTCCGCTGTCGTGGAGTGCGCGCCGCGACGGCGTTGAGGAGCTTCAGCGCACGTTCGTGCTGACGGTCGAAGACCGCGACGCGGGCGGCGGCGAGCATCACCTCGGGGACGTCGGACGAACGCGAGGTGAGCCGGCGCGCCGACGCCAGGTCGCCCGCGGCGAGCGCCAGGGCGCTCTCGGTGGCGTCGAGCACGCGCGCGGCCGGCGAACCGGACGCGATCCGTCGTCCACGACGACTGCGCAGCGCGCGCAGCCGCTCGAGACCCTCGTGGGGGCGACCGGCGGAGACGTCGGTCCATGCGCGCACCATGGCGATCGCCGACCAATGCTCGATGGTGTCGATGATCGGCCAGATCGGGGCGATCGCAGCCTCCGCGGCGCCGACGTCGCCGCGTTCGAGCGCGAGTTGACTCTCGGCGATCCACAGCATGCTGCCCTGATACTCGTTGAGGATGTCGTCCGGCCAGGGACGTCCGGTGGCCTGCGCCGCCCAGGTCTGCGCCGCCGGAAGATCGCCTATCTTGGCGTGGACGAGGGCCAGGCCGCCGTACGCGACGAGTTCGACGCTCGGTCGCACGGCCGTCGCGAGCGCCTGTTCGAACTGTTCGACCGCCGCCTCGTCGTCACCGCCGTACAGCAGGCTGATCGCCGCGTGGGCGTGCAGATCGCCGCGCAGCCCGCGCAGCTGCTCGAGATCGGCTGCCGGCAGCTCGTCGAGGATGCGCGCCGCCGCGCGGGCAGCGCGCAGACCGCGGTCGCCGACGCCGGTGAGCCGGCGCGCGACCGACTCGACGACGCGCAGCAGGGCACGGTCGGCCGGTTCGCTCTGGCCCGTCTGGACTCCGAGCAGCGCGACGCCCAGCAGCTCGGCCGCGCGGACCTTGTGTTCCCGGCGGGCGTTGAGGATGAGGGCCTGCGCGAGGGCGATGACGGGCCAGCGCCGCAGCTGCAGCAGCGGGATCGGACGCAGCGCCGCGGCGATGCGGGGGCCGTTGCCCCAGAGCAGCTTGAGCCCGTCGCGGCGCAGGGCCGCGTCGACGATGTCGAGGGCGTCCGCAGCGGCGCCCTCCACGAGCGCGCCGAGCCCCGAGCCTTCCCGGAGCAGCGCACGGGCGGCGCGGTGGCGGATCGCGCGCTGCTCGCCCTCGGGAATGGGCGTCGCCGCAAGCGTCGCGGCACGGATCGGCGCCGTGAGCGCGAAGATCAGCGTGCCGTCGTCGGTGCGCCATTCGCCGTGCCCCGCCCGCTCGGCCCGCTCGATGACGGCGTCGTCGCCGCCGAGCTGGGCGGCGAGCGCGGGTGTGAGGAACTCGGGCACCGCCAGGGCGGCGGCCGAGGCCGGCAGCGGATGCGGCGCGAGGCGCGCGAGCACGAGTCGAACCGCATCGGCGTCGACGACGTTCGCCTCGACGACCGCGACGACGGCCGCGGGGAGTCCGCCCGTCACCAGCTGCACGGTGCGGGGATTCAGGTGGGAGTCGCGCGCGGCGACGTAGGCGATCGTCTCGTCGAGCGTGAAGGCGAGATCGCGTACCCATTCCACGTCCCAGGCCAGCGGGACGGCGCGGGCGCTGCGTACGGCGAGCCGAACGACGAGATCGGGCCGGGTGATGCGCAGCTGCCGCACCCGCTCCCAGGCGTCGGGCGCGAGGGCGTCGCCGTCGTCGATGACGAGCGTGCGCGAGACCACGTCGGGGATGCGGCCGTCGCCGGCCCACGTGACGTCGTCACGCTCCTCTGCGAACTGGCGCAGCAGCGTGCTCGCGCCGGCGCCGTCCGGACCGAGCAGAGCGACCAGGGGCGCGGGCGACGCAAGCGCCGAGAGCAGACGTGGGCGGTCCAGGCGCACCGGCGCGCGCAGGGGTGCCATGGTTGGAATGCTAACGGAGCCGCCCCGCCGGAGTCGACGCCGCACGACCGGGCGACCGCCCCCGCGGGTGGCGGGATGTGCCACGATTCAAGGATGGACGAGGGAGTTGCCGCCGAGCTTCGAGCCCTCCGCAACCGCGCCTACGCGCCGGGCGGCGACATCGCCGACGACCCGGTGGCACTGGCACGACTGGCCGAGCTCGAGGAACGCGAACGCGTACGTCGGCTGCCGCACGCGCACACGCCCGCCCCGGAGCCGGAGCTGCCGCCGATCTTCGACACGGTGCCGAACACGTCAGCGGTCCGGTCCGACGAGACGCGGGACGACGAGTCCCAGGGGCACGGGTCCGGGGGTCACGAGTCCGGGAATGGCGCCGCGGACCCGACGGTCCCTCGCGCGCGACGGCCGCGACCCCTGCTCATGTGGGCCGGGTCGCTCGTCGCCGTGGCAGCCCTCGCGGTCGGCGTCACGGCGTTCGCGACGGCGCGCAGCGCCTCGACCGCGACGGCGCTGCCGCCGGACGCGCGCGTCTCGCACGTCACGACGCTGCTGCCGACGGGGGCCGAGTTGCCGGAGTTCTTCGGCGGCTACGACCGGAACCGCGAGGGCCGGTCGTTCGAGCCCTTCCTGGGACTCGCCGTGTTCGAGACCCCCAGCTTCTGGTCGCTCGACGAGAGCGAGTCCGAGTCCTGCGTCATCGTCACGCGGGTCGCCGACGTCGAGTCGTCGACGAGCGACTCCTGGTCGGGATTCATGGACCAGGGCTGCTCCGCCGGCGCGTTCCCCGCTGCCGTCTCCTTCGTCGTTCGCGATGATCAGCCCGAGGATCTCCTCGCCCGCTACCCCATCGGCACCGCGATGCAGCTGGTGCTGACGGATGCCGGCGTCGACGTGTTCGTGTCGGAGGCCCCGACGTCCTCCGCGGCCCCGGAGGCGCCCGACGGCGCCACGGGTCAGCCGGCCGGCTGAGTGATGACGTCGGACTCGGCGGTCACACCGTTGAGCTCGACGTAGAGGTGCCGCTCGGTGACCGAGACCGTCACGGTGTTGCGGCGGTCGAGGGCCGTGACGAGGGTGTCGATGAAGCCCGGCTCGAAGCTGTGCAGGGCGATGTCCGAGACACGGTGGATCTTCTTCCCCGCCCACGCCGCGACGATCGGTCCGGGGTTGCGCTGCGTGTACACCGCGACGCGGTCGGCCTGCTTGCTGCCGAGGTGCAGCCGTGAGGCATCCGGCGCCCCCACTTCGATCCAGGCGACGATCGATCCGGTCAGGTCGCGGACGAGCACGGCCGGCTCGTCCTTCGCGGCGATGCCCTCGGTGAAATCGATGCCCTCCTCGTACTCGAGGCAGTAGGCGAGCAACCGGGTGAGCATGAAGGCATCCGTCTCGGAGGGATGCCGCGCGAGGCGCAGCGCGAACGACTCGTACACGCCGCGGTCGACGTCTGCGAGCGTCGCATCGAACGTGTGGATCGTCGCCCCGGCAGCCATGAGGAACGAGCCTAGCCGCCCCCGGGTGCACCACCGTGTGCGACGCTGTTCTCATGCGGATCGCACTGACGGGATCATCGGGAAAACTCGGCACGGTCGTCGCTCGTGAGCTCACGGCGGCGGGCCACGAGGTCATCGGCTTCGACGTCGTCGGCACGCGCGGGCCCGCGTTCGTGCAGATCGACCTGACCGACTACGGCCAGGTCGTCGACGCTTTCGGCTCGGTGGGCGACCGCCACGACGGCGTCGACGCGATCGTGCACCTCGGCGCGGTCCCGGCCCCCGGTATCCGTCCCGACATCGCGACCTTCCACAACAACATGGCCGCGACCTTCAACGTCTTCCACGCCGCGACACGACTCGGCATCGACCGGATCGTGTACGCCTCGAGCGAGACGGTGCAGGGACTGCCGTTCGACGTTCCGCCGCCGTACATCCCCGTCGACGAGGAGTACCCCGCGCGCCCCGAGTCGGTGTACTCGCTCGTGAAGCACCTCGAGGAGCAGCTCGCGATCGAGCTCGTGCGCTGGCACCCGGGCCTGTCGATCACGGCGCTGCGGTTCTCGAACGTCATGGTTCCCGAGGACTACGCCGAGTTCCCCTCCTTCGACGCCGACCCGGTGCGCCGCAAGTGGAACGTGTGGAGCTACATCGACGCACGCGACGGCGCCCAGGCCGTGATGCGTGCACTCGAGAACGCGCCGGCGGGATTCGACCGGTTCCTGATCGCAGCCGCCGACACCGTCATGTCACGCCCGAACGCCGAGCTCGTGGCCGAGGTCTTCCCCGACGTCGAGGTCCGCGGCGAGCTCGGCACGAACCGGTCGCTCTTCTCGACGGAGAAGGCGCGGCGGCTCCTGGGGTACGAGCCGAAGCACTCCTGGCGCGACCACGTCTGAGGCGGTCTAGCCGGCATCCGCCGCGACGACGCGGCGGGCCTGCTCGGCCGCGCCGAGCGCGACGTATTCGCCGGGGGCGGGAACCTCGACGTCGAGGCCGAAGACCGCGGGAGCGATCTGCTGCACGGCCGCCGACCGCGCTCCCCCGCCGACCAGGAGCACCCGGCGCAGCGGTACCCCCTGATCGCGCAGGGCCCCCTGATCGCGCAGGGCGTCGAGCCCGGCGCCGAGCCCGGACAGCATCCCCTCCACCGCGGCGCGGGCGAGGTTCTCGCGGGTGGTGGAGGCCAGCGTCATCCCGCTCAGCACAGCCGTCGCGTCCGGCAGGTTCGGGGTGCGCTCACCCTCGAAGTACGGCACGAGGGTCAGCCCGCCCGCACCGGGATCGGCCGACAGCGCCAGCTGCGACAGCCCGTCGTGGTCGACCCCGAGCAACGCCGCGACCACGTCGAGCACGCGTGCCGCGTTGAGCGTGCACACGAGCGGCAGATGGTGACCGTCTGCCGAGGCGAAGCCCGCGACGGTTCCGGTCGCATCGATCGCGGGCGTGTCGCTCACTGCGAAGACGGTGCCGGACGTGCCGATCGAGACGACGACGTCGCCGAGGCCCGCGCCGACGCCGAGAGCGGATGCCGCATTGTCGCCGGCACCCGCGGCGACCCGCCGGCCAGCCCTGTCCTCGACCCATTCGTCGGCGGCGAGCACCCGCGGCACGACGACGTCGTGTCCGAGGGCCGACACGAGAAGCTCGCGGTCGTATTCACCCGTGACGGCGCTCCAGTACCCGGTTCCCGACGCGTCGGAACGGTCGGTGACGAGCTCGCCGAGAACCGCGGCCCCGGCTGAGCCGTCGGCGGCGGGGCCGAAACCGCGCAGCCGCCAGGTCAGCCAGTCGTGCGGCAGCGCCACCGCCGCCGTGCGCCCAGCGTTCTGCGGCTCGTGGTCGCGCAGCCATCGCAGCTTGCTGATCGTGAACGAGGCGACCGGGACGAGCCCGGTGCGTTCGGCGAGGCGCTCGGCGCCGAACTCGGCCACGAGATCGGATGCCGCCTGCGCCGACCTCGTGTCGTTCCACAGCAGGGCGTCGCGCACGACCGCCCCCTGCTCGTCGAGCGCGACGAGACCGTGCTGCTGACCGCCGATCGACCACGCCGCGACGTCGGACATCCCGCCCGCGAGCTCGACGGCAGCCTGCAGCGCAGCCCACCAGGCTTCGGGGTCGACGCTCGTGCCGTCCGGGTGGGGCGCACGCCCCTCCCGGACGACCCGACCGGTGTCGGCGTCGACGATCACGACCTTGCACGATTGGGTCGACGAGTCGACACCCATGACCAGCGTCATGCCGGCATCCTTCTCTCTCGCGTTGCGGGGCTCGTCGCGCTCAGGCGTCAGCGCGCACCGAGCAGGTGCTCGGTCGCGAGCTGCTGCAGACGGACGAACCCGAAGCCCTTGCCGCCGAGGTAGGCGTCGGTGTCGAAGTCCTCGTAGGCCGAGCGGTCGGCGACGAAGTCGTCGTAGCTCTCCCCCTCGCCGAACGTCGGCTGCGCCAGCTCGGGAACGCGGGCGGCCTCGAGCGCCTCCTGGACCTCGGGGTCGGCGCGGAACGCCGCGGCCCGCTCCTTGAGCAGCAGGTAGGTGCGCATGTTCGCGGCAGCGGAGTCCCAGACGCCGGTCTCGTCTTCGGTGCGGCTCGGCTTGTAGTCGAAGTGACGGGGTCCGTCGTACGCCGGGCCGCCGTTCGGGCCGCCGTTCTCGAGGAGGTCCACGAGGGCGAACGCGTTGTGCAGGTCACCGTGACCGAACACGAGGTCCTGGTCGTACTTGATGCCGCGCTGACCGTTGAGATCGATGTGGAAGAGCTTGCCGTGGTACAGGGCCTGCGCGATGCCTGCCGCGAAGTTCAGCCCCGCCATCTGCTCGTGCCCGACCTCGGGGTTCAGCCCGACGAGTTCAGGACGCTCGAGCGACTCGATGAAGGCGAGGGCGTGACCGACGGTCGGAAGCAGGATGTCGCCGCGCGGCTCGTTCGGCTTCGGCTCGATCGCGAAGCGCAGGTTGTAGCCCTTCTCGACGACGTAGTCGCCGAGGAAGTTCACCGCCTCGCGGTAGCGCTCCAGGGCCTGGCGGACGTCCTTCGCCGAGTCGTACTCGGCGCCCTCGCGGCCGCCCCACATGACGAAGGTCTCGGCGCCGAGCTCGGCGCCGAGGTCGATCTGCCGCAGCACCTTGCGGATGGCGAAGCGGCGGACCGCACGGTCGTTCGAGGTGAAGCCGCCGTCCTTGAAGACGGGAGCGCTGAAGAGGTTGGTGGTGACCATGGGAACGGTCAGACCGGTGTCGGCGAGCGCGCCCTTGAGGCGATCGATCTGCGTCTGCCGCTCGCTGTCGCTGGATCCGAACGCGAACAGGTCGTCGTCGTGGAACGTCAGTCCTGCGGCCCCGAGCTCGGCGAGCTTCTCGACCGCGTGGACGACGTCGAGGGGCGGACGGGTCGGGCCGCCGAACGGGTCGGTGCCGTTGTAGCCGATGGTCCAGAGGCCGAACGTGAACTTGTCGGCCGGGGTCGGGGTGCGCATGCGTGCTCCTTCGCTTCGATTGCTGCGGGCTCAGCGTAAGTCGATTTGTCTATTACGTCAACAAACTGGATTCTCGTAGGCTGATCCCGTGAGTGTCGCGCCGGGAACCGCCGAACTCGTCCGGCGCGTGAATCTCGCTCGGATGCTCGTCGTCGTGCACCGGGACGGGCCGATCTCGCGCGCCGCGCTGACTGCCGAACTCGGCCTCAACCGCTCGACCATCGGCGCGCTGACGGCAGAGCTCGCGCGCCTGGGGCTCGTCACCGAGACCGCCGGCGCCCCCGAGGGGCGCATCGGTCGCCCCTCCCCGGTCATCACCGCACGCGCCGATGTCGTCGCCGTCGCCGTGAACCCGGAGGTCGACGCCGTGACGCTCGCCGCCGTCGGCCTCGACCGCCGTGTGCACGCCCGCCGCCGCGCGCTCACGACGGCCCTCATCACGCCGCAGGAGCTCGCGTCGCTCATCGCGGAGACCATCGAGGACTGGCGAGCGGGCCCGCTCGCGGCGACGACGGCCATCGGTGTCGGCGTCGCCGTCCCGGGCTTGGTCGAGCCCGCAGCCGGTCTCGTCGTGCACGCCCCGCACCTGCGTTGGACGAACGCTCCGCTCGCCGAGCTCGTGACGGCAGCCACGGGCACGCCCACGACGGTCGGCAATGACGCGTCGTACGGCGCGCACGCCGAGTACCTCTTCGGCGCTGCCCGCGGCGTCGCCGATGTGATCTACCTCAACGGCGGGGCGAGCGGCATCGGCGGCGGGCTCGTCGTCGGGGGCGCACTCGTCGGCGGCGCGCGCGGCCTGGCCGGCGAGTTCGGGCACAACCCCGCGATATTCGAGGATGCCGCAGACCGCCGTTCCGGCGAGCACGCCGCCCTGGAGGACGAAGTGAGCCGGCACCGCCTGATCGCTTCGCTCGGACTTCCCGGCGCAGACGACGCCGAGCTGCGCGCCGCTGTCCACGGGGCCGCGAACCCCGCTGCTCGCGCCGAGCTGCGCCGGCAGCGCCGTATCCTGGCTTCGGCGGTCGCGAGCGCCGTCAACGTCCTCGACCCGGCGGTGGTGGTGCTCGGCGGTTTCCTCGCTCCCCTCGTCGAAAGCGACGTGGACGAGTTCGCCGAGGCCGTCGCTCGGCAGACCATCTCGGCCGCCTGCCCGCTCGTACGCACCGCCGAGCTGGGCGACGACCGGCTCCTCGTCGGCGCTGCCGAGACGGCGTTCGCCGACCTCCTCGCCGATCCGGTGCCCGTCATGACCGGGTCGGGCGCGCCGATGACCGATTCAGCGGCCGCGTCAAGCGCGACCTCTGCCACGCGCTGAACTCGTACGATCGAACAGGCGCGCAGCGTCGCGCCGTCCGCCCCGAGAGAAACGTCCGCATGGCATCCAGATCCACCCGACCTGCCGACCCGCCGCAGCGTCAGCGCAACGCGCTCGCACCCGGCATCCTCGGAGCCGCCGCCCTCATCGCCGGCATCCCGCTCATCGGCGGGGAGTTCGCGATCGTGATCTCGTTCGTCGTCGCGATCCTCGCGCTCATCATCGCGTGGTTCGCGATCCAGGCGCGGCAGTGGTGGTGGGCTCTTCCGATGGCGGCGGTCGCGGTGGTCTGGAACCCCGTGTACCCCTTCTCGCTCGACCAGCCGATCTGGCTGGCGGCGCATGTCGTCGGGGCCGCGACGTTCATCGCCGCCGGTGCCCTCGTGTGGGTGCCCCGCGCGCAGGCCGCCCGATGATCCCCGGTGGCGCGGCGGGTGCGCCCGGCAACGGTATCGTCTGGGCGCGCGTCGAGGACGGCTTCCACGTGGGCAGCCGCACCGGTGAGTTCGTGGGATACATCGACCGGCAGGCCGACGGCCGCTATCTTGCGTACGACTCCCGGTCGTCTCGCGTCGGGGCGTTCACCGATCTGACCACCGCCATGCGCACGCTCGCCCTCGGCTCGACCCCCGACATCCCCGACGAAGCGCCGCCGATCGAACTCCGGGAGATCCGATGACCTCGACGCCCGCCGACCTGCTCTCGGTCCTCTATACGAGCAACGCCCAGGCCCCGTTCGGCGACGACGAGCTGGCGGCTCTGCTCGAGCAGAGCCGCGCGTCGAACGCGGATCGAGACCTGACGGGGATGCTGCTGTACCGCGGCGGTCGATTCGTCCAGGTGCTCGAGGGCCCCGAGCAGACCGTGCGCGACCTCATCGCGACCATCCGCGAGGATTCGCGCCACTCCGGCATGCGTGTCCTCATCGAGCAGCCCATCGCCCACCGCGAGTTCCGCGAGTGGACGATGGGCTATCAGCCGATCGCCGAGACGACGGGCGACGCTCCGGCGGGGTTCCGCGACACCTTCGACGACCTCGAGAGCGCCGGCGACCCGAGCGCGACGCTGCGGGCGGCTCGTGAGCTGAGCCTGTGGTTCCGCGTGCGCTCGGCTCGGCCGCAGCACGGCACCGACGCCGCACCCGACGCAGGCGCCTGATTACTCGCCGCGCCCGGTCGCGTCCTGCAGACGGTCGATCTGCTCCGACGCCTCCGCCTTGGTGAGATTGCCGGGAAGCTCTTCGCCGGCCTCGCGTGCGAGGGTGTCGAGATAGCTCCGCTGCGGGCCGGTCATGGGCTCATCACCCGTGACCCAGTTCTCGGGGTCCTTGACCGGCGACCCCTGGCCCGCGCCCTCGGTCCCGCCCAGGGTGTCCGCCGCGGGCTCGGACGCTGCGGGCGGAGTCGGCGCGGAGGGCTCACCCGGCGCGGGCGTCGTCGGCTCCGTGGGCACGGGAACGGTGGGCTCGGCGGGTGCGGGGAAGGTGGGCTCGTCGGGTGTGGGGATGCTCTGATCGCTCATGGCTCGACGCTATGCCGACTGCGCCGATAAGCCGAGGCACTTGCGCGCCGCGCGAAAACCGCACAACGAGACACCCGGCCCGGGAGCGCCGTTCGGGCAGCGTCCCCGTGGCCGGGTGTTCTTCAATCGTCGGCGACGCACCGCAAGGAATCCGCAACGCGTGCACCGCGCAACCTCAAGGAATCCGCAAGATCGGTGCTCAGCTGCGGCGCGCGGGCGCCGAGATGCGGATGACGGCGGAATCGTCCTTCTCGCCGAGTCCCTGCGCCTGCGCCAGGAGGTAGCTCTGCTCGGCGGCGGCTGCCAGCGGCGCCGGAAGCCCCGCCCGCCGCGCCGCGGTGCCGACGATCCCCATGTCCTTGACGAAGATGTCGAGGCGACTGAGCACCTCGGCACCGTCGGAATCCCAGGCCTGCAGCATCCGAGGCCCGCGGTTGCCGAGCATGAACGATGCGGCGGCGCCGGCCTGCAACGCCTCGAGCGTGCGGTCGAGGTCGAGCCCGAGCCTGTCGGCGAGCGCGAGCGCTTCGGCCGCGGCGGCGATGTGCACGCCGCACAGCAGCTGGTTGACCGTTTTCAGCGCCTGACCATCGCCGGCCCGCTCCCCGACGACGGTCAGCGTCGAGGCCAGCTGGTCGAGCACGGGTCGGGCGACGGCGAGGGCGTCGGGGTGCGCACCGACGACGATCAGCAGGTCGCCCTCTCGCGCCCGGATCGGACCGCCGCTCAAGGGGGCGTCGACGAGCCCGATGCCGCGCTCGGCGAGCGAGGCCGCGACGTCGGCGACCCCGTCCGTGCCGACGGTGCTGGTGAGGACGACGACCGCCCCCTCCGCGAGGGCGTCGACGATGCCGGCATCCCCGAAGAGGACGTCGGCGAGTTGAGCGGAGTCACGCACTGCCACCAGGACGACCTGCGCACCCGCCGCGGCCTCGGCGGCGGAATCAGCCGGCGTCACGCTCGCTTCGGCGGCCAGCGCGAGCCGCGCGGGGGCGATGTCGAAGCCGCGGACAGGGAAAGTCTCCGCCAGGCGGGCGGCCATCGGCAGGCCCATCGCGCCGAGCCCCAGTACCGCAACCGTTGTGTTGTCGTTCATATCGAACCTTGCTCCTTCAGCTCAGGCGGATGGCGCGGGCGTCAGCGAGAGCCGCTCGACAGCGGCGGTGAGCGACCCGTCGTCGCCGACGTTGCCGGCGAACACGATGTAGGGGATCCCGGATGCCGGCCCGTCGGCCGCCTCCCAGACCGACACGATGCCGGGAAAGAGGGAACCGCGCACGCGCGCGCGGCGGATCTCGAGCCCGCGCGTCGCGACGTCGCTCGAGGTGATGCCGCCCTTGGCGATGACGAAGCGCGGCGTGACACGCGCGACGACCGTTCGGACGACCTGGACGACGGCTTCCGAGACCTGACGGGAGATGTCGAGGCTCTCGTCGGGGTCGTCGGTGCGAACGAGGGTGCGGCTGGTGTGCAGCACGACATCGCCGCGCAGCAGCGCGGTGGAGATGGTCGCGCAGGCGCGGTCGAGTTCGGCTTGCCGTTCGGAGGGATCGAGCAGTCGCGGGACGTCGAGCTCCATTACCGCCTCGAGCGGGCGGCGACGCACGAGGTCGGCGAGCTGGCGGCTGGTGAGACCGACGTGCGAGCCGACGACGACCAGTCCACCGCGGGTCGCACGATCAACGCTGAGGTCGGCGACGTCGACGGGCGGCCGACGCCGTTGTCCGATCCGCGCTCGCACGAAAGGAGGTCCCACCCGGTAGACGTACGAACGACCTTCCGCCTCGACCGCCTCGAGCCCCAACGCCAGCTCGACGAGGTCCTCTTCCACGACCGCGTCGACGACGATGGGCACACCCTCCGGGGCAGAACGCAGCACCGCGGCGACCGCAGCGGTGCCAGCGCGGAGGTCGTCGACGGTGACCTCGACGACATCGGCGGCGGCGACCGCCACGCCGGTCTTCTCCGCCACCCAGTCGGCGAGCCGCGACGAGCGGAAGCCGAAGGTCGAGTCACGGGCGAACTCCGTCTCGCCGATCGGTGTGAAGCCCTCGTCCGACAGGATGCCGTGCACCCCGCGCACCGTGACGCGCCCGGCATCCGGGAACGCGGGCACGACGACGACGTTCGTCGGCGCCGCGGCCCCCGACCGGGCGACCTCATCGGCGATCGTGTCGGGCTCGAGCGGGAAGTGCCCCCGGAGCGTCGAGTCGCTGCGGCTGACGAAGCCGACCCGGACGCCGACTGTCTCCGCCGCCGCGAGGGACGCGCGCACGACCTCGCGGTTGATGCGCTCGGCGTCGGCCGGTGCGAGGCTGCGCGAGTTGGTCAGTACATATACCGCGGGAGCCCCTGACGAGAACGCCCAGACCAGGTCGGCCACATCCCACGCCCCCAGCACAGGAAGGTCCGCAACGGACTGCGTCCCGGTGGGATCGTCGTCGAGGACGACGAACACGCGCCCGCTCTCGGCCATGCGCGCCGCGAGCACACCGACATCAGGACGCGTGGCATCGGGCAGGCCGGGCAGTGGTGCGGTCGGTGCCATGGGATCTCCTCGTCGTCGAGTGGCCAGCCGAGTGGC
This sequence comes from Microbacterium sp. F1-18, assembly GCF_052921305.1. Lineage (NCBI taxonomy): Bacteria > Bacillati > Actinomycetota > Actinomycetes > Micrococcales > Microbacteriaceae > Microbacterium > Microbacterium sp. F1-18. Next base: position 156,039 of record NZ_JBREVD010000005.1, on the reverse strand, counting down.
TATCAGCTGTATGACAGCATGCAGCAGGAGGGGAGGGACGTCAATCGGGCGACACATCGCGCTCGGGGGTTGCGTCGTCGCCCGCATGGGCCGCACGCTGGCATCAGACGATCGACCCGCAGGAGACGAGAGGAGTCAGACATGTCCGAGACCGCCCGCGAGCACGGCGCCGAGGTTCCCGTGGCCGACGCCGAGGAACAGCGGCATCCCGTCACACCCGACGACGGGACGGCTCCCGAGATCCCGGCCCCGACGACCGAGGCGGACGACGCCGACGTCTGGGAGCAGAGTCACGAGGTGCCGATCGACGACGACGAGCCCGAAACGACGTGAGGCCTCCTCAACCGGCCACGTAGCGGCGGAAGTCATCCAGGGTCTGCTGCAGATGGTGATCCATCGCTGCGCGGGCGGCCTCCGGATCGCGCGAGCCCAGCGCCGCGAGAATACGCCGATGCTCCTCGATCGCGTGCTCCTGGATCTCCGGCACCCGCGAGGTCTGCGCCCGGCGCTCGGCGAGCACCTCGGTCAGGGGTGCGAGCAACACCCCGAGGAACAGGTTGTCCGAGGCGCCGAGGATCACGGCATGGAAGCGCAGGTCGGCCTCGACGAAGCGATCGACGTCGCCCGCGGCCGCTCCCGCGACCATCTCGTCGACGCACGCCGCGCACTCCGCCAGGGCCGCGTCGTCGACGATCGACGCGGCGAGAGCCGCGGCCTCGCACTCGATGAGGCGGCGCGTCGAGATGAGCTGCTCCGCCACGAGGGCATCGTCACCGTGCGCGGCGCGGAACCGCAGGGCGTCGGACACCGACGACCATTCCTCCACCGGCGCGACGCGCGACCCGACCCCCGAGACCACCCGCACGATGCCGCGGGCGGACAGCGTCCGCAGCGCCTCGCGCACGGTCACCCGACTGACATCGAACTCGGCGCCGATCTCGGCCTCGGTCGGCAGCGCGTCACCCGGCGCGAACCGGCCGGCGATGATGCGATCGAGCAGATCGTCGGCCACGGTGTTCACGAGAGACTTGCGCCGGGTCATCGCTCCGCCTCCCGATTCTCGAAGGCCGACCAGCCGTTCTCGAGCACCGCGAACCCCGCGTCGAGCGTCGCTTCCGGGTCGTCGCTCTCATTCACCATGGTCTGGATCTGGAGCACGAACCTCGCGAAGACGCGGATGTGGGCGTCGGGCCGCTCCTCGCCGAGCTCGGCCGCCACGGCATCGGCGAGCGCGTCCTCGTGGCGCAGCCACATGCGCGCGGCGTAGTCGCGCAGGGCGGGTGTCGCGTTGAGGAAGTCCATGAACCGACGGGCGACATCGTCGCCGTGCTCGGCCGCGCCCGCACGGATCTCACGCTCGTAGTACTCGCGGATCGCCGTGGCGATCGATGCCCCGGCGGCGCGGTCGCGCACGGCCGCGACAAGGCGCTCGCGCTGCTCGTCGTCCTCGTCGAAGACCAGGGCCTCCTTCTGGCTGAAGTGCGCGAAGACGGTCGTCGGCGAGACATCGGCCGCATCGGCGATCTCACGGATGCTGACGTCGTCGAACCCGCGTTCGAGGAACATCGCCGTCGCGACATCCGAGATCCGCTTGCGCGTGGCCGCCTTCTTGCGCTCGCGGCGCCCCACGGGCGCGATCTCGGTCATGTGGTCGATCTTAGGGCTCTCGCGCGAATAACTGTATTGACACCAAAACTGGTATCGGTACAGTTGCGGTATGACTTCAGTTTTGTCGCGTCTCCGCCTCGCCGGCGCCGACCGCCGCTGGGTGATGCTGATCGTGCTCACCACACTCACGACGGCGGGTATGACCGTCGTCCTCCCTGTCCTCCCGTTCGTCGTGCTGCGCTATGTCTCGGGCGAGGGCGAGCTCGCCCTGTGGGTCGGCGCGCTCGAGGCCGTCAACGGACTGTGCGCCTTCATCGCTGCGCCCTTCCTCGGACGCCTGTCCGATCGGTTCGGCCGCCGCCCGGTGATCATCGTCGCCTCGTTCGGTGCGGCGCTGAGCATGCTCCTGTTCGGCATCGGCGGGGCGCTGTGGGTGCTGCTGCTCGCGCGCGTCGTCCAGGGCGCGACGGCGGGCGACCTCCCCGCCCTCTTCGCCTACCTCGCCGACATCACCCCGCCCGAGAAGCGCGCACAGCGATTCGGCCTGCTCGGGGCGCTCTCGGGCATCGGCACCATGGTCGGGCCGGCGCTCGGCGGCCTGCTGGCAGCGATCGACCTCGCCCTCCCGGTCTTCGTCACCGCCGGGATCTCGTTCCTCATCGCGACCCTCAGCATCTTCCTCCTGCCCGAGAGCCTCGAACGCACGAACCGCATCCCCGCGATCGCCGTGTCGGACCTGAACCCGTTCCTCGTGTTCCGCCGCGCCTTCGTACGCCCGGAGCTGCGCGCGCTGCTCATCGCCTTCGCGCTGCTCGCGCTCCCGTTCGGCTTCTTCGTCAACAACTTCAGCGTGCTCGCCCTCGACTCCATCGGCTGGGGACCCACCGCGATAGGACTGCTGATCGCCGTCGTCGGAGTGATCGACATCCTCGTCCAGGGCATCCTCCTCGGCCTGCTGCTGCCGCGGATGGGCGAGCGCGGCGTCATCGTGGCCGGCATCGCGGCTCAGACGGCCGGACTCGTCGCTCTCGCCGTGGTCGCCTCGCTCGTCGCCCAGCCCTGGCTGTTCATCCTCGGCGCGCTCGCGCTCGCGGCCGGACAGGGCGCTTCGCAGGCAACGCTCGACGGGGTGATGTCGAACGCCGTCGCGGCTGACGAGCAGGGCTGGCTCGGCGGAGTCACCCAGTCACTCACCGCCGCGATGGGCACGATCGCCCCGATCCTCGCCGGCGTGCTCTACGCCGGCGTCGCTCATGCGGCCCCGTACGCGCTCGGCGCCGCACTCATGGTCGTGGCCGCGATCACCGTGCTGCGCGCACGGATCGTCGACGCGGCGACGCACCACGAGTCGCCCGGCGGCGACCCGGCCGGCATCGAGGCCGGGGCTGCGTCGGGGGCCCGGGCCTAGGCGTCCTCGCCCTCGGACTGGCGGCGACCGTTGGCCACCGTCACCGCGACGAACGCCCCGAGCAGCACGATCACCACGAGGCCGGCGAAAGCGAGTACCCGCAGCTGCCGCAGATGCCATCCCGTCGCGACCTGGACGAGGACGAGGGCTGACACCACGACGATCAGCGCCACGCCGACGGCGACGCGGATGCCGCGGACGCGCCGCGCTCGCCTGTTCACCGCATCATGCCGCGACATGTCTCTCTCCGCGAGCGGCGTTCTCGGGTGCACCGCTCCACCGGTCACTATCGGTCGCTTCGGCGCGAATGTGCGTTCCGGTGCGGAACCGAGCATTACGCCTCTCCCCCGCGCGCGTCCAGCCCTTTTGCTCGGGAAGCCGGAACCGACAGTGTGGGACCGTGCGATTGACAGATGAGCTCGGCGCCTGGGCGGCGCGACAGCGGTGGTACGCCGGCAAGAGCCACCGACCGCGATTCCGCATCCTCGACGCGCAACCCGCGCCCGGCGCGACGCGCTACCTCCTCATGGACGACGCCGGCGCCCTGCCGACGCTCTACAACGTGCCGCTGGCGCGGGTGTCCGCGCCGGCCGACGGTGATGACGTCGTCGCCCGCGACGGCGACGAGTACCTCGTCGACGCGACGCGCAACACGGGGTTCACGATCGGCACGCTGGCCGAGATGGGCGTCGACGTGACACGGGTCACCGGCTCGCGCGTGCTGACGGGTGAGCAGTCGAACACATCGATCGTGTTCGACGTCGACGGTGAGCCCACGATCATCCTGAAGCTCTTCCGCGCCCTCCACCACGGCGAGAACCCCGACGTGACGGTACAGCGGGTGCTGAGCGATGCGGGGTCGCCGTTCGTTCCGAGGTTCTTCGGCAGCCTCGATGCCGAATGGCCCGACATCGGACGCGACTCCGGTTCGGCTCGCGGCACCCTCGGTTTCGCGCAGGAGTTCCTCCGCGGCGTCCGCGACGGCTGGGCAGTAGCCCTCGAGGCCGCGCGCGAGAACCGCGACTTCACCGACGCCGCCCGTGACCTCGGCATCGCCGTCGCCGGCGTGCACGGCGCGCTCGGCGCGGCGCTCGACACGACCGAGGCGGCAGCGAGGGAGGTCGGCGCGACGGGTGCGGCGTGGCGCCGACGGCTGTCGATCGCGGCCAACGAGGTGCCCGCCGTCGCCGATCGCGTCGATGCGATCGGCGCCGTGTACGACGAGGCCCTCGCCCGCCCGTGGCCGCGCCTCCAGCGCATCCACGGCGACCTGCACCTCGGGCAGGTGCTCGCCGTGCCGGCGGGAGGATGGCGCATCGTCGACTTCGAGGGCGAGCCGTTGCGGCCGATGGCCGAGCGCGCCATCCCCGATCTGCCGCCGCGTGACGTCGCCGGAATGCTGCGCTCGTTCGACTACGCCGGCGCCGTCGGCGAGGGACCCGATCCGATGGGGTGGGCTGCAGCCTGCCGCTCAGCTTTCGTCGAGACGTACGCCGCGGCCCCCGGCGCGATCGCCCTGGACCCGGTGCTCCTGCGGGCCCTGGTGCTCGACAAGGCCGTCTACGAGTCGATCTACGAAGCCCGCAATCGCCCGGACTGGCTGCCCGTGCCCCTCGCCGGCATCGACGCCGCACTGGCCTGAGGCGGCGATACATTCGTCGGATGGGCGGTGCCCGTGTCTACCGGACGCCTCGCCGAGGCGACACCAGCACCACCGGTCCGACGGATGTATCGCCGCGTCAATCCTCGAGAGGCTCCGGCGCGCGCAGCACCAGGAACTTCGCGCCGTAGCCGGGCAGCGACACGCTGAAGCTCTGCAGGTCGTCCACGCGGCCGATCGTCTCGCCCGAGGCGGCGTCGTACACCTCGCTGCGCGGCACGAGCTGCTCGGAGCGGACCGTGCCCTCCGTCGGCTCGGGCGAGAAGTTCAGCACGGTCACCTGCATCGCGGCATCCGCGTGGGGGTCGCCCTCGTCGAGCCGGTGCACGAGCACGAGCATCCCGGCATGCGCCACCTCGGGGATGTCGACCTGCGAAGCGGTCGCGATACCGTGCTCGCGACGCAGATCGAGGATGCCCGACAGCCGCGAGGCGAACGACTCCGGATCGTCGAGCTGCGTGGGCAGGGCGCCGTAGAGGGCGCGCCCGCGCGGCATCCCCGACGCCGAACGCGTCGCGGTCGGGTCGGCGTCGAGCAGATCGTGCGCACCCCGTTCGATCCAGCGCGTGTCGCCGGCGCCGAGCAGGTCGGCGACCTCATCGGCGGGCACCGTCAGCATTCCCACGAGGTCCCAGCCCGAGAGGGCGAAGACCCCCGGCTGCCACGCGTTGTACGCGCAGAGAAGCAGGTGTGCGTCGCGGATACCGGGGACATCGGCGTCGGCGATGTCGTCCAGGCGTGCGATGCCGCGGGATGCGGCGATGAGCGATGTCGTCGTGCAGGCGATGCCGTTCTGCGTGAAGACGCGGTTGTAGTCGGCCTTTCCGGTGAGATGCTCGGTCAGATCGGCGCGGATCTCCTCCGCGAGCTCACTGCCGGTGATGTCGCGCCCGCGGAAGCGGTACACGTCGTCGCCGTGCCGCGTCGCCCAATGCACGAGTTCGTAGGTCAGCTCGTCGTGGTTCTGCATCCCGTGCACGAGCTGCACCGGTGCGACGCCCAGCTCGAGCGACGAGGTGAGCGCGAGGCGCAGGAACTCCGTCTGCCCCGTCGCCAGGGCGTGGTGGTAGCCCGGGCGTCCGATGAAGTCGTACGAGAGGTCGGCCCCTACCGCGCCCGTGTCGCGGATGTCCTCGATCGTGAGGTTCAGCTCCTGGAAGGTGAAGCCGCCGACCTTCCGCACCATGCCCGCGATGATGTGGTTGGCGGCATGCGAGAGGGGGTGCCCCTCCGACCAGGCGGGCAGCCCCTCCGCGCTCTTCTCGACGCCCAGGAAGCCGTTGGCGTCGAGGCGCAGCGCGCTGGTGCCGAGCTCGCCGAGCGAGTGCAGGGCGTCGCCGATCACGAGGCGCATGCCCGCGAAGGTCGGGTCGAGCCAGTTGATCGACGGCTGCCCCTGCTTGAAGTAGTGCAGGTAGACCCAGCGCCGAGTCGCGCCGTCGGGTCCGATGACGGGGGCCGTGGCGCTCCAGTTCGTCTCCTTCACCCCGGGGGTGTAGAAGATCACGCGCTGCATCGCGCCGATGATGTAGCCGCGTTCGGCGAGCTCGTGCTCGTTCGCGGAGTCGAGGTTGACGCTGTCGTACCCCTCGGGGACGTCGGGGAGCAGATGCCAGTCCTCCGGCGGGATCTCGACCATGTGGTAGATCCCGGGGTAGTCCTTGAACCCCATCTCGGCCAGGCGGAAGTCGGCCCCCTTGCCGGTGTGACCCGGCACGATGTCGTCGATCACGCTGCCGCCGTGCGCGTCCGCGACGTCGCACAGGGTACGGAACTCCTCCTCGGTACCGAACGCCGGATCGATCGAGGTGCTGATGCGGTCGAAGTGGCCGTCGACGCTGGGAGTCTCGCGCCAGTCGGTGATGCCACCCGCGCGCTTCACGGGCCCCGTATGGATCGCGGTGATGCCGATGCGCTCGAACACCGACCACAGCCGGTCATCGCCGAGCGCGGCGAGGAAGGACTGGCCGGGGCGGGTGATGAGCGAGATGGGGTAGGCCGTGAACCAGACGTCGGTCGTCGAGATCGCACGGCGCGCATCGGGACGGGCGTACGGGTTGCGCCACATGGCGGGCTGCCCCGACAGCTGACGCGCGAGCACGTCGGCATCCTTCAGCATCGACTGCCGCACGAGCCACTCGACGTATGAGGGGTTGCTGCCGTTCGCCGTCCGCGGGTCGGTCATGTTGCGGCGAACGCTGCCGCCGCGGAACTGGTCGCGCGGTCGCAACCGGCGCGGGCGGGCCGGGTAGCGCTGCTCGTCGTAGCTGATCTCGGGCACCTCGAGGTCCGTGTCTTCGCCGTCGGTGCCCGCGGCCCCCGGGAGGGTGATCGGGGCGGTGTAGAGGTCCTCCGGCTGTTCGTCGTCGCGCGCCATGCCTCAACGCTAGGGGCGGGGCCGATCCGGCGAAAAGGGCTGGTGCCCGAACGAGCGAACCATTAAGGGGTCCGCGCGCGCGTGCGCTGCATCCGGCACACGGCCGCCGCCAGGGTGAGCGCGGCGGCGACACCGGTCCCGACCCACAGCGCGTTCGATGCAAGGGCCGACGAGGCGAGGCCGCCCGCGACCGCCCCCAGCGCGACGGCGGCCCACATCAGGAGGTGCCGCGACCAGCCCCAGCGGTCTCCGCCCCGCAGCGCGCGCACGACGCCCTGCCCCACTTTGACGAGGGCTCCCGTCATGTAGGTGACTCCGAATGCGACGTCCTGCCGCTGCGCGAGCACGGTGTTGGCCGCGCCCATGCCGAAAGCGAGCAGCGATCCGGCCGCAACCGGCGCGAACGGCCCAGCCACCAGGGCGGCGGCGGCGGTGACCACGGTGATCACGGCGAGGATGTGAACGGTGCGATCGGATGCCGGCGACGTGAGCGCGGTCCCCGCCATGACGCCCAGGACGAACGCGACGATGAGCGCAGCGGCGAGGCCCGCAGCCGACCAGTCGACGTTCGAGAGGTCGACCGCCAGGCGTGTGGTGTTGCCGGTCATGAACGAGACGAAATAGCCGCCGAGCAGGATGAAGCCGCAGCCGTCGAGGTACCCCGCCAGCGCGGCCAGCGCGACCGCGACGGCGAGACGACGGGCGCTGAGTTGACGCACCATGCTCCCAGTCTCCTCCTCGCCGGGCCCGGACTGCGGGCGCGCGGGTACCGTGGTGCGGCGAGGGCTCGATGTCAGGGGCTTCCGCCGAGGGGGGAGAATCGTCGGTGATGCCTCGTTCCGATCCGTCGCCCGACAGCCTCGCCGGCCTGGACTTCGGCGCACGTCCGCCCCGACGCCTCACCCGCGCGGACGTCGATGCCGCCGTTCTGCGTTCGGCGGGACTCGGCGACCTGGTCGACCGGCTCTGGCGCGAGGGCGCGGCGGCCAGCAACGCCGCACGGCGCAGCGTCACAGCGCATCTTCGTGAGCGCTTCGGCGCGCGCGACCCGCACAGTGGAGCGATCCTTCGCGTCGTGTTCGTCCTGCTGCTGCTTTCCGTGTTGCCGATCGGCATGCTCAACGGCATCCGCCTCGGGATCGAGAACACCGTGGTTCCCGGCGCGATCGTCAGCGTGGTCGTGGGAGCCGGGGTCGTCGCGGCGGTGGCATCTGCTGGGGGGCGACCGCTCGGACGACCGGTCGCCTTGCAGAGCGCGCTGCTCGCCATCTCGCTGATGGCCGCCGCGAGCGTGGCCGTGGTGGTCACCGACGGCTGGGTGCGAACGGCATATCTCGTCGGCGCGGTGCTGGGGGCAATCGCGGCGATTGTCGTCCGCGTGGTGCGGGCACGCGGACGACAGATGACCGAAGACATCGACACCGGGGTCGAATCGGCGCACCTCGACGTTGCGGCGGAGATCGCCACCCAGCGCGAGCGGATGACTGCCGAACTCACGCGCGAGCTCGAGAAGCGTCCCGACCTCGCCGAGCTGGTCCGGCGACGCAGCGCAGCAATCGTCGAGCTCCACTCACGAGGCGGAGCGATGCAGGCCGACGAACCGGACACTCCCCCGGGCGGGTTCATCATTCAGCAGCAGACGATGCTGTGGCTTCCGGCGGGCCGTCCGCATGATGCCACACGACTGCACCCATGTGAAGGTAGCTAGCTTTTCTAGTTAAATCGTCATAGGTTCTCGCGCAGAAGCGAGAAGGAGACACGACTATGACGACCACGAGCACGACACCCCAGGCATCGACCGCGTCATCCGGTGTGCGATGGGGACGTGTCGCGGTTCTGGCTCTGGCGATCGGACAGCCGGTCTCGTCTCTCGCGTTCGAGCTGTGGTCGCCGACGGAACTGCAAGGCGGCGCGGACTTCTCACCGATCGTTCCTCCCGGGCCGATGTTCAGCATCTGGGGCGTCATCATCTCCGCGAGCATCCTCTGGGCGCTGCTCCAGGCCCGGCGGTCGACAGCGGACTCACCCGTGCGCGACCGGCTGGTGGCGCCGAACGTGCTCCTCTACGCGGGTTTCTTCCTGTGGTTGACCGCCGCCGCGTTCGGACAGCAGTCGGCGATCACCCTGCTGCCCTTCCTGCTGATCGTGGGCGCGAACCTCGCCGCCTGGGCACGCATCTCTCACGGCCGCGACGAGATCGCGGGGTGGAAGCCCCTCGACCGGGTCACCCTCTATGCCTCGCAGGGCCTGTACGCCGGCTGGACCTCGATGGCGTTCTTCGTCAACGTCGCCACGGTCCTGCAGGGATCGGGCGCGCCGAATGACGGGGGGTGGGGCACCACCTGGCAGATCCTCGTGATCGCCGCGGCCGCTGGCCTCGCCGTCGTGTTCCTCGTGATCTCGCGGGGATCGATCTGGTACGCCGCGACCGCCGCATACGCGCTCGTAGGCGCGACGATCTCGAGCGTGGCGGCGGGCTATGCGTCGCTTCCGATCGCGCTGATCTCCGGCATCGCCCTCATCGCCGTGACCACCACCGTCATCCGTCGCCGCGTCCGCGCGCACGCCGGCTGAAGATCGGCGTCACCACCCGTCCGATCAGTCGGTCACGGCGAGCACCACCTGTGCGAAGGCGTAGGCGACGCCTGCCAGGCTGAGCCAGATCCCGAACGCGAGCACGCCGATGATGACGATGCCGCGCACGATGTCGCGGACCTCCCCGCGATCGTCCGCACGGTCGGGGTGCGGGGTGTCGATGGTGTCGAGCTGCGTCATGCGTGCGCCTGTTCGTCGGGGTGCGGCCTTCGCTCAAGAGACACCCGCACACGCGGATCGTGACGTGATCCGCGCTCGAACGATTCAGTTGGCGATGAACCGCGTCGAACTCCACGGGCCGAAATCACGGGCCTGCGGGTTCGCGTAGCGCAGGCGCATGACGTTCTCGCCGGGAGGCACGGCCAGGTACTCGTTCCATACGCCGCTTGCGGGCATCGTGAGGGTCTGGACGGTGTCGTCACCCGGCAGCATCCGCTGGATGACCGTGCCGCCCGGCGCGGTGAGCCGGAACGCGAATCGGTCGGCGTCGACCGTCGCGGATTCAGTGGGGCTCGCCGGCAGGGGCGGTTCATCGACCGTGTACGGCACCGCCCCGGAGGGCGTCGACGTGACACCCGCAACACTCTGAACAGCCTGAAGCCCACCCGTCCCGGGGGCGAGCCCCGTCGCCCGCGCCGTCCAGCGCCCGAAGGCGTCGGCGCGGGTCTCGCCGACGACCTGACCAGCCTCGTCGAGCAGTGAGATCACTGCCCCCGGCACAGCATCCGTTCCGCTGATCACCGGGAGCATCCGCGAATCGGCCTGCGAGACCGTTGCCGTCAGAGCGGCCGGCAGCTCGGAGCCGGGCTGAGGCCGCACCGGCACCGGGACGGTCGGATCGGCGGGCGCGTCGACGGAGGGCGCAGGACTCGGCCGTCCCGGGGCCACGGGAGAGACCGGCTGGTCATCGGCGTCACCTGTCGGCGTCGGAGACGGTATCGGGGCTTCGGTTTCCACCGTCGGCTCGCCCGGCACGGATTCGGGTTCGAGCCCCGGCACCGGACTCGCCGGAGCACCCGGAACCGAGCCCCGATCTGCGGACTCGACGCCGAGTTGGCTCGACCACGCCGTGATCCCCCAGACCGCGGCCGCGACCAGCAGGAGCAGAGCCGCCCCCACGCCGGCGATCACGAGCCGCCGCTTTCCCGGCCGGACGACGGGACGCGCCTCCCCCGGCCCGGGCGCCGGCGCGCCCCCCGCGCCGAGGGCGAGCGGCATGGAGGGCGCCGGCGCGCTGGAGAGGTAGGTCGCGGCGCCCGCCGTTCCCGCGACGACGGGCAGCAGCACCAGCGCGAGCGTCTGCGAGATGGACCTGGCCTCGGTGAGCGCAGCCGGGCACGACTCGCAGGTCAGCAGGTGCTGATCGATGCGCTTGCGGTCGCGGGCAGACAGCGCGTCGCGCGTGTAGGCGCCGAGCTCCGCAACGATCGGACGGCACTCCTCAGACCCGGAACGCGCCAGCTGCGCACTCACCCAGGCATCGCGGAACCCGCGCTTGGCGCGAACCACCAGTGCCGAGACCCCATTCGGCGAAACCCCGAGTACGTCGCTGAGCTGTCGCGGAGGCAGGCCGTCGACCTCGCTGTACCAGAGGGCCTCGCGCCACCGCTCCGGCAGCGACTGGAACGCCTGCGCAGCAGCGTCATGGGCCTGCGACCTCGTCGCCGCGTCCTCGCCGCTCAGCGCCCGTTCGTCGACGATGAGCTCGAGGTCGTCGTCGGCTGACTCCCGGCGCGATCGGTAGTGGTCCCGGGCGACATTTCGCACGGATGCGATGAGGTACGGACGGAAGGCTCCGGTCGGCCCTTTTCCCTTGCGGAGCGCTCGCAGAAGCTTCTCGAACGTCTCGGCGACGAGGTCGTCGGGATCGAGACCGCGGAACCCGCGGGCCACAGACAGCGCCGACCCGGCGTGATGACGCCAAAGCTCGCCGAACGCGGCCATGTCGCCCATGCGCACTCTGTCGAGAAGCACGTCGTCGCGCGACTGCGCCGGCTCATCGAGGATCGTCATCGCCACACACGCCTTTCTCGCTCCACGTCCACCGGCGACGCGAGCGGCGGCCGCGGGCAACCCGCGACCGCCGCTGCGTCGACCTCAGACCATCAGGCGGATGCTGCCTCCTGACGGCGTCGCACGACCAGCCAGACACCGAGCATCACGAGAGCCATGCCGGCGAGTCCGCCGCCCATCCAAAGCGCACCGCCGGTGACGGCGAGGCCCGGCGGGACCACGACGGTCCGCGTGGCGCAATCGGCGCCCGTCGCGTTCTCGGCGCAATTCGCACCCGACCCGTCGGGGGTCACCACGACATTCCGGATCTCACCGACCGAGCGGAGCGTCACCGAGTACGTCACCGTGACGCTCTCGCCCACTCCTACGGCACCCGACCACGACAGCACCGGCTGCTGATACTCGGCGCCGTTGCTCGCGTCGCCGTTGTACGAGGCCACGCGCAGCGCGGAGCTGAGGTCGTCGGTGAACGACGCGGGACGCTCATCGGTGTAGGCGACCTGGCCGGTGTTGGTCACGGTCACCGTGAAGGTGAGCCGGTCACCCACGGTGGCCCGCTCCGACGAGACGTCCTTCGTCACGCGGTAGCTCGCGATCGGGGTATCGGTCTCGCACGCGCCCTCGCAACGGCCGCCCGGGGCGTCGCCCACGACCGCGTTGCGCAGGCGTCCGTCGCCGGTCGACGGCTGGTTGACCGTCACCGAGTACGTGATGGTCACGCTTTCGCCGATCGCGAGCGGGCCCGACCATGCGAGCGTCGTCCCGTCGACCTCAGCTCCCGAGGTCGCGTCGTCGTTGTACGTCGCGTCATCCAGAACGCCCGACAGGTCGTCGCTGATGGATGCCGGCGCATCGTCGGTGTACGCGACCTGACCGAGGTTCTCGACGACGACCGTGTAGGTCACGGCGCCACCGAGGACGACGTCCTGCACATCCGACGTCTTGGTGACGCCGTAGGTTGCGACCGGCGTTTCCGTGGCGCACTGACCCTCGAGGCACTCGCCGCCCGGGCTGGACGGAGCCACCACGTTGCGCATGTCGAAGTCCCCCGACACCGGGTCGTCGACGGTCACCGAGTACGTGACCTGGATCGACTCGCCGACCGCGAGGGGACCCGCCCACGTCAGGGTGTCGTCGGCGACCTGCCCACCGAGCGACACGTCACCGTTGTAGGTCGCGTCGTCGAGAACGCGCGAGAGGTCGTCCGTGAACGACGCCGGGTTCTCGTCGGTGTAGGGCAGTGCTCCCGTGTTGGTGACGGTGACCGTGTAAGTCACCGTGTCACCCGGCAGCGCCGTACCCGACGAAACCGACTTGGCGATGGAGTACGAGGACGCGGGGACATTGGCCACACAGGCCGGGTCCGTCGATCCCTCGACGCAGTTGCCGCCCGAGCCCGGAGGCGTCACCACGGTGTTGTCCAGTCGCCGATCACCCGTCGCCGGGTCGTTGACCGTCACGGAGTACGTGACGGTGACCGTCTCGCCGACGGCGAGCGCACCCGACCAGCTGAGCTCCGGCGCGGTGTACGACACCCCTGCCCCCGACGTGCTCGTCGCATCGCCGTTGTAGGTGGCATCGTCGAGCACGCTCGAGAGGTCATCGGTGAACGACGCGGGGTCGTCTGCCGTGTACGCGACCTGGCCGGTGTTGGTGACCTGGATGCTGTACTCGACCGTGTCGCCCGCGACGACCTCGGTGGTCTCGGTCGACTTCACGACCCGGTAGGCACCCACCGGAGTGGTGGTCTCGCACACGCCGTCGCAGCTTCCGCCCGGCCCCGAGGGGGTCACGGCGTTGCGGAGATCGAAGTCGCCGGTCACGGGGTCGTCGACGGTCACGGAGTACGTGACCTCGATCGACTCGCCGACCCCCAGCGGGCCGGACCACGTCAGGGTGTTGCCCGACACGGTCGCCCCGTTCGTGGCGTCGTCGTTGTACTTCGCGTCATCCAGAACTCCGGACAGGTCATCAGCGAACGACGCGGGGTCGCCGGCCGTGTAGGCGACGTCGCCGGTGTTAGTGACGGTCACCGTGTAGGTGACGACACCGCCGGGACGCACGGTCGCGGAGTCCGACGACTTCGACACCGTGTACGAGGCGACAGGCGTCCGCGTGGTGCACGTGCCATCCGAGTCGCAGCTGCCGCCCGGGGTCGTCGGAACGACGGCGTTGACGAGCTCACGGTCGCCCGACAGCGGGTCGTTGACGGTGACCGAGTACGTGACGGTGGCCGACTGCCCGATGGCGACCGGGCCGGACCACGTCAGGGTGTTCTCCGCAACGGCACCTCCCTCGGAGACGTCGCCGTTGTAGGTCGCGTCGTCGAGGACGCCGCTGAGGTCGTCATCGAAGGATGCCGGGTTCTCGGCGGTGTAGTCGACCTGCCCGGTGTTCGTGACGACAACCGAGTAGGTGATGACACCACCGGCCATGACCGACTCGGCGCTGGCCGTCTTGTCCACGGTGTAGGACGCGACAGGCGTCGTCGTCTCGCAGGCGTCCGGCAGGCACTCGCCCGTCGGGTCGCCGGGGACGACCACGTTGCCCAGCACCGAGTCGCCCTGGGTCGGGTCGTCGACCGTGACCGAGTATGTGACGTCCACGGTGGCGCCGACCTCGAGCGGGCCGGACCACGACAGGGTGTTCCCGCTCACCGACCCGCCCGCCGACACGTCGTCGTTGTAGGTCGCGTCGTCGAGAACGGCAGAGAGATCATCGGAGAACGACACCGGGTTGTCGGCGGTGTACGCCACCCCGCCGACGTTAGTCACCGTGACGGTGTAGGTGACGACGGATCCGGGCGTCGCGTTCTCGACGTCGGCCGACTTCGAGATGGTGTATCCGGCGATCGGCGTGTCGGTGCACTTCTCCGCGGCCGGGTCACACGGCCCGGCAGGGGGCGTTCCGGGCGGAACCAGGAAGTTGGAGGCCTGGTTGTTGCCGCGATCGCCGAACGCATTGACCGTGACGGTGTAGGTGACCTCGGCGGTCGCTCCCACCGCGAGGGTTCCGCGGATGGCGAGGATGTCGTCGGTCGGGCCGGCTACGGTGACCGAGGGCGTGTCGGAGGCCGCGGCACCGGTGAGGGTCGCGTCATCCAGGACGTCGCTGAGGTCGTCGTCCTGCGCGACGTCGACGGTGGTGGCTCCGGTGTTGGTCACTCGAACGGTGTAGGTGAGCTCCGTGCCCGTGCGTACCGGCGACTCGGAAGCCGTGACCGTCTTGGTGTAAGCGACGCCGGTGATCGGCGTGCTCGTGCAGTTCGGCTGCTCGTCATCCGTCGGCACGCATTCGCCGCCGGAAGGAGGCGTCTCGCCCGGCGCCAGCAGGAAGTTCGACGCGACACTGTCGCCCCTCTCGCCGTCCGGACGCACCGTTACGGTGTAGGTCACCGTGTAGGTCTCGCCGACCGGGACGGAGCCGGTGACCGAGATCCGCGCGCCGTCGCGAACTGCGGTGAGGCCGTTCGGGCTCGTCGGTTCGGAGGTGACATCGGCGTCGTCGAGGACGTAGGTGAGGTCGTCGACGGCGTCGATCGTTGCAGCAGATTCGCCGTCGTTGTCGAAGTAGAGCGTGTAGGTGATCGTCGACCCGGCCACGACCGGATCGGATGAGGCCTGCGCGCTCTTCCACTGGGTGAGCAGCGCGCCGGGGATCTGCACGCGGTCGCAGCTCTGAGCACCGGGGGCCGTCTGGTCCGTCGGCACGCACGCCGAGTTTCGGAGGATCTGATCGCCCTCGCCCGTGTAGGTCACGGAGTAGGTGATCGTCGCCTGAGCGCCGGCCGCGAGGGGCCCGCTCCACGACAGCGTGTTGCCCGAACGCGTGACGGTGCCGGTCGACGCCGTCAGCGACGCGTCGTCGAAGGTGGCGTCGTCGAGGACGTCGCTCAGGTCGTCCGTGGCGGTCGCCGGCTCAGCGGCGGTGTAGGCCCCGGGCCCGGGATTACGCACGACGATCGTGTAGGTCGCCTGCTCGCCGACCGCGGGGAGTTCGGTCGTGTTCGCAGACTTGTCGATCGTCAGACGGGGCAGATTGACCGTCACGACCGCGCACGGTTGGCCGGTCGCGTTGTCGATGCCGCCGGTCGCCGGGTTGCAGCTCGGAGGTGTCGTCACGGACGGATCGTTCGGAACCCACGCGACGTTGCGGGCCGCGCCATCACCGCCGGCCTTGAGCCTGACACTGTAGGTGATGTCGACGGACTGTCCGACCGCGAGCGCACCGGACCACGAGACGCGCGGCTGCTGGTACGACAGGGCGCCGGCGCGGGATGCCGCAGCGTCGTTGTTGTAGGTCGCGTCGTCCAGCACGCCCGACAGGTTGTCGAACACCACCGCCGGGTTCGCAGTGGTGTAGTTGCCTGCTCCGGTGTTGGTTGCGCGGACGGTGTACGTGATGACGTCGCCCGGTCGCGAGTTCGCCGTCGCGTTGGACGTCTTGGTGACCGAGAGCGCCAGGGCGCACGACTGCGCGCTGTCCTGGTTGTTCGCGGAGTTCGGGTCTTGCTCGTTGCCGACGACGCTCGCCGTGTTCGTGATGCACGCGGGCGGGGAGACGTTGGTGGCCGCCGAGATCGTGAAGGTCTCGCGTTCTCCGACAGCAAGCCGCCCGCCCGTGACGGTGACAGTCGACCCGTTGATGCTCGAGGCGACGTCGCCGGTGACCTGGGGGCTACTCAGACCCGCGGGCAGCGTGTCGGTGACGGTCCAGCCGCTCGAGACGCCCTGGCCGTTGTTCACGACCGTGACCTGGTAGCTGATGCGCTCGCCGGACGTGAACGTGGCCGGTCCGGTCTTATCGATCGAGAGGTCGGCAGGCAGGCCGGGGATCGAGGTGCCATCGTTGCGGCTCGAGGGCGGTCCGGAAATCTGACTCACCAGGCGGAACGTCGGCTGCGCGGAGGCACCGTTGACGATGCTCACCTGGTACACGACGCCAGAGCTGTTGGACGAGAAACCCAGGTTGCCGTTACCGAAATTCCACGCCGCGCCGTATCCGCCACCGGTAGCAGGCAGCACGGCACCGAAAGTCGTGATCGCGCCGGTGGTGACATTGATCCGCCGGATCTGGCCCGAGGTGTTCACACCCCACGCGAAGCCGTCCTTGAAGGCGAAATCCTGAACGTTGGGCACGTCGTTCAGAGCCACACGCCGGGCGATGGCGCCGGTTGCGACGTTGATCGCGAGCATGGACGTCTGCGGAGCGAAGTCGGAGACGTAGAAGAGTCCATCGGCGGGATTGAAAGCACCCGAGAACCACCGGGTGGTCGTGTTCCCCGTGTGCGTGTAGACGGTCGTACCCACCCGGGTAACCGTTCCACCCTGCCCGATGCGGATGAGCGACCCGGCAGGGATGCTGCTGTTGCCGATGTTGACCATGCCGTACATGTAATTGTCGGCGGGGTTGAAGCCGATCGCGTTGTACGTCACGGGGGCCGGACCGCCCTCGTCGGAGAACGTGAAGGAGCCCCCGCTGCCGTTCGTGATGGCGCGCTGGAGCTGTGTCGGGTCCTCCTGCGCGATGTAGACGACGGGTTCAGCCGGGCTGAACGGATCTCCCGCGGCCGCGCTCGCGGGAAGCGGCGACGCCAGGTTCACGGCGACCAGCGTGGCCGCAGCGAGACTCCCCACGGCGATCGAGGCGAGCGCTCGGCGGAAACGACCGCGTACCGGCGGCCTCCCGTTGCGCGTGGATCCCATGGTGCTGTTCATCTTTTCCCCGTCCATGCATCGTCTCGGGCGCGGCGCGCCCCTGGGCGTGCCTCCCAGCCGGAGCATAGGGAGGCCATCACCTTCTCCACGGTTCGCTTCACGAAACGTGACGCGGGTTTCTGAAATTTGCGCGATTCAGTACACGGACAGCGCGCGGGGAGCCCGACCGGAGCGTCAGGTGGACGACTCGTCGACCTTGCGCATGGCCCGATGCAGAGACTGGCGCGTGCCGAATCCGGTCGCCCGGGCAACGAGGTCCAGCGTCATCGTCGGGTTGTGCCGCCGAAGCTCGGTCGCCGCCCTGAGCCGGATCTCGAGGAGCGATTCCGAGAACGTACGCCCCTGCGCACTCAGGGCGCTCTGCACCGTGCGGGTCGAAACGCCCAGCCGATTCGCGACGGAAGACAGCGACAGAGTCGGCGACGCATACTCGCGGACCAGGATGTCCATCACCGCGTTCGGCAACGACAGCTCCGGGGGCGTGTCGCCGATCAGCGATGCGACGAGCGCGACGGAGACTTCGGCCGCAGCGTCGCCCAGCGGGGAACCGCCCATCTCGACAACATCCGACTCGATGGCGCACAGCGCCTTCACGAACGTCACCAACGGCCGTATCACCGCTTCGTCGGCTCCTGATCGGCTGATGCGGTCGAACCCCATCCGCCGCCGGGAGGCGAAGTCACCGGCATCCAGGCTGATGAACACGAGCTCGGTCGGCTCGGCCGCCTCGATCGTGACCGGCGCCGTACCGGGCGGGATCAGGAACGACGAGCTCCGCCGGGCCACGACCGGGGCGTCCGAGCGCACCTGTAATGCGCGCCCCTCCGCGACGATCGCCACGACGCGATTTCGGGAGCGCTCGTCTCGCGGCCACACGACCGTCGCCGCCGGCATTCGCGCATGAGTGAAGAGATACGCGCCGACGCGGACGACGTTGGCGCGAAGCAGCGCGTTGTCATCGCGCACGGCCGTGAATCCGATGTTCGCCGACGACATGTAGGTCGTCAGCGGCATCAGGCTCAGCAGCTTTTCGCGCCCGTCGGCGCGGAACTTGTTCAGCTCGAACTCACCTCGAGCGATGAGCGGACGGTCCGGTCGCATCCATGCCCCCTTCTTGGAGACCGACGGCAGTGGGTTACGGACCATTCTGTAATACGCCGTCAACATGGTCCCCCCGGCGCCATGAGGCCCGACATGATTCAATTCGGAGCGCCTCGCCGATCAGATTGGCTTGTTCTCCTCGGCTCGACCGCCAGCTGAGGAGAAGTGGGCGATCTGCGGCCCGAAGGCGACTCTCAGAAGGAGTCGTCGTCTGTGGTGTCGAGGCCCGACGAAGGGATGACCGGCAGGTCCTGGCTGCATTCGCCGCCGACCGGTAGAACGGATGCCGCACCGCTCGACCCGGAAGGCGAACGCCACATGATCGATCGAGACACGCTCGCCGCGTTCCTCCGGACGCGGCGAGAGACGCTGCAGCCCTCGGATGTCGGGCTCCTGCGCGGCCAGCGTCGCCGGACTCCCGGGCTGCGCCGCGAGGAGGTCGCCGCTCTCTGCAACATGTCGACGGACTACTACGCCCGTCTCGAGCGCGGCACCGGTCCCCGCCCGTCGGTGCAGATGCTCGCCGCGATCGCGCAGGGGCTGCACCTGACACTCGGCGAGCGCGACCACCTCTTCCGTCTCGCCGGACACGCGCCGCCCGCTCGCGGGCCTGCGAGCGATCATGTCAGCCCGGGGCTGCTGCGCATCCTCGACCGCCTGCACGACACCCCCGCCGAGATCGTCACGGAGCTCGGTGAGACTCTGAGGCAGACACCGCTGAGCGTGGCGCTCGTCGGTGACGCGACCCGGCACACCGGGGACGCGCGCAGCCTCGGCTACCGCTGGTTCACCGACCCGTCCGCACGCGCGTCGTACGACGAGGCCGAGCACGCGGTGCTGTCCCGGGTGTACGCGGGCGGTCTTCGCGAGATCGTAGCCCTGCGGGGCCCATCGTCGCGCGCGGCCGGGCTGGCGGCGTCGCTCCGAGAACGCAGCGCGGAGTTCCGCTCTCTGTGGGACGCCCAGCAGGTCGGCATCGCTCCGCCCGAGGTCAAACGGTTCCGGCATCCGGAGGTCGGCGCGCTCGAACTGCAATGCCAGACCCTCCTCGACCCGGATCAGTCGCACCGCCTGCTCGTCTACACGGCGGCGCCGGGGAGCGAGAGCCACGACAAGCTGCAGTTACTGGCCGTCATCGGCGCCGCCGCTACCTGACCCCCGGTACCCGGCCGAGGGGGCTGACCCGGCCGAGGGGTGACCCGGCGATCAGTGGATGAACCGGCGCTGGATGCCGCCGGGCACCGCGATCAGCATGGAGCGAGCGGACCGTCCCGGTTCGTGTCGACGATGGAGGAACCATGACCCGCGACACTGCTCCCCTCTCCGACCTGCGTGGACGCCTCGCCGTCGTCACCGGGGCGACCGACGGCATCGGCCGGGTGATCGCAACGCGACTGGCGGCCGCCGGTGCGACCGTCGTCCTGCCGGCACGGTCGCCCGCGAAAGCCGAGGCCGCCCTCGACGGCATCCGCCGCACCGTGCCCGGTGCCGACGTCACCACACGTCCGCTCGATCTCGCCTCGCTCGACTCGGTCGCCGCGTTCACCCGCGGCCTCGAGACGGCGGGCCGCCCCGTCAATCTGCTCGTCAACAACGCCGGCGTCATGACCCCCGGGTCACGGCAGCCGACCGCGGACGGCTTCGAACTGCAATGGGGCGTCAACCACCTCGGCCACGTGGCCCTCACTCTGGGCCTGATGCCGTTGCTCCGCGCCGGCGAGGCACGCGTGACGCACCAGACGAGCGTGGCGGCCCGCTCGGGCAGACTGAACTGGGACGACCTCGACTGGCGGCGCAGCTACGACGACATGGCCGCGTACCGGCAGTCGAAGATCGCCGTCGCCCTCTTCGCCCGCGAGCTCGACGCGCGCAGCCGCGCCGGCGGATGGGGCGTGTCGAGCAACATCGCGCATCCCGGCGTCAGCCCGACGAACCTGCTCGCGGCGCAGCCCGGAATGGGCCGGGCGAAGGCGTCGCCGGGCCGGGCGCTGATCGTCGCGCTCTCGCACGTCGGCCTCGCCGGAACCGTGCCGAGCGCGGCCGAACCCGCCCTGCTCGCGGCCGCGGGACCCGACTCCCTCGGCGACGAGTTCTACGGCCCCCGTCGCGTCATCGCGGGCGCACCGCGTCGCCAGGAGTTCTGGGCGCCGTTCCGCGACCTCACCGATGGACCGCGCCTCTGGGATGCCTCGATCGAGATGATCGGCGAGCGCTTCGCGGTCTGAGCGGAGCCCAGCACCGAGGCGGGTCGCGGAAGGCGCGGTGACGCGCTGAATCAGCCCGGACCGTCGCTCGCCGCGGCGAGGAGGGGCACGATCACGTCGGTCACGGGCGTAGGGATGCCGTGCTCCCGGCCGCGACGCCGGATCACCGCGTTGCGCGCATCCCATTCGAGAGGCCGCCCGGCCTCGCGGTCGGCGAGGATCGACGTGCCCATATCGTCGGGGAACGCTCGGAACCGCTCCAGCATCCGATCCGGCTCGTCGTCGGGAAGGGCGGCGCCGCAGGCGCGGGCCACCGCGAGGCCTTCCTGGAGGTACGCGAGCGCGAGGTCGCCGACATCTTGCCGCCGGAACATCCCGGCCCGGCGCCCCGTCAGCGCCATGAGGCCCGCGACGGCGTTCTGGAGGAGTTTGCGCCACGCGAGCGTGGTGAAGTCGTCGGAGACGGCGAACTCGCACGCGGTCGCGTCGAGGGCATCACCGACCCGCTCCGCGCCGTCGCTCTGCGGGACGGTGAACCGGGGCTCACCGCGCGAGCGCACGCTGCCGTCGGGGCGGCGCTCCGCGGGTGACCAGACGATCGCCGGCAACACGGTCGACTCGGGCACCAGCGGACCTACCCTCTCGACCTGCTCGATGCCGTTCTGCAGCACGCAGACGATGGTCGACGGCCCGCACAGCGCAGCGAGCCACGCCGCGGCAGCATCCGTCTGCGTCGCCTTCACCGCGAGGAAGACGAGATCCATCGCACCGGGCGAGTGCGCGGGGTCGGTCAGTACCGGGCCGGGAACGACGATCGAGCCATGTGCCGTGTCGAGGCGCAGATCGCGACGGGGCGAGCGGCCGGCGACGAGCACAGGTCTCCCGGCGTCGTGGAGCAGCGCCGCGATCACCGTGCCGATGGCGCCAGGACCGATCACCGCGATCCTCGGTGCTGCGGATCCAGTCATGCCGGCACGCTATCGCGCCGGCGGCTGCGGCGGAATCTCGCGGTTCACAAGCACCTGCTCGCTATCCTCGCCGGCCTTGGGTTGATACCCAACGGGTGATGGAGTAGCCACCCGGACTCGGGCAACCCCGACCGTACGGCAGTCCATATCGATCACCTGGACGTCGAGGAGCATGCCGCTGGAGTGCTGCAATGCGATGGCGGGCACCGATACCTTGACCGCCTCGATCTCGCGGAACCCGTCGCCCAGACGATCCGGGAGCGCTTCGATGAAGGCCGATCCGTCGAATCCCTCCTCAGGGGCAACTGTCCAGCGCGTCGAGTAGTAGAACGAGTTTTCGGCGCACTCCAGGTAGGGCGAGTTGGACGGCAGGACCTCAGGAACCCCGCCGGGAACCTCATCCGCGACGCGCTGCATCATCGCGTCCGTATCAGCACGCACCTCATCGATCGTCGGCTGACCTGCCATGACACAACCAGTGATCGTCGTCGCTGCCAACGCGAGTATCGCTGAAAGCGCGATGCCTTTCGCGCGCCTCGCGGGAGGCGTCTCGGAAGCGGCGTCTGCGCCGTGCGGTGGTCTCGTCAAGGTGGGGCTCATCTCGCCGGAGGCTGTCCTGTCCCGCAGGGAGTCAGACCGAGCACGGGTCAGGGGGTGACGACCTCCACAACCCCACCCGGAACCTCGTCCGCGATCGGCTGCAGGACAGCCTCGGTTTCAGCCTTCACCTGCTCGAGCGTCGGTTGCTCCGCTGCACAACCCAACAGGGCCAAGGCTGCCAGCGCGCCGATAAAGGTCACCGGCCGGGCGGGAGCAATGCGAGGCATCGTCTCACCTGGACAACCGTCACGTCGGGCGGCTTCGGCTACTCCGCAGGCGGTTCCCCTTCACCGCACGCAGAGATGCCCAGCAGGGAGACGACCGTACGGCCGTCCAGATCGATCACCTGGACGTCGAGGAGCATGCCGCTGGAGTGCTGCAATGCGATGGCGGGCACCGATACCTCGACCGCCTCGATCTCGCGGAACCCGTCGCCCAGACGATCCGGGAGCGCTTCGATGAAGGCCGATCCGTTGAACCCCGCTTCCGGGGCAACTGTCCAGCGCGTCGAGTAGTAGAAGGAGTTTTCGGCGCACTCCAGGTAGGGCGAGTTGGACGGCAGGACCTCCGGAACCCCGCCGGGAACCTCATCCGCGACGCGCTGCATCATCGCGTCCGTATCAGCACGCACCTCATCGATCGTCGGCCGACCTGCCATCACGCACCCCGTCATCGTCGTTGCAACCAACGCGAGGAGCAGGCAAAGCGCGACGCCTTTCGCGCGCCTCGAGGGAGACATGTCGGAAGCGGCGTCTGCGCTGCACGCGCGTCTCGCCAAGGTGGGGATCATCTCGCCGCAGGCTCCCCTGCCCCACAGGGAGTCAGACCGAGCAGGTCGACAACGATACTTCCGTCGATCTCGAGAACCTGAACGTCGAGGACAGTGCCGCCCGAGTGGTCCAAAGCGACAGCAGGCGACGTGATGTCAACCGTCTCAGCGACCACGAAGTCCTCGCCCAAACGTCCCGGAAGCGCATCGACGAACGCTTCTCCGTCGAATCCCGGCCCCGGCGTGACTCCCCACTGGATGGTCGCGTAGTACGTGCCGTCGCCACAATTCCGGTAGGACGGGTTGGGGGTGTCGACCGTCACGACACCGCCTGGCACTTCATCCGCAATCCGCTGCAGTAGCGCCTCGGTCTCAGCCCGCGCCTCTTCGAGCGTCGGTCGCTCCACCACTGCACAGCCCGCCATAGCGGTGGCTGTCAGCGCCACAATGAGGAGGGTCGACAGAGTACGCGTGGGGGTCATCAGATATCCGCTCATCGGCGGCATCCCCTCACTCTGCCTCAGGCTCGCCATCGCCGCATGGCGCGAGCCCAAGAACGTCCACGACGATGTCGTCTTCGGTCCCGAGTACCTTGACGTCGAGGACAGCCCCGCTGGCGTGATTGAAGGCCACCGCTGGGGACCTGATGTCCACCGTCTCGGCGACCACGTGATCGGAACCCAGGCGGCCGGGGAGTGCGTCGACGAATGCTTCGCCGTCGAAACCAGGCTGCGGGGTGACCGCCCAGCGGTTGATGGAGTAGTACCCACCGCCATCGCAAGCGAGGTAGGCCGAGTCGGGAGTTCGCACCTCAACGCGGCCCTGCGGGACCTCGTCCGCAATTCGTTGCATCGCGGCCTCAGTATCAGCCCGCGCCTGTTCGAGCGTCGGCCGCCCTGCCGTCGCACACCCCACCATCGTCATTCCTGCCAGCGTCAGAACTGCAGTGACCGACACTGCATGGGAACGCTTCATCGGTTCACTGCCCTTCGGCCGGTGGCTCGCCATCGCCGCATGGGGCGAGACCAAGAAGATCGACGACAACACCGCCGTCCGACCCAAGGACCACGACGTCGAGGACCGCGCCGCTGACGTGGTTGAGGGCCACAGCTGGGGACTTGATGTCCACCGTCTCGGCCACGACGAAGTCATCACCCAGGCGCGCCGGCAGCGCGTCGACGAACGCTTCACCGTCGAACTCGGGCCCCGGCGTTACGACCCAATGATTGATCGAGTAATACCCGCCACCGTCACAGGCCAGGTAGGCCGAATCAGGGGTACGGACCTCGACAACACCATCGGGAACCTCGTCCGCAATCTGCTGCAACACGGCCTGAGTCTCAGCCCGCGCTGCTTCGAGCGTCGGCCGTCCTGCCATCGCACACCCCGCCATTGTCATACCCGCCAAAGCCAGAACCACTCCCGCAGCGACTCCTCGCGCTAGCCTCACCGGTCGACCACCTCCAGGAAGATGCGTCGCAGATGACGATGCGTCTGGAGATTCACGGACGGATCCGGTGAGATGACGTCTCCGTGTTGTCCGAAGGGACGAAAGCCCGCGAACCCGGAGTTGAGCTCGGTGAAGCCGTTCTCTTCACTGGCGGTCACGGCGTATCCGAACGGGTCGACTTGCATCCCGTCGAGCGCCCGGTTGATGTCGGTGGGGCCTTGGATGGCGTAGTAGGCGGTGCCGTCTTGCGGTTCCCACCCGTCCAGCATCCCGATGCCCGCCAGGACCACTCGAGCTTGGAAGTCAGCGCCCAGCCGCTCGGCTTGACCGCCAGGGCTCGACCCGAATGAGTGCTCAACAGAGAGGAGAGGTGTCGAGTCGGTGATGACATCCAGTTCCTCCTCGAACGCCGCGTAACGGCTGCCGAGCGGCAGAGCCCACAGGTTCACCTGCGGCCCCAATACCGCCACTTCCGGCGGAGCGAGGTTAGGGAAGAACCCTTGCTTGAGGACGAAGCCCGCCACCTCCACACCATCAGGGGGATACTCGACCATCCGCCGCGTCAGGGCTGTCAGCCCCTCGCCGGCGGTGGAGGAGTAGAAGCTCTCCATCGACGTGTTGGTGCCGGGCATGAAACTCATGATGACATCCGCTTTCGCGACGTCACCGAACATCTCGATGATCTGCTGCCGGTCCCGGTCGTAGTGATAGAGCGACACGTCTCCTACGACCACGCGCTCGAGGTACGCGATCTCGGAGTCAAGAGCCGCAAGCCGGTCAACGTACTGCTGCTCGTTGAACTGGTGGATGATCTGCCTCAACAGCCACGGGTTGGCCAGCCTGGAAGGAGGGCCAAGGGTCGGCGGACCCTCACCGGTGAGCAGGCTTCGCTCCCGCAGGAGGCCCTCCAGATTCGCCGCGGCCACGAGACGATTCGCCGCTTCGCGAACGACAGCCGGGATGCCGCCGAGGGTTCCGATCAGCTCGGGGATACCGTTCACCAGCAGAGCCCGAGTTCCATCGACGAGCGCTCCCCACCAGGTGGCGACCTCCGCCGCCGGAGCGCTGCGGATCTGGTCGAGGACCTCAGGATGCACCGCGACAAATGCCCGAAGGTCAGCCTCCGACATCGATGCGACCAGCGTCAGCAGCCCGCCCCGTGGAATAGCCGCAGCACCTCCGCGAGCGAACACTCCCAGCGCGCCTCGGACGTCCCGGGATGACAGCGCTGAGATCAGTGCGTCGTCGGCTGCGGCGCGCCTCTCGCACAGCGCATCCCATTCCGCCTCCACGGCGTCGAGAGCATCCCGGGTGTCGCCGAGCTCGATCTCCAACGCGCGAGCGCGAGCGACCGGCTCGGGAAACGAGACGTAGTTGTTCGACGACTCTGCACGCGCAACCCGCAGCTGCCCACGGAGCTCCTCGCGCTCATCCTCGACAACAGCGCGGCGCCGGGCGAGCGAGTCCCGCTCGTCCTTGATCGCACGAACCACCTCCGCGTATCCCCTCAGCGCGCCAGCCGCCGCGCTCATGCCCGTCGCGAGCACCAGCAGATCGGGCTCCGCCGCTGCTATCTGGCGTTGGAACGCATCGTGAGCTTCGCCCGACCACGACGAACCGGATGCAGCCTCCGCTGCGGAACGAACGCTCGTCTGCGACGAACGGATACTCTCCGCCCGCTCTCCCCAGTCGTCGGCCATGGCCGCCATCGCGGAAGGGTCGCCGGCGCCAGGGTCATTCCGATCGACCATCAGTACGCCATGACCCCGTCGAGATGAGTGAACTCGTTCGCCGACGCCTCCGGACGCCGACCAACGGTCACCAACGTCTCGCTCGCGACCTCCGCGCGGATGCTGTGCTCGGTCGCGACATCCTGCAGAACAGACGCGACCTCGTTCGACCCGATCACGCTCTCGCTGACATGCCCCAGCTCGCCGCAGTTCCTCACAGCGCGGCCCGCCGCACCGATCGTGGTTGCCGACGAGCGAAGCGTGTCGAAATCCACGGAAACGTCGGTCATGCCACCCCCCTCAAGGCATCACCAGCCTACGAACGCAGTCGGAGAAGTGAATCGCCCAAACGGATGAGAAATCTTCAATCAGGGCGTCAGCCCGAAAGAAGAAGCCCCCGGTCGCAGCTGGTGCTGCGCCGGGGGCGATTCGAAGGAGTCAGGGTGTTCAGCTCTGCGGCGCGTCGGGGCGGGCCCAGGCGGTCATCTCGGTCTCATGGATGACGTCCTCCCGCCCGTCGCTGTACCTGACCCATGCGCGCCGCCGACCCCGCCAGCCGGTGGTCGCGAGGATCAGCACCCCTTCGTGCTCGGGTGGGTCGAGCTCATCCTGGCCTCTGAGTCGTAGATCAACCGTGCGCCCCGTGGCTGAGGCGAGGGACCGATAGGGACGATGTCGAGGCATGTGCTCTTCCTATCGGGCACCACCGGCATCTCGCGTCGCGCTCGACAGCGCAAAGCAAGAACCCCCGCCACCCGAGGGTGACGAGGGTTCGAGTGTGGGAGCCTCAGTAGCCGCGATCGGCGGCGTCCATGAGCGCCCGGGTAAGGAGCCAGGGGTCGGATGCGTACAGCCCCGAGTTGGGCAAGCCGTTGAGCTCGATGACGACGGGGCGTTGCCGGTCTGCATCGAGGGCGACGTCGATCACCACGGTGCCGCCGTGCTCCTCCGCTGCTCGTCGGCCGAGCTCGACGTGACTCTCCGCGCGAGCTACCGGGCTGAGCGGGCGACGCCCGCCTCCGCGAACGGTGCACGATCAGCCTCCCCCGGGGCGCGCGACTTTGAGCCTCGACCGTGCAATCATGCGCAAGTTCCTATTCCTCACGGCGACGAGCGCGCGTACGGCGCGACGCCTCGGTTGCGTCAGGTCGCCACGCATGGCTGGGGGAACTTTCGAAGGCACTACCCGCACCGCACACGGGGAAGACACCTCGAGCGCCGTCAGGCCTTTGACCCAATCGATACGAAGCTGTGACCGATGCGGTTTCTGCTCGTTCTTGAGGTCAATCGGCAACTTACGGCGCATCAACACCGCCGAACTAATGAAGCAACGAGACGCGAGGCGGTACGACTAGACCTGGCCCCGATTGCGGCGGCGACCGCCGCAATCGCATGGCGCCATGACTTGGAGTCGCAATGACACGCACGCAAACACTCACCATCACACCCGCTCAGCTACGCAGCTTGGCCCTCCTCGAGCCCTTGCGGGAAGCGCAGGCGTACGTCCAATTTCATCCTGACAGCTCACTCGTGCCAACACCGACGCTCGAACAGCAGGCACTCGAAGGACGCATTTTGAAAGAAATGCGTTACCTCCTCCGTATCGATCAGCCCGAGTACCCGAGCGAGGGCCGCATGGTTCCACTGGAGATTGAGGCCGGACGCAATTACCTCACCCTCGTCGTTGGCCAACGCCAGCTAGCCAACGAACTGTGTGAGCTCCTACCAGCCTGGAACTTCGACGAGGGGCTCGCCCTAGGCATCCCGTTTCTTCGCGCTCGTGAGAATGCCGGCCGCACTGGTGTCACGCTGTTTCGGCTCGGCGTCGATGCGGAAGTGACCTTCGTTGGCGTCTCGATGTCAGCACTGGAGGCGGAACGCGAGACCTTCCTGCGTTGCGGAGACCTCGTGGGCGTCCGCCCCGGGGACCCGGTGCTCGGCCGCGAATTTGATGTCCAGCTCCGGGATAACGCGGAGTTCATCGCACTCAGCGCGGTGGTACGCAGACTCGGCCTCTTCCTCTCAGCCAACCCCTTCGTGATCGAGACATGGACAACCCCCGGCATACTGCACGTGGAACTGGCTGTCCCCTCAAACGAGCCCACGCCGCTCGCAAGGCTCCTCGAGCATCTCCAGTCGCCGCACTTTGCGCCGCGGTTCGAGCTCACCCGAGAATTCGATCACCACCACCTCTTCAGTATCGAAGGCTCGACAGTGAAAGTGAATGTGCGGACTCTCCCTAGATTGGCCCAACCAGAACGGACTACCCCGCCTAAGGCTCCGTATCACCGCGACAGCTCAAATCGGCCACATCTAAAGAGCCTTGACCGCGAAGCATGGTCACCGTGACCGAGCTCGCGACGGCCCAACCAATGACCGAACCGGCGGATCCTCGCGCTTTCCGGCACGCGGGCGGAGGTACCGAATATGAGCGCCCCGTTCGCGGCCTAGCTTATTGCGGAATTCCGGCGACGCTTGACCTTGACCCGCTCCGAGCCGACGTGCGGGCCGCAAGTATCAGCCGATGGCGAGGCATCGGCTGAACGGCTGAGGACCGCAGAGAGGGTCACGAGCGATGAGCATTCACGTCACGGTGTATGGGGCGGCCAAGGGCTGCTCGAAGCGCGAGCAACGGTATCGCTAACCTTGTCGAAGGTCTACATAACCGAGGCCGCCGATCCCATTCAGGACCGGGGGCCCCGCGAACGTCTTGCCGGGGCTACGACCTCGCGGGGGCCGGATACACAGGGATGTTTTGCCGTTTGACCAAGGATTCTGACCAGTAACCACGCGCGGCTCAGGACGTACCTAGTTGGCCGTCTCGCCGGGGAAAGCTGCGATCTCGCCTGTGTCCGGGTCGATGATTCCGTAGTCCTCGTTGTCGCCGTCCTCGTCCTCATCGTCGAGCTCGCTCATATCAAGAGGCGTCTGACCATCGTCCTTCTCGTACGCCAAGAACTCCGCGAGCGCATCGCGGTATTCCTCGGGAAGGTCATAGACCAGCGGGATCGTGGTCGCCACGAGATCAGCCATGAGGATCTTGCTCCGGGTTACCCCAGTCCCGGTGCGCTCGGCGAGATCGACGTTCACGCGTCCGGATCGCGTGGACACGATCGATTGCGCCACCTCGCCAGCACCCTCGAAGGTCGCCGACAGCCCACGCAGACGCTCGGTGCTGATCGCACCCTCGTCGATCTTCGCACTGATGTGCTCGGGGCCTGAGTGCACGCTCACCTCGATCAGGTCGAAGCCGTCCGACCGCTCGATGAACCGTTCGACCGACACCGCCTGCGCCGCATCCTTCTCCACGTCGTCCAGGTCCTTCTTCGCTCCCCCGAGGACCGCGAAGAGGTTCGGCGCTTCGAAGCTGATGTGGCGTCCCCGGCGGGCCCACCGGAACAACTCGCCCTCCGCCGGGGAGTCCAGCCCGAGCGGGTCGCTCTTCACCACGGCGGCACGCGCCGCGATCACGTCCAGGTTGGCCTTCATGAGCCACTGGATGTTGTCGGAGTCGGTATCGAAGTCGAGCGTCTCCAGGTCGGACAGGCGAAGCCCTCGACCGACCCGCTTCCAGAATCTCTCGTCGTCCGTCCGCATGTACTTGACGAGATAACGCAGAGATTCGGGGTTGAGCCGGCCCGACGTGTCCGCGCCGCCAGGGAACTGAGTGAGTGAACCTTCGCTCCCCTCCCAGACCGCCTGCAGCACACGGTTCATACGCCATGCCTGCGGGCCACCGAGGCGGTCCTCAATCGCCGTGACGGCTTCGGCTGTCGGCCCAAACTCGACCTGCGCCGCTGCGTCGAAGCCGCGCGACACCACGTCCGCGAGGTCCACCGCCTGGTCGGCCACGAACGTGCCGCGACCACCCTGGGCTAGTGCATTGCTCAGCATGTTGGCCGTCGAGTCGGACTGTTTACGGTCGATCAGCCGCTCCAGCGCCGACGGCTCAGTGAACATGGCGTCGGTGTCGGCGATCACCTGATCGATCGCCGGCTGCGCCTCCACCGATTCGGGACTGGTAAGTCCGAAAATGAGCGGGTCGGTGGAGTCGATGAGGGCCACGTCGTCGACAAGCGCGTCGAGATCGTACGTCAGGCGGAGGTACACCCGACGGCTACTCTCATCCGGCCAGGTCATCACGAAGTCGGGTGCGAACGTGTGGTTGAAGTAGTTGGTGGACCGCACCTTCGCAGTCGCGTCGAGCGCTAAAAGCTCCTTGGCGACTGCGTCTTTGACACGGAAGATCGACTCGCGTGGGGATGGGTCGAAGAGCCCGTCGAGGATCTGCGCGGCGAAGCCGGACACGTCAGCCATTAGTCCCCCTTCCTCGCCTCGTAGTCCTCGATGACCCCTCGATGCTCTTTCGAGATCACGAGGTTCTCTTGCTTCTCGGACAGGACAATGAGCCAGAGCCTGCTCGCCACCGCCGACACCGCGTCGGGGTCGATCATGGCCTCCGCCTTGTCCTTCTCCTTGACCCCGAACACCCGCACGCGGTGCTCGATGACGTGTTCGCGCACGTACTCGGCGCTCATGAGCTCCGGCCACTTCGTGATGGAGTGGGGGCTCCAGGCGAGCCACATGAAGTTGTCGCACATCCCTGGCTTGTCGAGGTAGGCAACATAGCACTGTGCGAGGAACTGCGAGTAGTGGTCTGCGAGGTCACTCGGCTTTGCGTAGTTCTTGGACTCAGCGAAGAACATCTGCCCGTCGTACTCGCCGTACCGGAGCAGCCCACCGAGGTCGAAGGAGAAGTTCTGGCCTCCGTGAGGCCACGCGAAGCGCAGCTTGGATACGGCTGGCGGGTCGGGGTTAACCCACTGGGCGTTGACGCGGGTGGTCGATTCAAGCCATCGCTTCGCGCGCCGCGCGCCGTCCGCCCCCTTGGCCTGAGCCGACTCCCCCTCGATTCGGGTCATGCTCGGTACATTAGCGAACGCTACCTCTGTCCCCGCGCATTGGCTTCACGGAGCCAACGCCGGGATGTCGGTCCCGGCTGACAACTCAGTCTTGAACTCGCGGCTTGTTGTCGCGCAGGTCTTCGTGAACCTGCTTTAGATCAGGCGTCACGTCGGGCCGAGACGTACTCGGCTTCTCGTCGTCAGTCATTTGGTCCTCGGCGACTCTCCGCTACCGGTCAGGGTCTGCAGGGCGTCGTCGACATTAGGGCGCGACGGTGGCTTCGGGGCTGGTTGGGGCTTCGACTCGTTGTTGTTCGGCATTCTCACTCCAGATAGGGGCTAGGGCATTGGTACCAGCGACGAGTAGCGCCGCGACGAGACTCGCCAGAAGGTAGGCGAATGCCCGCTTCGACCATTTCACTCGCTGTTCGTTCTGAGCATCGCGGCGAGCGATCTCGACCGCCTTCACTTCAAGAAGGTAGTCCTCAAGGTCAGCGGCAGACTTCTCTGACTCAACCCAGTTATCGACTAGGTTCCGGGCGGATGCGACGTCTAATTTGCGGGGCCAAAGTGCGACCGTCGCCAAGGCCACCGTCGCAACCGTGAGGCCGAACGGAACGACGCCAATAAGCCAGGTATCGATCGTGATCAACCCGACTCCGGTGGCCGACGCGAGCACCCCGGCAGCGACGACGATGAAAGAAGCCTTGGTTTCCGCCTGTCGCGTGCGCTCGACCGCCGCAGACCTGAGCACTTCAAGGTCCGCGTTCAGGAGCCGAATCCGTTTCAACTTCTCTTCCGCGGCGGGAGAGACGCCCCACTCGGGGTCGCGCGGACGCCGCCCGATGCCCCACTCCCCAGTCGCCCACATGGAACTCATCATAGAAGCGGCCTGCGACACCGCCGGATACCCTGAGCGCGTGGACTTCTGGAGCACCTTCTGGGCGACGATGTGGGGCGCGCTTGCTGGCGCAGGGTTCGGAGCCCTCGCCGCATGGCTGTTCTCCTTAAACCTGCGCCGTCGCCAGGAGACGTATGAGGCGGCAGTTCGAAAATCCGACCTGGATCGGGCGCACAAGCAGGAGCTCGATACCGCCGTCGCCAAGGTGGTGCAGCTATTCGGCGAGTACAGCGCGGCCGCGCAAGCATTCAAGTTCGCCTTCGCTCCGAACGCCAAGCTCTCAGTGGAGACGCCACACGCCGCCGGGGCGCGGCTTCTTGCGTCAATCCGTGTGGCACAGATGACCGCCGCGCCTGAGGAACAAGCACCGCTTGAGGCAGCTTTCGCGGTAGCGACCAATCGGGAGCAGGAGACCTCGAACGAGCGCGACTTGAGTCTGAGCAACGCCGCGGACATGCTTGCCCTGTGGCGCCGCGGCAAGTTGTCCACGGACGACGCTGCGACAGCTGTGCGACACCCTCGTAAGACGACGTCTCCGCCTGACGAGCCGAACCAGAGATAAAGCCCGCGCGGCGTTCCGTGACATCTTCCTGAACACGAAGAACCCGCGGAGCCCTAGGAGTGGGCTCCGGGGACCTTAACCGCCGGAGAGGCGCGCAGCGTCAGTCGTGGATCAGCCCCGCACGCGGGGTCGGCGCGGCCGCAACGAACGAATCCACATTCGCGTTGAACCGATCGTAGACCGACAGCACCACCTGCATGTCCGGAGCCGCTTTCGCGTCCAACGCCGTCAGATCCGCATACGCCGCGGTGTGGTTGCGGAGCGTCTGCGATAGGAACTGCCGCTCACGCGGGGCCGAACAACCTGCCAGTAGATCGAGCGTCTTTCCATTGCGTCCAGGATCCGCTCAGACAACGCTGCACGCCGATTCCGCGCGTACTGGCTCTGCCCTCCCCTGGCCTTCGCCATGGCCTCCGAGGCGCCAGACGAGCCCGTGACGTTCATCGCGAATGTGACGCCGGGGCGTCACGAACGATGCAGCTCACCACACGCTCGGACACCCACGTCGCCTCTGAGACCTGGCGACGGGTCGGACCTGCCCGGACCAGCTCGATGACTTGCGCCTCGACCGCCGGGGCCGTACGCTGACCCGCCTTAACAGGTCAGCGACCCTGGGACGCGGACTGCGCGATCTTGTCGAGGCGAGCCACTTCGTCGTCGATCTTGTAGCTGTCCACGAACTCATCCGAGAGTGTGATGGACGACGCCCCGTCCGGGTCCACCTGCTCCAGCCGGCTATAAGCGCAGAGGTGATAGCGAGAACCGCCATGATCACCACGACGCCGGCAGTCAGCAGAATCCATCCCGGAAGCTGAGAGCGCCGCCTGAGGGCACCAGAGGTGGTCTCGTTACCGAGGGCCGCGCGCAGTTCGGCACGCTCCATGTCGATCTCCTCCTGCCTCAAGTGGTTTGAGTGAGCCAGGAACGCCAGCGGAGTCGCGTCCTCCACATGGAGGTCGCGCTCTTCGGTGTCGAGCTGCTCAAGCCGCCTGCGAATGCCGCATTTATCGGGGTCGCTCACGGGAGAAGCAGTTCGATTAGTGATGCGGCACGACGGGACATCCCCCATCCTGCCGGGCGACCCGCACATTCGTCGAGGGACCGCTTGCGTCGGCGGACGGCGACCCGCTGCTCAGCCCCATCTCACTCCAAAGGGTCTGTACTTGATCCGCGATATTTGCACTTAGCCGCGCTATCCGAACGCATGCGCTCGGAGGCAGTGCTTCGGCGAGGCGTCAGCGCACGGTCACGCTCGCGCAGCGCGCGGTCACTCGTCGATGTCGCCGGTGATGAAGACCGCGACAGCACGCGCTACAGCATCGTGACGATCTTCACGAATCGCTGTGATCGGCGTCGCCTCCTTCAACAGAGGGTTGCCTCCAATGAACCATTGGCGGGCAACCCGGTCGCCATCGGCTGCGGCGAGTAGCGCCCACTGGCGGTGAGCGAACTGCAGTCGGTTCGCGAACTGATCTCGGGGCTCGGGGCCATCCGGCTTGGCCCAGCGACTCGGGAGCTCGCGATCCTTCGAGCCGGAAAGAGCGGCTACGAGCGTCGAGCCGAGCGCAGCGTTGAGCTCGCGAACGATGGCGTGGATGTCCATCCCGGTGGTGCGCCCGTGTTGCGCGGTCACTGTAGATGCCGTCACGGCATCAGCGTACGCTTTCTGCTTCAACTCCCCCATGATCACTCAGAAATGGTTCAGATGATCGACCACATGTCAGCTATCTGACACGGAGCAGCCCGATGATGCAAATGCCGCGCCGCCCGCGGCGGACGACGACGTCGGTTATCGGCAGACGAACCGTCGTCGAACGCAGCTTCGTCCAAATCAGACGGTGGTGTGCTCTGGCCACCCGCTACAACAAGCTCGCCATGCCCTACCGAGCCGCCGCCTTCCTCGATGCCGTCATCGCATGGACCCGCCATTTGGCGTGTCGTTGGCGGCACCGGTCTCAGACGACCCGAGTGTGGGACGCCCGCCGACATTCCCATGGCGCTTCAGATCCGCTCCAAGGATTCGGGCAACCGCGTTCATTACCTGCTTGCTCGGCGTACCTCGCCCTGAAAACAGATGTTGCTCAAGCACCGTCTTCATCCCGGCAGGAAAGACAAACGGGGACTCGTACGAGTCATCAGAATGCTTGAGGCTCGCCTCACGCAGGAAGACCATAGTCTTCTCGAAGGAGACAAATTCCGAGGGAACTTCATACCCGATTGTCTTACCAGAACCCTCATAGAGAGCGCTCAGTGGGCTCGACAAGCTCCGCTCAGCATCGTCGGACACTTCGATCCGACGCGCGTGCCGGAGGGCAGGAGTAGCAAAATGGCGAAGTGAACGATCCTCCTCCGTCATATCCGCAAGTTGATACACCGCCTCGCGGAGGATACTCCCGCCGGTTTGAGCTGCAGTTCTGATGACCTCGACTCGGTCACCATATCCGTCGCGCTCTAGTCCGGCGATAAGGGACAGGTAGTCCTCGAAGCGCCAGGGCGATGCGTCACGCTGTCCCACTTGCTCCGACTCCGCGATCGTTGACTCGGAAACCACAGCCTGCCCTCGGCCTTCGATCACCTTCAGGAAGTCCACTGTGGTCAGGAGAGTCAATGTTTGAGCGCCAGCGTTCCGGGCGTCGTCTATCAAAACCTGGTGCGCACCAGCAGCGATGCCGCGCTGTTCGAAGCGCCAATCACCTTTTGCCGCGTCGTCGCTAACGATGAACAGATGCTTGCCGACAATTTGCGGCCATCGCAACGTTTCGGCCCACCAAAGATAGTCGCCCATCGCATCGTCCTTGAAGCCCGGAGCAAGCCGTTCAGCCTTCCGCCTCTCGGCTTCCTCTTTATCCTTCTCGAGGTCCCCAGATGACGGAGCCGCGGCGACCCTGCCAGCGAGCGCTTCGTCCAAGCGCCTCGTCCAATCGTCGACCACGCCCACGAGAGAATCGGGCTCAAGATCGTACTTGTCGAGCGCTTCCTGCGAAGTGTTATTCAACACCGCGAGGAACGCCTGCGAGGCCTGTTCAAGAGTCTCTATATCGGGGTCGCCGACGATCCGACGTCTGCGAAGTAGATTTGTGAGTCCCGATACGGACTGCCGGATCTCATCGCTCTTGTTTCCTACCTCGTCCAACTCGGCCCGCCTATCGGACACGACCTTGACGCGGTTCCGGTTGTACTCGACTGCGACCTGATGTGGGACGAACGTTCGATCTGCGACCGAAGCGATGGCATCGATAAGTTCTTGGCGAGCCGACTCCGAATAACGCAATACATTGAGGAGCACGTTCGTGTCGAACACGATCACGCTCTGCTCGAACAGTCTCGCCTGATCTTCTCCGGAGGTTCTGTAGTACTGGTCGAATCCGGCGAGTAAGTTCGTATCCACGCGGCTCCTCGTGCGCTGAGGCCAACTATCAGGTGATCAGCTCACCCTCTCACATCCCAAGTTCCGCCCTCGAGAACTCTGCCTAGAGCGTGTCCCCCCGATACAGAGCGAGGGCGTGACCCGTTGAGCAGGTCGGATCCGTGGGTTGGGGTGAAAACCGCATCGGAGCGGCAGATCGCGAGGAGAATCCGACCGTGCTGGCCAAGCTTGCTGGCGGCTTCGCGGTCATCGGGGACGTGCAGTTCCTGCCTGGCTACTGCGTGCCACCCGTTGCGGCATCCCAGGCATCAGGCTTCGCGGCGATCGCCAGCGTCGCGTCCCGCCCAGGTTTCATGTGGTGCCTCGTGTACCCAGGCAATCGTCCTGGGATAGAGAGCGGCAAAGCCCACCGCCGCGACCGTGCAGGCCAGCAGTGACCACCCGGAGAAGCGTTATGCACCGACCCTGCTCTTGCGACGCCAACGGTCGCGCCCTTGTTGACAATGAGGATGGCGTAGTGACCGGGTCGGCTGTGTTCGATGTCGCGAGGCGGTGGTTGTCGATAATGAGACCGGCAACCTCGGTGTTTTGAGATACGTCGATGTCGACGGCCTTCCGGGGCGCGCCAGAGTACTGAAACCCCTGATTCCGTCCTTGACTGACGGCTTCGAGGGCGCCATCCCCCACCGGCTTCGGAACCGCAGCCGTCGACATGATATGCACCAAAAGTGCACCACGCACGCCCACCACATGCAGAAAACCCCCGGATAACCGGGGGTTTTCTATGGCGGTGACGGTGGGATTTGAACCCACGGTAGGGGGTTACCCTACACAACTTTTCGAGAGTTGCACCTTCGGCCGCTCGGACACGTCACCGCCGACCAGCTTACGACATCTCGGGCGATGCCGCGAACCACGGTGTCCGTGGTCAGGCGTAGCGTGTGTCCGTGACGCGTTCATCGGCCCCGCAGACGGCACTCATCGTGGCGATCGCGTCACTCGCGTCATCCGTCGCGTTCCTCGACAGCACGATCGTGAACGTCGCCCTGCCCGCGATCGAGCGCGAGCTCGGCGGCGGACTCGCGACGCAGCAATGGGCGGTCGACGCGTACCTGCTGACGCTCTCGTCGCTCATCCTCCTGGCGGGCTCGGTCAGCGACGCCTACGGACGCCTCCTCGTGCTGCGCATCGGGCTGATCGGCTTCGGCCTCGCCTCGGTGGCGGTGGGTCTTGCACCGGACCCGGTCTTCCTCATCGCCGCACGTGCCGTCCAGGGCGCGGCGGGCGCGTTCCTCGTGCCGAGCTCGCTCGCCCTCATCACCTCCCTCCTCCAGGGCCACGAGCGCTCGCGCGCCATCGGCCTCTGGACGGCCTTCACCACTGGGGCCTCGCTCATCGGCCCGCTCCTCGGCGGCCTCTTCGTCGATCTGCTCTCGTGGCGCTACGCGTTCCTCATCAACGTCATCCCCGTCGCCGTCACTCTGTGGCTCGTCACGCGTCTCCCCGTTCACGACGAGCGCCGAGCCGACGCGGGTATCGACTGGCTCGGCGCCGCCCTGTGTACCGCGGGCCTGGGTGGCATGGTCTTCGCGCTGATCGAGCAGCCGAACCTCGGCTGGACCTCCCCCGCGATCTGGATGCCGCTGGCCGTCGGAGCCGTGATGTTCGCGGCCTTCCTGCTGCGGCAGCGCACGTCGCGGCATCCGATCCTTCCGCTCGGACTCTTCCGGGTGCGCAACTACTGGACCGGCAACCTCGCGACCCTGTTCGTGTACGCCGCCCTCTCGCTCAACGGCTTCGTCGTCGGTGTCTACCTGCAGGAAGGCGCGGGCCTCAGCGCGACGCTGGCGGGGCTCGCGAGCCTCCCGACCACGGTCCTGCTGATCGCGCTGAGTCCATGGGCCGGCTCGCTCGCGGAACGCCTCGGCGGACGGCTCTTCATGACGCTCGGCCCGCTCGTCATGGCCGGCGGCGCACTGATGCTGCTCCTGGTCGGCGAGTCCTTCGACTACTGGTGGCAGGTGCTCCCCGGCCTCGTCGTGTTCGGGCTCGGACTCGGCGCGACGGTCTCGCCCCTCACCTCGACGATCCTCGGCGCCATCGACCCCGAACGATCGGGCATCGCCTCGGCCGTGAACAACGCCGTCGCGCGGGTGGCGGGCCTCGTGGTGATCGCGTTCCTGGCTCCGATCGTGGGCGGCGCACTCGACCTCGACGGATTCCACCGGGCAGCGATCGTCACCGCGGCACTCATGGCCGCGGGCGGGCTCATCGCCTTCGCCGGCATCCGGAACAGCGCACCCTCAGTTGCGGGCCCGGGCGCGACGAGCTGAAACTCAGACCGGCGAGCGCTCCGAGGCGAGAGGCCCCAACACCGCCAGCATCCGCAACTTCTCCGCCGCCTCCGACCCGGGCTCGGGGGTGAGCGTGAGGAGCGCCTGCGAACGGTCCTCCGTGAAGAGCACCTGGCAGTCGACCTCGATCTCGCCGACGGCTGGATGCACCACGACCTTGTGATCGGCGAACCGCTCGGCGACCTCCTCGAGATCCCAGAGGTGAGCGAACTCGACGCTGCGCTCCCGGAGGTCGTCGACGAGACGCGCTGCGCGCGATCCGGCGCCACCGCGGCCCGCGACGGCACGCAGATTCGCCACGATCGCCCGGCTCTGCCGATCGTGATCGGATGCCGGATACACCGCCCGCTCGCTGTCGGGATGCACGAACCAGCACCACGCGCCGCTGCGTTCCGGTCCGGTGCGCCGTTCGCGCGGGCCGAAGAGAGCCCGCGCGAGATCGTTCTGCGCGAGCGTCTCATCGAGCTCGGTGATCACGAGCGCCGGGATGTCGTCGAGCCGATCGAGCACCCGCTGCAGGGCCGGCGCCACATGATCGGCCGCACCGGAACGTTCAGGCGGCGTGTGCCCCGCCAGACGGTGGAGGTGATCGCGCTCCGAGCGCGAGAGCCGCAGCGCCCGCGTGAGCGACGCGAGCATCTGGAGACTCGGCTGCGGCCCGCGCTCCTGCTCGAGCCGCGTGTAGTAGTCGACGCTCATCATGGCGAGCTGCGCGACCTCTTCGCGTCGGAGTCCCGTCACCCGCCGGCGCTCCCCGGATGGCAGCCCGACATCCTCCGGACGCAGTCGCTCGCGACGGGCGCGGAGGAATCGGGCAAGAGCAGCGCGGTCCACGCATCCATTCTGACCAGCGCGGCCCGTCCGAACCAGGGACCGCCGCTCCCCCGTTCGGATGTGCCTGGATAGCCGCGCATGCCGCGACGAGAGTCGGGGCATGGACATCACCGGACGCACCATCTTCATCCCCGGCGCAACGAGCGGCATCGGCCGCGCGTTCGCCATCGCCCTCGCCGAGCGCGGCAACACGATCATCGTCGGCGGACGCCGGCGCGAGCTCATCGACGACCTGCGCTCTTCGCACCCCGGCATCGACGGCGTCGAGATCGACACATCGGATGCCGCATCCATCGCCCGCGCGGCCGGAGAGGTGCTCGAGCGGCATCCCGATCTCGACGTGCTCGTCACGATGGCGGGCATCATGAACGCCGAAGACTGGACCTCGCCCGCAGGCTTCGTCGCCAGCGCCGAACGCACCGTCATCACGAATCTGCTGGGTCCCATCCGGCTGATCGGCGCGTTCATCGAGCACCTGCTGGCGCGCCCCGCCGCGACGATCATGACCGTCTCGTCGGGCCTGGCGTTCGCTCCGCTCGCCGCGACGCCGAGCTACAACGCGACGAAGGCCGCGATCCACATGCTGAGCGAATCGCTCCGGCTGCAGTACGCCGACTCGCCGGTGTCGATCGTCGAGCTGGTGCCGCCCGCCGTGCAGACCGATCTCATGCCCGGCCACGCCGAGAACCCGCAGGCTCAGCCGCTCGACGCGTTCGTCGACGAGGTCATGTCGATCCTCGAGCGGGATGCGGACGTGCGCGAGGTGCTCGTCGAGCGCGTCGGGTTCCTGCGCCACGGCGAGGCACGCGGCGACTACCCCGACGTCGTGCGCGCACTCAACGCGAGCGACCCGCACGCCGGGCGGCGAGGGGCCCG
The DNA here is from genome assembly GCF_052921305.1 of Microbacterium sp. F1-18. Lineage (NCBI taxonomy): Bacteria > Bacillati > Actinomycetota > Actinomycetes > Micrococcales > Microbacteriaceae > Microbacterium > Microbacterium sp. F1-18. The sequence continues at coordinate 116,041 of NZ_JBREVD010000005.1, read as the reverse complement.
GTAGCGACTCTCATTCCCCCCTGCCAGACTGAGGTCATGAGCGCGATCGAGAACTCCAAACTCACCGTCGTCGGCGCGGGCGCCGTCGGTTCGAGCGTCGCCTACGCGGCCCTCATCCGGGGATCCGCCCGCCACGTGGCGCTGTACGACATCGCCACCGAGAAGACCGAGGCCGAGGTGCTCGACCTCGCCCACGGCGCGCAGTTCACCGGATCGAGCGACATCATCGGCGGCTCCGACATCTCGGTCGCCGAGGGCTCGCACGTCGTCGTCATCACCGCGGGAGCGAAGCAGAAGCCGGGTCAGACCCGTACCGAGCTCGCCGGTGTCAATGCGGGAATCATCGCCTCGATGATGCCGAAGCTGCTCGAGGTCGCCCCCAACGCGACCTTCGTGATCGTCACGAACCCGTGCGACGTGCTGACCGTGCTCGCGCAGGAAGCGACCGACCTGCCGCCCGAGCGCATCTTCGCCTCGGGCACGGTGCTCGACACCTCGCGCCTGCGGTGGAAGATCGCCCGCCGCGCCGGCGTCTCGATCTCGAGCGTGCACGCGTACATCGTCGGCGAGCACGGCGACACCGAGTTCCCGCTGTGGTCTCACGCCACGATCGGAACGGTGCCGATCCTCGACTGGGTGCCGCTCGACGGCCAGCCCAAGTTCACGAGAGAGGAGATCGATCAGATCGCCATCGATGTCCGCGATGCCGCGTACAAGGTGATCCAGGGCAAGGGCGCGACGAACTACGCCATCGGCCTCTCCAGCGCGCGGGTCGTCGAGGCGATCCTGCGCGACGAGGATGCCGTGCTGCCCGTCTCCACGGTGCTGCGCGACTTCCACGGCGTCGACGGGATGGCCCTGTCGGTGCCCTCGGTCGTCAACCGTCGGGGTGCGTTCCCCGTGCGCGAGATCGCCTTCTCCGACCGTGAGCTCGAACTGTTCCAGCACTCGGCAGCATCCCTCCAGGAAGTCGCGGCCTCCTTGCGCGGCTGACCTCGCCCCGGCGTGCGATGTCACGCCAGATGCTGATACATCCGTCGGACCGGCGGTGCTGGTGTCGTCCCCGAGCCTCGGGAACGCGACATCCGCACCACCGGTCCGACGTTCGTATCGCGTGAGCACCCTCGAGGCGTTGGTCGGCGGGGATGTCGGAGGTCGCGCCTACCCTGGATCCATGGCCTCTCGACGTCCCGCTCCCACGACGGCCTTCAAGTGCACCGAGTGCGGGTGGACGACCGCGAAGTGGGTCGGTCGCTGCGGTGAGTGTCAGCAGTGGGGCACCGTCGTCGAGGCGGCGACGCAGACCGGCATCACCTCGACCGTGACCGCGGTCAGCCCCGGTGCGGCGCGCGCCGCTCGTCCGATCACCGAGATCGACACCACCGACGCCCCTCGACGATCGAGCGGGGTCGGCGAGTTCGACCGTGTGCTCGGCGGCGGAGTGGTCCCCGGGGCCGCGATCCTGCTCTCGGGCGAGCCCGGCGTCGGCAAGTCGACGCTCCTGCTCGAGGTCGCCGCGCAGTCCGCACGTTCAGGCCGCCGGGTCCTGTACGTGAGCGCGGAGGAATCGCTCGGCCAGGTACGGATCCGCGCAGAGCGGACCGGCGCGCTGCACGACGCGCTCTATCTCGCCAGCGAGACCGACCTCGCCACCGTGCTCGGTCACGTCGACGAGGTGCGCCCCGACCTGCTCATCGTCGACTCGGTACAGACCGTGTCGTCGTCGCTCTCCGACGGGGTCGCCGGTCAGCCGAGCCAGGTACGCGAAGTGGCGTCCACCCTCATCCGCGTCGCGAAAGAGCGCGACCTCCCCGTCCTCATCGTCGGCCACGTCACGAAAGACGGCTCGATCGCCGGCCCGCGGGTGCTCGAGCATCTCGTCGACGTTGTCTGCCAGTTCGAAGGCGACCGCCAAACCTCGTTGCGGTTCGTCCGGGCGTTGAAGAACCGCTTCGGCCCGACCGACGAGGTCGGATGCTTCGACATGACGGGCGACGGCATCGCCGAGGTGCCCGATCCGAGCGCGCTGTTCCTCGGGCACGGCGACCCGGTGCCCGGAACCTGCGTGACGATCGCGCTCGAGGGGCGACGAGCACTGCCGGTCGAGGTCCAAGCGCTGACCCTCAAGACCGGGGCGCCCAATCCCCGCCGGGTCGTGAGCGGCGTCGACAGCGCACGCGTTGCGATGATCCTCGCCGTCCTCGAGAAGCGCGGCGTCGCCGTGACGAGCGACCAGGACGTCTACGTCTCGACCGTGGGCGGCGTGCGCCTCGTCGAGCCAGCTGCAGACCTCGCCATCGCCATCGCTATCGCTGGTGCCGTCGGCGGCAAGGCCGTGTCGCGACAGGTGGCGGCCTTCGGTGAGCTCAGTCTCGCGGGCGAGATCCGCCCGGTCACGCAGTCGAGCCAGCGCCAGTCCGAAGCGAAGCGCATGGGTTACACCGCCGTGGTGGATGCCTCGTCGCGCACGATCGGCGGAGCGATGCGCGATCTGCAGGTGCGTCAGCCCGCGGCATCCGCCGCCGACGTCGGCTTCTGACCCCCCGCCTCGAGCTGCCGAGCCCGGGCCGCCGGGGTCTCACCTGGCAGAACACGCCCCATCGCGCGCGCCGAAGCGGCGCGAACTGCCAACCCAAACCTCGAGCCTTCGGCGTCGAGTTCTCACCCGGCAGAACACGCCCCAACGCGGACGCTGAAGCGGCGCGAAGCGCCAACCCAAACCCTGATGCGCCGAGCCAACGCCACTCACTTGGCAGAACACGCCCTAATGCGAGCGCCGAAGCGGCGCGAACTGCCAATCCAGAGCACGAGAGCCAGAGCCCGGTCTTGGGCTACTCACCTGGCAGAACACGCCCCATCGCGAGCGCCGAAGCGGCGCCAACTGCCAACCCAACCCAAACCCAAACCCAAACCCAACCCCAACCCCAAACCCCCGGCCCCACCAACCCGGCGATCAGGCGTCGAGCGCGGCGATCACGTCCTGCGGGGTGGCCTGCATGGGGTGGGGGCCTGCGATGTCGAAGAACACCGTGGTGATCTCCGCTTCGTGAACCCCGAGGAATGCGCGCAGACCGCCGGGCGACTGCAACGCCACATGCGCGGGCAGCGCTTCGGGCTTGTGCGCCGCATCGCTGAACAGCAGCAGCGCGACGTCACCGGTGTTGGGGTCGCGGTACGTCCAGATCTCACCGACGTCACGCGGGTCATCGCGATCGCCGGGACGCATGAGCGGCACGACGGTCGGGCCGTGCCGCAGCGCGAACGCGAGAGCAGCCATGTCCTGGGTCTGCAGGGCGTCCGCGAGCTGCGGATTGCGGAACTCGGGCAGCGGCTTCTTCACGCCACGCTTCTTTCCAGCCATCACCTCAGCCTAGAGAGAGAGAAGGGGCCCTCTCGAACTCTTCATTGGGGACTGAGGAAATCGAGAGGGCCCATCGCCCATCCGAGGTGGGGATCCGTCGTCGCGATTCTGGGGGGTTGCGCGACTACTCGCCGCTGGGGACAGCGAGGGTGTTCCTCGAAGAGCTGACTCCAGGTTACGTCCGCACCCCGGCGTCTGTCTCGTCCCGTCGAGTGAGAAAAGTCTCACTCTCCTGCGGGGCCGCGAACGCCGGTCAGCGCAGGACGAACTGGCGCTCCTGCTGCGCCGCCAACCCGCCGATCTCCACGGCGAGATTGAAGTAGCCCGCGGGCGCGGCCGGGCGCTCTCCGTCACAGCTGTCCACCGACGAGCGCGTGCGATCCCACGTGATGGGGGTCACGCTCGACACCGTCTGCCCCGGATCGATCTGCACCACCTGGTCGCTCGACTCGCTCTGGCAGTCGGTCGAGCGCCACCAGACGTCGGGACCGCTCGACACCGTGAGCTTCTGCGTCGCCGTTCCGACGTTGAGCAGGCAGGCCTCCGCCCCCGCGTTCGTCAGCGAGATCGACAGCTGCGGCAACTCCCCTGCGCCATAGGAATCCTTGTCCGTGACCGCTGAGACCTGCACCGAGCGCGCCGAGCACGCTTCGACCTCCTCCGCCGTGGCATCCTGCGACGGCGACGGCTCACTCGCGGATGTCGACGGCTCGGGCGCGTCGTCCCCGGCATCGGACGGCGACGACGAGGGCGAGGCCGCGGCATCCGACGACGCGGGCTGAGCCGGACCATCGGATGCGGCGCCCTCCCACGGCCGCCAGAAGGCCAGCACGACGGCGGCGACGATGAGGAGCACGACGAGCAGCAGCGCGAGTCGCCGGCGACGGTAGACCGCGGGCGAATGACGGCGTCGGGGCGGCGTGTCGGTCATGAAGCCAGGGTAGGGCGCGGGCCGGATGCCGCCGGGGCGGCACGCCTAGAGGTGCTTCAGCATCCGGGTGTTGCCCAGGGTGTTGGGCTTGACGTGCGCGAGGTCGAGGAACTCGGCGATGCCCTCGTCGGGGCTTCGCAGCAGCTGCGAGTAGACGTCGGCGTCGACGACCTGCTCGCCGATCGCCTCGAACCCGCGGCGCGCGAAGAAGTCGACCTCGAAGGTGAGGCAGAACAGCCGCGAGAGGCCGAGCTCCCGGGCGTTCTGCTCGAGCCGGTCGACGATCGCGCCGCCCACTCCGCGGTGGAGCCACTCGTCGACGACGATGAGGGTGCGCACCTCTCCGAGGTCCTCCCACATGACGTGGAGGGCGCCGCATCCGACCAGCCGGCCGTCGGCCTCGGCGACGACGAACTCCTGGACCGACTCGAAGAGCACGACGAGGTCTTTGCCGAGCAGGATTCGTCGCTGCACCCAGGGGTCGAGCATCTCGCGGATGCCGCGGACATCGCTCGCCCTCGCGGGGCGGACGACGAAGGCCGGGTCGTCGGAGCTCACACCTCAACGATAGTCCGCGCCGGTAAGGTTGCCTCAGCCCGAGATCCCTCCCGCTTTGGAGTGCCGACGTGAGCGTGCTCCGTGACTACGCAGCCGCAGTGTCCCAGCCGACACTGCCTCTGTCGTCGCTCCCCCACGGCCCCGCCGACCTTTCGCGCTACGACGAGGTGGTCGATGCCGACGGCAGCCTCCGCCCCGCCTGGCAGTCACTCGCCGGCCTCGCGCTGGCCTTGACCCCGCCCGAGCTGGCCCGCGTCGAGGGCGAGATCACCCGCTTCCTCGCTGACGACGGTGTGACCTACGTCCGCCCCGACAGCGGCGCCCAGCCGTGGCAGCTCGACCCGGTCCCTTTGGTCGTCGACGCGGCCGCCTGGGCGCGGCTCGAGACGGGCCTCGCGCAGCGCGCCGAGCTGCTGAACGCTGTCCTCACCGACCTCTACGGACGGCAGAGCCTGCTCTCATCGGGAACCATCCCGGCCGCGGCCGTGCTGGGCCACTCGGGATTCCTCCGCCCTCTCGCGCGGTCGACGGCGGCCGACCGGCATCCGCTGCTGCTGTCGGGAACCGACCTCGGACGCGACGCCGACGGCGAATGGCGGGTGCTCGCCGACCGCGTGCAGGCGCCGTCGGGCCTGGGGTTCGCGATGGAGAACCGGCGCGTCATCTCGCAGGTGCTGCCCGACCTGTACCAGCAGAGCGACCCGCACCGCATGGAGCCGTACTTCTCGGCCCTGCACGCGACGCTCGCCGCGTCAGCGCCCGAGGGTGTCGCCGAGCCGCGCGTGGTCGTCCTGACCCCCGGCCCGCACTCCGAGACGGCGTTCGATCAGGCTTTCCTCGCGCGAGGCCTGGGCCTGTCGCTCGTGCAGGGCAGCGACCTCGTCGTGCGTGGCGGCCGGGTGTGGATGAAGCCCACCGGATGGCCGCGCAGAGAACCGACCGAGCAGGTCGACGTCATCCTGCGCCGCGTCGACGCGGAGTGGTGCGATCCGCTCGAGCTGCGCTCCGACTCGCGTCTGGGCGTCGCCGGCCTCACCGAGGCGGTGCGCCGCGGGACGGTGCGGCTCGTGAACGGACTCGGCGCCGGCGTCTTGGAGAACCCCGCCCTGCTGCCCTATCTGCCCGCGGCTTGCGAAGCCCTGCTCGGCGAGCAGCTGCGCCTGCCAGCCGTGCCGACGTGGTGGTGCGGCGACGACGAGGCGCGCGCGGTCGTTCTCGATCGCGTCCGGTCGGAGGATCCCTCCCTCTTCGTGCGGACCCTCGACGGATCACGCCGCGATCTGACAGGACTGGATGCCGCGGCCGTCGCCGCTCGCATCGAGGCCGCACCGCACCGCTACGTCGGGCAGGAGCTGCTGCCCCTCTCGCAGGCCCCCGTGTGGGCCGGCGACGGTGCACGCGCGCGCGCTCTGATCTTCCGGGCCTTCACGCTGCGTCACGGCTCGGCGTACCGCCCCCTCCTCGGCGGACTCGCCACCGTGCGCGAGAGCCCCGATGCGGCGCCGACCACGAAGGACGTCTGGGTGCTGAAGGCCGCTGAGGGCGACGCCGATCAGGGCCTCAACGAGATCGGTCCGCTCCCCGGTGGCCGCAGCGCCCCGAGCATCGCGCCGCGCGCCCTCGACGACATGTTCTGGTCGGGGCGGTACGCCGAGCGGGCGGAGGACCTGCTGCGGCTGGTGCTCACGGCGCAGCAGCAGCTCGACCTGGCCGGCGCCGGTCGCGCCAGCCACACGAGCGCCCGCGTGCTGCGCGACGCCATCAAGCGGCTCGCCGGTCCGGGGCCGGATGCCGCCGACGCCGACTTCCGGTCGCTGCTGCTCGACGCCGCACGGGTGGGCTCGACCGCCCACGCGCTCAGCCGGCTGCGCGACGCGCTCGACGGCGTGCGCGACCAGCTGTCGGGCGACACGTGGCGCGTCTTCGCCGGCATCGAACGGGCCTCCCGCGCCCTGCGGGCATCGCCGCACGCGCACCGCACGGCCGAGTCGGCGGGGCGCATGCTCACCGTCGTCCTGTCGCTGCAGGGCGTGTCGGCCAACATGATGCGCGACACCGGATGGCACTTCATCGAGGCGGGGCGTTTCCTCGAGCGCGCGCTGCAGGTCTGCCACATCCTGCGCGTCGTCGTCGACCGCCGCGACGCGCGGACCGAACGGGCCGTGCTCGAGGCGCTTCTCACCGCATCGGAGAGCATCGTCACCCACCGACGGCGGTTCCGTGGCGCGGTGCGCCTGGGCGACGTGCTCGACCTGCTGCTACGCGACCCCGACAACCCCCGGTCGCTGGCGTTCTGCCTCGCCGAGCTGCGGACCCATCTCGCGTCGGCGCCCGCATCGACGGGGTCGACACGGCCCGAGCGTCTGGTCGACGACCTCGAGACCCTCGTCAGCGCGATCGACACCGATGCGCTGGGGGATGCCGTCGACGGCATCCGCTCTCCGCTCGCCGCCCTGCTCGACGACCTCACGGCCCAGCTCGAGCAGCTCGGCGACGCGATCGACGAGCTGCACTTCGAGAGCGGCCCGCCCCCGGTCGCGCTGTCGTCGCTGGCCCTCATCGAGGAACTGATGGAGGCCCGCGCGTGAAGCAGTACCGCGTCTGGCATCGCACCGCGTACACCTACAGCGCTCCCGTCGAAGACAGCGTCGGGCAGTTCCACCTGATACCGCGCGAACTGCCCGGGCAGCGGGTGCGCGAGGCGGATGTCGTCGTCTCGCCCGCCCCGGGCGACATGCGGCGCGACTCCGACTACTTCGGCAATTGGTCGACGTACTTCCATGTCACCGCCGCGCACGAGGCGCTGTCGATCGAGGCCTCCAGCCAGGTCATCGTCACCGCTCCAGAGTACGACCCGGCGGCACTCGCCCTGCCCTGGGAGGCGGCCCGGCCGCTGCGGCATCCCGACCAGGAGGGGGCGTGGCGCGCCGCCGAGTTCGCTCTCCCCTCGCCGCGCGTCGCGCAGTCCGAGGCCACCGCCGCCTACGGCGCGGTCTCGCTCACCCCGGGACGCCCGATCGGCGAAGCCGCGAGCGACTTGATGCACCGGATCTACACCGACTTCGACTACGACAGCACGGCGACGACGGTCACGAGCACCGTCGCCGACGCGCTGGAGAAGCGGGCCGGCGTCTGCCAGGATTTCGCCCACGTCGCCCTCGCGTGCCTGCGCTCGCACGGTGTCGCGGCGCGCTACGTGTCGGGGTACCTCGCGACGCAGCCGCCGCCCGGCAAGGAGCGCGTCTTCGGCGCCGACGCCTCGCACGCCTGGCTCGCGGTGTGGCTGCCGGGCACCGACCAATGGCTCGCGATCGATCCGACGAACGACCAGTGGGCGAACGACCGGTACGTCACCGTCGCATGGGGCAGGGACTACGGCGACGTCTCGCCCGTGAAGGGCATCATCTTCACCGAGGCGAAGACCTCGACCCTGCGCGTCTCGGTCGACGTCGCCCCTCTCGAACCCTGACCCCGACGGCATCCGGCATGCCTCTGCGAGCGCGGATGCAAGAGATCCGAGTCGACACCCCGGGCCGAGGCATCCGGGGTCGGGGTGTCGGCCACGAACGCTTGCATTCGCGCACGGCCAGCGCAACAAGGACGAGCCAGTGATGCCGGGGGGGGTCAGCGACCCGCGGCGTACTCTGTCGCCGCGGCGACCAGGCCGAGGAACAGCCGGCGGTCGGCGGCGTCCTCCTCGGGGTGCCACTGCACCGCGACGAGGAAGTCGGAGCCGGGCGACTCGATCGCCTGCGGCAGACCTTCGCCGCTGCGGGCCGACACGACGAGGTCCTCGCCGAGCCGGTCGATGCCCTGGTGGTGGTAGCTGCTCACGGTGAGCGAGCCTGTCCCCACGAGCTCCGACAACATCGTCCCGGCTGAGACCGCGACATCGTTCCGCGCGAAGACGCCGCTCCCGAGCTGGTATCGGTCGGTGCCCAGCACGTCCGGAAGGTGCTGGTGGAGGGTGCCGCCCGCATCGACGTTGATGAGCTGCAGACCGCGGCAGATGCCCAGAACCGGGATGCCACGCTCACGGGCACCGCGCAGCAGGGCGAGCTCCCAGTCGTCGCGATCCGGCCGGGCCGGATCCGTCAGCGGATGCCGCTCGGCCCCGTACAGCTCGGGCTGCACATCGAGGCCGCCCGTGAGCACGAGCCCGTCGATCCGGTCGAGCACGACATCGGCGGCAGGCACGGGTGCCGGCTGCGGCGGAAGCAGGATGGCGGCACCGCCCGAGGCCGTCACGCCGTCGAAGTACTGCTGCGGCAGGAAGCTCGCCCGCACGTCCCACACCCCCTGACGGGCGCGCTCGAGGTAGGTCGTCAAGCCGATGACGGGCCGGGGCGCCGTCGTGGCGTTTTCGCTGCTCACGCGCCGATCGTAGAGCCGCTGTGTTTCGCGCCGGTCACACACCGACGCCGCGCTCGGCGCAGCCTTGCGCAGCCGGGCGCCGCCGGGCGCCGCCGGGCGCGGGGATCTCGGCACGACGCGTCCCGTCGACAGGCTGGGCCCGCCCGAAGCGACGATCGCGGCGGTGCCGGCCATGCTCAGCCTGTTGGCGGCACGCCGCACCCGCGATCGGTAGACGTCCCCACGCAGAACCGTGCCCCAGTAGGCCCAGAACCGGGCCTGGGCCAAGGTTCACGCCCCCGGGCACAGCCACAGCCCCAGCCCCAGTCCCAGCCACAGCCACAGCCACAGCCACAGCCACAGCCACAGCCACAGCCACAGTCACAGCCACAGCCCGAGTCCGAGTCCGAGTCCGAGTCCGAGTCCGAGTCCGAGTCCGAGTCCGAGTCCGACTCTGGCCCCGAGTCCGTCCCCGGTCAGTCGCGTTGAACCCGCGCGACGCGTCCCGTCCGCAGGCTGAGCACATACACATCGGCTGGAAGAGCGACCCCTACCGCGCTCAGCCTGTCGACGGCACGCAGACCGGGCACGAAGGCAAGGAGGGGTTGACGCACCGACGCGGAAAGATCAGTCCAGGGCTCGGCGCAGGCAGACCAGCCGCTCGCGCGATTCCCACGAAGGCTCGACGGTGAACCCCCGCGACCGATAGAGGGCGAGCGCGTCGGAGCGCCAGTCCCAGACCGACAGCCGCAGCCCGTCGGCTTCCGCTCGCTCGGCATGCTCACTCGCGTATGTCACGAGAGCCGCCGCGACTCCCCGTCGACGTCCGGCGGGCGCGACCCACAGCCGCTTCAGCTCTACGTCGCGGCCCGAGGGCTGAAGCACCACCACGCCGACCGCCCCGACGTCGTCCTCGGCGACGGCGACAGCAGCCCCCGCGAACGCCTCGGCAGGGTCGTCGACCTCGACCCGATACCTCGCGGGCAGCGCGGCACCCGCCACCCCACCCGCTGTCACTCCACCCGCCGTGACCCCACCCGCCGTGACCCCGTGCAGTGCCTTCTCGTGTTCCGTCTGCAGGTGGTAGTCGCGAAGCAGCCCGGAGACGGCCACCCAAACGGGATCCATCCTGTCGACGGCACGGACAGCGACGGCAAACGGCTGCATCCCACCATTCTCCGCCGCCAGCCGGGGCAGCTCCCGCCCCGAAAACGCCGGAGGGGCGGATGCCGCAGCATCCGCCCCTCCGTGCGATTCGTCGCTCGCGCGACCTCGGTCAGTCGCCGCTGGCGGCGATGTCGGGAGTCGCAGCGATCTCGCCGGCAGCGCCGACGCCGATCGCCACCTTGTCCTCACGCGGAGCTGTCTCGAAGACGAACTTCGTGCCCTCGGTGTCGACCTTCACGTGGTCGCCAGGGTTGAGCTCGCCGTGCAGGATCTTCTCGCTGAGCTGGTCCTCGACCTCGCGCTGCATCGCACGACGCAGCGGACGAGCACCGAGCGTCGGGTCGAAACCGATCTCGATGAGGCGGTCCTTCGCGGCGTCGGAGAGCTCCACCGTCATGTCGCGGTCGAGCAGGCGCTCGCTCAGACGCTTGGTGAACAGGCCGACGATCTGGCGCAGCTCGGCCTTGTTCAGCTGCGGGAAGACGATGACATCGTCGACGCGGTTGAGGAACTCGGGCTTGAAGTGCCGCTTGAGCTCTTCGTCGACCTTGCCCTTCATCCGCTCGTAGCTGGTCTGCGCGTTGCCCTCGACCTGGAACCCGACCGGTCCACCGGCGATCGCCGACGAGCCGAGGTTCGTCGTCATGATGATCACGGTGTTCTTGAAGTCGACCACGCGACCCTGACCGTCCGTCAGGCGACCCTCTTCGAGGATCTGCAGCAGCGAGTTGAAGATGTCGGGGTGGGCCTTCTCGATCTCGTCGAACAGCACGACGGAGAACGGCTTGCGACGAACCTTCTCGGTGAGCTGACCGCCCTCTTCGAATCCGACGAATCCGGGAGGGGCACCGAACAGACGCGAGACGGTGTGCTTCTCGCCGTACTCCGACATGTCGAGCGAGATCAGCGCGCCCTCGTCATCGAACAAGAACTCGGCGAGCGCCTTGGCGAGCTCCGTCTTTCCGACGCCGGTGGGGCCGGCGAAGATGAACGAGCCCGAGGGGCGCTTCGGGTCCTTCAGGCCGGCACGCTGACGACGGATCGTGCGGGAGAGGGCCGCGATGGCCTCTTCCTGCCCGACGACGCGCTGGTGCAGCGCCTTCTCCATGAAGACGAGACGGCTGGTCTCCTCCTCGGTGAGCTTGAACACCGGGATGCCGGTGGCCTGGGCGAGCACTTCGGCGATGAGCCCCTCGTCGACGACGGCGTGGCTGGCCACGTCGCCCGAGCGCCACTGCTTCTCGAGGCGCAGGCGCTCGGCGAGCAGCGACTTCTCCTCGTCACGCAGCGATGCGGCCTTCTCGAAGTCCTGCTCCTCGCTCGCGCGCTCCTTGTCCTCGCGGACCTTGGCGATCTTCTCGTCGAATTCGCGCAGCTCGGGCGGCGACGACAGGATCGACAGGCGCAGGCGGGCGCCGGCCTCGTCGATCAGGTCGATGGCCTTGTCGGGCAGGAAGCGGTCGCTGACGTACCGGTCGGCCAGGTTCGCCGCGGCGACGAGCGCGCCATCGGTGATCTGCACCTTGTGGTGCGCCTCGTAGCGGTCGCGCAGCCCCTTCAGGATGTTGATCGCGTGAGGGATGCTGGGCTCGCCGACCTGGATCGGCTGGAACCGGCGCTCGAGCGCGGCATCCTTCTCGAAGTGCTTGCGGTACTCGTCGAGCGTCGTGGCACCGATCGTCTGGAGCTCGCCGCGGGCGAGCAGCGGCTTGAGGATCGACGCGGCGTCGATCGCGCCCTCTGCCGCACCGGCACCGACGAGCGAGTGGATCTCGTCGATGAAGACGATGATGTCGCCGCGGGTGCGGATCTCCTTGGTGACCTTCTTCAGACGTTCCTCGAAGTCACCGCGGTAGCGGGAACCGGCGATGAGCGAGCCGAGGTCGAGCGAGTAGACCTGCTTGTCCTTGAGCGTCTCGGGCACATCGCCCTTGACGATGGCCTGCGCCAGGCCTTCCACGACGGCGGTCTTGCCGACGCCGGGCTCGCCGATCAGCACCGGGTTGTTCTTGGAGCGACGCGAGAGGATCTGCATGACCCGCTCGATCTCCTTCTCGCGACCGATCACGGGGTCGAGCTTGTTGTCGCGCGCGGCCTGGGTGAGGTTGCGCCCGAACTGGTCGAGCACAGCCGAGCCGCCCTGCGGCGCCTGGGTCTGCTCGCCCGCGCCGACGGTCGCGCCGGCGGGCTCCTTGCCCTGGTAGCCGCTGAGCAGCTGGATGACCTGCTGACGCACCTTGTTCAGGTCGGCGCCGAGCTTGACGAGCACCTGAGCGGCCACTCCCTCGCCCTCACGGATGAGGCCGAGGAGGATGTGCTCGGTGCCGATGTAGTTGTGTCCGAGCTGCAGCGCTTCGCGCAGCGACAGCTCGAGGACCTTCTTGGCACGCGGCGTGAACGGGATGTGACCGGTCGGCTGCTGCTGGCCCTGACCGATGATGTCCTGTACCTGCTCGCGCACGGCGTCGAGGGAGATGCCCAGGCTCTCGAGGGCCTTGGCCGCGACGCCTTCACCCTCGTGGATCAGACCCAGGAGGATGTGCTCGGTCCCGATGTAGTTGTGGTTGAGCATCTTCGCCTCTTCTTGGGCGAGCACGACCACGCGACGGGCACGATCCGTGAATCTCTCGAACATCGTCAGCCTCCTCTGAGCGCCGGGACTCCGGGCGCTTACGAAAGAGATTAACCAGGCAGGGATACGGGTATGCCCGTGTTCGCCGTCGGCATAGCGTTACGCGGGGTTGCGCTCGGTCGCCTCGGACCATATCGTTTCTCGATAACAACGACTATCGATATGGAGCGTCGAGAGCATGCTGGTCTTGTGGAACATCGGCCCGATCGTGGCGATCGCGGTGGTGATCGTCGTGGCAGCCACCGTGTTCGGTGTCGCCGCGGCCCGCGCCCGTCGCCGTGGCGACCCTTCTCCCGTCGTGAGCCTTGCGCTCACCCTGTCTGCCGCCTGGGCGGCATTCGGTCTACTCGGGGCGGTCATCTCGGTGATTCAGAACCTCGCGGCAGACGCGCCTCGCATGAGCGTCCCGGTGGCGCAGTTCTGGCCCGACCTGCTCCCGGGCGTCGTGATCGACGCGGGCCCAACGGCCGAGGTCGCCGGCGGCGGCTTCATGGTCGCCGAGGTCGACGTCGCGGGGATCAGCCCGCTCGCACGCGGGCTCTGGACCGCTGGGCAGGCGTTGTGGACGCTCATCCCCACCGCGATCGCGGCACTCATCGCCGTCGCGTGCTTCCAGCTGCTCGCCGGGCGCGCCTTCGATCGCATCATCGTGCGCGTGACCATGGCGACCGCCGTCATCGTCGCCGCCGGCGGGACGGCCGCGCAGCTGCTCTCCGACATCGCCGGCAGCATGGCGTCGCAGGAACTGTTCGCCCGGGGAAGCGCGCAGTGGACCGAGATCCCCGGAATCGATGATCCGTTCGCGTGGTGGCCGGAAGCGACACTCAACGTCACCCTCCCGTTCTGGCCCATCGCCGCAGGCCTCGGCCTCGCCGCCCTCGCGGCAGTGTTCCGGTACGGCTCACGACTCCAACGCGACACGGAAGGACTGGTGTGATGACCCTCACCCGCGGACCCCGCTCGGATGCCGCCGACGCGATCACGGTCCTCCTGCTCGGCATCGGCGCCGCGATCACCGTCGTCCTCTCGGTCGTCGCACGGTTCCTCGACGTCTTCCGCGACGCGGGCGTCGCATGGCGGATCGACATCGACGACGAGCCGTTCTCCGCCTCCGTCGGGTCGGGCACGGGGTACGTCGACGGCGTCGTGCAGAACGCACTCGTCATCGCGCCCGAGGTCGACGGCGGCACGGCGGCCGCGCTCGCGGGCTCGATCGTGGTGTGGGGCATCACGTGCCTCGCCGTGATCCTCGCGGTGATGTACGTCGCACGCAGCTTCCTGCGCGGCCGGTTCTTCGTCCCGGCGACCGCTCGGGCCTTCGACGTCATCGGGTGGGCGCTCGTCGGAGGAGGATTCGTCGTGCTCATCCTCGAGAACATCGGGCGTAACGGCGTCCTCAGCGCTCTGGGCGTCGGCGAGGGCGAGCCGCTGCACTTCCTCGACTTCTGGGGATGGGCACCGGTGTGGGCGGTCGGCGTGACGGTCGGCCTCATCGCGGTCGCATTCCGACGCGGCGTGCGTCTGCAGCGCGACACGGACGGCCTGGTGTGAGCCCCGCAGACGAGGAAGGTCCGAGCGGCGTCCATTGCCGCCTCGACGAGCTGCTCGCCGAGCGCGGGATGACCCTCACGCGCCTGTCCGAGATCGTCGGCGTCTCCGTGGTGAATCTCTCGGTACTCAAGAACGACCGAGCCCGCGCCATCCGCTATTCGACGCTCTCTGCGATCTGCCGGGCGCTGGATTGCGAGATCGGCGACCTGCTCGTGCGGGCCGACTGACGACGGAAGGGTCGGGGTGCGGCGAACGACACCCCGACCCGAACGCGCCCCGGACTACTACCGCGCGCCGCTGAGGTCGTGGATGAGCTCCCGCTCGTCCTTCTCCGAGAGCGAAGTCTGCACGACGGTGCCGTTGTACCCGGCGAGGGCGGACGCGAACTTGTCCGTCGTGATCTTGGTCGCGTAGAGCACGACGGCCGATTTTCCGGCGGAGACCGCCGATTTCACACGGTCGCGGAATTCGGCATCCAGATTCGTCTTGTCGAGGCCGGCGAAGAGGGCCCCGAACAATCCTCCGAAGACGAGCCCGGCGATCGGCACGAAGAAGAGGATGCCGATCAGGGCGCCGAACAGCGCCCCGCCCGCGGCACCCGCACCGACCTTGCCGACGACGCCCGGATACTCGACCTTCGTCTTGCCCTCGTCGTCGACCTTGACCAGTGCCAGCCCGGCGAGCTCGACCACGAGGTCGTTCTGGAGGACTTGGATTTCGTTGTACGCGGCCTCGGCGTCCGCTTCGCTGTCGAATGCAATCACGATCAAATCGGCCATGAAACCCCTCATTTCGTGTCGTATGTCTCGTCGAGGCCGACGGTATCCCGGCATGTGATGAGCGACAAGGGGGGCCGACGACGCCCGCCTCCCGCTGGACCGCCGGTCAGCTGAGGCTGAAACCGCCGTCGCTCGTGAGCACCTGACCGACGAGCCACGACCCCGACGGGCTACAGAGCCATCCGATCAGCTCAGCGGGGTCCTGGGGCCGCCCGACCCGACCGAACGCCGTCGTCGCCAACCAGTCGTCGAGATCGTCGAGCGAGCGGTCGGTCGTGTCGGGGTCGAGGTAGCCGGTGTTCACCGGTCCGGGATTCACGGTGTTGAGGATGACGCCGAGCTCGAGCAGCTCCGCGGCCACCGTTCTCGTGACACCGGCGAGCGCGGCCTTGCTCGTCGCGTAGGCCACTTCGCCGACCATGGGTCCGTGGATCTGCCCGGACGTCATCCACACGACGTGCCCCTGCGGCGCGTCGTAGGGCTTCGCGCCGGCGATCCGGTCGCCCGGCCGGCGAGGCGTCTCGGAAGCAGGAGGCTCGGCGAAGCGCCGGGCGAATGCCGCGGTGAGAAGGAGCGTCGCCCGGGTGTTGACGTCCCAGAACGCGTCGAGGCGCTCGGGCGTCATATCGAGGATGCTGCCGTCGTCGCCGCTCTTGGCGTGGTTGCAGACGAGGATGTCGAGCCCGCCGGTGAGCGCCGCGGCCTCGTCGATCAGGTCGTCCGCCGCCATCGCCGCGCTCAGATCCCGGGCGATGTCGGCGAAGCCCGCATCGCCCACGAGGTGGGAGCGGATGCCGGCTCGCACGGCGTCGAGGTCGTCGCCGCCCCACGGCAGGTCGAGATCATGGGGCCGGTGGTGGTGGACGACGACGCTCGCGCCGAGTCCGGCGAGTGTCGTCGCGACGGCGAAGCCGATGCCGCGGCGGCGCGAGACGCCCGTGACGAGGGCGGTCTTACCGCTCAGCGGAAGGGCAGAGGGAGAGGAAGCGTGCATGGGTGCGCCTTTCGATCGCGTCGTCGTCGACGCGCGGATGGGGATCGGAGGCGGTTCACCGGCATTGCATGCGACACAGCCTAACGAGCGGTCGCTCCGCCGTCACCCCGCCCCGTCACCCGGCACGGAGCAACGGCACGCCGCGGCGTTCGAGGGCGTCCAGGCTGTTGGCCGGAGCCGCGGGGTCGACGATGACCCCCGTGACCGCGTCGAACGGCAGCACCGCGAAGGGCGAGACGGCGCCGATCTTCTCCTCGCTGCCCAAGACGTAGGTCTCGGCAGACCGCTCGGCGAGCGCGCGCTTCATCGCCGCCTCGTCGGCATCGCCGGTGGTCAAACCCGCGTCGGCGTGGATGCCGGTGACCCCGAGGAGGAACCGGTCGGCTCGCACCATGCGGGCGGCCTCGACCGCGGCCGCACCGCTCGCGACCGCCGAGTGCTTGAAGAGCCGGCCGCCGATAATGATGACGTCGGCGGCGTGATCGAGAAGAGCTGCCGCCACGGTCGGGCTGTGGGTCACGATCGTGCAGTCCAGCGTGGGATCGAGCGCCCGCACCGTCGCGAGGGCGGTCGTCCCGCCGTCGATGATGACGGTGCTGCCCGGTTCGATGAGGCTCGCGGCGAATCGCGCGATGCGCTGCTTGCTCTCGGTGGCGACCGTCTGGCGAGACGCGTAGTCGGCGATGGCGGGCGAGGCGGGAACCGCTCCCCCGTAGACGCGCACCGCGAGGCCGGCGGCATCCAGCTCGCGCAGATCGCGGCGGATGCTGTCTTCGGAGACGCCCAGCTCAGCGGCCAGCTCCTTGGCGACGATGCGGCCGTCGGCGCGAAGCCGGGCGAGCAGCAGATCTTTCCTCGATGCGGCGAGCATTCCGACTCCTTCACGTTCTTGCACGTTTATGCATATTATTCGACCCATGACCGAATCCGCCACCGCGGCACCCCTCATGATCCTCATCGCCGGACCCTATGCCTCGGGCACCGGCGGCGACCCCGCGCTGATGCGGCGCAATCTGGACCGCTTGGAGGAGGCTGCCTGGCCCCTCTTCGCTGCGGGACATATCCCGATGATCGGGGAATGGGTCGCCCTCCCCGTACTCGTGAGCGCGGGAGCCGCCGGCCCCTCCGACCCGCTCGCCGAGAAGGTGATGTATCCGGTTGCGCACCGCTTGCTGCAGCGTTGCGATGCCGTCCTGCGCTTACCGGGAGAGTCGCGTGGCGCGGATCAGGACGTCGCGATCGCACGAGAGCGGGGCATCCCCGTCTACACCGCGCTCGATGAGGTTCCGGGCGTCGCGTGAAGCGTTTCAGGCGGCGGGGCGATGAACACTCAGCAAAATCATCAGCATTTCCCAGAATCTGCCGAATTTGGCTAGAGTCGTTCGACGTGAACACTGCTCGTCGACTCCTCGCCCTGCCCGCCGCCGCACTGACCGTCGCCCTGCTCGCGACCGGTTGCTCCGCACTCAACGCCTTCACCGGTGGCGGAGCCGCCGCCCCCGTCCGCGACGAGTCCGGCGCGATCGCCGAGTCGAACGAGAGCACCGACGTCTTCGCGATCCGCGTGGGCGACTGCATGCTCGACTCGGGCACCGCCGACACCGAGGTCACCGAGGCCCCGACCGTGCCCTGCAGCGACCCGCACGACCTCGAGGCCTTCCACGCCCAGAACATCGAGGGTGACGAGTTCCCCGGTGTCGAGGCGGCCCAGGCCGAGGCCGAGCAGGTCTGCTACGACGCGTTCACCCCCTTCGTCGGCATCTCGTACGAAGAGTCGGTGCTCGGTTTCAACTACTACGTCCCGACCGCGGGCAGCTGGGACGCGGGCGACCGCGAGATCCTCTGCCTGATCGGCGACCCGCAGGGTCAGGTCACCGGCACCCTCGCCGGCGCCGCGCGCTGACGCTTCCCGGCACCGCCCTCCGGCGGCCGATGCGACTGCCCGTGGTGGACATCCGTCCGCTGCGGGCAGTCGTCGTCTCGGCGACGCCGGCGACAGCGGCGCGGCACGGTCAGACCAGCTCGTCGACCAGTTGCTGGATGCGCTCGCGGATGTCGTCTCGAATCGGGCGCACCGCGTCGATGCCCTGCCCGGCCGGGTCGTCGAGCTTCCAGTCCTCGTAGCGCTTGCCGGGGAAGAACGGGCAGGCGTCGCCGCATCCCATCGTGATGACGACGTCGGATGCCTGCACGGCTTCGGTCGCGAGGACCTTCGGCTGCTCGCCGGTGATGTCGATGCCCACCTCGGCCATCGCCGCGACCGCGACCGGATTGATCTGGTCGGCGGGCATCGAACCGGCGGAGCGGACCTCGACACGGTCACCGGCGATGTCGCGGAGGAAGCCGGCGGCCATCTGCGACCGGCCGGCGTTGTGCACGCAGACGAAGAGGACGGAGGGCTTGTTGTCGGTCATGATGCCTACTCTCGCGCATCATCGGGGCGATGAGCGCTTTGCGAGGATGGGGTCATGGACGACGCCATCCCCATCGACCTCGACACCTGGCCCCGACGGCGGCACTTCGAGCACTATCTCCGCACCGTTCGCTGCACGTACGCGATGACGGTCGAGATCGACGTGACCGCGTTCGTCGCGGCGATTCGCGCCTCCGGACGACGCACCTACATCGCCCAGATCTGGGCGATCGCGTCGGTCGTCAACCGCCACACCGAGTTCCGCATGGCCCTGACCGGCGACGACGCTCCGGCGGTGTGGCCGGTGGTGCACCCGTCCTTCACGGTGTTCCATCCCGACACCGAGACGTTCTCGAGCGTCTCGGTGGGGTTCGACCCCGACTTCGCGTCTTTCCATGACGCCGCAGCCCGGGTGATCGCCGACCACGCCGGCAGCGCCGAGCTCTTCCCGCAGGGTCCGCCGCCTCCGAACAGCTTCGACGTCTCGAGCCTGCCGTGGACCGATTTCACGGGATTCAATCTGAACGTCGACGGCGGCGGCGGCCACCTCGCACCGATCTTCACGCTCGGGCGCTACCGCGAGCGAGATGGACGGATGCTGCTGCCCGTCGCCGTGCAGGTGCATCACGCCGCCGCCGACGGCTTCCACACCGCTCGACTCGTCAATGAGCTGCGCGACCTCTTCGCCGACACCAGCTGGCTCGCGGCATGAGTGCGCTGCGCGACTGGCTTCGCTCGCCACCCTCGCTGACCGGCACGCCTCCGGCCCTCGACACCGAGCGGCTCCCCGCGTCGCCGGTGACGCTGTTCGAGGAATGGATCCATCAGGCAGCCGCCGCGGGCGTCGCCGAACCGCACGCAGCGACCCTGGCGACGGTCGACTCCGACGGCGTCCCCGACGCGCGCACGCTGATCGTCAAGAACGTCGACGACCGCGGCTGGGCGTTCGCGAGCACACGTTCGTCCGCCAAAGGCGGGCAGCTCGCCGTCCACCCCGTGGCCGCGCTGGCGTTCTGGTGGCAGCCGGTCATGCGAGCCGTTCGCGTGCGCGGGTCGGTGCACGCGGCCAGCGCTGACGACACCGCGGCAGACCTCGCGGCGCGGTCGGAGGCGGCACGCCGGGACGTCGCAGACGGCGACTGGGCGCTCTGGCGCATCGAGGCGACCCGCGTGGAGTTCTGGCAGGGCTCGATCGACCGTCGTCACACGCGCGTCGTCTACGAGCGCGAGGGCGGTCCCTTCGCCGCCCCGTCGTACCGAATCGACCGCATGCGTGCATGACGTCCGGGGCCCTCGCACGCGGCATCCCGACTGGCCATACTGACGGGCATGGACGCCGTAAACGACTGGCTGCTCACGTGGGGTGACCATCTGTGGACCTGGATCATCCTCCCGGTGGTCGTCGCCCTGGGGCTCTACTTCACGGTCCGCTCCGGCGTCGTGCAGTTCCGCCTCATCCCCGAGATGTTCCGGACGCTGACCGACAAGACCCCGCAGACCGCCGACGGGAAGCCGCAGTCGGTCTCGGCGTTCCAGGCCTTCACCATCTCGGCGGCCTCGCGGGTGGGGGTCGGCAACATCGCGGGTGTCGGCACCGCCATCGCGGTCGGCGGCCCCGGCGCGGTCTTCTGGATGTGGGTGATGGGCTTCGTAGGCGGCGCGTCGAGCTTCATCGAGTCGTCGCTGGCTCAGCTGTTCAAGACCCGCGACCGCGGGAGCTTCCGCGGCGGACCGGCGTACTACATGCAGCGTGGGCTGGGCGCCCGCTGGCTCGGCATCCTGTTCGCCGTCATCCTGATCGCCTGCTTCCCATTCGCCTTCAGCTCGTTGCAGGCCAACACGATCGTGGCCACGATCAGCGCCACGGTCGGCTCGAGCGCCGGCGACCTGCCCTGGCTGACATGGGTCATCGGCGTCGGCCTCGCCGGGCTGACGGGTCTCGTCGTGTTCGGCGGGGTCCGGCGCATCGCATCGGTGACGCAGCTGCTCGTGCCGATCATGGCCGTCGGGTACCTCGTGATCGGCGTGATCGTCGTGGTGCTGCACCTCGATCGCATCGGCCCGGTGTTCGCCGAGATCTTCACCTCGGCCTGGGGTTTCAACGAGGTCGTCGGTGCGACGTTCGGCTACATCGTGCTCACCGGCGTGAAGCGCGGCATGTTCTCGAATGAAGCGGGGCTCGGCTCAGCCCCCAACGCGGGCGCGAGCGCCGCTGTCACCCATCCGGTCAAGCAGGGCCTCGTGCAGACCCTCGGTGTCTACTTCGACACCTTCCTCGTCTGCACGGTGACGGCGTTCATCATCCTGGTGTCCGTCCCCGACCTGGCCGGGGCCTCACGCGGCATCGACCTGACGCAAGGAGCGCTCGTCGACACGCTCGGCGGCTGGTCGAGCATCGCCCTGAGCGTCATCATCTTCCTGCTCGCGTTCTCGTCGATCCTCGGCAACTACTACTACGGCGAGTCGAACATCGAGTTCATCTCCGCCGACCGCGGCCTGCTGACGGCGTACCGGGCGCTCGTCGTCGTCGCGGTGCTGGCGGGATCCGTCTCCAGCGCCGATGTCGTGTGGAACTTCGCCGATGGGGTTATGGGCGTGATGGCGCTGACGAACCTCGTCGCGATCGCGCTGCTGTCGGGCATCGCGTTCCGCCTGCTCCGGGATTACACCGAGCAGAGGCGGGCGGGCCTCGACCCCGTGTTCACGCGGGGACGACTGCCCGACATCCGCGGCATCGAATGCTGGGAGGACGAGCTCACCGTGACGGGACCCGTCGCGGTGCGGGTGCGCGCACGGCAGGCGGCCAAGCACCGCGACCACCTGCGCGAAGGCCGATGACAGGTCGCTGCGACCTTTCGCGCCCCACCGATCGCGACCGACACGCTTCGCATTTCCGCGCGAGCCCCCGCGCGACGGGGCGGTTACCGACAGGATGAGGGGATGCCGCGCGTGACCCAGACGCCCCGAACCGCCACCGCCCGAGGCCCGTACGCCAAGAGCGCGCGCACCCGCACGCTGATCCTCGATGCGGCGTTCGCCGTGTTCGCGAGCGCGGGCTACCGCAAGGGGTCGCTCCGTGAGATCGCCGAACGCGTCGACATGAGCGAGGCCGGTCTCCTGCACCACTTCCGCAACAAGGCCGAGCTGCTCCTCGCCGTGCTCGACCACCGTGACGAGCTCGCGCGCAGCAGGTTCGCGTTCGAGCAGCACGCGGGGCGCGGTGCGCTCGACGACCTCATCGCCCTCGCCGACTACAACTCCACGATCCCGGGCGTCATCGAGCTGTTCTGCACCCTGTCGGCCGAAGCGACCTCGCCCGACCACCCGGCTCATGACTTCTTCCGCAAGCGCTACGAGAACAGCCGACAGATCGTGGTCGATGCGCTCAGCGTCATCCGGGCCGAGGGCGGTCTGCGCGACGGCGTCGACATCCCCAGTGCCGCGGCCCGGTCGATCGCGGTGTGGGACGGGCTCCAGATCCAATGGCTGCTCGACCGCACCGCGCTCGACATGGCCGATGAGCTGCGCGCCTGCTTCGACGAGTTCCTGATCGAGGACCTGGCCCCGCCGCGGCGCGCCCTGCCGGGCCCTGTCGAGTCGCCAGGAACGGCGGACGCGGGGGGCACCGCACCCGCGGATTCTGGCGAGTCGACGAGCGAGCTCAGGATGCCGGAGAGAACCCGATCAGCCAGGTGAGACCGTAGCGGTCTCTGACCTGGCCGTCGTGGTCGCCCCATGCCCGGCGCTGCAGGGGATCGATCACCGCTCCGCCGTCAGCCAATGCGTCGAACCATCGACGCGACGCCCCCTCGTCGCCGGCTCCGAGGAGCGCGAGCATGACCCCCGCCATCGTCGGCGGTGCGGCATCCGTCGGATCATCGGCACCGAAGAGGTCGACCGGTCCGCGCAGCTCGCCGTGCGCGATGAGTTCGGGCGCACCGTCATCCCGACCGAAGTCGGCGTACGTGTGGAGCTGGAGCTCGCCCCCGAACGCCGACCGGTAGAAGCGGAGCGCGTCGGCGGCGTCGCCGGCGAAATGGATGTACGGCACCGGAGCGGGCATGCCCGAACGGTACGCCCCAACCGCGGTCCGCGCCACCGTCGACTCGCCAGAAAACGTGGATGCCGGGCACGCCCGACCCGCAGAACCTGGCGACTCGACGTCAGGAGGACGGGGCGGGAGCCGCGGTCGATTCGCGCCAGACCACATGCTGCAGCGGATCGGTGGCGGCCGGCGGGTCCTCACCCCGCATGAGAGCGATGAGGCGGTCGGCGGTCCGGCGCCCGAGCTCGACGTAGTCCATCGAGACGCTCGTGAGGGAGGGCATCTGGAAGGCGCTGGTCGGCGAGTCGTCCCACCCCGTCACACTGACGTCGCCCGGGACCGCCCACCCTCGTTCGAGCGCTCCGCGGATGACGCCGGTGGCGATGAAGTCGTTCGCGGCGATGACGGCGAGCGGAAGCGAGGCCTCGCCGAGCGAACGGATCGCGTCGAGCCCCGACTGCGCACTCCAATCACCCTCGACGACGCCGACGGACTCCACTCCCAGCCGGGCGACCGTCGCTTCGTAGGCCCGACGCCGCGCGTCCGCCGAGGGGTAACTCCGCGCACCCGTGATGTGCAGGAACCGCTGGTGCCCGAGCTCGGCGAGCCGCTCCACCATGCTCTCGAGCGGGTGGACGTCGAGCATCTCCCCCGAGACGCGCATGTCGTCGTCGAACTCCTCGAGCGTCAGCACCGGCACGTTCGGGTCGACACGCGCCAGATCGTCACCGGGGACGGGCGCATAGCAGAGGATGCCCTCGAACTGACGGGAGTCGATCATCTCCAGCAGTCGCGGTCGACGCTGATCCGGCGCGTTGGGGATGCTCTGAACCTCCACCTCGTACCCGGCGGCTCGAGCGCGTTCGATCGTGCCGGCGATGAGCGGGGCCGAGTGGAACGCGGTGATCGGCAGCACCGCTGCGAGCCGGCCCGTCCGCGTCGTGCGCATCGAGCGAGCGGCGAGGTTCGGCCGGTAGTCGATCTCGCGAGCCGCCTCGAGCACGCGTTCACGTGTGGCGGCAGAGATGCCCGCGCGTCCCGTGAACACCTGCGAGACCGTGGACTGCGAGACTCCCGCGCGGGCGGCGACGTCGCGGCTCGTGGGCCGTTTCCCCATGACTGCCTTTCTTGGCATGGACTCTATCGACGTTCGTCGGCATCATCCTACTACCGACAACTACTACGTATTAGTCAATATGGCAGGACCTACCGGCGCGACCAGAGCGACGACGATCCTGCGCACCGCCATCAGAGAGGATGCGTGGCCGATGAGCATCGCCGAACTGCGACGCATAGCCCGAACGACCGGCAGCGCTGACAGAGAGCGACGGCGGATCCCACTCCCCGACAACAAAGCGGCTGTGCTGTTCCTCGCACCATTCGCCATTGGCGCGGTTGCATTGACGCTCGGGCCGATCATCATGTCGCTCTACCTGTCGTTCACCGACTACAACCTGCTGCAAGACCCCGGATGGGTCGGGCTCGCCAACTACGAGCGCATGCTGACGGACACGCGGCTGCACACCTCCCTCGCCGTCACCTTCACGTACGTCGTCGTGGGGGTGCCCCTGCAACTGGCGATCGCGCTCCTCCTCGCGGTGGTGCTCGACAAGGGGATGCGGGCGCTTCCGTTCTACCGCTCCGCGTTCTACCTCCCGAGCCTGCTGGGGACGTCCGTCGCGATCGCCATGCTCTGGCGATTGATCTTCGGCGCAGACGGACTCTTCAACTCCCTGCTCGGCTTCGTGGGAATCGAGTCGCACACCAGTTGGATCGGCAGCCCCGACACCTCCCTGAGCACCATCATCCTGTTGCACGTCTGGACGTTCGGCTCACCGATGGTGATCTTCCTCGCGGGCCTGCGGCAGATCCCGGGCGAGCTCTACGAAGCCGCTGCCGTCGATGGCGCCCATGCCTGGTCGCGGTTCCGCGCGATCACGCTTCCGCTCCTGACTCCGATCATCTTCTTCAACCTCGTCCTCGCCGTCATCAACTCCTTCTCGGCGTTCACGCAGGCCTTCGTCGTGTCGGGCGGGTCAGGCGGACCCGCGGACTCGCTGCTGTTCTACACGCTCTACCTCTACCAGGAAGGATTCGGGGCCTTCCGCATGGGCTACGCCTCGGCTCTCGCCTGGCTTCTCCTGCTCATCATCGGCGCCGTCACGGCGATCAACTTCTGGCTCTCGAAGTACTGGGTGCACTATGACGACTGAAACCCTCATCACCGGCCGACCGGCCCGCACGCGGGGAGAGCGAGCTGCCCGCCCCGGCGGCGCCTCGCGCGCACGGCTGCGCGGCATCCTGCGCCACGCTCTCATGCTCGCGGTGGTCGTGGTCTCGCTCTACCCCGTCCTCTGGATGGTGGTGAGCTCGCTACGGCCCGACGGCAGCATCTTCGGCAACCCCTCGCCCATCCCGACCGACTTCGTCTGGGAGAACTACGCCTACGGCTGGACCGCTCTCGGCGCTCCGTTCGGACAGTACATCGCCAATTCGCTCCTGGTCGTCGTGGGCTCGATCATCGGCAACCTGTTCAGCTGCTCGCTCGCCGCGTACGCCTTCGCCCGATTGCGGTTCCGTTTCCAGCGGACGGCCTTCGTGTACATGCTGGCAACGCTGATGCTCCCGATCCACGTCGTGATCGTGCCGCAGTACATCCTGTGGGCGCAGGTCGGTCTCACGGACTCGTTCTGGCCGCTGATCGTGCCGAAGTTCCTCGCAACCGACGCGTTCTTCATCTTCCTCATGGTGCAGTTCATCCGCGGACTGCCGCGCAAACTGGATGAAGCGGCGCGGATCGACGGCGCCGGGCATGCCCGCATCTTCTTCCAGATCATCCTGCCGCTCATGGTTCCGGCGCTGGCGACGACGACGATCTTCACGTTCATCTGGGTGTGGAACGACTTCTTCTCGCAGCTGATCTTCCTCACGAGCCCCGACAACTACACGGTGCCGATCGCGCTGCGGTCGTTCATCGACGCGCAATCGTCATCGTCGTTCGGCGCGATGTTCGCGATGAGCGTCGTCTCGATCGTCCCGCTGATCATCGTCTTCGCCTTCGGCCAGCGGTTCCTCATCCGCGGCATCGCCACAAGCGGGCTGAAGTGACCCGCGCATCCCGCAGAACAACCCGAAACAGGAGTGTCATCATGCACGTACCGAAGCGTCTGATCGCCGGCATCGCCGCCGGCGCCGCTGCCCTGGTGGCCCTCTCCGGATGCGGCGTCGGCAACCGAGCCGCCTCGACCGAGCTCAGCGACGGCCCGGTCACCCTACGCATGGCGTGGTGGGGCGGCGACAGTCGCCATGAGCGCACGCAGCAGGTCATCGATCTCTTCGAGGCGAAATACCCGAACATCACCATCGTCCCCGAGTTCTCCGACTGGAGCGGCTACTGGGAGAAGCTCGCAACCGCAACGGCGGGCAAGAACGCCGCGGACGTCATCCAGATGGACGAGCTCTATCTCTCGTCCTACGCCGCGCGAGGAGCGCTCAGCGATCTCGACGCTCTGCGCATCGACACCGCCGGCCTCGACGACTCGGTCCTCCGGATGGGGCGCTACGACGAGCGCCTGTACGCGATCCCGATCTCGACATCGAGCACGGCGCTCCTGGTCAACACGGATCTGCTCGACAGCATCGGCGTGCCTCTGCCCGACCACACGCAGTCGTGGACGTGGGACGAGTTCGATACCTGGGCCCAGACCGTCACGGATGCCGCACCGGCCGGGGTCTACGGCACGAGCGTCCTCTCCGGCAGCTGGCAGCTGCAGCTGTTCGCGCGTCAGGTCGGCGAGCGGCTGTACGACGGTGACGAGGTCGCGGTCTCGGCCGAGACGGTCGCCGACTTCTTCCGGACGAGCCTCGACCTGACACGAAGCGGGGCGTCGGCTCCGGCGTCGGTGTGGTCGGAGACCAGCTCGCTTCCGCTCGACCAGTTGCCGTTCTCGGTCGGGACGGCAGCGTCGTTCTTCGCGCCGGCGACCCTGATCTCGGCCTACGCGAAGGCATCGGGCGCGAACATCGAGCTCGTACCGATGCCGAACCACGACGACGGCGAACCCACGTTCGACTACTTCAAGCCGGGAATGTACTGGTCGATCTCGTCGCAGTCGCGGCATCCCGCCGAGGCCGCCGCGCTGGTGGACTTCCTGCTGAACGACCCCGAGGCGACGAAGATCATCGGCAGCGAGCGAGGCCTGCCCGCGAGCACGAGGAACCTCGATCTGATCAAGCCCGGCCTCACCTCCGAAGAGGCTGAAGCCGTGGCCTACTCGGAGTCGCGGGTTCCCGTGCTCGGCGCCGCCCCCGCGCCGCCGCCACTGGGCACATCCGATGTCGACGCGATCTTCTTGCGATATCTCCAGGAGGTGATGTTCGAGCGCACGACACCGGAGACCGCCGCGACGGGGTTCATCGCCGACGTCCAGGCGTCGATCGACGCCGCGAACTGAAACTCCCGGCGCGCGCTCGTCGACTCGCCAGGATGCGCGGATGCGGCGGGCAGGAGTCGGGGGTCATCGGGTCAGGGCGCGGGTCCAGGTCGGGCGGTGGCGGTCGACGAAGTCGCGGACGGCGGCCCAGTGCTCGCCGTGCCCCTCGACGTACATCGTGGCCCACGGTTCGCGGCCCGACCGGTGCGAGCTCTCGAGAAGGGCGTGCATCGCCGCGACGCGCGCGCTCATCGTCTCGGGCAGCTGCGCGCGGAGCGCGGCCGGGGCCTCGTAGCCGTCGACGAACGAGCGCAGCCGCTCGGCGGCCACCGCGGGATCCTCCCCGGGGTCGCCGAGGGCGAAGGACTGGGCCGCGTAGGCGAGATCCCACGAGCGTGTGCTGGGGGCCGCGGCATCCCAGTCGATGAAGACCCAGCGCTCGCCCAGCACCAGATTCCACGGCGCGAGGTCGTTGTGACAGATGAGTTCGTCACCCGGAGCGGTGATCGCCGTCTCCCAGATCGCGTCGGCGGGAGCGACGAACACCGCCGCGGCGTCGTGGATGCGGCGCACGAGCGCGCCCACGCGATGCAGCTGAGCGAGGCCCATCGGGCCGGCGTCGATCGCGAGCACGCCGTCGACGAACTCGGTCACCTGCCGACCGGCCTCGTCGCGCCCGCGGGGCTCGGGAGCGTCGACGCCCTGCGCGCGGAGCGCCTCGACGAAGGCGATGACGCTGGGGGTCGACGCCGTCCATGTCTTGCGCACGGTGTCGCCGACCCGCACCACGCTGCCGCTCGCATTGCCGCCTTCCAGCGGCTCTTCGCCATCCCCGTTCAGCACGCCCCCGAGCGTATGTCTCCGCCCAGAGAACCGTCGAGTCGCCGGAGAGTGCGGATGCGGGCACCCCGGGATCCACAGTTCGTGGCGAGTCGATGGGAGGAGGGCCGGGTCAGGCGGCGAAAGGGATCAGGCGGACGGTCTGGCCGGGACGCAGGTCGTCGACGATCCCGCGGTACGGCGCGGCGACCTCGCCGATGCGCGCCTGGCCCGCGTCGAGCGGACGATCGGTGCGCATGAGATGGACCTCGCCCCGGTACCGCCCATAGGCGTCGAGGTCGACCTGCAGGCTGCCGCGCTCACGCGAGTCCGCGTTGCGGGTGCGGGACGGACGTATGCCGCCGCGTGTCTCGTCCAGCCGGAACGCCGCCGCCGCATCCTCGACCCGCAACCGCCAGGGCCGCTCCAGCAGGACGGATGCCGCGGCGTCCAGCCCCACGACCGGGAGCGTCACCGTGCCCGTCGCCTCGAACTGCGCGATCCAGTCCGCGTGGTCATCGGCGACCACGCCCTCGGCGCAGACGACGACCGCCTCGGGAACGAGCCGCCGCAGCTGCACGTACGAACGCCACGCGTTGCGGTGCCGCTGCTCCTCGAGCGTCGGCAGCCCGAGGTGCAACGGCGCCCGCAGCTCGCCCTCGCCGGGGATGAACGCGAGAACCGGCATCCCCCGGTCGAGGAACAGCCGCGACTGCGTCACGAGGAACGACGCGGTCAGCCCGGTCTCGGGTCGCGGATAGAAGTTGTGCCATCCCCAGACGGGCAGTCCCGCCAACTCGTCGAGGAAGGCCGCGTCGACCGTGCTCGCGTTGACGGCGATCCGGCATCCCGACGCCTCGGCGACCCGACGGATCTCGTCGGCTCCGAAGCCGTAGTCGAGCCGCAGCGCCGTGATGCCCCGGCGTGACAGCCACCCCCATCCCTCGTCACCGGCGACGACGTGCTCGAGCGCGACGGGCGAGACGTCGGCGCAGAAGGTCACGCCATCGTCGTCGTGCGCCGCACGCAGCACCTCGCCGAAGGCGGCGAGTTCACCCGTGTCGACCATGTGCAGCGAGGTGAACAGCATCCGCTCGTCGCCGGAGCCGGCCGGCGCCGGGCGCGGTGCCGTCGCGAGCACCTGGTCGATGACGGCCCGCCGAGTGGCGGCGGCATCCGTGGGGTAGATCGAGAACAGCATGCGGACGCTCCTGTCTCAGCCGAGCCGCTCGACCATGTGCTCTTTGAACCCGAAGAACCAGGTCAAGACGAAGCCCATGATGTACGAGATCACGAGGCCGCCGACGTACCAGAGCCACGCGCCGTTGGTGATGACCGCAGTCATGAGCACGCCCGAGAGGCCCAGCGCCCCGGCACCGAATCCGCCGGAGGCCTGGATGCCGAAGGCGACGAAGGCGCCACCGAAGCCACCGCCGAGGCACGCGGTGATGAGCGGGTAGAACAGCGGCAGCGAGACGCCGTAGATGAGGGGTTCGCCGACGCCGAGCACACCGATCGGCAGGGCGGCGCGGATGATGTTCTTCAACCGGGTGCTCTTGGTCTTGAGGAAGATCGCGATCGCCATGCCGACCTCGCCGGCGCCGGCCATCGCGAGCACCGGAAGCAGCTCGGTGAAGCCGTGGTCGGTGATGAGCTGCGCGTGGATCGGCGTCAGGCCCTGATGGATGCCGAGCATGACGAGCGGCAGGAACAGCGACGACAGCAGGTATCCGCCGATGACGCCGCCGCGCTCGAGCGCGAAGTCGATGAGCAGCCAGTTGATGCCCTGCATGAGCAGACCCGAGATCGGCATGATCACGAAGATGCAGATGACGGCTCCGACGAGGAGCGTGACGACCGGGACGACGAAGAGGTCGGCCCAGGCCGGGACGCGCTTGCGGATCCACTTCTCGATCACGGTGAACAGCCACGCCGTCACCATGACGCCGATGATGCCACCGAGCGCCGGCTTCAGCTCGCCGAACAGCGGGAGCACGAGCGGCTGGGCAGGAGTGACCGTGCCGTCGGCGGCGGTCGTCGCGGCGATGCCGGCGAGCGCCGGGAGGTACGAGATGGCGCCGGCGATGAGGCCGAGCACCGGAGTGCCGCCGAACTCCTTCGCCGTGTTCAGTCCCACGATCAGGTTGAGCGAGGCGACGACGATCGTGCCGAGCGCAGCGAACACCAGGAACCACGGGTTGGCGGCGACGCCGGGGTCGATGAGCTTCCAGATGTTGCCGATCGCCACGACGAGTCCGCACGCGATGAACCCGGGGATGATGGGCACGAAGATGTTCGCGATGTGACGGAAGAGCCCGTGCACCCGCGAGGTATGCCGCGACTTCACCTTCTGCGTGTTCTCCTGCTGGAGCGTGCGCAGGTCGGTCACCGCGTCGACGGGCTCACCGCCGCCGGATGCCCGCGCGCCTGTGGCCCGGCTCCCCGCCGCGGCCGCCGCGATGTCGGCCACCTCGTCGTCGGGATCGTCGACGGGGGCCTCGGCGGGGGCATCGACGACCTCGGCGAAAGCGTCGCGCAGACGCTGCGCGTGACCGGGACCGACGACGACCTGCAGCTGCGGGCCGTCGACGACGCCCATCACGCCGGTCAGACGCCGGAGCGCCGCGACATCCGCCTTCGAGGGGTCGTGCAGGTTCAGCCGCAGGCGCGTCATGCAGTTGGTGTACGAGGCGATGTTTCGCGAGCCGCCGACGAGCGGCAGGATCTCCTCGCTGAGTTCGGGGTAATCCACGGTGATTCCTTCCGGCGGACGGGGTTCGGGTGTCGGGTGCTGGGGTATGTGCTGGTGGGGGCGCTGGGGTCAGTCTCGGCTGCGCACGGCCTCGCGCACGAAGCCCGCGCCCGCGCTGAGCCTCTCGCGCGCGGTCGCCGCGTCGACGTCGCAGAGGATGGCGACGATCGCCGTCTTGGCGTGGCCGTCGGCCTCGTCGAGGGCGCGGCGAGCAGTCGCTGCGTCGCATTCGGTCGCGGCCTGGACGATGCGGACGGCGCGGGCGACGAGCTTCTCGTTGCTCGGGCGCACGTCGACCATGAGGTTGCCGTAGACCTTGCCGAGACGCACCATCGTCGCCGTCGAGATCATGTTGAGCACGAGCTTCTGACTCGTGCCCGCCTTGAGCCGCGTCGAGCCCGTGAGCACCTCGGGGCCGTTGTCGATCTCGATCGCGACGTCGGCGTGGGCGCTGATCTCGGCGCTCGGGCTGCACGAGATCGCGACCGTCGCGGCGCCGACGCGGCGGGCCTCGTCGAGTCCGCCGAGCACGTACGGCGTGCGACCGGATGCCGCGATGCCGACGACGACGTCGCGCTCGGTGAGCCCGATGCCGGCCAGGTCGTCTGCGCCGAGCTCGCGGGAGTCCTCGGCGCCCTCGATCGCGCGGAACATCGCCTCGTGACCACCGGCGAGGAGGCCCACCACCTGCGCGGGGTCGGTACCGAACGTCGGCGGGCACTCGGCGGCATCCAGCACCCCGAGGCGGCCGCTCGTGCCGGCCCCCTGGTAGACGAGGCGTCCGCCGGACGAGAGCGCGGCGACCGCGAGGTCGACGGCTCGGGCGATCTCGGGAATGGCCGCCGAGACCGCGCCGGCCACGCCGGCATCCTCGTCGTTCATCACACGGAGGATCTCGTCGACGGACATCGCGTCGAGCTCGCCGGTGAGCGGGTTGGGCGTCTCGGTGGCGGGGGTGGGGTGCGCGGTGGTCACGGATGCTCCTCGTCGATGCGCGGCGGCGTGCGCGAGCGTGGCACGTTGTTTCACACAGAGTGCTCTTGGCGGCATCTTTTGTCAACATCTGTGGAAGACTGAACCGACTTCCCGAGGAGGCACATGGACGGCGACGTCCTCGAAGCGACCCGCGCGATCATCCCCCGTCTGCGCCCGGCCGAGGTGCAGGTGGCTCGCGCGGTTCTCGACGACCCCTCGTTCGCCGTGTCGGCGACCGTCACGACCCTCGCCGAACGCGCGTCGGTGTCACAGGCATCGGTCGTGCGCTTCGCGAAGAGCCTCGGCTTCGCCGGGTACCCCTCGTTCCGGGTCGAGCTCGCGCAAGAGGTGTCGCGCCGCGCGATGGAGCTCGAGCGCTCGAACATCGCCGAGGGCGAGCTGAACCCGTCGGACTCACCCGCCGAGATGGTCGCGAAGGTCGCATTCCACGAGGCGCGCACGATCGAGCAGACCGGGCGGATGCTCGACCTCGACGCCCTCGAGCGCATCGCCCACGCCATCGCCGGCAGCGAGCGGGTCGTCACCTTCGGCGTCGGCGCATCGGGCCTCGCCGCCGCCGACCTCGCCCAGAAGCTGCAGCGCATCGGCATCATGTGCCTGAGCTCCCACGACACGCACGTCCAGCTCGTGCACGCCGCCCTCGCAGACGCGCGCACCACGGCGATCGCGTTCTCGTTCAGCGGCGGCACGATCGACGTGCTGCGAGCCGTCGAGATCGCCTCCGACGCCGGAGCCTTCACGGTCGCGATCACCAACGACACCGAGTCGCCGCTCGCCGCCGCGGCATCCGCCACCCTGCGCACCCCGGCACGCGAGGCGACGCTGCGCGCCGCGGCACTCGCGAGCCGGATGGCGCAGCTCGCGGTCGCCGACTTCGTCTTCATCCGCGTCGCCCAGCTGCGCTACCCCGACCTCGATGCGGCGCTCAGCGCGACCCGCGCCGCCGTCGGCGCCCAGCACCTGAGGTGACCCACCCCGGTCGACTCGCCAGAAGGCGTGGGTCCAGGGGCACCGGCATCCACATCTTCTGGCGACTCGACGTATGAGCTGAGCAGGGACCGGGGTCAGGGGTGGAGGACGCCGTCGACGCGGCGGGGGATGTCGAGCGGGTTGGCCTCCTGAAGCGCGGCGGGCAGCAGCGCATCGGGCACGTTCTGGTACGCCACCGGCCGCAGGAACCGGGTGATCGCGGCGGTCCCGACCGACGTCGTCCCGACCGCGGTCGTCGCGGGGTACGGGCCTCCGTGCTGCTGCGCCCACGTCACCGAGACACCGGTCGGCCACTGGTTCCACAGCACCCGGCCGGCCTTCGTCGCGAGCACCGGAAGCAGCTCGCGGGCCACCGCATCGCCCTCTTCGGCGACGATCGTCGCCGTCAGCTGCCCCTCGAGCAGCTTCGCGACGGCCACGAGCTGGGCGTCGTCGTCGTACTCGGCGACGAGCGCCGCCGGGCCGAACATCTCCGACACCAGGGCATCGGGGTCTGCGATGACGGCCGCCGCGGTCGTCCGCAGCAGCGCCGGCGCCGGAGCGAGGTCGGCGTCGTCGCCCGATGCGGGCGTTCGGGTGAGCACCTCGACCCCGTCGTGCCCCGCGGCGGCATCCAGTGCCCGGCGGAAACCCGCGGCGATCGAGTCGTTCAGCAGCGGCGCGGGCTCGGGCAGCACGACCGAGGCGAGCGCGTCGATCACCCCTGAACCCGCGGGCACGAGCAGCAGCCCGGGCTTCGTGCACAGCTGCCCCGCGCTGCCGACGACGGAGGCGACGAACTGCTCGGCGATCTCCGCCGCCCGCGACTCGGCGGCTCCGCGCGAGACGAACGCGGGGTTCACGCTGCCGAGCTCGCCGTAGAACGGGATCGGCTCGGGCCGCGCCATCGCGATGTCGAACAGCGCACGCCCGCCGGCGATCGACCCGGTGAACGCGGCGGCGCGGACGTCGGGATGCCGCAGGGCATGCACCCCGGCATCCGTCCCGTGGATGACCGTGAAAACGCCCGCGGGCGCTCCCGCCGCCGCGAGGGCCGCGGTGACGATCTCGCCCGTCAGCTGCGACAGGTGCGGATGGCCCGGGTGGGCCTTCAGCACGACGGCGTTCCCCGCAGCGAGCGCGCTCGCGGTGTCGCCGCCGGCGACCGAGAACGCGAACGGGAAGTTGCTCGCGGCGAAGACGAGAACCGTGCCGATGCCCTCGAGCTGGCGACGGATGTCAGGGCGCGGCGCCCCCATCGGATAGTCGGCGACCGCGTGATCGATGCGCGCATCGAGCCAGGAACCCTCGGCGAGCACCTCGGCGAACAGGCGCAGCTGGAACGTCGTGCGCTTCAGCTCGCCCCGCAGCCGCGCCTCGGCGAGGTGCGTCTCGCGACCGGCGAGCAGCACCAGGTCGTCGGCGCGCGCGTCGAGCCTCTCGGCGACCGCCCGCAGCGCCTCGCCCCGGACGGCGATCGAGGCCGCACGCCAGGCCGATGACGCGTCGGCGGCGAGCCCGACGAACGCGTCGACCTCGGCGATCGGGGTATCGGCGACGGGCGTCGCGGTGGCGGGGGATGCTGCGGTGGTCATGAGCTTTCCTTCCGGGGAGACAGGTCTGCGGGGTCGGGGAGGTCTGCGAGCGCGGCGAGGTCTGCGACGCGGATGGGCGTGCCGATGGGCCGGCGGACGAGGGGCTCGACGTCGCCGGGCCGCCGGGGCCGGCCGGTCTCCTGCTCGACGAGGCACGAGAGCGCGAAGCCGCACACCCGCCCCTGGCACATGCCCATGCCCGGACGTGCGGTCACGCGCACATCCCGCGCGTCGTCGGCGGCGAGGTCGGTCACCGTGGCCCGCACGGCCGACAGCGGCACCTCCTCGCACCGGCAGACGAGGGTGTCGTCGCGCAGCCAGGTCGCCCACTCCTCGGGCACGGGGCTCGCCCGGTGCATCCCGACGGCGAAGCTCCGACCGCGCGCGATCCGGCGGCGCAGGCGTCGCGCCGTCGCGGTCGGCACCGCGAGCCCGGCGTCGACGGCGGCCGCGAGCCCGGCCAGCTCGCCCTCGGCGCACGACTGCACGGCGCCGCCGATGCCGGTCGCCTCGCCGGCGACGTACAAGCCGGGCACGCTCGTGCGCTGGTCGACGTCGACGACCGCGACGAGCGATCCGTCGACGTCGATGCGGGTCTCGGCCCCGGCGCCGACGACGAGCTCGATCTGCGGGGTGAAGCCCCAGCCGAAGGCGACGAGGTCGACGTCGAGGGTGCGCTGCGTGCCCGGTCGCACCCGCCCGGCGGCATCCACGCGCGCGATCGTCGCACCGGTCACGCGCCCCTCCCCCGTGACCTCCGTGACGACGGTGCGCGTGCGGAGCGGGATGCGTTCGCGCACGAAGGTCGTCGCGTAGCCGACGCCCTCGACGAGCTTGCCCGGTTCCTGCAGCGCTCGGAGCGGCGTGGCGGCCCAGCGCGAGAGCGCATTGGCCTCGCAGACGGCGACGACCTCGACTCCCGCCCGCGCGAGTCCCGCGGCGACGGAGAGCAGGAACGGCCCCGTGCCCGCGACGACGGCGCGGCGCCCGGCCGCCACCTGATTGGCCTTGAGCATCGCCTGCACGCCGCCCGCGGCCATGACGCCGGGCAGCGTCCACCCGGGCACCGGCAGCTGACGGTCGTAGGCGCCGGGTGCGAGGACCACCCGCTCGGCGCGGACCGTGCGGTCGGCCGCCGCCACCGCGTCCGCGCCGGCGACGGCCGTCGTCCGCAGCGAGAACCCGGAACCCGCCTCGCGGTCGATCCGCCACACCTGTCGCCCGGCCCGGTGGACGATGCCTCCGGAGCGGAGCTGACGGTGAAGCCGGTCGCGCAGTCCCCGGTAGTGCTCCCAATGATGGTGACCGGTGTGCTCGGGTTCGGTGAACGCGTCGAGGTGCCGTTCGTCGGGGTGGCGCCAGTACTGCCCGCCCGTCTGCATGCCCGCGTCGACGAGCACGACCCGCAGTCCGGTCTCGGCGGCGGCGACGGCGGCCGACAGCCCCGCCGGGCCGGCCCCGACGACGGCGAGGTCGACGTCGACAGCGCGGTTCTCGACGCTCACGACTCCGCCCCGTCCGGCGCGGGCAGCGGCAGGGGCGCGCCGGGGTCGTCGCTGCGGACCTCCTGCCCCGGCCGTGCGGGCGTGACGCAGGCACGCTGCGAGCGCTGCCCGTCGACGTTCAGCAGGCAGTCGTAGCAGACGCCGATGCCGCAGAAGAGCCCCCGAGGCTCGCCGCTTCCCCGTGTGGCCCGCCACGACACGACACCGGATGCCGCCAGCGCGCCGCCCACCGTCTGACCGGGGCGGAACGGTACCGAGACGCCGTCGAAGTCGAAGGCGTTCGCGCTCGTCATCTCCGCGCTCATGCCGCAACCCGCTCCGCGAAGCGCTCGGGCCGGAAGGCGTCGAGCGGAAGGTCCGTCGGTTCCCCGCAGAGCGCCTGCACGATGAGGGCCGCGGTGCCCACCGAGAGCCCGATGCCCGCGCCCTCGTGGCCGGCGGCATGCCAGAGCCCCGGGAGGCGCGCGTCGGGACCGATGACCGGCAGGTGGTCGGGGCAGTACGGCCGGAAGCCCGAGTACGTCCGCAGGATCTGCACGTCGGCGAGCACCGGGAACAGCTCGGCGCCTGCGCGCGCGACTCGCCCGACCGCCTCGGCCGAGAACGACGAGTCGAAGCCGACGCGTTCGCGGCTCGCACCCATGAGGATCGTGCCGCTCGGGGTGCCCTCCACGACGGACGAGACCTGGAGCCCCGCATCCGACGACGCGACGTTCTGCACGTACTCGGCGGCGTACACCTTGTGCCGCACCGTCACCGGGACCGGCTCGGTCACCAGCACGAAGCCCCGCCGCGGCAGGACGGGCAGCTCGAGGCCCGCGAGCGCGGCGATCTCGCCCGCCCAGGGACCGGCGCAGTTGACGACGACGCCCGCATCGATGACGCCGGCGCTCGAGTCGATGCCGATCGCGCGCCCGGCGCGGACGCGGATGCCGGTGACCGTCACGCCCGTCAGCAGCCGGGCTCCGCGGTCGCGGGCAAGCCGCAGCAGATGATGCGCGGCGAGCACGGGTTGCACCTGCGCGTCGTCCGGGTAGTAGACCCCGCCCGCCATAGCGGGGTTCAGGTAGGGCTCGATACCGTGCAGTGCCGCGATGTCGGGGACGTCGTCGGCTCGGATGCCGAGTGAGCGCTGGTGATCGGCGAGCGCGTCGAGGGCCGTCTTCCCTCCCTCGCTCGCCGCGACGACGAGTCCGCCCTTAGCCTCGAACTCCCACCGCGATGCGTGTTCGGCGAGCTCGCCGCGCCAGATGCGCTGCGAGTGGAGTGCGAGTTCGAGCTCGGGGCCGACCTCCTTGTCGGAGACCAGGAGGTTTCCCTCGCATCGGCTCGTCGTGCCGGCGGCGATCGTGCCCCGCTCGACGACCGTGACCGAGAACCCGGCTTCAGCCGCCGCGCGTGCGACGGCCGCGCCGACGATGCCCGCGCCGATGACCAGGACGTCGGGGTTCCCGACGCGATGCGTCACGTGCCGACACCGCCCCCCGCGACATCCGCGCGAGTCGGGGCCTCGCCCGACCAGTCGGTCAGGACGTGCTCGATGTGGCGGTGGACGAGGTCGCGCGCGCCCTCCGCGTCGCCCGCCTCGATCGCGTCGAGCATGAGATCGTGCTCGTGGGCGGAGGCGACGAGACGTCCCTGCTCGTGCAGGTTCGCCAGGCCGAACAGGCGCGTCTGCGAGCGGAGTCCCGCCACGAGATCGACGAGGCGGCCGTTGCCCGCGTACTGCAGCAGCGCCAGGTGGAAGTCGCTGTCGGCGGCGAGGTACTCGACGAGGTCGCCCGACTGCGCGCCGGCGACGATGTCGGCGGCCTTGCGGCGCAGCTCCGGCAGCGCCGAGGCCGGGATGAGCGGGGTCGCGCGCTCGACGGCGGGCGGCTCGAGCATGAGGCGCAGTTCGGTGACCTCGCGCAGGTCGCGTTCGGAGACCTCGGTGATCTGGAAGCCGCGGTTGGGGATCGTGATGACGAGCCCTTCGCGGGCGAGATCGAGCATCGCCTCGCGGATGGGCGTGGCCGAGACGCCGAACTGCTCACCGAGGCTGGGCGCGGAGTACACGCGCCCGGGCTGCAGCTCGCCGCTGATGACCGCGGCGCGGAGCGCGCGAGTGACGGTCGAGCGGATGCTGGGCTGCTTGTCCAGTCGTACCACGTTGCGGAACTCGGGCGTGCTCATGTCGTCTCCTCCGATGCGGACCCCCGCCGCATGACCTCCATGATCCCCTGCACGACGGCGAGGTCTTCCCAGGCCATGCCGACGCCCGTGTACACGGCGGGTGCTCCGGGCCGCCGCGACACGCGGCCCGCGACGAGCTCGACGAGGTTGGCGGGCTCGGCGAGGGATGCACCGCCGGCTGCCGCGCCCGCGAGGTTGCCGCTCTCGCGCGCGGCGGAGGCGCGGGCCTCGACGACGACGTCGGCGGCACGCATGAGGTCGGCTCCGACCTCTCGGTGGTCGAGTCCGTGTGCGCCGACGGCGGCGACGACGACACCCGGGGCGACGTCGTCCAGGTCGAGGACGGGCGTGCTCGACGACGTCGCGGTGACGACGACGTCCGCGTCGCGCGCATCCGCGAGCACCCCGGCCCGCGCGTCGATGCCTCGGCCCCGGAGGATCGCCACGGCGTCCTCGACCCGCTCGGGGGTGCGCCCGATGATCGCCACGTCGCCGACGGGCAGGACCGCGGCGAGCGTCGCGACGTGCTCGATCGCCTGCGGACCCGACCCGAGCACCGCGAGACGGTCGATCCGCCGCCGGGCGCCGCGCGGGTCGGCGGCGAGCAGACCGCGGACGGCGACAGCGGTGACGGCGGGCGTCCGCAGGGTCGTCAGGCGCGTGCCGTCGACGATCGCCGTGGGCTGGAGGGTCTCGCGGTCGAACAGCAGATACCAAGCGCTGATCTTCGGCAGCCCGAGCAGCGTGTTGGCCGGGGCGATCGTGGCGACCTTGATGCCGGCGGCATCCGGTGACTCCGACGGCATGAGCAGGAAGTCGCCCGCCGTCAGCGGCGCGAAGATCCGCTCGTGATCGGCCTCGACGTCGAGCCCCGATCGCAGGGCTGCGGCGACGGCATCGACCGCCGCCGCCGGGGTCATCGCGCGCTCGATGTCGGCCGCCGAGACGACGGGCACCCCGGCCGGCAGCGCGGTCACAGGACGAACCCCTCGGGGAACGGATCGCTCGGGTCGAGCATGTACTGGGCCGTGCCGGTGACCCACGCCCGGCCGGTGATCGTCGGGATGACCGCCGGGATGCCGGCGACCTCGGTCTGCTCGACGAGTCGACCCGTGAACGACGTGCCGATGTACGACTCGTTGACGAAGTCGGTGTGCAGCGCGAGCTCGCCGCGCGCGTGGAGCTGCGCCATGCGCGCGCTCGTGCCGGTGCCGCAGGGCGACCGGTCGAACCATCCCGGGTGGATCGCCATCGCGTGCCGCGAGTGCCGCGCGGTCGAGCCGGGCGCCTCGAGGTAGACGTGATGGCAGCCGCGGATGGTGGTGTCGATGGGATGCACGGGGTCGTCGGCCTCGTCGACGGCCGCCATGATCGCCAGTCCGGCTCGCAGCAGGTCGTCTTTGCGGGCACGGTCGAAGGGCAGGCCGAGGTCGTCGAGCCGGACGATCGCGTAGAAGTTCCCGCCGAAAGCGAGGTCGTAGGGCACCGGCCCGAAGCCCGGGACGTCGACCGTGCGCCCGAGGCCCACGACGAACGAGGGCACATTGCGGATGGTGACGCGCTCGGCGTGGCCGTCCACCACATCGACGTCGGCGACGACGAGTCCCGCGGGGGTGTCGAGCCGGATCGTCGTAACGGGCTCGACGACGGGAACCATGCCCGTCTCGACCAGCACCGTGGCGACCCCGATCGTGCCGTGGCCGCACATCGGCAGGCACCCCGACACCTCGATGTAGAGCACGCCGACGTCGGCGTCCGGCCGGGTGGGCGGCTGCAGGATCGCGCCGCTCATCGCGCTGTGCCCCCGCGGCTCGTTCATCAGCAGGCGTCGCAGACCGTCGTTCTCGGCCATGAACCGCTGCCGCCGCTCCTCCATCGTGGCGCCGGGCAGGGTGCCGACGCCGCCGACGATGACACGTGTCGGCATCCCCTCGGTGTGGGAGTCCACGGCGTGGAAGACGCGCTTCGTGCGCATGCGGAAGCCTTTCGATCGTCGGCGGCGGTGCTGTCAGCGGGACGGGGTGTCAGCGGGTCAGCGGTAGCCCTTGCTCAGCACGGCCTCGGTGTCGGCGATGATACGCGCGGCGGCCTCGTCGGGCAGCGCGAGTCGCGGCGGACGCGTCGTCGTGCTGGTCAGCACACCGGCGACCTGCTGCGACAGCTTGATCGCCTGCACGAACCAGGTCTTCGAGTCCCAGCGCAGCAGCGGGTGCAGGTCGCGGTAGATCTCGCGCGCCCGCACCCAGTCCTGCGGGTCGTCGGAGGTCGAGAGCGTGTAGAGCTCGACCGTCGCGGCGGGGATCGCATTGGGGTAGCCGGCCACCCAGCCCACCGCGCCGTTGAGTCCGAGCTCGAACACGACGTCGTCCGAGCCGATCGAGATGTCGAGGCCCGGAGCGAGCTCTCGGATCTCGTAGGCGTGGCGGACGTCGCCCGAGAACTCCTTGACCGAGACGATGAGCCCCTCGTCGAACAGGCGGGCGAGCAGGTCGGGACGCAAGTCGACCTTCGTGTCGATCGGGTTGTTGTACGCGAGGATCGGCAGGCCCACGGCTGCGACCCGACGGTAGTGGTCGACGACCTCGTCGTCGCTCGCACGGTAGGCGTTGGGGGGCAGCAGCATGACGGCGGGTGCGCCGTTCTCGGCGGCGTGCTCGGCGAACCGGACGCTCTCGAGAGCACCGTAGGCCCCGACGCCCGGAATGACAGCGGCATCGGGAGCCGCCTCGATCGCGGTGAGGAAGACGCGCTTGCGCTCATCCTCGGTGAGGGTCTGGTACTCGCCGAGGGAGCCGTTGGGGATGATGCCCGTCACGCCGTTCTGCGTCGTGAAGCGCACGAGCTCGGCATAGGCGTCGTAGTCGACGGACAGGTCGTCGTGGAAGGGCAGGGTGGTCGCGAGGTTGACGCCGTGCCAGGGCTTGCGGTCGGTCATGAGTCGTTCTCCGATCTGGCGATGTCAGGCGCCGATGTCAGTGCAATTGCAATGGTATCTATTTTCGGGGCGGGCGGAAGAGTGAGTCGGTGACGGGTCTCCTCATTGCCGGCGCGGTCGGTCGCGGCGAACTCGATCACCTGCTCGCGATCGGTGAGGGCACGGACGAAGGCCTCCTGGAACGTCGCCCAGAAGGTCCCCTCCCCTGACCACCGGATGCCGTCGACCCCCGACACGTCGTCGGTGGCGAGCAAGGTGATCTCGACGGCGGCGCCGAGCTCTTTCACCCGCGCCTCGCTGCGCGGCGCGGCGGTGTCGATGGCGAGCTCGCGCCGGACGATGCTCGACCGCCCGTCCGCGTCGATCGCGTGGGCCTCGACGAGGACCGTTCCCTCGCGCTCGATGACGACGGGGCCGTCGACAGCCCGCCACGGCCCGTCGCCCACACGCAGCTCGAGGCGCAGCTCGTGGCCGGGATCTCGCCCGGCGGCATCCGACACCCGCGCCTCGACGGTCGGTGGGGTGGTGAACCAGCCCGAGGCCGCCGGCGCGGGCGAGACCGCGATGTCGACGGTCGGCGGCATGACGGCATCCGGCGCCGCGGCGGTCGCGGCGAGGAACTCCCGCGCCCGACGCGCGGCGTCCGGCCGCCCCGTCGACCCGCCCTCGGCGTCGACGCCCGCATCGAGGCCGGCCTCGAGCGCGGCAGCGACGACGGTGCGAGCCTCCGACGCGCTCACGAGGGAATCCGTCATGCCGGTGCGGCACGTCGAGACGAGGCGGTCGAGCAGCGCGGCGTCGTGCTGCGGCGCCGGCTCGGCCCACAGGTCGTCGATCAGCGTCGTGCCGTCGGGTCGGCGCCGCGCCGGCACCCCCGTCTCGACGCCCGCGAAACCGACCGTCCGATCGACCGCACGCGTGTACAGGTGGTACCGCTCGTCCGAGCCGTTCCAGACCGGTTCGTGGCGAAGCCCCGCGATCAGCACCGCGCCGTCCGCGGCGAGCGCCCCGGGAACGTCGTCGACATCGGCGCGGATCGCGTTCGGCGGCATCCGGCGCGCATCCCACGGCCGCTCGATCGCCGTCGTCGACGCTTCGCGAGCGACGAGCACGTGCGGCCCGTACCTCAGGCTGCGCAGCCCCGGATCGTCGATCGTCGGCTCGGAACGGAGCGCCGCAGGCAGCGTCAGCTCGATGCGCTCGTCGCCCCGCCAGGTCCGGTCGACCGTGACGAAGCCGCCCGGCACCGCGTCGAGATCGACAGGATGACCGTCGACGGCGACACCGGGGACGCCGGCGACCCATGCCGGGATGCGCAGACGCAGCGCCAGCCGCACGGGACGGGCGGCCACCGTCTGCACCCGCAGAGTCACGTGTTGCGCGAAGGGGTGCTCCTGGTCGATGACGACCCGCACCCCCTGGTCGTCCCAGCGGAGCTCAGCGGGTGTGTACCGGGCGACCCACAGGCCCGGCTCGGCGTCGGTGCCGCGGAAGAAGATCCCGGCCTGATGGCTGACGTGGTTCTCGAGCCCGGTCCCGCCGCAGCACGTGCCCACGTTGTCGTACTCGGGCAGTGCTCCGGGGTGCACCGGGAACATGTACGTCACCTCGGGGCTGTCGTCGGATTCGGTCGCGCGCCGCGAGCCGAGGATCTGGTTCTGCCGCGCGCGCTCGGCGTAGTCGAGGAACCGCGGCTCGAGCGTGTGGGCGAACAGCGCCTCGGCGAGCTTGACGAGGTTGTAGGCCGCGCAGGTCTCGGCGTTGCGCCGGCCGATGTCGCCGGCGACGGTGCGCGGCGGGCCCCACAGCTCGTTCTCGCCCGTGCCGCCGTGCGCGTACATGCGCCCCGGGACGATCTGGTCGAACACCCCGATCGCGGCGGCGAGGTAGCGGCGCTCGCCCGTCAGTTCGTATTCGCGCACGTAGCCGACGAGCTGGGGCAGGTGCTGATTGGCGTGCATCCCGTCGAGGATGTCGCGCCCCGACGAACCCGCATCGAGCAGATCGCCCTGATCGAATGCTCGCGCCGCAGCGAGGAAGCGCGGCTCGTCGACGAGGGCGCTGAGGCGCGCGAGCGTCTCGTTCATGCCGCCGAACTCACCCGCGATGTAGAGCGACCACATGCGCTGACGATGCTCGTGATCGAGCTTCTCGAGCCGCGCCGAGATCCAGTGCCCCATGCCCGTGACGACCTCGAGGGCGCGGTCGCTCCCGGCCAGCTCGTACGCGTCGAGCAGACCCGCCATGATCTTGTGACACGTGTAGTAGGGCGCCCAGATCTCGCCGTACGGGGCGAAGTGCTCGAGGCGGGCGAACTGCCACTCTCCCGACGCGAAGAGAAGACCGGGGTGCGAGTATCGGCCGGTCGCGGCGAGCGCCTGCTGCACCTCCGCGAGGCCGCCCACCAGCTCGTCGACCCGCGAGCGCAGCTCGTCGTCGTCTTCCGCTGCGGCCGCCAGCGCGAGCATCGACAGGAAATGACCCGCGTAATGCCCGCGCAGCAGGTTCGCGGTCTGCGCCACCTCGCGCCCCGGGTAGTCGTGCTCACCCCACGGCTCCTCGGCCGGATGCCCCAGGCCCTCCCAGGCGCCGGGCGGCTCGGCGCCGCGGGTGTCGAGCCCCGCGGCGGCGCGGAAGACCGCGAGGAGCCGGTCGATCGGGTAGACCCGGGCGAGATGCAGCATCCGGTCGCGTGCCGGGGCGAACGCGCTCGCGTGCCCGAGGCGCACCGCACCGGGCGGGAACGGCACCGCGCGGGGTGCGGTCTCCGTCATCGTTCGCCCGTCCACTGTGCACGCGTCCACGCCTCGACCTCATCGGCCGAGATCGGCAGGGCCGCGGACAGCACTTCCGACCCTGCGTCGGTGACGAGCACGTCGTCTTCGAGGCGCACGCCGATGCCGCGCAGCTCGGGCGGGAGGGTCAGGTCGTGGGCGTGGAAGTAGAGCCCCGGTTCGACGGTCATGACGACGCCCGGCTCGAGCGCGGCGCCCATGTAGTCCTCGTAGTGCGCTTGGCTGCAGTCGTGCACGTCGAGCCCGAGGTGGTGGCCGATGCCGCACGCGAGGTATCGCCGATGCTGCTGCCCCTCGGGCGACAGCGCCTCGTCGACCGAGACCGG
Organism: Microbacterium sp. F1-18; assembly: GCF_052921305.1. Classification (NCBI taxonomy): domain Bacteria; kingdom Bacillati; phylum Actinomycetota; class Actinomycetes; order Micrococcales; family Microbacteriaceae; genus Microbacterium; species Microbacterium sp. F1-18. The sequence goes on along the minus strand of NZ_JBREVD010000005.1, from coordinate 71,957 downwards.
CAGCAGCCCCCAATCGTGCAGCCCCCGGGCGACGACCTCCATCGCCGCGAAGTGGAAGTCGAGGTACTCGACACCGGGCCGGATGCGATCGAGGCCGGCGCGGTGAGCCCTCTCGACGAGGTCGTGCACGTCGCGCTGAGCCTGTGAGAACGTGCCGCTGGCGGGAACCGTGCGGGTGACGTCGGCGGTGTAGAGCGAACGCGCCTCGACTCCCATGTCGAGCAGGAGCGCCGCATCCGGAACGATGTCGCCGTCGCACCGCACCCAGTGCAGGATCGGCGCGTGGGCGCCCGACCCGACGATCGTGGAATAGCCGGGTCCGTTGCCGTAGGTGCGCGCGTGCCGGTCGAACGTCCCCTGCAGCCACCGTTCGCCGAGGCCGTCGGCGATGGCTCGCGGCACCTCGGCCACGACCGCGCCGAACCCGGCGACCGTGGCGTCGACGGCCTCGCGGAGCTGCCCGATCTCCCAGGCGTCCTTCACCATGCGCAGGCGCGCGAGCGCGCGTTCCACCTCGGGCGACACCTCCGCGCCCACCTCGGCGGCGAGCGCTGCCGCGGAGCGTGCGGCGGCGGCGCCTCGCAGCTCGGGGTGACGCCGTTCGAGCGCGGCGAGCGGCTCGACGGTCATTCCCAACGCATCGGCCCACTCCGGCAGACCCGCCGACGGGCCGACCCAGAGCTCGCCGTGGTTGGCATCCGAGAAGAAGCCGGCGTCGCCCGGGCGGAACGGCGGGGGCAGGTACAGGACGGCGTCGTGCCCTCCGCTCGCGGGCCACAGGACGATGACGGCGCCCTCGACCTGGCACGCCGTCAGCCAGACGAACCCGCTGTCGGCGCGGAAGCCGTAGTGCGCGTCATCGTTGCGGACGGGAGCGTGCCCGGCAGCCGCGACGATCACCTGACCGGGAAGCGCGGCGCTGAGGCGATCGCGATGAGCGGATGCCGCGGCTGCGGCGCCCGCGGGCAGCTGCGGCCGGGTGGGGACGTCCGCCCAGTCGCGCGAGACGAACTCGGTGAACGCCGGCACCTGCGCCAGGCGCGGGTATCGCGTGCCGGCATAGGGCGGACGGGTGGTGTCTGGAGCGGTCATCGCTTCTCTCCTCCGCGGTCTCGGACCAGCTCGCGCAGTCGCGTGAAGGTGCGACCCGAGCCGATGCCGTCGTGCTCGAACTCGTTCGTCACCCACGACTGCGCGTTGCCGACGCGCGCGAGCGTCTCGAGCTGCAGCCCCGCGTCGACGTACATGTCGTCGAAGTACACCGCGGCGGCCAGCGGGACGTCGTTCGCGGCGAGCCGGTCGAGGTCGTAGAGCGGCGTCCAGTCGGCGCGTTCGGCGAGCGCGTGGACGGCGTCGCGGAAGCCGCGCAGCAGGCGCACCTCGTCGAACATCCAGGGGAAGGCCATCTCGCCCGTGAACATCAGGGGACGGCGGCTCTCGTCGAAGACGGGACGACGGTCGCGCTCGGTCTGCGCCGCCCATGCCGTCGGTCCGCTGGCGGGATCGCCGTAGATCGATTCCTGCAGAGTCCAGAACAGCGGGTTGCCGGCGCTCGAGCTGAGCGACTGCACGTCGGCCAGGAACGCCTCCGACAGCCGCCCCGGGCGGGCGAACGCCTTCTCGACGAGCCAGTGCAGGCGCTCGTGGCCGGGCTTCATCCCGAGGTCGATCCCGAGAGACTGGAACCGGCGGACGGTCAGCACGTCGCCGTCCGGAAGCGCGACGTCGCCCTCGGCGAGCCGGTCGGCGATGCGCGCGATCGCCTCGACGTCGGCGGGGAACCGCCGGTACATCTCCGCGGTCTTCGCCGCGACGCGGTCGAAGGTGCGGGCGTAGACCTCGGCGGCCCGCGGTGGGGTGCCGGGGATGCCGCCGCAGACATAACAGGCTGTCAGCGCCTCGGGCGCCATCGACAGGTAGGTGAGCGTCAGGAAGCCGCCGTAGCTCTGCCCGAGCGTGGCCCATCGCCGGCCCCCGTACAGCGTCTCGCGCACGTGCTCGAGATCGCGGACGATGGAGTCGGCCCGGTGGAGGGCCAGGAGGTCCGCGCCGGCGGCGGCGTCGAGACCCGCCACATCGACCCCCTCGAGAGGCGTGCTGCCCCCGGTGCCGCGCTGGTCGACGAGCACCACGCGATAGTCGCGCAGCGCCTCGTCGATCCACCCGTCGCGGCGCAGCGGCCGGGGGTTCGCCCCGCCGGGGCCGCCCTGCAGGAACGCGAGCAGCGGCAGCTCGTCGCGCGCCCGGTCGGGATCGACGAGCTCGCGCACGAGGAGCTCGATCGTTCCCGCGGCCGCCGTTCCGGCGCTCCAGTCCAGGGGAACCCCGATGCGACGCTCCGCGACGCGGATGCCGGGCAGGTGGTACTCGTTCGTCATGACGCCTCCGTCTGGGGATCAGCGGCCGCGCGGGCCCGGCGAGCCTTCTCGGCGGCGCGCCGTCGGCGGTCCCACTCGGGGTTGATGCGGGGCACCGCCGCGAGCAGCGTGCGGGTGTACTCGTGCTGAGGGCTCTCGAAGACGCGGTCGCGCTCGCCCGTCTCCACGATGGAGCCGCGGCTCATCACGGCGATGCGCGTGGCGATCTGCCGGACGACGGCGAGGTCGTGCGCGATGAACAGGTAGGCGAAGCCCTCGTCGCGTTGCAGGGCGGTCAGCAGATTGATGACCTGCGCCTGCACCGAGACGTCCAGAGCCGACACCGCCTCGTCGCAGATGACCATCTTCGGGCCGACGGCGAGCGCCCGGGCGATCCCGATGCGCTGCGCCTGACCTCCCGAGAACTGCGCCGGGTAACGGTCGGAGTGATCGGGGTTGAGCCCGACCCGCTCCATGAGCGAACGGGTGAACGCGCGCGCTCCCCCGGGGATCTTCCGGTTCTGATACCGCAGGGGGGCCGTCACGAGTCGCTCGACGGTGTGCTTCGGATTGAGCGACGAGTACGGGTCCTGGAAGATCACCTGCACGTCGCTGCGGAATGCGAGGAGGTCGCGCCCCTGCAACCGGGTGACATCCCGTCCCTCGAACTCGATCGTCCCCGCCGTGGTGTCCATGAGGCGCGCGATCAGTCGTGCGGCGGTCGACTTGCCCGACCCCGACTCGCCCACGAGGGCGAGGGTCTCACCCCGCCGGATGTCGAGGTCGACGCCGTCGACGGCGCGGAACCGACTGCTGCGCGAGAACATGGTCGCCCCCGGGCTCGCGAACTCCTTCACGAGGCCCGTCGCACGACACAGCGGTGCGGTCTGATCGGTCATGCCGTCTCCCCCTCGATCTCGCTCTCCGGCACGATCGCGATGTCGGTCGTGCGCAGCTCGCCGATCGCGTCGTCGATGCGGGGCACCGCGTCGAGCAGCCGCCGCGTGTACTCCTCCTGGGGGTCGCTGAAGACCCCTTCGACGCTGCCCCGCTCGATCATGCGACCGGCTCGCATGACGACGATCTGCTCGGTCACTTCGCTCACGACCGCGAGATCGTGCGTGATGAGGATGAGCCCCGCGCCGGTGTCGCGGCGGATCTCGGCCAGCAGATCGAGGATCTGCGCCTGCACCGTGACGTCGAGGGCCGTGGTCGGCTCGTCGGCGATGATGAGCTCGGGCTCCATGCTCAGCGCCATCGCGATCATGATGCGCTGCCGCATCCCGCCCGAGAACTGGTGCGGGTAGTGGTCGACGCGCTTCGCGGCATCCCGGATGTGCACCCGCTCCATCGCCTCGATCGCGACCCGTCGCGCCTCGCGGCGCGAGACGCCCGACCGGTGCGACCGATACGCCTCGGCGATCTGCGTGCCGACGGTGTAGTACGGGTTGAGCGACGACAGGGGGTCCTGGAAGATCATCGCGATGCGATCGCCGCGGACCTGACGCATCTCCCGTGCGGGAAGGGTGAGCAGATCGCGGCCGTCGAAGTCGACCGTGCCGGTGGCCGTGCCGCCCTTGGGCAGCAGCCCCATGATCGCGAGGCTCGTCATCGACTTGCCCGACCCCGACTCGCCGACGATGCCGAGGGCACCGCCTCGCGGCACCGAGAAGCTCAGGCCGTCGACGACGCGGACGGCGCCGCCGGCGGTGCGGAACTGCACGGTCAGGTCGTCGACCCGCAGGAGGTCGTCCGTCATCGGCATCCTTTCGCCGCTCATGCTTTCGCCGCCGTCCGCACGCGCGGGTCGATCGCCGCGTAGAGCAGGTCGACGACGAGGTTTCCGACGATGACGAAGAAGGCCGACAGCAGCGTCACCGCCATGATGACCGGCTGGTCGTTCGACGAGATCGAGTCGGCGGTGAGCTTTCCCACCCCGTTGATGCCGAACACGGTCTCGGTGATCACGGCGCCTCCCAGGAGGCCCGCGACATCCATGCCGAAGATCGTCACGATCGGGGTCAGCGCCGGACGCAGCGCGTGGCGACGCCACACCAGGCTCGGCCGCAAGCCCTTCGCGTGCGCGGTGCGCACGAAGTTCTCCTGCAGGGTGTCGATGACGTTCGCCCGCGTCAGGCGCGTGTAGACGGCGGCGTACCCGACCGCCAGGACGATCCACGGCATGAGGAAGTTCAGGAACCACTGCACCGGGTCGTCGGCGAAGGGCACGGCCTGCGGGAACGGCAGCCACGCGAGCGAGACGACGAGGACGAACTGCAGCGCGAGGGCGAGCACGTAGTTCGGGATCGACATCGACCCGAGCGTCAGCCCGGCGATGAACCGATCGGTGAACCGCCCCTCCCGCACCGCGCTGAGGACACCGCCGACGACACCGCCCACGAGCCAGAGCACCGCGGCACCGATCGCGATCGTCGCCGAGATCGGCAGGCGCTGCACGATCATGTCTCCGACGAGCTGCCCCGTCTGGAAGGAGTAGCCGAGGCACGGGGCGCCGCACACGACGGTCGCCCCCGCGATCTCGTACTCGCGGCCGGCGAACAGACCCGACAGGTACGTGAAGAACTGCGTGAGGAAGGGCTGATCGAGGCCGAGGTTCGCGCGGATCTGGTCGATGCGCTCGGGCGTGCAGTTCTTGCCGCAGATCTGCACCGCAGGATCGGGCGAGAGCACGAAGAAGATCACGAACGTGAACAGCGTCACGAGGAACAGCACGACGACCATGCCGGTCGCGCGCGAGAGGACGAAACGGGTCACGCGCGCACCTCCGCGCTGCCGACGAGCGCGCGGATGCGGTCGCCGAGGGTCGTGAACGACAGCACGAGCAGGAACAGGAAGGCGCCCGGGATGAGGAAGTACATCGGGTCGACCGCGTACCAGGGGGCCGCGGAAGCGATCATCTGGCCCCAGCTGGGGGTGGGAGGCACGACGCCGACACCCAGGAACGACAGTCCCGCCTCGGTGCCGACGTAGCCGGGAACGGCGAGTGTCGCCATCACGATGATGGTCGATGAGAGGTTCGGCAGGATCTCGCGGAAGATGATCTGCACGCTCGAGGCCCCCGATGCGCGGGCGGACTCGACGAACTCCCGCTCCTTCAGCGAGAGCGTCTGCGACCGCACGATGCGCGCGAGGTAGGGCCAGCCGAACAACGAGATCACGACGACCAGCAGCAGCACGCGGTTGTCCGCCGGCAGCGCCGACAGGATCGCGATCATGAAGATGAGGGCGGGGAAAGCCATGAGGAACTCCATGACCCGCGAGATGACCGTGTCGATCCAGCCGCCGAGGTAGCCCGCGAGCATCCCGAGCACGACACCGAGCACGGTGGTCAGCAGCGTCGCCGAGAGGGCGACGGTCATCGACACCTGGGCGCCGTAGACGATGCGGGCGAAGATGTCGCGTCCGTTGCCGGGCTCGACGCCGAACCAGTGCTCGGCGCTGATGCCGCCGAGCGGACCGATCGGGATCGCACCCATGTTCGGGTCGATGGCGCTCTGGTCGAACTGGTACGGCGACCAGCCGCTGATCTGCACGATGAGCGGCGCGAACACCGCCATGAGCAGCACGAGCACGATGTAGGCCAGCGACAGCATCGCGGGCACATCGGCGAGGAAGCCTCTGAGGAGTTTCCGGCCGGACGCCGGACGGGATTCCACTGTCTCGTCGAGAGTGGAATCACCGCCCGGCGTGGCCTCGACCTCGAGGGGGGCCGAGCTGAAGGTCATGTCAGCCCTTCGAGGGGTCCTTCAGACCGACGATCGTGAGGTCGGTCATGTTGGTGTTGGGGATGTAGCCGGCGATGTTCGACCCCGGCAGGAAGATGCCGTTCTCGAAGACCATCGGCGCGATCGGCGCGAGTTCCATGATCTGCTTGTCGAGCTCACCCCATGCCTCGTTGGCCGCGTCGACGTCGGTCATCGCGCGGATCTCGGCGATCCGCTCGTTGACGGCGGGGTCGTCGAGCTGGGCGAGGTTCTGGTTGCCCTTCTCGGTGATGGCAGCACCGTCGAACAGCGGCGGGATGAAGGTGCTCGCGCTCGAGGCCCAGTCGGGGCACCAGCCGGTGATCGCGGCGTTGTTCTGCTGCGACGGGGTGGCGATGGTCTCGTAGTAGATCGAGGTGTCGATGACGTTGAGCTTCACGTCGGCCCCGATGCGCTCGAGACCCTGCTGCACGGCTTCGGCCTGCGCCTGGGCGACGGGGTTCGATCGGATGTCGAGGGTGAACTCGAACCCGTCGCCGAGTCCGGCATCCGCGAGCAGCGCCTGAGCCTCGTCGACATCGCCGGTGTTGCCGTCGGACGGGTAGAGGTCGTAGTCGAGGTGTCCGCTGACGGCCGGCGGGATGATCGTCGTGGCGACATCCGCCAGCTGGTTGCCGCCGGAGGCGTTCTGGATGCTGGCACGGTCGAGCGCCCAGTTGACGGCCTGACGCACGCGCACGTCGTCGAACGGCGGCTTCGACGTGTTCAGCGACATGTAGGTCGTGCAGTAGGCGGGGGCCGTGATGGCACGCTCCTGCAGCTGCGGTGTCTGGATCCGGGGCAGCGTGGCCCCCGCGATCTTTCCCGCGATCGCGTTCTGGTCGGCGCCCTGACCGGCGATCATGCGCTCATCGATCGTCGCGCCGTCGATGCCGATGTCGAACTGCCACTGATCGGGGTAGGCCTTGCGCACGTCGTCGGTCTCGGGCTCCCAGTGCTCGTTGCGCACGAGCTTGATGGTGCTGCCGGGGGTGTAGGCGTCGAGCGTGTACGGCCCCGACGCGATGACGTCGTTGATGAACTCGTCACCGCCGCCGGATCCGATCGGGAAGGGGACCGCGTTGGGCTGGGCGAGGACGTTGTCGAACTCGGGGAAGGGTGCCTTGAGGTGGAAGACGATCGTCTTCTCGTCGGGGGTCTCGATCGTGGGGAGGTCGCCCGAGACGTACGGGCCCTGGTAGTCGGCGGGCGCGTCGATGACGGACTTGAGGTAGGGCGAGCCGATGCCGATCTGCGGATCCCACGCGCGGGAGATGCCGAACTCCATCTCGGCGGAGGTGATGGGGTCGCCGTTGTCGAAGAAGAGGTCGTCTTTGAGCGTGTAGGTCCAAGTGAGTCCGTCATCGGAGACCTCGCCGAGACCCGTCGCGAGGTCGGGCACGATCGCGTTGGGGTCGGCGGAGTCGCCGGCCGCCTGCATGGTGAGCCCGCGGTAGAGCAGCCGGTAGAACGCGTTCACGCCGCCGTCCCACCCGCGGGCGGGGTCGAGGTACGAGAAGTCGGCGTTCTGGAGCATGTGAACGGTTCCGCCGGCCTGGGGTGTGCCGTCGCTGCCGGTCTGCTGCGGCGAGCCGCCGCCGGCGCACGCCGTGAGGGCGAGTGCCATGGCCGTTCCGGCGGCGAGGATGCCGGCGAATCTCCTGGTGGTGGTCATCGGTGGACCTTCCCTTTCTCTGCTCCATTGCGTCGAGTGCTGTCCATAAAACAACATCACGGTGCAATGTGCAATTGCACGATCACGCTGCATCCGTTCTACCGAGTGGAGCGGTGCCGTGCAGGCCCTGTGACACGATCGTCACGCGACGCGGCCGATTCTTCACATCCGCGAAACACAGCGAGCGGCGGCCTCGGCGCGCGAGACTCGGAGAATGACGGCTACATCGGATGCCTTCGCGTCATCGCTCCGATGTCGGCGACATCCTCCGACGTTCGTCGAGGCCGCGCGAGCGAGCGAGCGAGCGAGCGAGCGAGCGAGGTCAGGGAAGCGGGCAGATCGCGACCGACGCGAGATCGCCGTCCAGCTGCTCCGCCGTCCAGGGCAGGCCCGAGGGCGGGGCGGTCTCGCCCGAGGCGGCGGGAGCCTTCGAGGCGATCGCAGCCAGCTGCCACCCGAGCACCCGGATCGCCTCAGCGGAGGCGCGGGAGTTGTTCAGCACGGCGACGACGGTGAGACCCGTCTCGCGGTCGGCGAAGGCCACGGTCTGATACCCGGGGATCGATCCGTACTGGCCGATCAGGGTTCCCGCCTGGTAGGCGCCGCCGTCGACGGTGTACCAGGTCGGCACGCCCTCGGCCACCGGGATCGGAGCACCGAATCGCTGCTCGTCATCGAAGGGACGCAGCCCCGTGGCGAGCGCACGGGCGTAACGGCCGAGGTCGCCGGCCGTCGTCACGACACCCGACGACGTGAACCCCGCCGTCGGCGACAGCGCGGTGAGGTCGGCCGCCGTCGCGCAATCGGCCGCGCCCTCGGGCGTCAGCACGGATTGCGTGCCATGCAGGCCCACATCGGCGGTGCGGGAGGGCAGCGACGATGTCCGCATGCCGAGCGGCTCGAAGACGTAGCGCTGGAAGAGCTCGGCAGCAGTGCTGTTGGCGGCCCGTTCGAGAGCCATGCCGAGGAGGACATATCCGGCATCGGAGTTCACGAAAGACGTCCCGCCCGTCGGCCCCGAGGCCGCCAAGCCATAGGCGAGAAGCTCGTGCGGCGCCCACGGGCGCGCCGGGTTGGCCTCCCACCGGCCCTGAAGCTGCGGCTGGTACGACCCGAGCCCGGACGTGCTGTCGCACAGCTGCTCGAGCGTGACCACGGGGGTCGCGGGGAACCCGACGATCCACTCCGTCACGGGGTCGTCGAGCTCGACGGTGCCGTCTGCGGCCATGCCGTACAACACGTCGCACGTCATCGCTCGAGTGACCGGCCCCGCCTTGAAGGAGTCGTCGGCGCTGACCTCGGTTCCGTCGGGATTCGTGCCGAAGCCCTGTACCCACTCGCCCGACCAGGGCACCCATACGCCGGCGATCGCGCCCGCCGACCCGGTCATCGCCATCGCGCGTTCGACCGCCGCGACGAGCTGCGCCTGCGTGTCGCCGCCGAGGTCGCCCTCGACCTGCGGGGGCGCTGCGACGGTGTCGATGTTCGCGGGCGCGCACGCCGATAGACCGAGTGCGAGAGCGACCGCAACGGCGATCCCCGCGCTCCGACGGCGTCGAGTCGCACGCATTCCTGAGCCACCCCCCGAGATGTATGCCTCCAGTGAATCACACCGCTCCTGTGGATACCGCGAACCTAGGGTGGACGCATGACACACGCTTTCGACGCCGACGCCATCTCCGGCGTGCTCGGTCACATGAACGACGACCACCGCGACGACAACCTGCTCATCGCGCGCGCGTTCGGCGAACCGGATGCCGCGTCGGCGACGATGACGCACTTCGACGGCGACGGCGGCGATTGGCAGGCGACGCGCGCGGACGGCGGCATCCGCGACCTCCGCGTTGCCTGGCCCGGCGGCCCCATCACCGAGCGCCGCGAGGTCCGTCGCGAGATCGTCGCGCTCTACGACGCCGCATGCGAGCGGCTCGGCGTCGAGCCCCGCCCGCACGACTGAGCGTTACGGATTCGTTAAGAGGTCGCGAAAAAACCTTCAGGTTAGCTGTACCTAAGTGCTATCGTCGGGCCATGCTCGAACCGATCCCGTTCTCGACCGCTCTCCGTGAGCGCTCCAGCTCCGCGCACTCCGGCAGCGAAGGCGCCGGGTTCATGTCCGACCTCATGCGGGGCAAGGGCACGCGTGACGACTACGTCGCGCTGGTCGCGCAGCACTGGTTCATCTACGCGGCGCTCGAAACCGCAGCCTCGCGCATGGCCGCCGACCCGATCGCCGCGACCTTCATCAGCGACAAGCTCACCCGGTTGCCCGCACTCGAGGCCGACCTCGACTTCCTGATCGGCTCCGACTGGCGCGAGCGGATCACCCCCCTGCCGACGACGGAGCGCTACGTCGCCCGCATCAACGAGGTCGGGGCGACCTGGGCCGGCGGGTTCGTCGCGCACCACTACACCCGGTACCTCGGCGACCTCTCGGGCGGCCTGTTCATCGGCAAGCTCATGGCGCGCCAGTTCGGGTTCGAGACGAACGGCATCGGGTTCTACATCTTCGGTGACATCGCCGACCCGGCCGCATTCAAGGAGCGCTACCGGGAGCAGCTCGACGCCGCCCCCTGGGACGAGGCCGAGCAGCAGCGGGTGATCGACGAGGTGCTCGTCGCCTACCAGTTCAACACCGACCTGTTCACCGATCTCGCCGCGGCGAAGGCCGCGCGCGCGGCATCCGTCGTCGCCTGACCGCGTCACGCGGCCGGCCTCCGGTCACATGCCGGCGGCGCGGACGGCGGCCATGAAACGGCGCACGTCGTGGTCGACCAGGATGTCGCTGGGCCGGAGCGGCCGCGACAGATAGAGGCCCTCGAGCGAGGTCAGGCGCGAGAGAGCGACGTAGGTCTGTCCGGGCGCGAAGGCGCCCGACCCGAGGTCGACGACCGCCCGGTCGTACGTCTTGCCCTGCGACTTGTGGATCGTCACCGCCCACGCCAGCCGCAGCGGGAACTGCGTGAACTCCGCGACGATCTCGCGGGTCAGCTTGCGCGAGCCCGGGTCGTAGGCGTAGCGGAACCGCTCCCAGACCGCCGGCTCGACATCGTGCTCCTCGCCGTCGAGTTCGACACGCACCGACGACCCCGCGATGCGGGTGACGGTTCCGATCGAGCCGTTGACCCAGCGCGGGCCGTCACCGGCGTAGCCGGCGACGTCGTTGCGGAGGAACATCACCTGAGCGCCGACCTTGAGCTGCAGCTCGGGGTCGGCCGGATAGGACGTCTCGCCCCGCCCGAAGTCGCCGCTCACGTCGGCCTTCGCCGTCTGCACCGGTCCGGTGAGCGCATCGAGATGACGCTGATTGATGCGGTTGACGGCGTCGTTGCGGGTCGCGAGCGTGATCACGGGCGGCTCATCGCCGGTGGGAGGGGGCGGCGTGCGGGCGCCCGCGGCGTTGAGGGCCGCCGCGATGTCGGCCGTGACGACGCCGTAGCGGACGGCGTTGAGCATCTCCTTGAACCCCGGGTCTGCTTGACGGTGGATCTCGCCGAGCTCGGCGATGTGCAGCGGGGCCCCCACCCGTCCGAGATCGAGCAGCCCGTCCGAGCGGATCGCACCGGCATCCGCCTTCGGCCCCGCCCACACCTGCGCGTCGAAGAACCAGAACGAGCGGTAGTGATCGCGGATGTACTTGAGCTCATCACCGCGCGGCGGCACCGGCGAGAGCTGATACGGGTCGCCGAACATGACGATCTGCACGCCGCCGAACGCCTCCGAACGCCTCCGACGCGCCTGCCGCAGCGACCGGTCGATCGCATCCATCACGTCGGCGTTGACCATCGAGATCTCGTCGATGACGAGCGTGTCGATCGCATTGAGGATGCGGCGCGTCGGCTCGGACTGCTCGAGTTCGCTGTCGGCGACCAGACCGATCGGCAGGCGGAACAGCGAGTGGATCGTCTGCCCCTCGACGTTGAGGGCGGCGACTCCGGTCGGCGCGCAGATGGCGATCTGCTTGTCGGTGTTCCACGCCAGGTGCTGCAGCAGAGTCGACTTGCCGGTACCGGCCCGACCGGTGACGAAGACGTGGTCGCGGGTCGACTCGATGCGGCGGAACAGTGCCTCCTGCTCAGCGGAGAGAGGAGGCAAGGTCACCGATTCATGGTAGCCACAGGTGAGCCTTCCTAGACTTGTGCTGTGCACGAGGCGCAGACGACTCCGGACGCCGCGATCGGCGACGATGCGTCGAGCGCGCCCTCGAGCACCCGTCGCCCCGGCCGGGGCGGTCGACGTGGCGCGCGCAGCGGTCGCCGGCTCGCCTTCGACCTCACGGCGATCGGGCTGCTGTCGGTGCTCGCGCTCGGCGCGCTCGGCGTCGGCGGAGTCGCGGTGTACCGCACCCTCTACAGCCCCGCCGCCTTCGTCGAGCGCTACCTCTCGCTGCTGAGCAGCGGCAGCGCCGCCGACGCGCTTCGCCTGCCCGGCGTTGCGATGGACTCCGCCGAGCTCGCCGCGGCGGAACTGCCGTCGACGACATCCGAGGTGCTTCTGCGCCGCGCGGCCCTCGCACCGCTGTCGGATGTCTCGGTCATCGGCGAGCGTGTGCGCGGCGACGTCACCGAGATCACGGTGACCTACCTCGCGAACGGACACCGCGGCCGCACGCAGTTCGACGTCGAGCAGGACGGCTGGATCGGGGTCGCCCCCGCCTGGCGCTTCGCCCACAGTCCGCTCTCGGCGATCGACCTGACCGTGCGCGGTGCCACCCGGTTCTCGGTCAACGGCTTCGAGCTCGACACCCGGCAGGTCGCCCCCTAGGGTGTGAACGCCGACCCGCTCGTCCCCGTCTCGATGCTCGTCTTCTCTCCTGGCGCCTACTCGATCTCGGTCGACACCCCGACGGCGCGGACGCCGGGGGTGGCCGTGCTCTCCGACGCCCCGCAGAAGGCGGTGCCCGTCGATCTGCAGACGGAGCCGACCCAGGAGTTCGTCGACGTCGTGCAGGACCGCGTCGACGAGTTCCTCGCGTCGTGCGCGACCCAGCAGGTGCTGCAGCCCACCGGATGCCCGTTCGGGTACTTCGTGCGCAACCGCGTCGAAGGCGTGCCGCAGTGGTCGATCGCACAGAACCCCGAGATCGAGGTCGTGCCGGACGGGGCGCAGTGGGCTATCCCGAGCACCCGCGCCGTCGCCCACATCGACGTCGATATCCGCTCGATCTACGACGGACGCCTCAACGAGGTGTCGGAGGACGTCGAGTTCTTCCTGACCGGATCGATCACGATCCTCCCCGACGGTACGGCATCCATCCAGGTGTCGGCCGACCAGGGCTGACGCGACGCGGTCGGCGCCGAGGTCACCTGCTGCGCGCGGCGTCCCGGCGGGCCAGCTCGGCGAGACGTTCGTTGTACTCGTCGAGCTCGGAGTCGCCCGCACGATCGACCTGGCGGTCGCGGCGACGCTGCATCCGGTCGTCCGAACGGCTCCACTGGATCGCCACCGTGACCGCGAGGATCAAGGTGGGGATCTCACCGACCGACCAGGCCACGCCGCCGCCGATGTACTGGTCCTCGAGCGGCGTCGGACCCCATGTTCGGCCCATCGATCCGAACCACTCCGCGGCGAACATGCCCGACGACATCATGATCGCGATGCCGAAGAAGGCGTGCATCGCCATGACCGCGATGAGCGTGAGCAGACGGAACGGGTACGGCAGACGGTAGGGCACCGGGTCGATGCCGATCAGTGACAGCACGAACAGGTAGCCCGAGATGAGGAAGTGGACGACCATCCACTCGTGCCCGATGTGGTCGTACAGCGACCAGCGGAAGAGGTCGGTGTAGTAGAAGACCCACAGCGACCCGATGAACATGATCGACGCGAAAGCCGGGTGCGTCACGACTCTCGAGAAGGGCGTGTGGACGGCCCACAGGATCCACTCGCGGCCGCCCCGCGACCCGTCGTCGCGTTTGCGGATCGCGCGGGCCGCGAGGGTCACGGGCGCCCCGGCGACGAGACACAGCGGGATCGCCATCGACAGCAGCATGTGCCCGACCATGTGCAGGCTGAACAGGTAGTCCTGGTAGGCGTTGATGGGTCCGCTGGTGACCCAGAGCAGCAGGAGCAGACCGAACACCCACAGCGCCGTGCGATAGATCGGCCACCTGTCGCCGCGCTTGCGCAGCCGCCGCACGCCGGCGAGGTAGAAGAACAGGCCGAACCCGACGGCGAACACCCAGAGCAGGTCGACGTCCCAGGTCGTGAACCAGCGCTCGATCGTCAACTCCGGCGGCAGCACGGTGCCGGTCAGGATCTGGGCCGGGGTCTGCTGCTCGGGAAGGGTCGTATCGACGGGCGGAGGCGTGCGGGCGAGAGCCGCGGCGGCACCGCTCGCGATGCCCATGAAGACGATCTCGACGGTGACGAGCAGCCAGAACACCCGTGCGGCGCCCGAAGACGCCAGCTTCGCGATGAGGCGACCGCGGTACGAGGCGCCGAGCACCCCCATCGCGATGAGGGCGACGACCTTGACGAGCAGCAGCGCCCCGTAGGGCGAGAACAGGTTGACGGGAGAGAGGATCGCGACGGCGGCGCGGACCGTCCCCGACACCGCGACCACGATGAACGCGACGAGGGCGATGCTCGAGTACCGCGACACGACGGCGACCATGTCGGCGCGGTCGACGACGGGCCGGATGATCACGAGCAGCAGCAGGCCGCCGAGCCACACGGCCGCGGCGACGATGTGCAGCGCGAGGGCGGTGACCGCGATGTTGTGGTTCGCCTCCTCGCCGGAGTGCCCCTGCGTGGCCATCGGGATGAGGGATGCCGCAGCCAGGATGCCGACGATCAGGGTCGAGGTCCAGCCGCGCACGGCGAACGTCAGCACCGTCAGAACGGCACCGGCGATCGTCGTCAGCAGCCAGGCGCGCCCGGCCTCGGTGTCGACGAGGAACCGGCCGAGCTGCTGGCCGAACTCGGCGCTTGCGCTGGGCGCGGCACCCAGCAGGTTGAGGAAGGTGAAGAACGCCGTGCCCGCGCTGGCGACGGTGAAAACCGCCGCCGAGATCGACGCGGTGTCGAGGGCGGTGTCGAACGGGCGCTCCCCCGCACGCAGGGCGAACAGGGCCACGACGAGGGATCCGACCATGCCGGCCGCGGCGAGGTTGACCACGAGCTTGATGATCGGCAGGCCCCACCGCACGACGGGTCCGGGGTCGAGCAGCTGCAGCGGGGCCGCGCCGCCGCCGGCCGCGAGGCCGATGAGGACGACGATGAGAGCCGACACAGCGAGGATCGCCGGTCCGGCGAGACGCTGCGCTCGGGATTCCACCCCACAAGCCTACGGCGGTCGGCTGCCCCGGGAGGTCGGAGCCGCGAGGTCCCCCTTCGGCCGGGTATGCGGACCGGGTTCCCGGCCCAACTGGGACCTCGCGGGGCGGGAGGACGACGGAGGGGGATGCCGTGCGGCATCCCCCTCCGGTGAATCGTCGTCGATTACTTGACGGCGGCCTTCAGCTTCGAGCCGGCGGTCACCTTGACGCGCTTGCCCGCGGCGATCTTGATCTCTTCGCCGGTCTGCGGGTTGCGGCCGGTGCGAGCGGCGGTGTCGACCTGCTCGAAGGCGATCCAGCCCGGGATCGAGACCTTGCTGCCCTTGGCGACGGCCTCGGAGACGGTCGTGAAGAGCGAGTCGAGCACGCCCGAGACGGCGGCCTGGCTCTGACCGGTGGCGCTGGCGATGCTCGCGACGAGCTCGGTCTTGGTGATGGACTTGTCAGCCATAGGGTTGTCCTCCAGACGGCGGACGACGGACGCGCCGCCGACAGCGTGGGTGGTTCCCGGGGGACTCGCGTCCCACGGTTGGTCGTTCGACCGGTCCCGAATATACGCGGATTCCGCGGAATTTCGCGGATTTACCGGCATCCAAGGGCGCTTTCACCCGGCGTGTCGCCCGTTTTCGGGGCGTGTGGGGCGAATGTGACGTCTGATCGGCGTCGCGGCAGCTGCAGCGACGGTCAGATCCGGCGAAGTGCCGCGACGACCTCGGCCTCCCAGCGGCGCGCCGCGGGAAGCGCCCCGACGAAGATCGGGGTGTCGTGCGTGACACCGAGATACCGGGTTGCGCTGGCCTCTACTCCGGCGCGGCGGAGCCTCGCGGCGTAGGCCGCGCCGTCTCCGCGCAGCGGGTCGTACTCGGCGGTCAGGATCACCGCCGGCGGTAGGTCGGCGAGCGAATCGGCGCGCATCGGCGATGCGTACGACTCGTGCGCCCGCGCTCGATCGCCGAGATAGGTGCGGGCGACCGAAACGAGCTCACGCAGAGCGATGAAAGCCGGGATGCCGAGGGCGTACGTCGCACGCAGGTCGATGAAGCGCCCCGTGAGGTCGGTCACGGGCACCTCGAGGATCTGGACGGCGACAGGCAGCCGCGCGCGGTCGCGGTTCATCAGCGTCAGGACGGCGGCGATGTTGCCGCCCGCCGACGCCCCCGAGATCCCGATCCGGTCGGGATCGATCCCGAGGACCGCCGCCTGGTCGTGCACCCACTCCCACGCGGCGTACGCCTGCTCGATCTGAGTCGGATAGCGATGCTCGGGCGCGAGCGAGTAATCGACCGCGATCAGCACGACACCGGATGCCTCGGCACGGCGTCGGCACGCGGCATCCGCCGTCGGGTAGTCGATGCCGCCGATGCGGAAGGCTCCGCCGCCGAACACGAGGCACGCGGGCGCGGCCTCGCCCTCGACGAGGGCGGTGGGGCGGTAGACCCGGACGCGCACGTCGGGGTAGCCGGCGACCGGCACGATGTGCTCGGACGCCTCGATCGCGGGGCCGGGCGCGCCCACCGTGCGGAGCTCCTGGCGGTCCCAGGCGAGCGCGGCCCTGCGGTGACGCTCGCGCGGGGTGAGGGGGCGCTTGGCGCCGGACTTCGCCGGGGCGGGGGCCGGGGCCGGGGCGGGCACGGGAATCGCTGCGGAGGCGGCCGGCGCGGGGGTGGCCCTCGCGGGGGTGGCCGTCGCGGCGGGGGCCGTGCCCGGCACCCCGTCGGCGGCGGGAGATCGACGCGGTCGCGGCATCCGCTCTGCCACCGCTGATGTGACCGATCGCCATGCCTGCCGCAGGAGATAGCGGCGGTGGGTGCGCAGCCGTTCGGCGAAGAAGGGATCCAACGGCACGGTCAGTCTCCGTCCGGGCGCTCGGCGCGCTCGTCGAGTTCGCGCAGCCGCCGGAGCTTCGACCACGGCACGAAGACGATCCACATCACCGACGCGATCGCGCCGCCCATGATCATCGAGCTCATGTCCATCCTCCGACCGTAGTCGCAGTCGCAGTCGCGACGACCCGTCCCGAACACAGGCTCAGGGCCGACTCGGGGGTTCGGCCAGCAGCTCTCGCCGGCCTGGCCTGTCGACGGCACGGTCAACCCGGGTTGGTCCAACGCCCTGCGCGCCGAGCCAACGCCCGGACGGCCGAGCGAACCGACGCCGGGCGGTGTGCCGAACACAGGCTCAGCGGGGTCCATCCGCTGCAGCGGAGCGCCTGCGCGGGGCTGAGCCTGTGGACGGCACGATCGAGCCGGGCGATCCCGCTCGCCAGCCGGGGCCGAGCGCGGAAACGACGAAGCCCCCGGCCCGAGGAATCGGGACGGGGGCTTCGGTGCTGTGATGCAGGCGGCTTACCAGCTCGACTTGGTCACACCGGGCAGCTCGCCCTTGTGCGCCATGTCGCGGAAGCGGACGCGCGAGATGCCGAACTTCGAGAGGTGGCCACGGGGGCGACCGTCGATGGCGTCGCGCTTGCGGACGCGAACCGGCGACGCGTTGCGCGGCAGCTTCTGCAGACCGACGCGGGCGGCCTCGCGGGCCTCGTCGGTCGCGTTCGGGTCGACGAGGGTCTTCTTCAGCTCGGCACGCTTCTCGGCGTAGCGGGCGACGACCTCTTCACGCTGGTTGTTGCGCGCGATCTTGCTCTTCTTAGCCATGAGATCAGCGCTCCTCTCGGAATTCGACGTGCTTGCGGATCACCGGGTCGTACTTCTTCAGCACGATGCGGTCGGGGTTGTTGCGACGGTTCTTACGCGTCACGTAGGTGTACCCCGTACCAGCGGTCGAACGGAGCTTGATGATCGGACGTACGTCCTGAGCCTTCTTCGCCATTAGAGCTTCACACCCTTCGCGATGAGGTCCTTGACGACCGACTCGATGCCGCGGGCGTCGATGACCTTGATGCCCTTAGCCGACACGTTCAGCGTGATCTTGCGACCGAGCGAGGGAACGTAGTAGGTCTTCTTCTGCACGTTCGGGTCGAAGCGACGCTTCGTCCGGCGGTGCGAGTGCGAGATGTTGTGACCGAAGCCGGGAACTGCTCCGGTCACCTGGCACACTGCTGCCATAGTGATTCTCCTTAGTACCGTGACACCGGACGGTGCCACCCAAGATCCCTTGTCTGCACCCGCGCCTCATCCGGCCGTTTCGGGCCTGTGATGGGGAGTGGGTACGTACTGCGTGCTGGAGTGCGCGCAGACAAACAGTCAGTCTAGCACGCGACGGCGTGTCGCCTTGACCGCGCACGGGTTCCGCTGGCCGGGGATGCCGCTCCCTGCCGGTCTGACATACTGCCGCTATGTCGTCGGAGGTCGATGCTCCCCTCCGGCGGTGGCGGTTCGACGGGAGGCTGCGGCACTACCAGGCGGACGCGCTCGAACGCGTCGACGCGGACGCCCCGGGGCCGCTCCACATCGTGGCTCCCCCAGGCTCGGGCAAGACCCTGCTCGGCCTTCTGCTCGCGATGCGGCGGGGGCGGCGGACCCTCGTCCTCGCCCCGACGATCACCATCCGCGACCAGTGGGCGGTCGAGGCGCGGCGCCTCGCTCCCGCCGCCGACGACGTCTCGACCACGAGTGATGCGCCGTCCGCGCTGACGGCGCTGACCTACCAGTCGCTGAGCGTGCTCGACGGCGAGAACCCCCTCGCGGCCGTGGCTCACGACCGCTGGCTGGGTGAGCTCGAGACGGACGGACGGTCGACGGATGCGGCATCCGCCTGGCTCGACGCTCTGCGCTCGGGCAACCGTCGCGCCTATGCCGCGGGCATCGCCCGGCGCTCCCGCACCCTGCGGCGCCGCATCGCCCAGGAGGATCCGGATGCGCTGTCGCGAGCGCTGCATCCCAACGCCCGCGCGCTGATCGAGCGCCTCGTCGAGCACGGTGTCGACACGGTCGTGCTCGACGAATGCCACCACCTGCTCGACCACTGGGCGCTCGTGGTCGCGGCGCTCGTGACACGCCTTCGCGCTGCGGGGCGGGCTCCGTTCGTCATCGGCCTGACGGCGACGCTCCCCTCGCCCGACGACGGCAACGCCTACGACAACTACACGTCGCTGCTGGGCGGCGTGGACTACGAGGTGCCGATCCCCGCGGTCGTCCGCGAGGGGAACCTCGCTCCGCATCGTGAGCACGTGCGGTTCGTGGAGCCGTCGACGGACGAGCTCGCGTTCCTCTCGGGCGCGGCGACCGGCCTCGGTGTCCTCATCCGCTCGACCTTCACGCGCGGCGACGGGGCCGACCACCTGGTGAGGATGCTCCAGCCGGCACCGGATGCCGCGGCCGATCACGGCGACGCGGCTGCCGCCGGGACGGGCGCCGCCGTATCCGGCACGGCAGCCGGGTCGTCGGCCCGGGCCCTCGCTCCGCCGCCGGCCCCGCCGGCACGCCGCGCGACGGACGAGAGCGCGACGGACGAGAGCGGGACGGATGTCGACATCCGACTGTCGCGCGCGTTCGCCGACGACTTCGCGGCGGCCGAGGCGGCCGCCGCGATGCTCGCCACCGTCCATCCCGACCATCCGCTCGTCGCCCATCTCCCGCTCGCAACGCGGCGACCGCCGACGACGGAGGAGGCGCTGCGCCTGCTGGGACGCTTCGCGCTCGACCGCATCCTGCCCGACCCGTCGGCACGCGAGCGATGGGAGCGGATCCGGGCGGCCCTCGCCGACTTCGGGTTCTCGCTGACTGATCGGGGCCTGCGCCGCACGCGCGACCCGATCGACACGATGCTGGCCTCGTCGCTGTCGAAGGACCGTGCGGTCTGCGACATCCTCCGGCTCGAGCGCGATCGGATCGGGCCTCGCCTGCGCGCGCTCGTCGTGTCGGACTTCAGCGAGCACGGCAATCGACACGGCGGGCTGATCGGCCGGGCTGGCGCAGTGCGGACCTTCGACGTCGTCGCGACGGATGCCGCGACCGCCGATCTGCGCTGCGTGCTGGTGACCGGATCGACGACGCGCATGGCGACGCGCCACGCCGCGACGCTGTCAGCCGCCTGGTCGGCAGCGCTCGGCATCGAGGTGACGGCGGTCGCTGTCGCGGAGAGTCCGGCGGTGTCGGAGATCTCCGCGCCCGGCGTCGGTGCTGCAGGATTCGTCCGAGCCGCCTCGATCCTTCTGGCGCGGGGCGAGCTCGATGTCATCGTCGGAACGCGCGGACTGTTCGGCGAAGGGTGGGACTGCCCCGCCGTGAACACGCTCATCGATCTGTCGTCGGTGGCGACGGCTCCCGCGACGCAGCAGCTGCGGGGCCGCGCGCTGCGCCTGGATCCGGGCTGGCCGGAGAAGGTCGCGCACATCTGGACCGTGACGGCGATGCTCCCGCCCGAGTCGCCCATCTTCGCCGCGCCCGACCTGTCGCGGCTGCGCCGCAAGCACGAGCGGCTGTGGGGTGTGCACCGCGACGATCCGGAGCGCATCGTCCGCGGGCTCGCCGGGGTGTTGACGTCCGATCAGCGCCGCCTGATCGCGGCGGGCCCGCGGCCAGCGGCGCACGCGCTCGATGCACTGACGGTCGTCGATCCGCGGGAGCACACGCGCGCCCTCTGGCGTATCGGCGATGACTACCTCGATCGAGAGTCGACGGACGCGCTGGTCGTGCGGCGCGTGAACGCTCCGACGTTCCGGACGCGCCTCCGAGCGGATGCCGCGCTCGGTGTCGGCACAGCGGCAGCAGGCGTCGTCGCCGTCATCGGGCTCGCTCTCATGATCGTCGGCGGGGCCGGGGCGCTGGGACTCGCGGGCCCCGTCGCCGGCGCGGCGGCCCTGATCGGGGCCCTGACCGCGGGGGCTCCCGTCGCTCGGGCCTGGTGGCTCGCCCGGCGCGCACACGCGGACGCTCCGGAACTGTACCGGCGGATGGCCGGCGTGGTCGTGGCGGCATTGCAACGATCGGGACGCCTCCGCGACGCCGCGACGCCAGAGGTGGTCGTCGCGCGGCCGGCGGGTGCCAGCGGCATCCAACATCTGGAACTGCGACTGACGCACGCTTCCCTCGATGAGCAGCGCGTGTTCGCCGCCGCGATGGCGGAACTGCTCGGCCCGGTGAAGACACCGCGATTCCTCCTTCAGGTGGATGCCGGCGGGCGGACACCGATCGTGCGGTGGCTGCTGTGGCGCGCGGCCTGGACCGGGTCGTCGAGCGGTTCCGGCGGCTCGCAGTTCTTGCCGGTGCCTGCGGCGTTCGGCATGGCGGGGCCGCGGATCCGCGCGTTCGCCGACGACTGGCAGCGGGTCGTCGGCCCGTGCACACTGCACTTCGTCGACAGCCCGGATTCGCTCGCTCTCCTCGCGAGGTCTCGTCGCGCAGGGGCCGTCGCCGACGACCTCACGGTCGTCACCCGCTGGGACTGACAGCCCCCTCCCCCCTCCCCCTCCCCTGCCGCGCGAACCGACGCGAACGGCGCCTTATCCGGTGCTGACACGACCATTCGCGTCGGGTCGTCGCCGGGCGCGCGGCGACGGGCGCGCGTCAGCGGGCGCGCGAAGCGGCTTCTGCGGCGCCGCGGCCCCACCGGAACGGCGAGACCGTCGGGTCACCGGCGATCCAGAACCTCCAGGGGAACGCGTCCGTTCCCGCGACGCCGGCGACGCCCACACGCGGGCCGGCCACGACCTCCGGCTCCGCGACATCCGGAAGATAGAGGCGGGCCGTGGCGCCGGCGCGCTCGACGCCCGCGACCGCGTCGATGCCGTCGTGGGCGGGATATCGGAGGCCGATGGCCTGGCCGAGCCGTCCGGGGCCGCGGGCGAGGTCGCGCGGCGTGCGGGCCGCAGCGCGCCTCACCTGCGCGACATCCGCACCATCGACGATCTCCGCGGCGCGCAGCAGCACACCGCCGGCGACGCCCGCGGGGCCGCAGACGACGTTGACACACGAATGGATGCCGTGACTGAGGTACACGTACAGATGCCCCGGTTCGCCCCACATCGTGGCGTTGCGCGCGGTCCGCCCCATGCGCGCGTGCGATCCGGGATCGGGCAGATCACCCGTGTCGCGCCCGTGGTACGCCTCGACCTCGGTCAGCCGGGCCACGACCCGTGCACCGTCGACCGCGACCTCGAGCAGACCGCCGAGCAGCCGCGGCGCGACGTGCACCGGAAGTTCCGCGAGCTCCTCACGCGTCGCCAGGTGGAACCCGACGGGAACCCCACCCCCGCCGACGCTCACGGCCGTGGCGCGTTCTGGCACCACGAGATGTCGAATCCGCTGAGCACCGACGCCTCCTCGCCCGTGCCGAGGTCGACGATGTGGGTCTGCACTCGCTCGGGCAACGGCAGCGCGTAGGCGTCATACGGATTCGAGACCGCGTCGGGGGCGATGAGGAACGCCGCGTAGCGGCTGCTCGGTGAGACACACGTGTGCAGCAGCAGGTCGTCCGGCGCGACGGTGAACACGTCACGCGTGGCCCCGTCGGCGCCGACGACGGCAGCCGAGGTCGACAGCACCGTGAACCCGTCGAGGCGGGAGAGCACGCGCAGCGTCTGGTCGGCGTCACCCGGCAGCGCCGTGACCGACTGGGTCTCACCGGCAGCGGCATCCGCGGCGCTCAGCGGCCGCTCCTCCGCCGTCGCCAGATCGATCGCCACGAGCCCGGTCGCGCGCTGCACGATGGCCTCCGTCGACCCGCGGGCGATGCCGTCGATCGTGATCGCATTGCCGAGCGACACCGGTTCACCGCCCGCAGCGGACACGAGGGTCAACGCGCCGTCGAAGCCGAGCAGCAGCACGGCATCCGTCCCCGGCACGAACCGCCAGTCGTCGACGCGCGCGTCGCCGCCCGCGAACTGCAGCTGCGCCGGCTCGTCGTCAGCGCTGGCCTCCGTGAGCGACGCCGTGAACAGCGCGCTCTCGAGACCACCCGACGAGCCGATACCCGCGTCGGTGTACGTGTAGCCGATCAGATCGCCGCGATCGGCGGTCTGCAGGTTGGTGACGAACCCGCGTCCGGGCAGGGCGAGCTCGCGCGCCCCCTCGCCGTCGCGATCCGTGACGATCAGCGTCGAGACGCCCTCGTCGTCGGCCGTCACGATCGCGAGATGCGTCGACGTCGCCCGGAAGTCCTCGATGTGCGGATCCGCGAACACGGGCACCGCGTTCGCGCCGTCGAGTCCCGTGCGGAAGATGGTGTCTTCGGCACCACCGCGCTGCAGGATGTAGGTCTCCAGCGCCGGCGTCGAGAACGACTCCTCGAGCGTGGCCGCCGGTCCCCCGCCCAGCCCCTGGACCCCGTCGACCCGCACGGTGTAGTCGGTCGCATCGCGCAGCGGCAGGGTGAAGCGGATGCCGATCTGTCGCCCCGACGTGTCGACGGTGAAGTCCGCCGCCGGCTCGATGTGCACCTGCGCGGGATCGACCTCTTCGAGCGACTGCGTCGTGGTGATGATCAGGCGCGACCCCGCGGACTCGATGCCGGCCTGCGGATCGACGCTCGTCGACGTCGCACGCGGTCCCTGCACCGTCGTCAGGACGCCGCCGGCCGCACCCACGAGAGCGAGAGCGCCCACGACCGCCGCCATCGCGACGACGAAGCGCCGCGATCGCCGCTCGCGCGACCGTCCTCGCCGCGACATCCCGTCCGTATCCTCAGTACTCATACGGGTCCTCGGGCTCGCCGACGGTCTGCACCCCGGTGGCCTCGACGACGAGCGCACCGTCGCGGTCTCGGATGACGCCGGTGACCGTGACCCACTCCCCCGTCGCGGGGATGTCGGAGGCGTCGCCGATCGGGATGCTCGCGGGCTGCGCGTCGATGACGCAGTGGGTGATGACGAGCCGGGTCAGCCCGAAGCCCCCCGAGCTCGACGGCGTGACGAAGCCGGTCAGGCTGATCTCGTCACCCTCGAACGCCTCCGGGTTCGTCGCCGTCGCGAAGACGCTCGCCCACTCGCCGACACCGAACGACGACGTGTCACCCGTCGTCGCGAGGGCGACCGTGTCGGCGCCCTGGAAGAGCGGCGGCGTGCCGGTGTCGCGCGACATGGCGAGCTCGGCCGACAGCGTCGCGGGCGGCGTCACGAGCACCACGGCCACGATGCCGGTCGCGAGCAGCCCACCCGTTCCCGCAGCAGCGGAACCCAGCATGAGCCGCCAGTCAGGGCGAGGGCGCACGGGCGTGACGGCAGCACCCGGCGCGGCCGTGTCGCCGGCGAGGGCGGCGGCGTCGGGTCCTGCGAGGACCGCGGCGCGGGCTGCGCGACGGCTGGTCGGCGGTGCGTCCTGGTGCGCGGACTCGTGCGCGGACTCATGCGCGTGCTGGTGCTCGTGCTCGTGTGTGTGCCCGGCGCCGTGGCCGTGCAGGTCGCCGTGCCCGTGCAGCTCACCGTGGTCGTGCCCGTGGTCGGCCTCGGCCCCGAGCGGCAGCGCGAAGCTCACGACGGTGCCGATGAGGCCGAGCACCGACATCCCGACGGCGAACCACGCCGATTCGGGGTTGATGTAGAGCCCGATACGTCCCGTGAGGGCAAGGGTGACCGTGATGGCCGCGAGCGCGGCGGCGAGCCCGACGCCGAACAGCCGGGTCAGCAGAGCCGATGACTTAGGCAAGGAGATTCACCATCCCTCCCACGGCGATCGCGAAGAGCACGACGATCACGACGAGCGCGACCAGCACGCGCGAGCGGAACGTCGTGCGCATGAGCGCGAGCATCTTCACGTCGACGAGCGGACCGACGAGCAGGAACGCCACGATCGAGCCGGGCGTGAAGGTCGAGGCGAACGACAGCGCGAAGAACGAGTCGACGTTCGAGCAGATCGACACGATCATCGCGAGCAGGATCATCGCGAGGATCGACAGCGCCGGGTTCGAGCCGATCGCGAGCAAGGTATCGCGCGGCACCAGCACCTGCACGGCGCCGGCGATCGCCGAGCCGAGGATCAGCGCGGGCATCACCGCCCGCAGCTCGACCACGAACTGCGCGAGACTGCGGCGTCCCTTTCCGCCCGGGTCCTCGGCCGCGAGCTCGCAGGCCGCGAGGAACCGATCGGTCAGCAGGCCGTCGGGATCGGGATGACGCGAGTACAACCAGCCGATGAGGTTCGCGACCGCGTACCCGCCCAGCAGACGCGCGATCAGGATGCCGTCGTCGAAGCCGAACGCCTGGTGGGTCGTGATGATGACGATCGGGTTCACGATGGGCGCCGCGATGAGGAACGTCATCGTCTCGGGAACCGAGAAGCCGCGGATCATGAGCCCGCGCGCGAAGGGCAGGTTGCCGCACTCGCAGACGGGGATGAGCATGCCGAGCAGCGACAGCACGGCGCGACGGGCCCACGCGCGGCGCGGCATCCAGCGTTCGATGACGCCCGGCGGCACCCAGACCTGAACGATGATCGACAGCGCGACGCCGAGGAGGACGAACGGCAACGACTCGATGAGGACGCTCAGTCCGAGCGTGACGCCGTCCTGCGCGCGGGTCGGCAGCGACGGCCCCGGTGCGAGTGCGGCGATGGCGACGAGCACAGCGACGACGGCCGCACCGATCCCGAGCGCGACGGCCGAACGCGTCGCGGGAGATGGCGCGAGCCGTGCGGTCTTAGGCGCCGCCACGCTTCTCATCGGCTCGGGCTGCGGAGCACGCGGCGCAGACGCCGAAGATGTCGACGATGTGCTCGGCCTGCGTGAAGCCGTTGGCGGCGGCGGTGCGGTGAGCCCACTCCTCGACGTCGGACGCCTGGATCTCGACCGTGAGTCCGCACGAGCGGCAGATCAGGTGATGGTGGTGACCGTCGCTCGAGCAGGCCCGGTAGATGGCCTCGCCCTCGGGGCTCTGCAGCTGGTCGGCCTCGCCGGAGGCGGCCAGGGTCGCGAGGGCGCGGTAGACCGTTGCCAATCCGATGCCGGTGTTGTCGTCGCGCAGCGACGCGTGGAGGTCCTGGGCCGAGACGAAACCGCGGGCGTCGGACAGCGCCGTGCGCACGCGCTCGCGCTGCCAGGTGTTCCGCTGAGCCATGGCGGCGAGTCTACTCGGCGCGCCTCGGCGTCGGCTGGGTGCGGAGCACTCTGCCGCGGCGGGCGCCGACGATGCGGCACACCAGGTAGATCGTGAACGAGATGGTGGTGATGTAGGGGCTCACCGGAAGCGTTCCGGCGACCGCGAGCAGGATGCCGCCGACGGCCGACACCACGCCGAACAGGGCCGCCAGCAGCGGTACCGCGAGGGGACCCGTCGCCACACGCACCGCCGCGGCGGCGGGGGTCACGAGCAGCGCCATGACCAGCAGCGCACCGATGATGTGCACGGCGACGGCGACGATGAGGCCGAGCAGCAGCATGAACCCGAGCGACACGGCCACTGTGGGCACCCCGCGCGCCGCGGCCGACTGCGGATCGAGCGAATCGAAGCGCAGCGGGCGCCAGATCAGGAGCAGGGCGATGAGCACGAACGCGCCGATGCCGATGAGCCATCCGAGCTGCCCCGACTGCACCGAGACGATCTGCCCGGTCAGCAGGCTGAACCGGTTGGCGCTGCGGCCGTCGTAGAGCGAGAGGAAGAGGATGCCGAGGCCCAGGCCGAACGGCATGAGCACGCCGATGATCGAGTTGCGGTCGCGTGCCCGCGAGCCGAGCCACCCGATGAGGGCGGCGGCGATCATCGACCCGACGATCGACCCCGTGACGACATCGACGCCGATCAGCAGGGCCGCCGCCGCGCCCGCGAACGAGAGCTCGCTGATGCCGTGGACGGCGAAGGCCATGTCGCGCTGCAGCACGAACACTCCGATGAGGCCGCCGACGAGGCCGAGGACGGCCCCCGCCCAGACGGAGTTCTGCACGAGAGCGAGGATGTCGCCGTAGACGGGGAGCCCGCCGAACATCGCGTCGCCGATGTCGCCCCAGTTCATGCGTGGTCTCCGTGGTCGTGGTGGTGGTGCGAGGCGTCGGCGTCGGGGGCGCCGACGACGACCAGACGATCGCCCGCCCGCAGCACGAAGACCGGCGCGCCGTACAGGTCGGTGAGCACGGGCGAGGTCAGCACGTCCTTCGGGGTGCCGAGCGTGAACCGGCCGTTCGCGATGTAGAGGATGCGGTCGACCTTGCCGAGCACCGGGTTGATGTCGTGCGTCACCAGCAGCACGCCGGCGCCCGACCGTCGGTGCTGGTCGATGAGACCGACGACGGCTTGCTGGTTCGCCAGGTCGAGGCTCGTGAGCGGTTCGTCGCACAGCAGCAGCTGCGGGTCGTCGGCGAGAGCCTGACCGACGCGCAGGCGCTGCTGCTCGCCGCCCGAGAGCACACCCACGGGACGGTCGGCGAACGCCGTGGCGCCGACGCCGTCGAGCAGACGGTCGACGCGCTCACGGTCGCGCTTGCGCGGAAGCGGCAGACCGAACCGGTGCCCGTCGACGCCGAGGGCGATGAGGTCGCGGGCGCGCAACGCGGTGTCGCGCGGCAGCGGGCGGGCCTGCGGCAGGTAGCCGATCGACCGGTTGCCCTTGTGCTTGACCGGCCGGCCGAGCGCCGTGATCGACCCCTCGCTCAAGCGCTCGAGCCCGAGGATGGCGCGCAGCAGCGTCGTCTTGCCGGAGCCGCTCGGACCGAGGACCGCGATGAGCTCGCCCGGCTCGACCGTGAGGTCGAGTCCGCTCCACAGCTCGCGCCCGGAACGCCGCAGCGCGGCACCACGGATATCGAGCAGGCTCACCGGGTCAGCGTACCCGCCTAACCGATCCGCCGAGGTGGTCGATAGAGGCATCCAGGAGTCCACGGACGGACTCCGGGAGCCCAGGACGGGCTCCCGCTCATCCCAATCACGGAGGAATGAACCATGGGAATGCAGATCGCCACCAACGTGGGCGCGCTCAACGCGTACCGCAACCTGTCCAGCACGCAGAACGATGTGTCGAAGTCGCTCGAGAAGCTCTCGAGCGGTCTGCGCATCAACCGCGCCGCGGACGACGCCGCCGGCCTCGCGATCTCGGAGGGCCTGAAGTCTCAGGTCAACGGGCTCAACGTGGCTTCGCGCAACGCTCAGGACGGCATCTCGGTCATCCAGACCGCTGAAGGCGCCCTGACGGAGGTCCACTCGATCCTCCAGCGCATGCGCGACCTGGCTGTCCAGGGCGGCAACGGCTCCAACAACGCGGACTCCCGTGCCGCGATCACCAAGGAGGCCGGTGAGCTCAGCCTCGAGCTGCGCCGCATCGCCGAGTCGACCAACTTCAACGGCATCGACCTGCTCAAGGGCGGCGAGCTGACCTTCCAGGTCGGCGCCGGCGGTACCGACAACGACGCGATCACGATCAACCTGGCGAACGTCGCGACCGCGGTCGGCACGCTCGCCTCTGCCGACGGCACCGCCGTCGGTGCCGGTTTCGCGGTCACCGACAACGCGACCGCACGCACCACCATCGACACGATCGACACGGCGATCACCGCGATCTCGACCGCCCGGTCGAGCCTCGGTGCGTCGCAGAACCGCTTCGAGTCGGCCATCAACAGCCTGAACGTGTCGGCGGAGAACCTGTCGGCGGCCAACAGCCGCATCCGCGACACCGACATGGCGGCCGAGATGGTCAAGTACACCGCGGCGAACATCCTGTCGCAGGCGGGCACCGCCATGCTCGCGCAGGCGAACCAGGCCAACCAGGGCGTGCTCCAGCTGCTCCGGTAAGCCTCGCGACGGTGGGTCCTGCGCCGCCCGACGCAGGACCCATCGCCGTCGCGGGCGCACCGCGGGAACGCGCCTGAGAGAACTGACGAGGAACCCGATGACATCCCCCCGAACCCTCACGCCCGGCCTCCCCTTCCTGTGGGAACGGGCGCGACGCGTGAACCCGAGCAGCCTCGTCGCCCGCGCGCGGCGGGCCGGGCAGCGGCACGGCCGCAGCACGCTCGGCGTCGTCGTCGACATGCTCTGGCAGGCCGGGGTGCGCGGTGTCGGGTTCCAGGACTACATCGACTACGACTTCGCGATGCTCACCCGTGCCGAGCGCGCGACCTACATGACCAGCCCCGTCTCGCACCGCCTCGCGGTACGGTTCGACGATCCGGCATTCCGTCATCTCTTCCACGACAAGATCGCCTTCAACGACACCTTCGCGCCGCACCTGCAGCGCGAGTGGCTGGTCGTCACCGACGACAACGCCGACGATGTGCGCGCCTTCGCGCTGCGGCACGGCACGATCGTGACGAAGGAGCCGTTGGGCCGGGCGGGCCTCGGCGTGCACCGCTACCTCGCCCGCGACGTCACCGACTGGACCCGGTTCCACCGCGGACTGCTCGAGCGCGGCGAGACGCTCGTCGAAGAGGTCATCCGCCAGCACGACGAGCTCGCGGCCCTCTGCGCCGGCACCGTCAACACGACGCGCGTCACGACGTACTTCGATGGCGAGCGCACGCACGTGCTCGCCATGGCGCAGAAGTTCGGCCGCGGCGCCGTGAGCGACCAGAACGCCTTCGGCGGCTTCTACGCGATGCTCGACGAGACCGGCCGGGCGACGGGCGACGGCTACGACTCGAACGACCGCGTGTACCCGACGCATCCCGACAGCGGCATCCGCATCGCCGACTTCCGCCTGCCGATGTTCGACGAGGTGCTCGACTTCGTCGACCGGCTCGCGCGCGTCGTGCCGCAGGTGCGCTACGTCGGCTGGGACATCGCTGTCTCGCCGACCGGCCCCGTGCTCGTCGAGGGCAACTGGGCGGCGGGCGTCTATGAGAACAAGCCGAGCGCGACCGGCATCCGCACGGGCCACAAGCCGCGTTACCTCGCCGCGATCGACGCGGATGCGGACGTGTCGGCGACGCCGCTCGCGCGCGCCGTGGCCTGAGCGCGGCTCAGCTCAGCAGAGCCCGGACGGGCAGATCCTGGCCCTCGAGGATGACCTGGGCGGCGACGCCGGTACGGCGGTTGATCACGACGGGCGCGAGGAGATTGACCCCGATTCCCTCATCCGTCATCCGAGCCACCACGAGCACGCGGGCGTCGGCCGACTCGGCGAGTCCGAGGTCGGCGACGTGCGCGTCGGAGAGCGTGGGCGAATAATCGTCGACGACCGCTCCGGGATCGACGGCGAACAGCCGCACCCCGGGATCGTCGGCGGCCGTCAGCGTGAACAGCCCGCCGCCGCCCTCGACCTCGTCGAGGGAGAACGACGTGTGCGGTGACAGTCCCGGCGGGGGCGTCACGAACTCGAGAGCGCTCATCGGAGGAAGTCCATCAGCGTCGGCTGCATCACCCGGGCGGTGACGGCCAGGGCGGACTGGTAGACGAGCTCCTGCGACTTCAGGGCGACGAGCACCTCGACGGTGTCGATGTCTTCGATCGCCGCGCGCTGGGCTTCGAGGGACACCGTCGCGTCTGCCGCCGCGTCTTTGGCTCGCATGATCTGATTCTGCCTCGCCCCCACCGTGCCCTGCACCCCCAGCATCGCGTTCATGCGGTCATCGATCTGGTCGATGCGGCCGCGCACGTCCGCTCCGCCGCGCAGATCGGCGACGATCGATCCGATCAGCGCGAAGACCGAGTCCTCGCCCGAGCCGAACACCTCGGCGCCGCTCGCGTCGACCCGCACCGTCTCGCCGTCGGCGACACGTCGGCGCACCTCGCTGCCCGGCACCCCCGCAAAGGCGAAGTCGGGCCCGAAGGCGCTGCCTTCCGCGGTCCCGGCGAACACCGACCGTCCGAGCAGCGTGGTGTTCGCCTGAGCGAGCAGCTCGTCGGCGATGGTCTCGAGCTCGAGCGCGATCGCCTCGCGGGCGTTGGCGTCGAGCGCCCCGGAGTTGGCACCGCGCAGCGTCAGGTCTCGCGCTCGCCCGAGCAGCGACGTCGACGCCGAGATGGCGTTGTCGACGGTCGTCACCCACGTGAGACCGTCGCCGATGTTGCGCGCGTACTGGTCGTTCCGGCGCTGCGCGGCGTGGAGGTCGAGGGCGGCTGCCGCCGCGGCCGGATCGTCGGACGGAGCGGCGAACGCCCGCTGCGAGGTCGCCTGGTTCTGGAGGCGGGCGAGGTCGCTCAGACCCGATTGCAGATTGCGCAGGGCGGACTGGGCGAGCGTCTGCGACGTGACTCGGCTGATCATGGCGCTCCGGGTGTCAGCGGCCGACGAGGCCGGTGCGGTTGATGAGGATGTCGAGGGCTTCGTCGACGGCGGTGAGGACGCGGGCGGCCGCCTGGTACGCGGTCTGATACGTCAGCAGGCTCATGGTCTCCTCGTCGTTGTCGACTCCTGCGACCGACTGCTGGGCCGCCGCGGCGGCGACCGCCGTCGTCTCGGCGCGCGCCGCCCGTCCCGACTCGGCGGATGTCGCGACCGCGAGACGCGACACGACGTCGCTCCAGAGCGCATCGGGTCCGTCGGACCTCTTCCCGATGCCGGAGAGGGCGTCGGCGTTGCCGCCGTCGAGGGCTCCGGCGCCGGGAGCGGCGATCGCCAGTTCGTCGCGGCCCCGGGGCACGACGCTGAGTCCGAGCGCGGCGGGCGCACCGGCTGCGACGGCGAAGAAGTCGCCGCCCGGCGCTCCCGATGCGGTCGACCCGAGACGGTGCTGGGCATTCACGGTCGCCGCGAGAGAGCTCGCGAGCTCGTTGTACGAGGCCGCGAGCCCGGCCAGCACTCCCCCGGACTCCGCGGGCGCGAGCACGGACAGGGTGCCGGCCAGTTCCCCGCTCGAGACGCCGACCGGCGGGGCGCCGGGCTCACGCCAAGCGAGTACGACCGGCTCACCCGCACCGATCGATCGGGGTCCGGTGACGTCCAGCTCACGAGCGCGCGTGCCCGATACGAGGGCGTTCCCATCGACCCGCAGGGTGAGGGTGCCGTCGGATTCGACCGTGCCGACGGCACCGGAGAGCCGCGCGACCGTCTGCGCGAGCAGGTTCCGTCGGTCGATGAGCTCGTTCGCGGAACCGCCCGCGACGCCGACCTCGCGGATGCCGGCATTGAGCTCGGCGATCTCGGCCGCGGCGGCGTTGATCTGATCGACCGTCAACTCGGCGGCGTCGCGCGCCGACGACCACTGCTCGGCGACCGAGCGGTACCCGTCGGCGATGCGCGCCACGAGGGTCTCGCCGCGCGTCACGACCGCAGCCGCCGCCGCGGTGGAGTCCGGAGCATTCGACAGGTCTTGCCAGGCGGTCCACAGCTGCGAGAGCTGATCGGCCAGACCGTTCTTGCCCGGCTCGGCGAGCGACGCCTCGGCGCGCACCGCGGCCTGCGCCCGCGCGGACCAGTACCCGGATGCCGCGAGGGTGTCTCGCACTCGCGCGTCGAGCACGGCATCGCCCAGGCGCGCGATCCCGTCGACGGAGACGCCCTGGCCGGCGACCGGCCCGAAGCGCGTCGAGCCCGCCGGGAGCGCGACGGCGGAGGTCTCGAGGCGCTGCCGCGTGTAACCGGGTGTCAGCTGGTTGGCGACGTTCTGCCCCGCGAGATCCATGCCGCGGCGCGCGGCGGCGAGCGCGCTCGCCGCCGTTCCCAACCCGCTGAATGTCGACATCTGCGTCCTCACATCTCCCTGTCGACGATGCGCGCGGTGTCCTCGCGGACCCGCCCACCGCCGGTGGTGTACTCGCCCGTGCCGGATTCGAGCCCGGCGAGCGTCTCGTCGACTGCGCGGCTGGCTGCGCGCAGGTGCGTCTCGGTCGCCTCTTTCAGCTGCGAGACCTCGGCCATGCGCTCGGTGAGCGCGGCGCGATGCTCGGCGAAGACGTCGCGCCAGGTGCCCGTCGGCGCCGAGTCGAGCAGCTCCGCGAGTGTGGCGGCTTCGGGGACGCCCCACTCGCGTGCCACCGCGGCGACCTCGACGTCGCGGCCCAGGCCCGACTCGCGCAGTTCTTCGAGCACGCGCTCGATCTCGCGTGACGCGAGATGGATCCACCGGGTGTTCCCGGCTTCGAGCAGCAGACGCTGCTCCTCGAGTTTGAAGATCAGCATCTCGAGCAGTTCTCGCTCGCGCCACAGCTGCATCGACAGTTCGTTGGCTCCCACGGTTTCCCCCTTACCTGAGCAGCCCCCCATGGACCGCATCGAACGACTCGCTCTTCTGACGAACCGTTCTGAAGCGATCATCCTCGACTATCGGCGCATGAGTCGATCACGTTACTTCTGCTCAGGATTCCGTATGAGATCTTTCTCATTTTGCTTATGATGGCCTCAGCCGGCGTGACGGCTTCCGCGAATTCGGGCCGCGGGAGCGGGTGCACGCCACGAAAGAGGCCCCCTTTGCACATCCTCGGTCACGCGGAACGCAATCGACTCATCGAAGAGAACCTGCCCCTCGTGGGCTATCTGGCGCGCGATCTGCACTCGCGGGCCACGCACGTGCCGTTGGAAGAGCTCGCCTCGGTCGGAGCGCTGGCCCTCGTCACGGCCGCGGACGCGTTCGACCCCGCTCTGGGCGTCCCCTTCGGCGCCTACGCGCGGCGGCGCATCCTCGGCGCGTTCGCGGATGAGATGCGTTCGATGGACTGGGCGTCGCGCGGCATCCGCAAGCGCATCAAAGAGACGACGGCCGTACGCGATACCTTGACCGCACGCCTCGGCCGCGTCGCCGGCGTCGACGAGATCGCGGCCACCATGGGCCTGCCCCGCGCCGCAGTCGTCGAGGCCCTCGACGACGCCGCGCGCACGGTCACGAGCATCGACGACGCCACGGCGCTCGAGGTGCCGAGCGCGATGGTCCTGCCCGACGAGGCCGCCGTGCTCCGTGAGCGGCGCGAGGTGCTCGAACGCGCCGTCGCGGCCCTGCCCGAGCGCATGCGCGCCATCGTCCAGGCCGTCTACATCGACGAGCGCCCCGTCAAAGAGATCGCGGCCGAGCTCGGCGTCTCGCACTCCGCCGTCTCGCAGCAGCGCGCCGAGGCCATCCGGCTGCTCCGCGACGCGCTGGAACGATTCGTCGCCGAGGAACAGGCCGAACCCGTCTCGCGCGTGTCGGTCGAGACACGCGAGGCCTACTTCGCCCGGATCACCGCGATGCTGCCCCGCAGCGGCCGGGGCGTCGCGCCCGCGGCATCCGTCGCGCTCTGACATCCGTCCCGCTAACGCTCGCGCCCGCGCGGCCGATAGAGCGAACGGACGGCGCGCACGCGGCCGCACGGATGAACGACAGGACGGGCAGATGGCGATCTCGATCGACGGCCTCGCCTCGAAACTCGACACCAAGGCGATCATCGACGCGCTCATGAACGTCGAGCGCCTGCCGCGCACGATCCTCAGCGCCAAGTCCGACGACCGCAAGGCCGTCATCGCGCAGCTGCAGGCGCTGAACGCGTCGCTGCAGTCGCTGGCGACGAAGGCGAAGGATGCCGCCGGCCCGACGGCCCTGCTGCAGCGGAAGGCGACGAGTTCGGACGACAGCCTGACGGTGACGGCATCCGCGGGGGCGCCGGTCCTCCGGGCCGACGTCGTCGTCGACCGCGTCGCCACGGCCCACAGCATCGTCACGGGGCCGTTCGGCTCCGCCGCGGACGACCCGCTCGTCTTCACGGTGGTCGGCACCGACGGCAAGCCCGTCGAGGTCCGACCGACGTCGGGTGCGGCCGCGGACATCGCGCACGCGCTGAGCGCAGCCGGCACCGGCATCACGGCGTCCGCGGTGTCGGCGGGGGTCGACGCCGACGGCCAGGCGCTGTGGCGCCTGCACATCACCGCCACCGAGACGGGCGCGGAGAACGCGTTCCAGGTGTTCCGCGGCGACGCCGCCGCGGTCGCTGCCGGCACAGCGAGCGATCTCGCCTCGGAACCCGCATCGGCGATCGTGACGGTCGGCACGGACGCGCAGGTACGGCTGTGGGCCGGAACCGCCGCGGAGCAGACCGTGACCTCGGCGAGCAACACCTTCACGTCGCTGTTCGCCGGCGTCGACGTGTCGGTGACCCGCGCATCGGCCACCCCGGTGTCGGTGACCGTCGCCGCGGACGCCGACGGCAGCGCCGCGGCCGCGAAGGCCTTCGTCACCCAGATCGGCACGCTGCTCGCGGGGATCGCCCGCGGGTCGACCGCGACCACCGCCACGACGCCCGGCGAGCAGACCCGACTGGGCGTCTTCACCGGCGACAGCACCGTGCGCGCCCTCCACCAGGCTCTCACCGGTGCGGTGCAGCTGCCGCTCGACGGGGTCGCTCCCTCGACCATGGGGCTGAGCGTCGACCGCTGGGGCGCGTTGACCTTCGACGAGGAGGCGTTCACGAAGGCGCTGGCGGACGATCCGGCCGGGGTGCAGCAGGTCTTCGCCGGCGTCGCCGCGCGGGTGCAGGATGTCGCAGACCGCTACTCCGACAAGTACGACGGTCTGCTCACGGCACGCATCACCGGACAGGAGTCCGAGGTGAAGATGCTCGGCGAGCAGCTGACGCGCTGGGACCTCCGGCTCGAGCAGAGACGCGCGACCCTCGAGCGGACCTACGCCGCGATGGAGACCATGCTCTCGAGGCTGCAGACCCAATCGTCGTACCTCGAGTCGCAGCTGTCGGCGATGTCGGGAACGGGCAACAAATGAACGCCGCCCTGCGCGCCCAACAGCGCTACCGCGAAGAGACGATCCTCTCGGCCAGCCCGTCGCGCCTGGTCACGCTCCTGTTCGACCG
Source organism: Microbacterium sp. F1-18 (assembly GCF_052921305.1). NCBI lineage: Bacteria > Bacillati > Actinomycetota > Actinomycetes > Micrococcales > Microbacteriaceae > Microbacterium > Microbacterium sp. F1-18. The sequence continues at coordinate 36,357 of NZ_JBREVD010000005.1, read as the reverse complement.
GCTGCTGCTCGACGTCGAGCGCGGCGAGGCGGCGCAGCGCGCCGCGGACTGGCAGACCGCCAACGAGCAGCTGCAGCACGCCCAGCGGATCCTCGTCGAGCTGACCGGCTCGCTCGACGACAGCTGGAGCGGCTCGGCGGCACTCCGGACGGTGTACGACTACATCACCCGCACGCTCATCGGGGCGAACATCGGGCGCGACCCCGAGCGCACCCGCGAATGCCGCGACCTCATCGCGCCGCTGCGCGAAGCGTGGCACGGCGCGGCGGAGGCGATGCCCGCGTGACGTGGGCCGACCTGCTCGACGGGCTCGAGGCGGAGCTGATGGGCGACCCCGCCGGCGCCCTCCCGTGGCACCCGCCCCCCGGGCTCGGCCCGCTCCCCGCGCATCTCGAGGACCGGGCGCGGGCGGTCGTGCGCGCGCAGGCCGACCGGTCGCGGCAGCTGCGCGCCGAGCTCGACACCGTCCGCGGGCACCTCGACGCCATCGACCGCATCCCGCAGCGGCATCCCGACGCCGTCTACCTCGACCTCGACGGCTGACCGCGCTCGCGGCTTACGCCGTCGCTGCGGCGGCCGATAGGTGATGCTGAGCACGGATCGCTCATCCATCGGCCAGGGATCGGCCACATCGTTCGACGGAAGACGCCTTCGTGCTCGAATCTGTGACCACCACCGCGCTCACGAGCGCCCTCTCGGGCCTCGCGGAGCGCCAGCGCGCCATCGCGGACAACATCGCGAACGTCAACACCTCCGGCTACCGGGCCAAGGTCGTCAGCTTCGAGAACGCCCTGGCCCGCTCGGTCGAACGCGGCGACGGCGCCGTGACGGCGACCGTGCGCGAGTCGACCGCCGCCACACGCCTCAACGGCAACAACGTCAATCTCGACACCGAGACCCTCGCCAACATCGAGGCGGTGCTGCGGTACCAGTTCGCCGCGCAGGCCGTCGGCGGCACGTTCAGCTCGATGCAGACCGCGATGAGGACCTCATGACCTTCGACGCCATCGGCATCGCCGGGTCGGGCCTGACGGCCCACCGCACCTGGCTCGACGCCCTCAGCGACAACATCGCCAACATCAACACCGCGGTCGCGCCCGGCGACGACGCGTTCCGCCAGCGCTACATCGCGGTCGAGTCGGCCGGCGATCCGGGCGGCGTTCGCGTCGCCGGCGCCGTGTGGGGCGGCGCGGAGGGCCGGCTCGTGCACGAGCCGAACAACCCGCTCGCCGACGCCGACGGCTACGTCCGCTACCCCGACATCGACCTCGGCGAGCAGATGAGCCACCTGATCCTCGCGCAGCGCGGGTACCAGGCCAACGCGGCGGTCGTCGACCGCGCCAAGGCCACCTACGAGGCCGCCCTGCAGATCGGACGCCGCTGATGCCGCCGCTGTCGGGCATCGACGCGCTGGGCGCGGCTGCATCCGCCCTCACCTCGAGCACCCGCGCACCCCAGCAGACCGGCGGCGCCGACTTCGGCGCGAGCATCACCGGCGCGGTCGACGAGCTGCGCGCGATGCAGTCGACGTCGAACGAGCTGGCCGTCGCGGCCGTCACGGGTGACCTCGACGACATCCACTCCGCGATGATCGCGTCGTCGCGCGCCTCGGTGACCCTCGAGCTCATCGCCGCCGTACGCAACAAGGGCGTCGAGGCCTTCAACGACATCATGCGGATGCAGGCCTGATGCCCGCCGCCGTCACCTCGCTCTGGACCCGCCTGCGCGCGACGATCGCCGGGTTCACCCTCGCCCAGCGCACGATCGCGATCATCGGCATCGCGGTGCTCGCGATGGGTGTGTTCGCCCTGGCGAGCTGGATGTCGCGTCCGACCCTCACCCCGCTGTTCTCGGGGCTGTCGGCCTCCGACGCCAGCGCTGTCGTCGAGCAGCTGCGCTCCGGCTCGATCCCCTACGAGCTGACCGACGGGGGCTCGACCGTGCTCGTGCCCGAGACCGCCGTCTACGAGCAGCGCCTCGCGGCCGCGGCGGCCGGCCTGCCCAGCGCGGAGTCATCGGGGTACTCGCTGTTCGACAAGATGGGCGTGACGAGCTCGGAGTTCCAGCAGTCGGTCACGTACAAGCGTGCGATCGAAGGCGAGCTCGCCCGCACGATCGGCGCTCTCGAGAACGTGACGACGGCCTCGGTGCAGCTCGCCCTGCCCGAAGAGAGCGTGTTCGTCTCGCAGAAGATCGAGCCCACGGCGTCCGTGTTCATCGAGACGTCCCGCGGGGTCGCCTTGCCGCCCGAACAGGTCGAGGCCATCGTTCACCTGACCTCGGCGGCCGTGAGCGGGATGAAGCCCGAGAACGTCGCGGTCGTCGACGCCGCCGGCCGCACCCTCTCGGCGATCGGCGGCGATGCCACGCGCAACGCCGACCAGCAGGCCGGGGCATACGAGACCCGCATGGCCGCGAGCGTGCAGCAGATGCTCGACACCGTGCTCGGTACCGGCAACGCGACCGTCTCGGTCGCCGCCGAGATGCAGCAGGCCGCGACCGAGCGCGTCGACGAGACCTACACGCCGGTCGAGGGCGCCCTGCCGGCCACCGAGGAATCGAGCACCGAGAGCTACACGGGCACGGGTGGTCAGACCGGCGTCCTGGGCGCGGAGCTGCCCGCGGGCGTCGGCGGCGCCGGCACCTACGAGTCGACGCAGACGAACCGGTCGAACGTCGTGAACAAGACCGTCGAGAGCACCTCGACCCCGGCGGGGTCCGTCGCGCGGCAGACCGTCGCCGTCGCGGTCAACGCCGACGGCACCGACGTCGTCGACGTCGCTCAGCTCGAAGCCCTCGTGATGTCGGCCGCCGGAATCGACCGCGCCCGCGGCGACCAGGTGACCGTCGAGCTCGTCGCGTTCAGCGATCAGGGCGCCGCGGCCGCCCAGGCGGCTCTCGACGCCGCTCGCGAGGCCGAGGAGTCCGAACGCTCCGCCGAGACGCTCCGCACCGCGATCGTCGCCGCCGTCGTCGTGCTCGGGCTCATCGGAGCGACGATCGCCGGTATCGTCATCGTCCGCCGCCGTCGCGCGGCCGCCGAGGACGAGTCGGTGCTGACTCTGACCCCTGTCGACGAGCCGCTCGACCGATTCGACGCGCTCACCCGCGGCCTCGCGACCCCGCTCCTCGACGAGGCGCCCACGGTGCCGCTGCCCGCGATGGCGGTCGACCCGGAGCCCGAACCCGACCCGGAGCCCGTACAGGTCGCGCTCGACCGCCGTCGCGCCGAGATCGGCGACTTCGCCCGCCGCGACCCCGCCCGCACCGCCGACCTGCTGCGCCGGCTCGTCCGGGACTCGACCGACGCATGAGCGAACTCACCGGAACCCAGACGGCGGCCGTGGTCATCATGAACCTCGACCGGGCGCAGGCCGTCGAGGTGCTCAAGCACCTCTCCGACGACGAGGCCGAGGCGATCGCGGCGGAGATCATCCGGCTGCGCGACCTCGACCTCGAGACCACGCGCGATGCGCTCACCGATTTCCAACGGGTCGTTCGGGGACACCTGCCGCCCGTCCGCGGCGGACGCGACCTGGCCACGGGTCTGCTCGAGGCCTCGCTCGGTCCCGAACGCGCCGCGGGGGTGCTGACGAAGGTGTCGTCGTCGATGACGAGCTCGTCGTTCGAGTTCCTCACCGCCGTCGAACCGGCCCAGGTCGCGAGCATCCTCGACGGCGAGCTTCCCCAGACCGTCGCGCTCGTCATCGCGCATCTGCCCGTGGAGCGCGCGGCGGCCGTCCTGGCCGAGATCACCGACCCGGCCCGCACCGACGTCGCCCAGGCGATCGCGACGATGGGGACCGCGTCGCAGGATGCCGTCGCAGTCGTCGCAACCGCGCTGCGCGCGCGCTCGGGAGCGCTGACCACACGCGATGCCCGCGAGACCCTCGGCGGCGTGCAGCCCCTGGTCGACATCATCAACCGGTCGGATGCGACCGTCGAGAAGGCGCTGCTCGCGAGCATCGAGGCGCGCGACAGCGCTTTGGCCGAAGACATCCGCTCGCGCATGTTCACCTTCGCCGACATCGTCGTGCTCGACGACCGTGACGCGCAGCGCGTTCTGCGCGGCATCGACGTGCGCGTGCTCGCCCTCGCGCTGAAGGGCTCGTCGGGTCCCGTCGCAGACGTCATCCTCCGCAACATGACCGAACGCAACCGCGAGGCGCTGCAAGAGGAGTCGCGCCTGCTCGGCACCGTGCGCGTCTCGCAGGTCGAGGAGGCCCGCGCGGCGATCGTCCGGACCATCCGCGAGCTCGAGGCCGCCGGCGACATCCGGGTGCAGCGGGTCGAGGAGGAGTATGTCGTCTGACGCCTTCACCCGCCTCGAGATCCCTCGACTGTCGGGGCCGTCGCTCACCGACGAACGCGACCGGGCCCGCGCCCGCGGTCACGCTGCCGGGTACGCCGAGGGGATGCGGCTGGCCGCGGCTCACGCCGCGCGGGAAGCCGCCGAACGCGACGCGCGCGAGGCTGCCGCGACCGCGTCCGAGCGCGCACGCGTGGCCGCCGCCATCGCTGCGGTCGAGCGCGCATCCGACCGGTTCGACGCCCGCGCGGCGGAACTGACCGCCCCGGCGGTCGCGGACCTGCACGCGATGGCGATCGAGCTGGCGCAGGCGATCGTCGAGCGCGAACTCTCGGATTCCGTGCGCTCGGCGCTCACGACCGCGGCTCGGATCGAGAACGCTGTGGCTGACGTCGAGGCTCCGGAAGTGCGCGTGGTGCGACTCAACCCTGCCGACGCGGACGTCGTCACCTCTGCCCTCGCCGAGACGCTGCCGCGATCGGTGGCGTTCGAGGTCGACCCCGACCTGGCGCCCGGCGACGCGACGATCCGGCTCGCCGACGGTGCGATCGATCTGCGGATCGCAGCAGCGTTCGCGCGGGCCCGCCGTGCCCTCGAGGAGCGCGCGTGAGGGGGGGCTGGCCGGCGGTCATCGAGGCGGTGAGACCGATCCGGACCGGCGCGGTCTCGCGGATCGTCGGGCTCGGTGTCGACATCCGCGGCGTGCACGGGGCGGTGGGCGATCTCGTCGAGCTCGGCGGGCAGACCGGCGGTGGGGCCATCGGCGGTGGGACCCCCGGCATACCCGCGGAGGTCGTCGCCGCCGACCGCGGCGTCCTGCGCTGCATGCCGCTCGGAGTCACCGACGGGCTGCGGGTCGGCGACCCGGTCCGCGCCCTCGCCGGCCGTGCCCGAGTGCCGGTCGGACCCGCTGCGCTCGGGCGCGTGCTCGACGGCCTGGGTCGCCCCATCGACGGGCGCGGCCCCCTCGTCGCCCCGCGCGTCGACCTCGACCATGCGCCTCCCTCTGCGATGGGGCGCGAACGCATCACCGACCCGCTCATCACCGGGGTCCGCGCGATCGACACGCTCACCCCCCTCGGCCGCGGCCAGCGCGTGGGCCTGTTCGCCGGGTCGGGTGTCGGCAAATCGTCGCTGCTGTCGATGATCGCGCGCGGGTCGTCGGCCACAGCCAACGTCATCGCCCTCGTCGGCGAGCGCGGGCGAGAGGTGCGGGAGTTCCTCGAAGACGACCTCGGCCCCGACGGTCTCGCCCGCTCGGTCGTCGTCGTCTCGACATCCGATCAGCCGGCCATGGCGCGGCTGCGGGCCGCGTCCACCGCGACACGCATCGCCGAGTCGTTCCGCGACGAGGGGCAGCACGTGGTCCTCATGATGGACTCGCTCACCCGAGTCGCCATGGCCCAGCGCGAGATCGGACTCGCCGCCGGCGAACCGCCCGCGACGCGCGGCTACCCGCCCTCCACCTTTCCCGTGCTCGCGCGTCTGCTCGAACGCGCCGGCACCGATCGCCGCGGGTCGATCACGGGCATCTACACGGTGCTCGTCGAGGGAGACGACCACAACGAACCCGTCGCCGACACCGTGCGGTCGATCCTCGACGGGCACCTCGTGCTCGATCGGACGCTCGCCGTCACCGGCCATCACCCGGCGATCGACGTCCTGGGCTCGGTGTCGCGGCTCGCCGGCAAGGTCGCGACCGGTGAGCAGCGCCGCCTCGCGACGACGCTGCGGTCGGTGCTCGCCGCGCGCCAAGAGGCGCAAGACCTCATCGGTGTCGGCGCGTACCAGTCGGGAGCGAACCCGCGGGTCGATGCCGCCGTGGCGTCCGCGCGCGCGATCGACGCCTTCCTCCGCCAGGATCTCGACGACCGCTCCCCCGCGGGCGAGTCGTGGCGCCGGCTCGGCGAACTCGTCGCATCGTTCGGAGACGTCTCATGAAGCGCGGCTTCCCCCTGGCCGGACTGCTGCGCATCCGCGGCATCCAGCAGCGCGCCGCCGCAGCGCACCTCTCGCGCGCGGCGATGGAGCAGCAGCGCACCGAGGCACGTGACCGGCAGCTGCGTGCAGCGCTGACGACGTCGGCCGACACCCCGGGCGACGTCCGCACCCTCGCGGCCCTCGCCGCCAGTCGTGTGGCCGCCCGCAGCCTGCTGACCGACCTCGACACGCTCCGCAGCGCGCAGCGCGACGAGGTCGACGCGGCGCGCGCCCGGTTCACCGACGCCCGCCGCGCGGAGCAGGGCATCGAACGGCTGGCCGACGCATTCCACGATCGAGAGCGCGCGAGACGGGATGCCGCCGAGCAGGCCGTGCTCGACGAGATCGCGCTGCGCTCGACGGCTGACGACTATCCGGCACCGGACGCACCGGAGGAGACGCCGTGAATCTGTGGGGAATCACCCCCGGGGCGACGGTCGCGGTCGCGCGTCCTCGCGGCGGGCCGAACGATGGCGGCGACGACGGTGCGGTGGCCGCGGATGTCTTCGCGCTCGTACTCGCCGGACAGACCGCGACGGCGCCGATGGGCGGCGAGGACGCCTCCGGGGTCGGTCGGGATGTCGCCGGGGTCGGATCCGAGGTCGGGTCCGGGGTCGAGGCGGCGACCGGGGAACTCGCGGCGATGGCCGCGCCCGCGGCGCCTCGGGCGGGTTCGAATGCAGCCGGCGTCGGGGATGCCGGTGCCTCCGGCGATCCGGTGGTCGGGAGTGCGATCAGCGGGAACCCCGTCGTCGGAGACGCCGTCAGCGGGAACACCGTCAGCGGGAGTCCCGTCAGCGGAGACGTGATCGCGGAAGAAGCAGGGGCGACGGCCACCGTCGCCCGGGTCGTGGCGGCGACGGCCACCGCTGAGGATGCTTCCAGGGTCGCTGCCGACCCGCGCCGGATCCTGACTTCCGACGTCTCGCAGCTCGAGGCCGACCGGGCGGGAGCGGCGACGGGAGAGACCGCCGTCGCGGCGACGGGCAGCACTGCGGCGACGGCAGGAACAGGAGGATCGGCTGCAGCGGGATCGGGGCCGACAGTCGGCGTCGATGCGGAGATGCGCCTGGCGCCCGCGGGACCCGCCCCCTCGTCAGGGTCTGCGGCGACACCGAGGCCGTTCGTCACTCCCGAGGCCACGGACGCGTTCGCCTCCGACAGGGTGGCCGTTCAGCCCGGCGCGTCCGAGGCCCCGCAGACCACGCGAATCGACGTGGCCTCGCCGTCGACGGTTGCGGCTCCTGCGGGCGCAGCCGCGGCATCCGCTGCTCCGATACCGACGACGGCGCCGCTCGGACCCGCACCATCCTCCGCGTCCGCGCCCGCACCGACCGCACCTCCCGCGCCGACGGCCGCGCCGCCTCTCGCACCGCAGCTGCGCGCGCCCGTGCTGTCACTCGTCACCGCCGAGCCCGGACGTCACACCATGGTGCTGCGCGTCTCACCCGAGAGCCTCGGACCGATCACCGTCACGGCGCACATCTCCGGATCTGCCGTCACCGTCGAGCTCGCCACCGGCACGCCGGCGGCGCACGATGCGATCCGCGCGCTCCTGGGCGAGCTGCGGCGCGATCTCGCCGCGCTCGCACCCTTCTCGTCCGTCAGCCTCGCCGCGGGCGACGATCCGTCGCGGACGCCGTCGTCGGCGCCGGCCGTCGGCCACCAGGCGACGCCGAGCGGTCCGGGCGGTTTCGGCGCGCAGACATCCGGAGGCGGCTCGTCCGGCGGAGCATCCCCGCAGACCCCCGGCGTGCACGGCAACGAGCACACCGGTCGTGCGTCCGACCCCGACGACACCGGCATCGCCGGGCCCCACCGCCCCGCGCCTCTCGAGGCCGGCCGCATCGACCTCTACGCCTGAATCGGAGAATCCCATGAGCAGCATTCCGCCCGTCGGCGTCGTGGGCGCCACGCCCACGGCATCCCCTCCCCCCGCCGCCCCGAAGCAGACGCTCGACTCGGAGGTCTTCCTGCAACTGCTCGTCGCGCAGATGAAGAACCAGGACCCGAGCTCGCCGCTCGACACCAACGAGATGATGGCGCAGACGACGCAGCTCGCGATGATGGAGCAGCTCGTCGCGCTCACCACCACCTCGTCAGAGCACTTCGCCCTCACCATGCGCCAGACCGCCGCCGCGCTCGTCGGTCAGCAGGCCTCGTACGTCGACGCGGACGGCACGACCCGCAGCGGTCGCGTGACCCAGGTGTCGTTCGAGAAAGGCGTCCCGCTCGTCACGATCGGCGGCACCGCCGTGCCCCTCGACGTCGTGTCGGGGATCTCCGTGTCGGATGCCGCGGCGCCCGCGGCATCCGCATCCTGAATCACCCCCGCGACGCCTCGCCCGCGCGCATCCGCGCACCCCGCCAGCCCCACCGAACACGTCAGCCCCCTCACCGAAGGACACACCATGCTCCGCTCGCTCTACGCCGGCATCTCCGGCCTCCGCTCGCACCAGACCATGCTCGATGTGACGGGCAACAACATCGCCAACGTCAACACCGTCGGGTTCAAGGCGGGGTCGGTGCAATTCCAAGACACGCTCTCGCAGATCGTGCAGAACTCCCGCGCGGCGCAGGCCGGCGCCGGCGGCACGAACGCCGCCCAGGTGGGCCTGGGCACCCAGGTCGCGGCCGTCCGCACGAACTTCACGCAGGGATCGCAGCAGGCCACCGGCGTGCCCACCGACCTCATGATCGCCGGCGACGGCTTCTTCGTCGTGCGCAACGGTGCCGAGACGCTCTACACGCGCAACGGCTCGTTCGGCTTCGACTCCGCCGGTCGCCTGACCACCAAGGACGGCGCGCTGGTCCAGGGCTGGACCGCCGTCGACGGCGTCGTGCCGACGGGCGGGCCGGTCGGCAACATCGCCCTCCCCGTCGGCGCGACCTCGCCCGGGCGGCGCACCGAGAACGCCAGCGTCACCGGCAACCTGCCCTCCGGCGCCGCCGTCGGCGAGAAGCTCGTGCGCGATGTGACCGTGTACGACGCGCAGGGCGAATCGCGGCAGCTCGCGCTGACCTTCACGCGCACCGCGGGCGGCTGGGATGTCACCGACGGCGCCGCGACGACGCAGCTCGCCTTCACCGACGGACGCCTGACCACGACGCCCGCCACCATCACCTCGGGGGGTGTCGCCGTAGACCTCTCGGCCATCACCGGTTACGCCGACCTCAGCACCGTCAAGCTCGGCGGGCAGGACGGTCGCGCGCCCGGCAGCCTCGTCTCGTACACCCTGTCGGCCGACGGCAGCCTCGTCGGCGCGTTCAGCAACGGGGCGACCTCGGTGCTCGCGCAGATCGCGCTCGCATCGTTCGACAACCCCGAGGGGCTCGAGAAGGCCGGCTCGTCGCAGTATCGCGCCGGAGCGAACTCGGGCGCGGCCGCGGTCGGCACCGCGGGCACCGATGATCGCGGCGGGCTCGTCAGCGGGGCGCTGGAGATGTCGAACGTCGACCTCTCGCAGGAGTTCACGAACCTGATCGTCGCGCAGCGCGGATTCCAGGCGAACGCCCGCATCATCACCACGAGCGACGAGGTGCTGCAGGAGCTGACCAACCTCAAGCGCTGATCGCCGCGGAACGCAACTCCTCAGAATCCCCGCTGGTTCGCCCGCATGACCCGCAGGCGGCGCCGGCTGCGACGGTCTCTGAGGAGTTGCGCGCGCGGCCGGTCAAAGCCACAGCGGGCGCGCTCGCGCTGATGCCGCGTCGAGCGCCTCCGCATCGAGCTCGGTGACCGTCTCGGGTATACCCCGGGCGGTCCACTCGACTCCGACCTCGAACGTCGCGCCGGGGGGCGTCGGCCAGACCCAGAACTCGCGCTCCCAGCTGTCGGCGTAGCCCTGCGGGCGGGCGAGTCCCTCGAGCACCGGCCCCTCGACCTGCGTATCGGTCACGTCGCCCCGCGCCCACGGCGAATCGTCCTGCGTCGTGACGGTGCGCCCGTCGGCGAAGCGGACTCCCCAGCGCAGGCCCGTCGGATCGAACCGCTCGTCGAGCTGACCCCGGCCGTGGGCGCGGTCGAGGTATCCCCAGATCCGCTGCCGCGCGAGCCGACCGGTCTCGGCGACACGCACCGCCATGCCCTCTCGGTACACCCGCGCGAGGACGAGCGACACCACCGTGTCGGACGAGCGACCCACCTCCCGGTCGAGCGCCACGATCGCGGGCGCGACGTGCCACGGCGGGCCCATCCATGGCGGCATGTCGAGCGCCGGATGATCGTCGTCGGGGATGTCCCGCGGTGCGACGGGTCGGAAGAACGAGGGCTGCGGTGACGACGCTGACACGAGCGCAACGCTAACCGACCGCCGCGTCCTGCCGACAGTCCTCTCGGAGCCGCCGTACCCGCGACGACCCCGATCCCCCACGCGCCGACCGACGAGAAGGGCGACATGATCGTTCTGACACGACTGAACCGCCACCGGTTCGCCGTGAACCCCGACCTCGTCGAACGCATCCAGGCGAGCCCGGATACGACGCTGACACTGGTCGACGGGGCGACGTTCGTCGTCGCCGAGACGATGGATGCCGTCATCCAGAGCATCGTCGATTTCCGCGCCCGCGTGCTCGCGACGGCGCTCGGCCATGCCGCGGCCTCCGGGTCGGCATCCGGTTCGGCCTCCGGGTCGGCCTCCCCGGTCACGGGGGGCGAGCGCTGATGGATCCGTCACTGCTCATCGGCATCCTGCTGGCCTTCGGCGGCCTGTGGGCGATGATCCAGCTCGAGGGGGCGAGCCTCAACGCCCTGCTGCTGCCGGCGCCGATGGTGCTGGTGTTCGGAGCGACGATCGCGATCGGGATCGCCGGAGGCACGCTGCGCGATGCCGCGGGCGCCGTGCGCGCGCTGCCGCGAGCGTTCGTCGGCATCAAGGGCTCCACCGAGGCGCTCATCGACACCGTCGTCGGTTATGCCGAGAAGGCGCGCGCCGAGGGCCTGCTCGCGCTCGAGAGCGCGGTGGCGGACGAGAAGGACCCGCTGCTGCGCCACGCCCTCCAGAGCATCGCGGACGGCACGGATGCCGAAGACCTCCGCGTCGTCCTCGAAGACCGCGTCGCCACCGTCGCCGCGGAGCGCCGCACGGCCTCGCGGTTCTACTCCGCTCTGGGCGGGTACGCCCCGACGGTCGGCATCGTGGGAACGGTCGTCTCGCTCACCCACGTGCTCGAGTACCTCGACAAGCCCGACCAGCTCGGCCCCCTCATCGCGGCGGCCTTCGTCGCCACCCTGTGGGGCCTGCTGTCAGCGAACTTCATCTGGCTGCCGATCGGCACCCGCCTGCAGCGCCTCGCCGAGATCGAGGTCGACCGCATGACGCTCGTGACCGAGGGCATGCTCGCCGTCCAAGCGGGCAATCCCCCGATGCTCGTCGCCGAGCGCTTGCGCGCCCTCGCCCCCGAGACCAAGCCGGGCCGCGGTCGCGCGAAGGCGACGGCCGACGAGCCCGCGGACGCCGGGGTATGAGCGCGCCGCGTCGCCGCCGCGTCATGGAGTCCTCGCACGAGGGCCCCGACGAGCGCTGGATGGCGTCGTACCTCGACATGATCACCGTGATGATGTGCATGTTCATCGTCATGTTCGCGATGTCCAACGTCGACCAGGAGAAGTTCGAGCAGCTGCGCGCCTCGCTCGCGACGGGGTTCGGTTCGGAGATCTCCGAGACCCGTGACGTCTCGGAGGGTGTCGTCGTGCCGCCCGAGCTCATCGACGAAGAGGGCGAGGGGTTCGTCGAGACGCCGACCGGGCCGACGCCGGCCGAGCAGGAGTACAGCTCGCTCGACGACCTGCGCTCACGACTCGAGGGTGCTCTCGCCGAGCAGGGCCTGGGCGACGCCGCGACCTTCACGATCGACGACCGGGGTCTCACGATCGGTCTCGTGAGCGCCGAGACGTTCTTCGACACCAACAGCACCGACCTGAGCGATCGCGCCCGGGCCGTGCTCGACGCCGCGGGAGCCGTTCTCGCCGCCGACACGCACCTCATCTCGGTCGAGGGTCACGCCGACGCCCGACCCGCCATCGCGCCCTTCGTAGACAACTGGGAGCTCTCGACCGCGCGGGCCAACGGCGTGCTCGGCTACCTCGTCGACGCGCGCGGCGTGGCCCGCGAGCGCATCAGCTCGGTGGGCTTCGGGTCGTCACGGCCCCTCGCGGAGGGGTCGAGCGCGGAGGCCCTCGCCCAGAACCGCCGCGTCGACCTCGTCGTGCTCTCGGATGCCGACGCCCAGGTGCGCGGCGAGCTCGCCGGCCTCGCCGCCGCCGACGGCTGACCCCGCGCCGCGCCGCCGCGCTGGCCAGCGCTCACCTGGCAGCTCCCACCTCATCCCGGGCCCCGAGCGGGCAGCAACTGCCAACCCAAAGCCGACGCGCGCCCACACCCAGCATCCAGATGGCAACTCCCGCCCCAAACCGGGCTCTGAGTGGGCAGCCACTGCCAACCCTGGTCCAGCCCGCGCCCGAACCAGAGCCCTAGCCAGCATCTGCCCGCCAGCTCCCGCCCCAACCGGGCACTGAGTGCAGCACATGCCAACTCAACCCTGGCGCGCGCCCGCGGCCAGCACTCACCTGGCAGCCCCCACCCCAACCCGAGCCCCGAGCGGGCGCGAACTGCCACCCCAACCCGAGCCCACACCACCCCCAGCACCCAGCTGGCACCTCCCGCCCCAACCCGGGCCCCGAACGGGCGCGAACTGCCACCCCAACCCGAGCCCACACCACCCCCAGCACCCACCTGGCAGCTCCCGCCCCAACCCGAGCCCCGAGCGGGCGCGAACTGCCACCCCAACCCGAGCCCGCGACGCCGAGCGGGCGCGGCCCGCGCCTAACGGAGCCACACGCGTGACCGATAGTCCCCGCCGTGCAGACCGTGCCGATCGCCCCGAGCGCGCGAACCGAGGATGCCGCGACCGCGGCCCCGGAACGCTACGACTTCGGCCGACCCGCGGCACTGTCGCGTGAGCACACGCGCGCTCTCGCCGGGGCTTTCGACGCCTTCGCGCGTCAGTGGGCGATGCTCCTCGCTGCGAAAGCCCGCGTGCGCGCGCACATCGCCCTCGAGCGGGTGAGCCTGGAGACCTACGACGAGTACGTCGCGACGGTCCCGCCCACGACGACGCTCGTGCTGTGCTCGGATGCCGCTTCCGACGACCGCGCCGTCATCGAGTTCCCCCTGCCGTCGGCCCTGTCGTGGATCGTGAAGATGCTCGGTGGCGACGGCTCGCAGCGCCCGGAGGCCCGCGCTCTCACGGCGATCGAGCAGGCGCTGATCCGGTCGCTCATGGACGAGACCCTCGGGCATCTCCGCACGGCCCTCGGCTCGCTGCTGCCCCGCGAGCTGAGCGTCGGCGCGGTGCAGTACAACGCCGCCTTCGCCCAGGTCGTCGGCGGTCAGGACCTCGTGGTCGTCGCCCGGTTCTCGATGCGCCTGGCCGACCGCACCGAGACCGCGACGATCGCCCTCCCCGCCGCGACGTTGCTCGAACGCCTGTCCGACAGCGCTTCGGCGCCGCGTGCGACGAACGACCCCGGCCTCGTCCGCCGGCACATCGAGCAGACCCCCGTCGAGGTGACGCTGCGGCTCGCGCCGCGCGCCGTGCGGCCCGCCGAGGTCCTCGACCTCGCGGTCGGCGACGTCATCTCGCTCGCACACGCGGCCGAGCGTCCCCTCGATCTCGCCGTCGACGAACACGTCGTCGCATCCGCTGCCATCGGGTCGCACGGCGCGCGCCTCGCGTGCGTCGTGACGGCATCCGATCTCTCCCCCGCGCTGTCCGAGGAGTCGTCATGACCAGCACCACCACCCACGAGGCCGCGGCCGCGGCCGCATTCGCCGACCGGCTGCCCACGGCGTCGCGCATCACGGCCCGACCCGGCACGAACGCGGGCGAGACCGGCGATGCGGTCATCGTCTCGTCGGTCGGCGACACGAGCGCGGCGCTCGCGGTCGTCGTGTTCGACGAGTCTGCCCTCGTCGGCGCCGACGCCGGACTGCCGTTGCACGAGCGGCTGCGCGACGCCCTCGACGCCGCCGCGACGGCGTTCGGGCCGAGCGTGCTCGGCGAGGCCACCATCGGCGACGCCTCATCGCTCTTCGCGCACCCGGCCGCGCAGGTGTTCGACCTCGTCGACGAGGATGCCCGCGTGATCGGGCGCCTCGCGGTTCGCGTATCGCACCCCGCCGCGGCCTCGCCTCGTCGCCTGCAGCGCATCGCAGGCGTCGAGATGGAGCTGACGGTCGAGGTCGGCCGCACGCGCATGACCGTGCGCGACGTGCTCGACCTCGAGCCCGGCCGCATCATCGAGCTCGACCGTTCGGCCGGCGCCCCCGCCGACGTCAAGCTCAACGGCCGCCTCATCGCGCACGGCGAGATCGTCGTCGTCGACCAGGACTACGCGGTGCGCATCACGCGGATCATCGAGAACGCGGAGGCCTGACATCGACGATCTGCTGCTTGCGCTGCGCGTCGTCGTCTCGCTCGGCGTCGTGCTCGCGATCGTGTGGGTGCTGCAGCGCCGCTTCTCGCGCGGCGGCGCGGGCGGGGCACGCGCGGGCCTCCCGAGAAGCCGGAGGTCGGCACGCTCGGATGCCGTCACCGACATCACCGTCGTCGCCAAGCGCGGCATCGGGCCGAAGGCGCAGGTCGCCGTGGTCGAGATCGACGGCGCCCGCTACGTGCTCGGCATCACCGAGGGCGGCGTGTCGATGCTCGATCGGATCGACCCTGCCTCCGATGCCCCGTCACGGGATGCCGAGCACGACGAGCTCGGCACGAGCCGTCCGGCTCTGCGGGATGTCGCGGGCGGCGCGCCCCTGAGCCCGCCGGTGCCCCTCCTGCGATCGCAGGCCCGCGCCGAACGCACCGCCCGCCCGGCGATCATGACCGCGCGTGATGCCGCACAGGTGCTGCGCCGCGCCCTGGGCGCGTGACCTTCGGCGGCGCGCTCGGCGCGCTCGTGCTCGTCGCCGCCTCGACGCCGTCGCCGAACGGCGGCATCTCCGTCGACATCAACGGCATCGACGGTACGCCCTCATCGTCGGTGCTGACGCTGATCGGCATCACGCTGCTGTCGGTCGCCCCGGCGCTGCTGCTCATGATGTCGTCGTTCACGAAGATCTTCGTGGTGCTGGCGATGACCCGGAACGCGCTGTCGCTGCCCACGATCCCGCCCAACCAGGTGCTCGCGGGCCTCGCCCTGTTCCTGACCCTCTTCGTCATGTGGCCCGTGCTGACCGAGATCAACACGGTCGCCGTGCAGCCCTACGTCGACGGCTCGCTGACGTTCACCGATGCGGTGGGCGTCGGCACCGACCCGCTGCGCACCTGGATGCTGTCGTTCACGCGCGAGGAGGACCTCGCCCTGATGACGCGGTTCGCGGGGGCCGAGAACCCCGAGGATCCGGCGAGCGTCCCGATGATAACCCTCATCCCGGCGTTCATGATCTCCGAGCTGCGTGCGGCCTTCATCATCGGCTTCGTCATCTTCGTGCCGTTCCTCGTCATCGACCTCGTCGTGGCCGCGGCGCTGATGTCGATGGGCATGATGATGCTCCCGCCGGTGATGATCTCGCTGCCCTTCAAGATCCTGCTGTTCGTCCTCGTCGACGGGTGGGGACTCATCCTCCGCACCCTCATGGAGAGTTACGGAGCGGGCGGATGACCGGGGGCACGCGTGAACCCTGAGGCCGTCCTCGACATCGGCATGGAGGGCGTCGTGCTCGCCGCGAAGCTGGCCGCGCCCCTGCTGATCACGGCGCTCGTGGTCGGCTTCGCCATCTCGCTCCTGCAGTCGATCACGCAGATCCAGGAGGTCACGCTCTCGTTCGTGCCGAAGGCCGTCGCCGTCGCGATCGCGCTGGTCGTCTGCGGGCATTGGATGATCGCCGAGGCGAT
This sequence comes from Microbacterium sp. F1-18, assembly GCF_052921305.1. Lineage (NCBI taxonomy): Bacteria > Bacillati > Actinomycetota > Actinomycetes > Micrococcales > Microbacteriaceae > Microbacterium > Microbacterium sp. F1-18. The sequence goes on along the minus strand of NZ_JBREVD010000005.1, from coordinate 20,174 downwards.
CGCCTTCACCCACACCATGTTCGACCGCATCCCGCACCTGCTCTCGGGCGGTTGAGATGCAGCTGCTGCTCGACTTCGCCTGGATCGAGGCCACCGGTCTCGCCGCGGTCCGCACGACCGCGTTCATCTTCATAGCACCGCCCTTCTCATACGGTGCCTTTCCGGCCCGCATCAAGGCGATGGTCGCGATCGGGGTCGCCCTCGCCCTCAGCGGCACGGTCGCGCCGGGATACGAGAGCCTCGACACCGGCGCGTTCTTCCTCGCGTTGACCGCACAGGTCGTCACCGGCGCACTGCTCGGCTTCCTCGTGATGACCTGCTTCGCCGTCGTGCAGTCGGCCGGGGGCCTGATCGACGTCTTCGGCGGGTTCCAGCTCGCGCAGGGCTTCGATCCGCAGATGAACGTCAACGGCGCCCAGTTCACGCGGCTCTTCCAGATGATCGCCCTCGCCCTGCTGTTCGCGAGCAACGGCTACCAGCTGATCCTCGCAGGGCTCGCGCGCAGTTTCGCGGCGATTCCCGTCGACGGCGTGCTCGACCTCGCTCGCCCGGTCGAGCTGCTCGTCGACACGGCGTCACAGCTGCTCGTCGCCGCGCTCCAGATCGCCGGCCCTCTGCTGCTCGTGCTCTTCCTCGCCGACATCGCGCTCGGGCTCGTCAGCCGCGTCGCCCCGGCGCTCAACGCGTTCGCTCTCGGCTTCCCGCTGAAGATCATCCTGACGTTCCTCCTCGCCGGCAGCGTCATCCTCGCCCTGCCGGCTGTCGTCGGGGCGCTCACCGACCAGGCAACCGGGCTGCTGATCGGCGGCACCCGATGAACGGCGGCGTCTCATGAGCAGCGACAGCGGCGAACGCACCGAGCACGCCAGCCGGCGTCAGCTGCGCGAGGCCTATCGCAAGGGCAAGCTCTCGCGCAGCCAGGACCTGTCCGCCTGGCTCGCCATCGGCACCGTCGCGCTTGTCCTCCCCGCCATGATCGGGGCGGGCGCGGATGCCGGTGCCGCGCAGTTCGTCGAGATCGCCGCGGTCATCCGCAACCCCGACCCCGAGCACGCCGTCGCCGTCCTGTCGTCGGCCCTCGGCAGCATCCCGGCCGTCCTCGGCACGGCGCTGCTGGCCGTCGCGCTCGTCGCGATCCTCGGGTCGGTCGCGCAGGGCGGCATCCACTTGCGCGGCGTGCCGACGCGGTTCGAGCAGTTCAACGTGCTGAACGGCGTCAAACGGCTCTTCGGCGTGCAGGCGCTGTGGGAGGGTGCGAAGGCACTGCTGAAGACCACCGCGATCGGTCTCGCGCTGTGGTTCGTCGTCGCCGGGCTCATGCCCGTGCTGACGATGAGTGGCGCGCACCCGATCACGCGGTTGCTCGAGATCGCCTCGAACGTCGTGACCGCACTGCTCATCACCGCGGTCGCGGTCGGCGTGCTGCTGGCCGCGATCGACGTCCTCGTGGTCATGCGTCGCAACCGCAAGCACACGCGCGTCACCAAGAAGGAAGCGCGCGACGAGCACAAGAACTCCGAGGGCGACCCGCTCATCCGCGGCCAGCGCCGCGCCCGCCAGATGGCGATGAGCCGCAACCGCATGATCGCCGCCGTCGGCGACGCGGATGTCGTGCTCGTGAACCCCACGCACATCGCGGTCGCCCTTCGCTACGAGCCGGGCAAATCGGCACCGCGGGTCGTGGCGAAGGGCCAGGGCCTCATCGCCGAACGCATCCGCGAGCGAGCCCATGAGGCCGGCGTCCCCCTCGTCCGCGACATCCCGCTCGCCCGCGCCCTGCACGGGGCGTGCGAGCTCGGACAAGAGATCCCGGGTGATCTCTACACCGCCGTCGCCCGCGTGCTCGTCTTCGTCGACGGGCTCAAGCGCCGCGGCGCTGCGCGCGGCGTTCACACCGTTCCCGAGAGGAAGGCACCCCGATGAACATCCTGAGAAGGTCGCTGGTGCCGATGGGGGTCGTCGGCATCATCATGCTGCTGATCGTGCCGGTGCCTCCGCCGATCCTCGACGTCCTCATCATCACGAACATCCTGTTCGCGCTGCTCATCCTGCTGACCGCCATGTTCGTGAAGCGGCCGCTCGATTTCGCGGTCTTCCCCTCTTTGCTGCTGGTGGCGACGCTGTTCCGGCTCGGGCTGAACGTCGCGTCGACGAAGCTCGTGCTGGGCGAGGCGCACGCGGGGCAGGTCATCGACGCGTTCGCCGCGATCGCCGTGGGCGGATCGCTCGTCATCGGCATCGTGGTGTTCCTGATCCTCATCGTCATCCAGTTCGTCGTCGTGACGAAGGGCGCCGAGCGCGTCGCCGAGGTCGGCGCCCGGTTCACCCTCGACGCCATGCCGGGCAAGCAGATGGCGATCGACGCCGACCTCAACGCCGGCCTCATCAGCGACACCGAAGCCCGGCGCCGGCGCGCCGAGATCGCCGCCGAGGCCGACTTCTACGGCGCGATGGACGGTGCCTCGAAGTTCGTCAAGGGCGACGCGATCGCCGGGCTCGTCATCATCATCATCAATCTCGTCGGCGGCGTCGCGATCGGCATGCTCTCGAAGGGCATGGAGGCGGGCGAAGCCCTCAACACATACGCTCTGCTCACGATCGGCGATGGCCTCGTCACGCAGATCCCCGCGCTGCTCATGGCGGTCGCGACGGGCATGATCGTCACGCGCTCGGGGGCGGAGTCCGACATGGGCTCGGCCGCGGCGGCGCAGCTGACGCAGTCGCGCAACGCGCTGTCGATCGCCGGCGGCGCGGCGATCGTGATGTCGTTCATCCCCGGAATGCCGATGCTGCCGTTCCTCGTCATCGGAGCCACCCTGCTGCTCATCGCGCAGCGGGTCGGGCGTCGCGAGCAGACTCAGGCGGCCGAGGACGCCCCCGCCGTCGACCCGCGCGGCGCCGTCGACACCCCCGAGGAACTGGCCGAGCGGATGCGGGTGCACGCGCTCGAGATCCTGCTCGCACCCGACATCGTCGATCTCGTCACCGGGGGCCCCGACGACCTGCTCGGGCGCGTGCGCTCGCTGCGACGCAAGACCGCGCTCGAGCTCGGGCTCATCGTTCCGCCCGTGCGCACCCGCGACAGCATCGAACTGCCGCCGTCGACCTACGTCATCCGGGTCGCCGGGATCGAGGCGGGTCGCGGCGTCGCGCCTCGGGCCTCGCTCCTCGCCCTCGGCTCGGGGCTCGAGACCCTGCCCGGCCGGTCGTCGCCCGACCCGGTCTTCGGGATCGACGGCAAGTGGGTGCCCCTCGAGATGCGGCACAGCGCCGAGCTCGCGGGCGCGACGGTCGTCGACCGCGCGAGCGTCATCATCACGCACCTCTCGTCCGTCATCCAGGCCCACGCCGCCCGACTGCTCAGCCGCGAAGACGTCCGCCAGCTCACCGAGACGCTGCGTCAGTCCAGCCCCGCGGCCGTCGAAGAGCTCACGCCGGCGCTGCTGTCGCTCGCCGAGGTGCAGCGCGTGCTGCAGGGCCTTCTCGCCGAGCGCATCCCGATCAACGACCTGACCCGGATCTACGAGGCACTCGCGCTGCGCGCCAAGACGACGACGGACCCCGACGCCCTGATCGAGACCGCGCGCCTCGCCCTCGGTCCCGCCGTTGCGACGCGGTTCGCCGAGCAGGGGCGGCTGCGCATCGTCATGATCGACCCGCTGCTCGAGCAGTCGATGCTCGAGGCCATGCGGCCGAGCGAGGACGGCCCGCACATCGCGCTCGACCCGCATCGGCTCGAGGCGGTCGTGGCCTCGACACGCGCCGCTCTGGAGGCGGCCGGCCCGGGGCCGGAGCCTGTGCTCGTGTGCGCCCCGTCGCTGCGTTCCGCCGTCCGGCGCCTCATCTCGTCGCAGACGGACGGTCTGCCTGTGCTGTCGTACACCGAGGCGACGGCGGGTGGCCTGGCGATCGACACCGTGGGCGTGGTCCGAGACACCGTCGGCGACGCGCAGGCCATCACGACCGCATGAGACTCGCGTCGGCCGCGGAGCGCGCGCAGCGCGTACGGAAAGTAGGGTGATCGAGTGCTGGTGTTGACGAGACGAGTCGGTGAGAAGGTGCTCATCGGCGACGACATCGAGCTCACGGTGCTCGAGGTCAAGGGCGACAGCATCCGGCTCGGCATCGAAGCCCCGCGGTCGACCCGTATCCAGCGCGCCGAGATCGTCGCTGCCGTCGAGACCGAGAACGTCTCGGCCGCCCGCTCGTCCGCGGACGAGCAGCAGGCCCTCCTGAACGCACTCGTCCGCCGCCAGGGCGCGGCCCCGACGGCGGACTGAGAGAGCTTCGGGCGGCGGGTCAGCCCGCGAGCGCCCCGGAGATCTCGTCGATGTTCTGCTGCATCCAGCCCACGTAGTCGACGCCGTCGGGCATGAGCTCGGTGAACTCCAGCACGGGGATGTTCAGCTCGCCGGCGAGCTTGGTGATCTCCGTCGTCTCGGCGCCGCCCGTCTGGGCGTTCACGATCACGATCCGCACGTCGCCGGAGCGCAGGATCTGCTGCGCCTCGAGGAGCGTCGCGGGAGGCACGTCCTGCCCCTCCTCGACGGCCTCGCTGAACGCGGCCGGAGTCGCGTTGTCGAGGCCCGCCGCGGCGGCCAGGTACAGCGGCACCGGCTCCGTCACGAAGATCTTCTCGCCCTGATGGGCCGCCGAGATGGTGTCGAGCGACGTCTCGAGACCGTCGATCCGCTCGATGAGCGCCTGGGCGTTCGCCTCGAAGGTGTCGGCGTTCGCCGCGTCGAGCTCGCCGAGCTCGTGCGCGATGTCTTCGACGAGGTGGGCGATCGTGTGCGGGTCGTACCAGACGTGCTCGTTGAAGCCCTCGATGTGGTCGTGACCTTCGTGGTCGTGACCGTGGTCGTGGTCGTCGGACGCGTGGTCGTCGGCTGCGTGCTCGTCGGCGTGGTCCGCGTGCCCCTCGGCCCCGGGGAAATCGTGCGAGAACTCGACCGCCGTGAGCACCGGAGCGGTGCTGCCGCTCGACTCGACGAGCCCGTCGAGGAACGAGTCGTAGCCCCCGCCGTTCTCGATGACGAGGTCGGCCTGCGACACCGTCAGCTGGTCGCGCGCCGACGCTTCGTACGAGTGCGGGTCCTGCGCGAGCGAGGTCACGATCGAGGTCACCTCGACGGCGTCGCCGCCCACCTCGGCAGCCAGCGAGCCGTACACGTTCGTCGAGGCGACGACGCTGATCTTTCCGTCGTCCGAGCCGCTCGCGGCCGGCGAGGAGGTACCGGCGCAGCCGGCGAGTGCGAGGGATGCCGCGGCCACGAGCACGGCCGCGGGGAGGAGTCGACGGGTCATACCCTCGATTGTACGTTACTGATAATCGTTCTCTTGACCGCAGGAGCCCGACATCAGCGGATTCCCACGTAGAAACGCGACTCGTCGCTCCGGTGGAGCGCCAGATATCGCTCGAAGGGCCGCCCGTCGGCATCCCACGCGATCGACTCGATCGAGAGCACAGGCTGGCCCGGCGCCAGCTCGAGGAGCTCGGCGTCGGGCGGCTCGGGGACGACAGCACTGAGCCAGCGGTCGGCTCCGCTGGGCTGCACTCCGAAGTTGCGCCGGAGGTGCTCGTACAGCGACCGGTTCTCGAGGTTGGCGCGTGCGAGGGTGGGAAAACGGTCGTGCGGCAGCACCGTGTCGACCAGCAGCCAGGGCGTCTCGTCGACACGCCGCAGACGACGCAGCCGCACCACGGAAGCACCCACGGGGATGCGCAGCGCCTCGGCGTCGGCGGCATCCGCGGTCCCGACCGCGAAGTCGAGCACGCGGGTCGTGACCACCCGCCCCGTTCCGGCGAGATCGTCCGACGAGCCCGCCATCGAACCGACGAAGCGGAGGTCGGGTCGCGCCGGCGAGACGAATGAGCCACGGGCCCGCACCTTGTAGATCAGCCCGGCGCGCACCATGTCGGCCAGCGCCTCTCGGACGACGGTGCGCGAGACCCCGAAACGATCGATGAGCTCCGACTCGGAGGGCAGCGCCTGGTCGGGCCGCAGGCGCCCCGACTCGATCTCGCCACGCAAGGCGAGCGACAGCTGCTGCCACAGCGGGAGATCGGACGAGCGGTCGAGCGTCGTCGCTGCGGTCATGGGAGCCTCCTCGATCGGGCCGTCACGGCGAGCGTATCCGGCGCCGTGTTGACACCCGGCGGCCCGCTCCCTATCTTAGTCATCACCAACTTGTCATGACAGGTTGGTTGTTACGAGTTAGGCAGCCCGCACGCCCTCGTGACATCGGCACCTCGCAACGATGCGACACCAGGAGGCACAACGATGACGTTCCCGACCACCCGCCGCATGCTCGCCGCAGCGGCCGCGACAGCGATCTCCGCTCTCGTCCTCGCCGGCTGCGCCGGCAGCCCGACCGACACCACCGCCGGCGGTGAACCCCAGGGCCTGAAGGTGGCCCTGTCGAACGGGTTCGTCAACGGCTGGCGCCTGACCCTCATCGACAAGTTCGAGACGGAGGCCGCGAAGCTCAAGGAGAGCGGCGTCGTCTCCGACTACAGCGTCGTCAATGCCCCGGGCGAGAACAGCGCGACCGAGCAGGCGTCCCAGATTCGCAGCCTCATGCTTCAGAACCCCGACGTGCTCATGGTCATCCCGGCATCCTCGACCGCCCTCGTCCCCGTCATCGAGGAGGCGTGCGCCGCCGGCATCACCGTCGTGATCGTCGACGCCGACATGGACACCAGTTGCGGCGTCGTCGTGCGCAACGACTACGGGCAGTGGGGCGCCGACTCGCTCCAGCCCGCCCTCGACGCCATCGATGGCAAGGGCGACATCATCCTCAACCGGGGCGTCATCGGCTCGCAGCCCGACGAGGCGTTCTACGCCCGCCAGCAGGAGATCCTCGCCGGCTACCCCGACGTGAAGGTCGCCGCCGAAGTGAACGGCTTCTGCGACGCCGCGACGGCGCAGAAGGAGATCGTCGCGATCCTCGGCTCGATGCCGACGATCGCCGCGGTTCCCGGATGCATCGGCGGCATGGGCGTCGTCCAGGCCTTCCAGTCGGCCGGGCGCGACATCCCGGTCGTCGTCTTCGACACCGACGGCAAGTCGCTGTCGTTCTGGAAGGAAAGCGGCATCGACAACGGGTCGTTCGCGGCGCTGACCGATCCCGGACAGATCGTCGCCGCCCTCTACGCCGCCATCGCCAAGCTGCGCGGCGACGAGGTGCCCGACGACGTGGTCCTCCCGCTCGTGCAGGTCACGCAGGAGAACCTCGACTACTGGGTCGAGACCCTCGGCACCGACGAGTACGCCGCCAACGCCTGGGACGAGGCGACCACCGACGCCGCCATCGCGGCTCTGCTGGCCGGCGACGACGTCGCCACGCCCGCACTGCCCTGACACCCGGTGATGCCGTGGCCGACCAGCTCGAACCAGGAGACCCGATGACAACCCTGTCGCACACCCCCGCGACCGCACCCTCGGACGTGGCGCTCGTCACGGCCGAGGCCGTCGCCAAACGGTATGGAAACACGACGGCCCTGGCCGGGATCGACATCTCGGTGTCGGCCGGCGAGATCCTCGGCCTGGTCGGCCACAACGGCGCCGGCAAGAGCACCCTCATGCGGGTGCTCGCCGGGCGCGAGCAGCCCGACGCCGGCAGCATCCGCTGGCAGACCGGCGCCGCGACCGCGAAGCCCGGCACCGAGCAGCCCGGTGTGCGGATGATCTACCAGGAGCTCGCCCTCTGCCCCGACCTCACGGTCGCCGAGAACATCGCGCTCTCGGATGCCGGCACCCGAGGTGCGGGCTGGAACCGCCGCGCCGAGCGGCGGGTGTCGCGCAAGCTCGACGAGGTCTTCCCCGGACACGGCGTCTCGGCGCTGCGCCGGGCCGGCGACCTCACGATGGCGCAGCGGCAGATGGTCGAGATCGTGCGCGCACTGTGCACGCCGTCGCTGTCGCTGCTCATCCTCGACGAGCCGACCGAATCGCTCAGCATCAACGCGACCCGCCAGCTCTACGACGCCCTCCGCGGCCTCGCGGCCGAGGGCGTCGGCATGGCCCTCATCTCCCACCGGATGCAGGAGGTGCTGGCCCATGCCGACCGGATCGCCGTCATGAAAGACGGACGCGTGGTCGACGTGGTCTCGGCGCGAGAGACCGACGAGGACGCACTGCTGGCGGCCATGGGCGGCGAGGTGCACGCCGACACCGCCACGGTGCGCCGGGTGAGCGCGGCGAGCGCTCGGCCCGAGATCGACGCGACGGGCACCGTCGCCCGGATCGACGGAGGCGAGGTGCCGTTCTCGGTCTCACCGGGCGAGATCGTGGGCCTCGCCGGCCTCGCCGGCCACGGTCAGGACGAGCTGCTGCACCGGCTCTGGGCCAACGCGCGCGGCGTCCGTGTCGTACGCGGGCGCGCCTACGTTCCCGGCGACCGCCAGACCAGCGGGATCTTCTCGCTCTGGAACGTCGCCGACAACCTCACCGTCTCGGCCACGCGTCATCTCGCGAGGGCCGGTATCGTCCCGCCCGCCCGGCGCCGGCGGCTCGCGGAGGAATGGGTGCAACGCCTGAACGTGAAAGGCGGCGCACGCGCACCGATCACGTCACTGTCGGGCGGGAACCAGCAGAAGGTCATCGTGGCGCGGGCGTTCGCGACCGATGCTCCCCTGGTGCTGCTCGACGACCCCTTCCGCGGCGTCGACGTCACCACGAAGAACGAGCTCTACGCCCTCATGCGCGTCGAGGCCGCACGCGGCCGCTCGATCGTCTGGTACTCCACCGAGAACGGCGAGATGGCGCACTGCGACCGTGTCTACGTCTTCCGTGCCGGGCGCGTCGTCAGCGAGCTCGCGGGCGACGACATCACCGACGAGCGCATCATCGCGGACTCGTTCGGAATCGACGCCGAGACAGTCCAGGAGGACCGATGACCACCGACGTGCTCTCCCCGCCCACCGCGCCGCAGCGCCTGCGCGCCTCCGCCGTCAACGGATCGCCCGCTCTCCTCGCACTCGTCGCGCTCATCGCGATCTTCGCCGTGACCGCCGTCCTGCAGCCCGGGATCCTCAGCGTGCCCGGCCTGACCCTGATGCTGATGTCGTCGGTGCCGCTCGTGCTCGCCGCCCAAGCGCAGATGATCATGATGGCCGTCGGCGACATCGACCTGAGCGTCGGCTATCTCGTCGGTCTCATCACGGTCATCGCGGCGACGCTTCTGCGGGAGACCCCCACCCTCGCGATCGCCATGATCGCCGGCATCCTCGTCGTGTACGCACTGCTCGCCTGGGTGGTGCAGCGCCGCGGGGTGCCCTCGATCATCCTGACGCTGGGCATGTCGTTCGTGTGGCTGGGGATCGGACTGCAGATCCGGCCGACGCCCGGCGGTCAGACCCCCGACTGGCTCTCGGCGCTGTCGACCTGGCGGCCGACCTGGTTCCCGGCACCGCTCATCTTCATCGCCGCGGCCACGGTCCTGGGATGGTGGATCACGCGACGCTCCCTCGCCGGGGCACGCATGCGTGCGCTCGGCTCGCAGGCCGCGACGCTCGAGAAGACGGGCACCTCGCTCGTCGCGACCCGCGCGACGGCGTACGTCGCCGCGGCCGCGCTCCTCGTTGTCTCGGGCCTGCTCCTCGCCTCGCAGACCTGGTCGGGCGACATCAACGCCGCCGGCGAGTACACCCTCATGACGATCGCCGCGGTGATCCTCGGCGGGGGCACCTTCTCGGGCGGCCGTGCCCTGCCGATCGGCACGACGCTCGGCGCGATCACCCTCGGCCTCATCACCGTGCTGCTCAGCCTCATCAACCTCCCGTCCGCCCTGCAGTCGGCCGCACAAGGCGTCATCGTCATCGCCGTGCTCGCGGGCCGCATGATCACCGAGAGGATCGCGCGATGACCTCCGCCTCCATCCCGCTCCCGGCGCCCCGCCGCGGCCCCGTCTGGCCCGCCTGGGGGTGGTCGCTCCTCGGTGTGCTCGCCGTGTGGACAGTGATCATCGCCGTACGCCCCGGGTCGCCCCTCGACCCCATGGCCCAAGCCCTCTCGCTTGCGCCGTTCCTCGTGCTCGTCGCCCTCGGACAGATGCTGGTGATCACCCTCGGCCCGGGCAACATCGACGTCTCCGTCGGCACCGTCATCTCGATGGCCTCCTACGTCTCGGTCGGCGTGGGCGCCACGGCGGGGCCGGCGATCGGGCTCGCCGCCGGGGTCGGCTCCGGGCTCGCCGCCGGTGCGGTCAGCGCCGCCGCGATCCTGCTCCTGCGGGTGCCGCCGATCATCGCGACCCTCGCGACGAGCCTCGTCGTCACCTCTGCGACGCTCCTCCTGGCGGATGCCGCACGCGCCGGCGCTGACGCGAGCCTGCGGGCCTTCGTCACCGCGAAGGCCTTCGGCATCCCGGTCATCGCGCTCGTCGTCGCGGCAATGACGGTGATCGTCTGGCTCGCCCTCACCCGGACCCGTGTCGGTGTCGCCGTCATCGCCGTCGGCCAGAGCGTTCGCGCTGCCGAACGCGCCGGTCTGCCGGTGGCGGGGGTGACGGTCACCGCCTACCTCGTCTCGGCGGGCCTCGCGGGACTGGTCGGCGGCCTGCTCGCCGCGTTCATCTCCCCCAGCACGGTGCTCGGCAGCTCGTACATGCTCGACTCGATCGCGGTCGTGGTGATCGGCGGCACCCTCATCTCCGGCGGTCGCCCCGTACCGGCCGGCGCCTGGACCGGCGCTCTCTTCTTCGTGCTGCTGTCGGGGCTGCTCAACCTCGTGGGGTGGTCGATCGGCGCTCAGAACGTGCTCAAGGGCGTGCTCGTCGTCCTCGTCGTCGTGATCGCCTCGGCCGCCACCGGAACCGGCCGCAGCTCTCTGCACCGGCTGCGGGTGAGCCTGCGTCGCCCCGCCTCCGTTCCCTCGGCCCGACGCGCCGACACCGACCCCATCCCGAAGAACAAGGAGAACATCCATGGCTGACCTCGACGACCTGCGTGAGGGAACCGACTACTCCGGCCCCGCCGTGGCCGGAACCGGCTACCCCATCAAGGGCCAAGCGGGCCAGGACTGGGGGCTGCGCGCGCGGATGTCGCGCGTGTTCGACCCCCGCGACGGCAAGACCGTGATGCTCGCGTTCGATCACGGCTACTTCCAGGGCCCGACCTCCGGCCTCGAGCGGCTCGACCGCTCGATCCTGCCGCTGGTTCCCCAGGCGGACGCTCTGATGTGCACGCGCGGAGCCCTGCGCACGACCATCCCGCCGCACTCGTCGAAGGGCATCGTGCTGCGCGCCTCCGGCGGTCCCAGCGTGCTCAAGGAGCTCTCCGACGAAGAGATCGCCGTCTCGATCGACGACGCCGTGCGACTGGATGCCGCGGCCCTGGCCGTGCAGGTCTTCATCGGCGGCGACAACGAGACGAAGTCGGTGCGCAACATGACCACCCTCGTCGACGCGGGCCAGGCCACCGGCATCCCGGTGCTGGCCGTCACCGCGGTCGGTCGCGACATGGTGCGCGATGCCCGCTACTTCCGCCTCGCCACCCGCATCAGCGCCGAGCTCGGCGCGGCGTTCGTGAAGACCTACTACGTCGAGGAGGGCTTCGAGACGATCACCAGCGCGTGCCCCGTCCCGATCGTCATCGCCGGCGGCAAGAAGGTCGAGGAGCGTGAGGCCCTGCGTGTGGCGTCGCGGGCGATGGCGGAAGGCGCGGCGGGCGTCGACATGGGACGCAACGTCTTCCAGTCGGCGCACCCGGCCGCCATGCTCGCGGCCGTCCGCGGGGTCGTCCACGACGGCCTCAGCGCCGACGACGCCTTCGACCTGTTCCAGACCCTCTCCCACTGAACCGTCTCGGGGCGCCCGCGGGCGCCCCGAGACCCGAAGGATGCAGCATGCCCTCGCTTCGTACCCATGCCGAGCCCACCTCGGCCGACGTCGTCGTCATCGGCGCCGGGATCAACGGCCTCGCCATCGCCCGTGAGGCCGCGAGCCGTGGCCTCCACGTCGTCGTCATCGACCGCGACGACATCGCCGCCCGCACCTCGGCGATCTCGACCCGTCTCATCCACGGCGGCCTGAAGTACCTCGAGCGCGTGGAGATCCCGCTCGTGCTCGAATCGATCCGCGAGCGCAACATCCTGCTGCGCACCGCACCGCATCTCGTGCGCCCCTACCCCATGCTCATCCCGTTCTCGCGAGGCGCCTCGCGGCCGGGCTGGCTGCTCTCGTGCGGTCTGCTGCTGCACGACATCCTCTCGTTCGGCAAGAAGCTGCCGCGCAACCGCATCGTCTTCTCGCGGCGCCTGTCGCGCGAGTGGCCGTCGGTCGCTGCGGGCGGCGTGAAGTGGGGTGGCCTGTTCCAGGACGCGCACGTGCCGGTGACCGAGCGCTTCGGCATCGAGCTCGCGATCGATGCGGCCAACCACGGCGCCACGGTGCTCACCCACACCCCCGTCACCGACCTGATCCGCGAGAAGGGACGCATCGCGGGCGTGCGCTACCTCGACCGTGAGGACGGTCGCGAGCGGACGCTGCGCGCCCCGGTCGTCGTCAACTGCGCCGGCCCGTGGGTCGACGCGATCCTCGATCTGCAGGGCGAGCACCCGCGCCGCATCGGCCCGACGAAGGGAAGCCACCTCGTCGTCGACGCGTTCCCCGGCGCGCCCGACACCTGCATCTTCTTCGAGTCACCCGATGACAACAGGCCCATGTTCGTCCTGCCGTGGTGGGACGGAAAGTACATGATCGGCACGACCGATCTGCCCTACGACGGGTCGATCGACGAGATCGTCGTCGACGACGACGAGGTCGACTACCTGCTCCGCGCGGTAAACGACCTCATCCCGGGGGCCGGTCTGCGACGCGACGCCGTGCTGTGGTCGTTCTCGGGAGTGCGCCCGCTTCCTTACGTGGCAGACCTGAGCGACCCGGCCTCGGTCAGCCGCGACAGCGAGATCGTCGTGCACACCGGCGACGCCGCGGGACTGCTCACCGTCATCGGCGGCAAGTACACGACCCACCGGGCCCTGGGCGAGCAGGCGCTGCGGCGCATCGAGACGGCGCTGGGGCTCGGCCACCGCCGCTCCGCGACCCGCACCGCCCGGTTCCCCGGCGCGCCCGCGGGCGATCACGAGAGCTTCATCGCTGACAGCGTCGCCCGCAGCGCCCTGCCCGAGCGCAGCGCCCGTCGACTCGCCGACCTGTACGGAACCCTCAGCCGCCCGATCGAGATGCTGGCGGCATCCGACCCGTCTCTCGCCGAGGTCATCGACGACGAGAGCGGCGCGATCGCCGCGGAGGTCGTCTACGCCGTCCGCGAGGAAGGCGCCCACACGCTCGAAGACGTGCTCATCCGTCGCACCGCGATCGCGCTGAACAGCGACGTCGGCCTCGGCTGTGCGGCACGTGCCGCCGACGTCCTCGTCGCGCACGGCGACTGGAGTGCCGAGCGCGCGGAAGCCGAGCTGGCGCGATACCGTGAAGCCGCTCGGCGCTTCGCACCCCGAACCCTGCGCCCGGCATCCGCTCAGCCGACGGCCGCCTGAGCGAGAAACGAGGATCGATGAAGATCTGCGTCATCGGCATCGACGTGGGACTCACGTCTGCCAAAGCAGCGGCGTTCGACGACGCCGGGCGGGAGATCCGCACGGTCTCGGCGCCGAACCCCCGCGTCGCCGTCTCGCGCGAGCGGCAGGAGATCGCGATGGACACGCTGTGGGATGTCGTCGCCGACGTCCTCCGCGACCTGACGTCATGGCTCGCCGCCGACGGGTGGACGGTGTCGGCGGTCGGCGCGACCGGCCACGGCAACGGTCTCTACCTGGTCGACGAGCAGCTGCGGCCGGTGCGGCCCGCCATCGCCTCGACCGACAGCCGGGCCGAGCACGTCGTCGCGGCCCTCGACCCCGCGGCGGTCGAGCGGATGCGGCTGCTCACCGGGTCGCTTCCGTGGGCCGCGCAGCCCGGCGTGCTGCTGCGGTGGCTGCTCGACAATGAGCCCGAGTCGCTCGACCGGGCCCGCTGGGCCCTGACCTGCAAGGACTGGATCACGGCGTGCCTGACCGGCGTCGCGAGCGCCGACACGTCCGACTCGTCGGGATGCGGCCTGGTCAACCTCCGCGAGCGGGAGTACGAGCCCGAGGTCTTCGACATGCTCGGTCTGCCCCGCGAACTCCAGCGCATCCTGCCACCCCTGCACGCGAGCGACGAGGTCGTCGGGACGATCAGCGCCGACGCCGCCGCACGCTCGGGCCTGACCGCGGGTACGCCCGTCGTCGCCGGCTGCATGGACTGCGTCGCGAGCCCGCTCGGCGCAGGCTCCACCGATCTCGGCGACGTGACGGTGATCGTGGGCACCTGGGCGATCAACGCGGTCGTGGTGCCGACGGATGCCGTTCCCCCGCGCGTCACGATCAACGCGCTGCTCCCCGATCCCCGCCTCATGCTGGCCATGGAGGTCGCGCCCACGTCCGCCGCGAGCATCGAGTGGGCGTCCGGGCTGCTCGGCGCCCGCGCGACTCTCCCGTTGACTCCGCGCGACCTCCTCGAAGCCGCGCACGGCGCACCCCCGCTGGCGGACGGGCTGCTCTTCCTGCCCTTCATCCACGGCGCGCCCGAGCATCTCGGCGCCTCCGGCACCTTCGTCGGAATCAAGGGCAGCCACGGCTACCCGCACGTCGCCCGCGCCGTCGCCGAAGGCATCACGCAGTACCACCGCGTGCAGATCGAGAAGGTCGTCGCGACGGGGGCCGTCGTCACCGACGCCCCGTGGACCCTCGCCGGCGGCGGGGCGAAGAACCCCCAGTGGGCGCAGATGTTCGCTGATGTCATCGGTCACGCGATGCGCCGGCAGCTCGGCACCGAGCTGGGCGCGCGCGGCGTCGCCTCGCTCGCGGCACGGGGCGTCGGGGTCGACATGACGCCGTGGGGCGTCGAACCCGACCCCGCGCTCGTCGTGCAACCGGGCATCTGCCGCACCGCGTATCAGCAGCAGGCGGCCCGCTTCGACCGAGTCGTGTCGTCGATGACGAGCGTCTGGGAGGCCTACGCATGACGCCCTCGTCGGGCGTGTCCGACGCCCTCGACGAGATCGTGCGCGTCAGTCAGGCCCTCGGCGGCGATCCCTCGTTCGTCCTCCATGGGGGCGGGAACACGTCGATCACCGCGCGAGGCGAGGACGTCACGGGCGAGCCCGTCGACCTCGTCCTGGTCAAGGGGAGCGGATGGGATCTCGCCACGATCGAGCCGGCAGGATTCGCGCCACTGCGTCGCGACCGCCTCGAGCGCCTGCTGCGCCTGCCGCACCTCGACGACCCGACGATGGTGAACGAGCTGCGCCAGGCCTCGCTCGACGCATCGGCACCGACGGCCTCGATCGAGGCACTGCTGCACGCGTATCTCCCCGGCCGGGTCGCGCTGCACTCGCATGCCGACGCGATCGTCGCCGTGACCGATCGCGACGTGCCCGACGACGAGATCGCCACGGCGCTGGGCCCGCGGGTCGTCGTGCTGCCGTATGTGATGCCCGGATTCCCGCTGGCCCGTCTCGTGGCCGACACCGACCTCAGCGGGGTCGACGCGCTCGTCCTCCGCAACCACGGTCTGTTCACCTTCGGCGACGATCCCGACGCCGTCCTCGCCCGCCATCGCGAGATCGTCGCCCGCGCGACCGGGCTGTCGGCAATCATCGCACCCGGCGAGAGGGATGCCGGCCAGACGGATGCCGGTGATCACGGCATCCCACAGCGCGGCACGCTCGAGACCATCGCGGGCCTGCGCGCCGACATCGCACGCGCCGCCGGACGGCCGATGCTGCTGCGACAGAGCCGGTCGCACCGTGCCGCCGCGTTCGCGGGCCGCACCGATCTCGACGTGACCACGACCCGGGGAACCGCGACCCCCGAGCACGTCATCTACACCAAGCGGCATCCGCTCGTCGGGCGCGATGTCGCGGCGTACGCGAGCGCCTACCGGGCCTACGTCGAGCGCCACCGGCACCGCCAGCCGGGGCCGGTGACTCCTCTCGACCCCGCGCCACGCGTCGTGTTCGACCGGGAGCTCGGGATGCTGACCGCCGGCGACACCGTGCGGGATGTCGGTGTCGCGGCCGACATCGCCGAGCACACCATCGCCGTCATCGAGGCGGCCGATGCGCTGGGCGGCTACCGCTCGCTCGACGAAGCGCAGAGCTTCGACATCGAGTACTGGTCGCTCGAGCAGGCCAAGCTCGCGGGACGCCGACGCGCACCGCTCGCGGGCGAAGTCGCCATCGTGACCGGCGCCGCCTCCGGCATCGGGCGGGCCACCGCGGAGCGGCTGCTCGCCGATGGCGCCGCGGTGGTGGGGGTCGACCTCGATCCGAGCGTGCCGCACGCATTCTCGGGTGACGCGTGGCGCGGGGTGGTCGGTGACGTCGCCGACGCTGCCGTCGTCGAGCGCGCCCTCGACGAGGCGGTCCGCTCCTACGGCGGCGTCGACATGCTCGTCGTCGCTGCGGGGATCTTCCCCCGCAGTCAGCCGATCGCCGACCTCGACGATGCCGCGTGGGAGCGCGCCGTTCGCGTCAACGCCACCGCGCCCCTGCGCCTGATGCGGGCGGCGCACGCGCACCTCGCGCTGGCGCCCCGGGGCGGGCGCGTGGTGCTCGTGTCGACGAAGAACGTCGCGGCACCGGGCCCCGGCGTCGCGTCGTATTCGGCGAGCAAGACCGCAGCGGCTCAGCTCGCGCGGGTCGCAGCGATCGAGTGGGCCGCTGACGGCATCCGGGTGAACCAGGTCGAGCCCGACGCGGTCTTCGACACGGCGATCTGGACACCCGAGCTGCTCGCGGAGCGCGCGGCCAGCTACGGCCTCAGCGTCGAGGAGTACCGCACACGCAATCTGCTGCGCGTCGAGGTCACGAGCGCGATGGTCGCCGAGGCGGTCGCCGTCTTCTGTGAGCAGCTGCCGGCGACGACCGGCGCGCACCTCAGCGTCGACGGGGGCAACGACCGGGTGATCTGAGGCCGCGCCGTTTTTTCGGCCGACCGAACGATTCGCTCGCCCGAAATGCTGTCAATCAGGGCTTTTCGTCATTTTCGACGGCCCGCGACTGGCAAGCTCGAGAGCGGCCGATCTCCGTTCGACGGTGCCCGGGACGATCGCCGGCCATCCCGTCATCCCCGCTTCGAGGAGGAGCCATGTCGCCCTGGGCGCTCTTCATCCTGGCCGTCGGCGTCTCCGCCGATGCGTTCGCCGTAGCTCTCGGAAAGGGACTGCAGTTGCGCGCCCACGTGGTGCGGGGCGCCCTGCTCATCGCAGGCGCCTTCGGCCTCGCGCAGGCGGTGATGCCGCTGATCGGCTGGCTGCTGGGCAGCACGTTCGCCGAGGCGATCGCCCCGTTCGACCACTGGATCGCCTTCGGCCTCCTCGCCGCCATCGGCGCCAAGATGCTGTGGGAGGCGTTCCGTCCCGACGAGGACGACGCGGATGCCGCATCCGGCCTCTCCGCTCGCGAGATCGTGCTGCTCGCCCTCGCGACGAGCATCGACGCCCTCGCCGTCGGCCTGTCGTTCGCATTCCTCGACGTGCCGCTGTGGATCGCGGTCGTCTCGATCGGCCTCGTCACGTTCGCGCTGTCGTTCGTCGCGGTGCTGATCGGCCACCGCATCGGCACGCGCTGGCGCAAGCCCGCCGAGATCATCGGGGGCATCGTGCTCATCGGCATCGGCACTCAGATCCTCATCGAGCACCTGGTCGCCGGCTGACTCCGCGCGGGTCGCGGTCGCGAGCCTCGGAGAATCACGCGAACCTCGGATCTTTGCGCGCGAACAGTCCGAGGTTCGCGACGCCCTCCGAAGCACGGATGCCGGGGCGCGTGAGCGCCGGAGCGAGGCGGGTCAGCCCGCGAGCTTCGCCTTCACGTACGCGACCACGGCGTTCGCGTGACCGTGGCCGAGTCCGTGCTCGGTCTTGAGCGACTCGACCACCTGCATGTGCGACATCCCGGTCGAGAGCTGATCGGCTGCGATGTCGAGCCAGTGCTGGATCGGCAGCCCGTACGTCTTCTCGATGCTCGGGAAGTACGACGCCGGCCCCTTCGGCTTGTTCGCGGGATCGATGTCCGGAGCGGGGACGCGCGACGCACTCATGCGCCGAGGCTACCGCCGACCCGCGCTGCCGCGGGCGAGGAGTTTTTGCGAAGTCTCGTCACGAAACGGGTGGGCGGGCATCTCTTCGGTAGGTCGCGAGACCTGTCCGGCACTCCCCGTCGGGCCCCTGCCGGCCCCCAACCGGTGGGGAACCGTGTAGCGAGAGGGGGAGCGACTTCGGCCGCTCCCCCTCTCGTGACGTCACGCCGACGCGGAACGCGCTCGAGGCCTCGCGTCCGCCAGCGCGCGATGGGCCGCGTTGTAGCCGCACATCCCGTGCACACCCGGCCCCGGCGGAGTGGCCGCCGAGCACAGGTAGACGCCGGGAACCCGGACGTCGTAGGGCGATGCCGCCGCTGCCGGGCCGAGGAGCAGCTGGCCGAGCGTCTTCGCCCCGGTGAGGATGTCGCCGCCGACGAAATTCGCGTTGTCGCGTGCGAGATCGCCTGTCGAGTAGCTGCGTTGCGCCACGATTCGGGAACGGAAACCGGGGGCGTAACGCTCGATCTGGCGGATGATGGCCGCCGTCGCGTCACCCGTGTATCCCTGCGGGACATGGGCGTAGGCGTACACGGGCGCCAGGCGGCCGACGCGGCGTGTCGGGTCGGCGACATCCTGCTGTCCGACGAGCACGAATGGCCGCTCGGGCATGCGGCCGCGCGAGGTCTCGGCCTCGGCCCGTGCGATCTCGGCGGCCGTTCCGCCGACGTGCACCGTTCCGGCGCGCGACACGTCCGGGTTGGTCCAGGGCACCCCGTCTTCGACGACGAAGTCGACCTTGAACGCGCCAGGTCCGCTCGTGAACCGCCGAAGACGGGTTTTACTCCAGCGCGGAAGAGCATCGCCGACGATGCCCTCGACCTGCGTGGGATGTACATCGAGCATGAGGATGTCGTGGGGTGGAAGCTCCGCCCGGCTGCGAACCCGATGCCCGGTGACGAAGGTGACGCCGCGTTCACGCAGCGAGGCGACGATGGCATCGGTGAGCTTCGAGGTGCCCCCGACCACCACGGGCCACCCGACACCGTGAGCGGCGGTGAGAAGCGCGGCCGCCACCGCCCCCGCGAAGGGGCGTGAGAAGGGCTGGAACGAGTGAGCGGCGATCCCGGCGTACAGCGCTGCGGCGGGTTCAGAGGTCAGCAGCCGCGCGATCAGACTCGGCGGCGGAGCTGCGACCATTCCGAACCGGGCGAAGAGAAGGGGATGCCGCGGAATATGGAGCGGCGGTTCGAAGAGTTCCGGGGCGAGGGCATCGAAGCGGCGTGCCGGGGCGCCGAAGAGGCGACCCCACGCGGGTGCGCCGAGGCCGTGCACGGTCATCTCCACCGATCGGTGCAGCAGTGCGGTGCGGCCGCCCTCGAGCGGATGAGCGACCTCGATCGACGCTTTGCCCCACTGCACATCCGGCGCAAGCTCGGCGATGTAGGGCGAGATGAGCGCGAGCGGATGCACAGCGGCGCAGTGGTCTTGGACGATCCCCGGGATCAGCGGCTCGGCCGCGCGGGCGCCGCCGCCCAGCACATCGTTCGCCTCGTAGACCGTCACGGCGTAGCCGGCCCGGTTGAGGACGTGGGCGGCGGCGAGCCCGTTGGGGCCGCTGCCGACGACGACGGCGGTGCCTTGCGCGACAGCGGCCATGGCTGTGCACCTCTCTGGAAAGTAGGGAAGGTGGGGCGGGGCCCGAAGGCTCCCGCCCCACCCTTGGAATGGTACGAGGGGATTACTCCGCCTCGACCTCCCGGTTCTTGCGGCGTCCGAAGACGGCAGCGAGCACGCCCAGGAGAGTCAGCATCGTTGCACCGATGCCGATACCCATGGCAGCCGCCGTGTCGCCTCCAGTACGCGCGAGCGAGCCGTCGGACTTGCTCGACGCGCTGTTGCTCGACGCCTGAGCGCCGGGGTCGGTGCCGTTGTCGGCCGAGGCCGACGTCTCAGCGCCGGGGTCAACCGAAGCCGAGTTCTCAGCGCCCGGATCGACCGACGCAGACGCCGAAGCGTTCACGTTGGTGTTCGGGTCAGCCGAGGAGTCAGCATCAGCCTGGAACTGCACCGAAGCATCCGTCGACGAGTTCGACGTTGCCGCCGCCT
>NZ_JBREVD010000004.1:0-322151 GCF_052921305.1 Microbacterium sp. F1-18 | reverse complement strand
AAGACACATCAGCCGACGCCGCACTCGACGCATCCGGGTTAGCAGCAGCCTTCGCTGCAGCCTCCGCGTTCGGGGTTGCCGCAGCCGAGGCAGCCGACTCAGCATCCGGGGTCGCTGCAGCCTGAGCCGCCGCCTGAGCGGACGGGTTGCTGTTGTCATCAGCCTTCGCCGACGCCGACGCAGACGCAGACGCGTTCACGTTGCTCTGGGGCTCCTCGACCGGGGTCTTCGTCGAATCCTCGGGCGACTCGACGTTGCCGGGCTCGCCGGGCTGTCCCGGGGGCACGTTGCCCGTCGCGAGCGCGGTGTTCTCCACCGAACCCTTCTTCGCGTCGTCGGCAGTGATCACGTACGGCTCGGTCGACTCGCACTCAGCCGACTGGCCGGGCGCGAGAGCGATCGGGTCGCAGCTGACGCCGACGCCGGCGTTCTGCAGGAACTCGTCGCGGATCGCAATGTTCTCGATGTTCGCGATTCCGGTGTTGGTGACCTTGAACCGCCAGAAGATCTGGTCGCCCGGGTCGGTGATGCCGTTGTTATTCGTGTCGACGACCTTCGAGACCTCCTTGTCGAGGTTCAGACGTGCGGTCACAACCCGCGCACAGTCGGTGGAGGACGTGTTGTTCCCGTAGTCGGGGTCATCCTCCATGCCCACCAGCTCGGCCGTGTTCGTCACACAGCCGCTGATGTCGTTCGCGGCCGTGACGCGGACGCGGAAATCGATCTTCTCGCCGGCTCCGACCTCACCGCCGTTGATGAGCAGAGTCTCCCGGCCGTCTGCGCCCGTCTGGGTGGTCAGCGTGACACCCGGGCTGTCGACCAGGATCGCGTTGCTCAGCCCCGCGGGGAGCACGTCCTTGAGGAACCAGCCTCCCGACGGGGAACTGCCGACGTTGCTCACCGTGAACGAGTACTCGAACGACTCACCGGGCATGAACTCCACCGGGCCGGTCTTCTTCAGCGCGATGTCAGCCGGGTCACCGAAGTTGTAGGCCCCATCGTTGTCGATAGTGGAGTTCGCCGTCCCCACGCCTATCACTTCAGCGACCTGTGAGCCGGCGACACGTACATGCACGACCCTGCCGGAGGCGTTGTCGACAAACCCGAGCAACCCGGATCCCGTCACCCAGGCAGCACCGTAGTTAGTCGTCCCGCCCGTCCGGAGTCCCGGCGCGTCGATCCTCGTCACAGTGTTGCTGGATACGTCATAGCGCAGCAGGTACCCACCCGAACTCGCCGACCAGAAGTAGCCGTCCGCGTAGACAAGATCGTTCGGGCTGTCGTTTCGCACAGTCCCCGAGAAGGTGTGGGTCTCCTGCGCACCCGTTGCGAGGTCGATCGAGGCGATGACCGTTCCACCGGTCGAGTAGAACCACAACTTCCCGTCGTGGTATTCCATGCCCGACCAGCCCGTCACATTCGGTGCGACGGGTCCGGTCAGCCCGGCCACTCGGGTCGCCACACCACCCTGACCGATGCGATAGAGCGGGTCGCGCACCGCGGTGCCCGGGTAGAGCGTCGCATAGATGAAGCCGTCATCCGGGTTGAAAGCCATCGTCGACAGGTCGCCCGGCTGGACGGAACCCAATCGGTCGAAGCTGTACTGTCCCGATGTCGGCGAGTATTTGACGTCAAAGAGCGAACCGGCAGATGTCCGGTTCGATTGCAGGAGCCATACCTGAGTCTTGTCGGTGGGCCACGGGTCACCCGCAGCCGCATTGGCCGCGGTCGCCGCACCCATCACGGCGAGGCTGATGACAGCCGCCCCCGCGCCGACCGTCAGCGCTCTGCGCTTCCAACGCCCCGGCGGGCGTGCATGTTGCTCATTCGTCATTCTGAGCGTTCTCCTTTGTTATCGGAAGTACCGGTGTCCCGGTGCTCTTCCCCCAATACGCCGACCGGCCGAGCCGGACGGCGGTCACCGCGAGCCCGCTCCCACGAGCTGCGCGGAGTCTGTGTGGTCCTGGGCTTCGGCCGCGGAGGGATCGACGTCCTCGGTCGTGGCAGGCATGCGCTGAACCTGGAGTTCTCCCCCTCCGGGACTCGATGCGGCCGCACGCCACTTCTCCGTGAATGTCTGAGCGATTCCCGCCCAAGACCGGTCGCGGATGAAGATCGCATCGATCGCGACCATCGTCAGCGAGAACCAGGGCAGGCCCATGAGCACGGCGATTCCGATGTGGAAGCCGAGCATTCCGAACAGCGCGATCAGTCGGGTCGGGCGCGTCAGCAGCATGAACGGGAATCCCGCCTGCAGGAACAGCGTGCCGAGTGTCAGGAAGGCGACAGCCGGCCCCCAGGCCATGAAGAAGTCCGACAACGCGGGCCAGGTGCCGAAACGCGCCGTCTCGAGCGGGTGATAGATCGCCCAGCCCTCACGCCAGGGTGCGCCGCCGGCCTTGAACAGGGCGCCCGAGGTGTACACGAAGATGACCTGTGCGGCCAGAGCGACGAGCGTGAGGTTGTGCGCGACGATGCCGATCTGACGCGGCGCGGATCCGTCGCGGAACCACTCGCCCTTGCGTGCCCGACGGCGAGCGTCAAGCGACCACCGTGCGGCAGGGTCAGCGAAGAAGAGCAGGATCATCGCGATGCGGAACATGTTGTCGCCCTGGTCGCCGACCATGTCGTTGGCCTCGATGAAACCGACCCAGAGGCAGAAGAACACCGGAAGCACGACGCGGAATCGCCAGCCGAGGATGAACAGGATGCTCAGGCCGATCAGCGCGACGTAGAGCGTGGAGTAGGCCAGGTCGTTGCCCATGGCGTTGTGGAATGACGAGAAGAGCCAGATCTTTGGAAAGTCGCTCACCGGCTCCGCCATCTCACGGTTCCAGGCGGAGCCCG
The DNA here is from genome assembly GCF_052921305.1 of Microbacterium sp. F1-18. NCBI lineage: Bacteria > Bacillati > Actinomycetota > Actinomycetes > Micrococcales > Microbacteriaceae > Microbacterium > Microbacterium sp. F1-18. Next base: position 319,304 of record NZ_JBREVD010000004.1, on the reverse strand, counting down.
AGCCGAACGAGTAGTAGCGGGTGTTGAAGTTCGTCAGCAGCAGTCCGAGTCCGGTGAGGCCGAACAGGATGCGGGTCACGGCCAGGCCGTAGAGCGCCTTCTTCGAGTCATGAAGCCAGTGGTTCGCGGCCGAGAACGTGCGGGTCGCGGCGACAGTCGTGGTCTGTGCGAACTGCGCGATGAGCGAGCCGACGAAGGTGAGGATGCGGGGCGTCGCCGTAGCGTTCGAGTCGGTGGTGCTCATCGGTTCAGGCCCTTCAGGTAGGTCTCGTACTGCGACCGGAACACCTCGGCGAAGCGGTCTTCGTTCTGTCCCGGCTCGGTGAACACCTCGCGCCAGCCCGGGCGGATGACGGTCGGGTCGGGGCGCTGAGCGTTCGGGTTGTTGCGCTCGGCGAACGGCACGACGTTCTGGCGGCTCACGCGGAACTGAACCGCGGTGACGTCGTCTCCCCAGATCGCGTGGGCGACCTGGGTCGCATAAGCGGTCGCCATGCGGTCGTCGCCGACGTAGGCGTCGGGATCGACCTCGTCGTCAGCACTCTCGAGCTCGGCCGACAGCGTCGACAGCCACTCGTCACCCATGTGGTTCTCGAGGGTCAGCGCGCGCTGGCTCTCGGACAGCCCGTCCCACGACTTCTTGAAGTTGCTCGCGAGTTCCTCGGCCTGGATGCCGGCCCGCGGCGGGAACAGGTTGTTCTTCACCATGGAGAGCTCGACATCGGTCGCGCTCACCCAGCCGGTCTCGGACTCGTTACCCGCGTCATCTGTCACGAGGGCGCGAACGTTGAAGTGATAGTCGCCGTTGATCGGCTCGGGCGCGAACACACTCCACGACTGACCGAACAGCGGCAGCATGTACGAGCTGAGCGCGTTCTCGGGAGGGAGCTGGCGCAGCGCCGAGGGCGGATAGATCCACAAGAACGAGGCGAAGACGTGCCACGCCGTCAACAGCACCAGTGCCGTCGAGACGATGCGCACCGTCCATCGTGTCGACGCCTTGGCGTCTCCGTCGTTTCTCGCGGGCGTCGGCCTCCACCGCGCCGATGGCATTGTCCTGGTCATTTCTCTCCCCGTGTACGTGGTCTCGGGGGCGCCCGTGAATGCGCCCTGACTTCGAGACCGCTGCGACGACGGATCGTGACGCGGAATGCGGGAAGTTTTTCGTCAGCACGGCGCGGGGCATCCGTGATCGCGGTTTCGGCGTCACGATCCGGGCGCGACGACGTGCCCCCCCATGGGTCGACAGCTACCGCTTCGTCATCGACGAGCGGTACCGGACCTCACCCCGCGGGGATTCCCTCCCACGCCGAAGGGGGGAGCGTGATCACGCTCCCCCCTTCGCAGGTCTCCGACGACGTACCGGCGGAATCAGTCCAGCAGCAGTGCGGGTTCCTCCAAGACGGATGCCACGTCGGCGATGAACCGGCTCATGCCGTCGCCGTCCACGACGCGGTGATCGAACGAGCCCGACACTGTGGTGACGAAGCGAGGACGCACCTCGCCGTCGACGACCCACGGCTTCTGCCGGATGGTGCCCATCGCGACGATGCCCGACTCGCCCGGGTTGATGATCGGGGTGCCGGCATCCATGCCGAACACGCCGATGTTCGTGATCGTGATCGTGCCGCCCTGCTGCTCGGCGGGCGAGGTCTTGCCCTCACGCGCGGTGAGCGTCAGCTTCTCGAGTGCGCGGGCGAGACCGCGCATGTTCAGGTCTTGGGCGTCCTTGATGTTCGGCACGAGCAGGCCGCGCGGAGTCGCCGCCGCGATGCCGAGGTTGACGTAATGACGCACCCGGATCTCAGCGCCGTTCTCGGTCTCGACCCACGCCGCGTTCACCATGGGCGTGCGGCGCACCGCCCACACGACGGCACGCGCCATGATCAGCAGCGGTGAGACCTTGATGTCGGCGAAGTCGGGCGACGCCTTCATCCGCTTGACGAGTTCCATGGTGCGTGTCGCGTCGACGTCGGTCCACACCGACACGTGCGGTGCGGTGTGCGCGGAGTCGACCATGTGCTTGGCCGTGACCTTGCGCACGCCCTTGACCGGGATCGTCTCCTCGCGATCGTCGGCCGGCCCGGCCGAGACGACCGCCGGGGGAACCGGGATGGTCTGCTCGCGCACCTCGGGTCGGGCAGGCGTCTGCAGGTTGCGGAAGACGGATGCCTGCGACGCATGGTTGACGACATCCTCGCGGGTCACCTCGCCCGCGGCTCCTGTCGGCGTGACCGACGCGAGATCGACGCCGAGGTCGCGTGCGAGTTTGCGGATCGGGGGCTTCGCCACGACGCCCACGGCTGCGCGGGCCGGAGGCTCGGTCGGCTTGCGGCGACGCGACTGCACCTGACCAGCCCCCCCGTACCCGACGAGAACCGAACCGTTCTCCTCCGATGCGTCGCCTGCGGCGGCCGGCTTCTCAGCAGGGGTCTCGCCATGCTCGGAGTTGCCGCTCGCGGCATCCGCTCCCCCGGCCGCGCCCGCGATCGTGATGATCGCGGCCCCCACCTCGACAGTGGTGCCTTCGTCGACGAGCAGCTCGCCGACCGTGCCCGAGAACGGCGACGGCAGTTCGACGAGCGACTTGGCGGTCTCGATCTCGACGAGGACGTCGTTGACCGCGACCTCGTCGCCGGCGGCCACGCGCCACTGCACGATCTCGGCCTCGGTGAGGCCTTCGCCGACGTCCGGCAGATGGAAGGTCTGGGTGCTCATGAGGGAATCCTCTCGCAGGCGCGTCGGGTGGTCAGTAGGCGAGGGCGCGGTCGACGGCCTCGAGGATGCGGTCGGCGTCGGGGAGGTACGCGCCCTCGAGCTTCGCCGCCGGGAACGGGACATCGAAGCCCGACACCCGCAGCACGGGAGCCTCGAGCGAGAAGAACGCCTGCTCGGTCACGGTCGCGGCGATCTCGGATCCCAGCGACGTGAACCCGGGTGCCTCCTGCCCGTAGACCATGCGTCCGGTGCGCCGCACCGAGTCGAGGATCGGGCCGTAATCGACGGGCGACAGCGAGCGCAGGTCGACGACCTCGCACGACACGCCCTCGCTCTCGGCGAGCGCGGCAGCCTGCAACAGCACCGTCACCATCGCACCGTGGCCCACGAGCGTGACGTCGGTTCCGCGACGGACCACGCGCGAGGCGTGCAGCGGCAGTGCCCGCGCGGCGAGATCGACCTCGCCCTTGGTCCAGTAGCGCGACTTCGGCTCGAGGAAGACGATCGGGTCGTTCGAGGAGATGGCGTCCTGGATCATCCAGTACGCGTCGTTCGGCGTCGAGGGCGACACGACCCGCAGACCCGGGGTGTGCGTGAAGTACGCCTCCGGGCTCTCCTGGTGGTGCTCGACGGCGCCGATGTGCCCGCCGTAGGGAATCCGGATGACGACGGGGAACGACATCCGCCCATCGTGCCGGTTCGTGAGCTTCGCGAGCTGCGTCGTGATCTGGTCGAAGGCGGGGAAGACGAATCCGTCGAACTGGATCTCGCACACCGGCCGGAAGCCGGCCATCGCGAGTCCGATCGCGGTTCCGACGATGCCCGACTCGGCGAGGGGCGTGTCGAGCACGCGTCGGTCGCCGAACTCGGCCTGCAGCCCCTCGGTGACGCGGAACACGCCCCCGAGGCGGCCGATGTCCTCGCCCATCATCAGCACGTGGTCATCGGCCTGCATCGCGGCGCGCATGCCCGCGTTGAGCGCCTTGCTGAACGGCAGCGTCTCGACGCTCATGCGCGTCCCTCCTCGAAGGATGCCTCGTAGTCGGCGAGCCACTTCCGCTGCCGATCGACGAGAGGGTGCTGCTCGCTGTAGACGTGAGCGAACATGCTGTCGGCCTCGGGAGCGGTGAGCTGGTTCGTGCGGACCCGGACGTCGTCGGCATAGGCCGCAGCCGCAGCATCCACGTCGTCGAAGAAGGATGCGGCGGCGCCGCGGCTCTCGAGATAGGCGCGCATGCGGGCGATCGGGTCGCGCCGCGCCCAGAAGGCCTCTTCGTCGCTCGTGCGGTACTTCGTCGGGTCGTCGCTCGTCGTGTGCGCACCCATGCGGTAGGTCAGCGCCTCGATCGCACGGGGCCCCTCACCGGAGCGGGCCTCGTCGAGGGCGAGCTTGGTGACGGCATAGCTGGCGAGCACATCGTTGCCGTCGACACGGATCGACGGCATCCCATAGCCGGCGCCGCGGCGCACGAGCGGGACCTTGGACTGCGTCGAGACCGGCACCGAGATCGCCCAGTGGTTGTTCTGCAGGAAGAAGACCTGCGGGGTGTTGTAGCTCGTGGCGAAGACCATCGCCTCGTGCACGTCGCCCTGGCTCGAGGCGCCGTCGCCGTAGTAGACGATGACCGCTTCGTCGCGCTCGGGGTCGCCCGTGCCGGTGCGCCCGTCGAAGACCATCCCCATGCCGTAGCCCGAGGCGTGCAGCGTCTGCGAGCCGAGCACGAGCGTGTAGATGTGGGTGTTGCCGTTGCGGGGGTCGGTCGGGTCCCACCCGCCGTGGGTGAGGCCGCGCATGAGCCGGATGATGTCGATCGGGTCGACGCCGCGGATCGTGCAGACCACATGCTCGCGGTACGACGGGAAGAGGTGGTCCTGGGGCCGGGTCGCCCGCGCGGAACCGACCTGAGCGGCCTCCTGGCCGAACGACGGAGGCCAGAGCGCGAGCTGCCCCTGACGCTGCAGGTTCGTGGCCTGGCGGTCGAAGGCCCGCACCGTCACCATGTCGCGGTAGAACGTCTCGAGCTCCGTGTCGGCGAGCGCCTCGATCACCGGCAAGTAGCGTTCGGCTTCGGGCGACGGGTCGAGTGAGCCGTCGGCCGCGAGGACGCGGACGAGAGCGGGATCGAGTTCAGCTTCGTCGGTCACCCTCCCACGCTAACGCCCCCGGTATGACCCGATCTGCATGCGGTCGACAACGGATGCCGCGATTCGCGGTGGGTGCGGCACAAGCCGGGTGGGGTGGGTGGGGTGGGGTGTGTGCGGGGCCCGGATGCAAGGGATCGTGGCCGACACGCCGGCCGGGCGGCATCCGCACCGGGGTGTCATGACAGATGTCTTGCATCGGGGCCCGCCGAACGGAAGCCCGGATGCCGCGGGCGGGGATGCCGCGGGCCGACGGGTGAGGGGGCGGTGAGAGGATCGGCGGATGACGTCGTCATTCGAGATCGTGACGCGCGCCGCGGTATCGGCGGAGGCGCTGTTCGACGCATCGCGTGACATCGGGGCGCACGTCGCCTCGATGCGCGGCACCGGCGAGCGCGCGATCGATGGTGTGACGAGCGGCCTGATCGGGCTCGACGAAACGGTGACCTGGCGGGCATGGCATTTCGGCATCCCGTTCCGGATGACGTCGCGGGTCACGGCACTCGACCGGCCGCTCCGCTTCGTCGACGAGCAGGTCTCCGGGCCGTTCCGCGTGTTCCGGCACGAGCACCTCTATGTCGAGCGCGACGGGATGACGATCATGACCGACCGCGTGAACCTCGCCTCGCCCGTTCTCGGCCGAATCGCCGAACGCCTCGTGCTCGTGCCCTATCTGCGCCGCCTGCTCACCCGCCGGGCCGAGCATCTGGTGACGTCCGTCTCGGGCTGATCGCCGCGCCGCGTCCGGCCACGCGGTGCCGCCCGCGCCGCGCACACACCGCGATACAAGGGATCACGACCGACACCCCGGCCCGGCGGCATCCGCACCGGGGTGTTGCCGTCGATCCCTTGCATCCGCGCACGGGGACGCCCACCGCACGAGATGCCCACCACGCCGGGGCCGGTCAGCGGCCGAGGTCGATCACGGCCGCGCCGAAGGGCTCGAGGCGCAGGGTCGTGCCCTCGACACGCGCCCCGAACGACAGGAGAGGGATGCCGCGGCCACCGAGCGCCACGTCGCAGGGCCGGTCGGCCGGATTGAGCGCGACCAGAAGCGACCCTCCCCGCCGGTACACGAAGGGGTAGCCGGTCGATTCGACCGTCACGTCGGCCCGCGCCGACAGTCGGGGATCGCCCCGCCGCAGCGCGATCGCTTCACGTAGGAAGTGCAGGAGGGATGCCGGGTCATGCAGCTGCCGCGCCACGGTCGGGGCGTCCGGGGCCGGGTCGGCGGGCAGGTACCTCGACTCGTGGGCGCGCTGCCCGAGAATCTCCACCGTTCCCCAGGCCATCGGCGTGCGCGATCCCGCTCGCTCGTACGTCGGCCCGAGCGACGACCCCTCGAGAGGGCCGACGCCCGGCAGGTAGCGCATGCCGATCTCGTCGCCGTAGTAGATCGAGGGCATCGCCGGCCAGGTCAGCACGAGCAGCAGCGCCGCGCGGGCCTGCCGCGCATCGCGGTCGCCGCTGACCATGCGCGTGAAGTCGTGGTTCGCCGTCGGCAGCCCGACGATCCCCCGGCTGCCGGCCTCACGGATGGCATCGCGCGCCTCGGACCACGCCTCGACGAAGTCCGCCGCGTCGCCTCGACCGGCGGCGTCGGCCCACGCGTCGCGGGCGGGCCATGCCTCGTGGACGGTGCCCGAGCCGTTCTCGAACAGCGACTTCAGCGGCATCCCGTCGAAGTCGCCGCCGAACTGCAGGAAGAAGTCGACGTCGAATCCCGCGGGCACCGCTCGTGCCGGGTCGCCCCACTCGGAGATGAGGATGCGGCCCGGGTGCGTGCGGTCGAGACGACGGTGCACGTCGTGCCAGAGCTTCGCGGTCTCGACGTGTCCGGGATCGTCCTTCACGAGCGACGCGGCCATGTCGACGCGGAATCCCGCGACACCGCGGTCGTACCACCGCCGGATGATGTCGACGAGGGCATCTCGGTTGCGCGACGGCCCGGGTGCATCGACGGCCTGACGCCACGGCTCGTCCGGATGAGGCCGGGCGTAGCCGAAGTTCAGCGCGGGCTGGAAGTGGAAGAAGTTCGGCTTGTAGAACCCGCGGTCCCCGCGCGGCACCGGCACGAATCCGTCTGCGGCCACGGGGCTGAAGACGTACCGGTCACCCTCCGGGTCACCGTCGACGGGCGCGGCCAGCGCGTCGCCGAACCACACGTGCTCGTCCGAGGTGTGACCCGCCACGAGGTCGAGCACGATCCCGATGCCCCGCCGCTCGGCCTCGGCGAGGAGCCGGTCCATCGCCGCGTCGCCGCCGTACCGGTCGGCCACACGGTCGAAGTCGGCGACGTCGTACCCGGCGTCGCGGAAGGGCGAGACGAAGACGGGGTTGAGCCACACGGCATCGACGCCGAGCCAGGCGAGGTAATCCAGTCGCGCCGCGACACCGTCGAGATCGCCGATGCCGTCACCGTCAGCGTCGGCGAAGCTCTGCGGATACGCCTGGTACAGCACGAGGCGGTCGAGGCGATCGGCCAGGGGAACGAGGGTCATGACGCTGCTCCTTCGCAGATTTTCTCGATGCAAGGCTTGATGTAACCGGTTACACGGAGGTACAGTCCCCAATGTATCCGGTTACATCGCCGGATCACAGAGCAACCCGGCACCAGACACCGGCACCCGACACCAGCACCCGACACGACGAAGTGAGGTGGGCCCGCGTGGCATCCGATTCCCCCGCCGTTCGCCCGACCATCCGCGACATCGCCCGCGAGGCCGGGGTGTCGGTCGCGACCGTCTCGCGCGTCACGCACGACGATCCGCGCGTCGTCGCCGAAACGAAACAACGCGTCCAGGCCGCGATCGACCGGTTGGGATACCGCCCCTCGGCTCTCGGCCGCGCCCTGTCGTATCAGCGCACGAACACTCTCGGCATCGTGCTGCCCGGACTCGGCGGCCCCTACTTCGCCCAGCTCATCGAGGGCGCCGAGTCGGTGGCGGTCGAGCGCGGCGTCGTCATCAACGTCGTCGGAACCCACCTGCGGCCCGACGCCGCCGGGGCCGTGCGCCAACTCGCCGAACGCACCGACGGACTCATCATCGCCGGCGGCACGCTGCCGTCCGACGAGGTCGTCGCGCTCGCACGCTCGGGCCGAGTGATCGTCGTCGCCGGCGAGGCCGACGAGGCAGCGACCGTGGTGACCGACGGCCGCGCGGCCGCCGCCGAGCTCACCGGCCACCTCGCCGACGTGCACGGATACCGCCGCATGCGCTTCGTCGGTGAGCCCTCGGGGTCACCCGACACCGCGTGGCGTTACGAGGGCTTCCGCGACGCTCTCGAGCAGCGCGGTCTCGCCGAGGCGGGTGAGCCCGTCCGGCTCGGCCTCGACGTGCGCAGCGGCGCGGTCGCCGCCCGGATGCTGCACGATGACGCGGATCTGCCCGATGCGCTCGTCTGCGCCAACGACGAGCTCGCGATCGGCATGCTGGCCACACTGCCGGGCCTCGGCCACCGCATCCCGGCGGATGTCGCGGTCACGGGCTTCGACGACCAGGCTCTCGCCGGCATCGCCTCGCCGCGCCTGACGACGGTGCACCAGCCGATCGCCGAGCTCGGTGCTCGCGCAGCGGCCGGTGCGCTGGGCGACGACATCCGGTCGCACACCGTCCTGCCGACCCGACTGGTCGTGCGGGAGTCGTGCGGCTGCGCGCCGGAAACGACGCCGGAGGCGATGCCCGACTGAGAACGCGACCGGTCGAGGAGCGACCGGCCTCACAGAGGAACGAGGAGGTTCCGATGAGAAGACGCAGAGGACTGGCGGCGGGAGCGATCGCCCTGACCGCGCTGCTCGCGACATCCGCGTGCGCGAATGTCGGCCTCGAGCCCGCACCCGAAGCCCCGCCGGGATTCATCGGCGAGCTGCGGATGCCGTCCGAGGCCGGCGGATCGGTGCAGGGACTGCTCAACTACAACTGGCTCTCCCCCAACGCGACGGTTCAGACCTGGCTCTTCGAGCCGCTCATGATCCGAGACCGATTCACCTGCGAGGCCGTGCCCTGGCTCGCCACCGACTACGAGTGGGAACGCCCCGACCGCCTCGTACTGACCCTGCGCGAGGGCGTGGAGTGGAGCGACGGCGAGCCCTTCACCGCTGACGACGTCGTGTACACCTTCATGGCGGGCAAGGAGTTTCCCGCCGCTGACAAGTCGGGCCTGTGGGGCGACTTCTTCGGCGCTCCCGCCGAGAGCGTCACCGCGGCCGACGACCACACCGTCGTCTTCGACTTCGCGGGTGCCGCGGTGCCGAAGACCGACGCCATCCTGCAGAACACCAAGATCCTGCCCGAGCACATCTACGCCGCGCAGGGCGATCCGACCCTGTTCGTCGACGAGCAGGGCGTGGGCACCGGCCCGTTCACCCCCGAGTCCTACAACGGACGCCGCCTCGTGCTCGAGCGCAACGAGAACTACTGGAACGCCGACGAGGTCCGCGTCCAGCGCCTCTCGCTCGAGGGCCAGTACGACGCGAACTCCGGGGCACTGAAGCTCCGCAGCGGCGCGCTCGACCTCTACCGCGGCGACATCCCCAACCCCAACCGCTCGGTGGTGGCGCCCGACCCCGAGAACGCGCATTTCTTCTACCCGCCCGACGCCATCACCGCCCTCGTGCTCAACAACGAGCGCCCGGTGCTCAACGACCCGAGATTCCGCGAGGCCTTCGCCTACGCGCTCGATCGCGAGGCGCTCAGCCAGCGCGCGAGCTTCGGCATCATGGAGCCGGCGAGCCAGACGATGCTGCTCCTCCCCTTCCAGGAGCAGGCGGTGCCCGAGCAGTGGCGGGGCAAGGAGTTCATCCCCTACGACCCCGCGCGGGCGAACGAGATGCTGGATGCCGCCGGCTACGAGCGCGGGCCCGACGGGCTCCGCGTCGACGAGAACGGTGAGCCGCTGTCGTTCGTCTTCAGCGTGCAGGCCGGGTGGATGGACGTCATCGCCATGGCGGATGTCGTCGCCCGCAACGCCGCCGACGTCGGCATCTCGGTGCGCATGGTCACGACCGATCCCAACGCGATCGAGGGGATGCAGAAGGCCGGCGACTTCGACATGACGGTCGACTTCATCAGCGGCGGATGCCAGCGGGCGCGCGACCTCGGCGCGAAGCTGCAGGCCTCGCAGATCTCGACCGAGCAGGAGCTTCTGCTGAACCGCGCCCGCTACGTCAACCCGGAGATCGACGCTCTCATCGCCGAGTGGACCAACACCACCGACGAGAGCCGCACCGCCGAGATCGAAGCCCGGATCATCGACATCTTCATGACCGAGTTCCCCTACATCGCGCTGCAGTACGCGCCGAACCGGCTCATCTACCGCACGAACAACGCCGTCGGATGGCCGAGCGAAGACAACCCGTATCCGGTCGACCAGCTCATCCGCGTCCTCCCGAACCTGCGCCCGCCGGGAGAGGCGGATGCCGGCGGGGCGGATGCCGGCGGGGCGGATGCCGGCGGGGAGGACTGAGCCATGGCCTACTACGCCCGCAAGACCGGCTACTTCCTGCTCACGCTCTGGGCCGCGATCACGCTGAACTTCATCATCCCCCGGCTCCAGCCCGGCGATCCGGCCGAGATCATGGTCCGTCAGCTCAACGGCCAGGGCGAGATCGATCCGGCCCAGGTGGCCGCCGTGAAGGCGATGCTCGGCTACTCGAACGACAACGTCTTCATCGCGTACGGCGACTATCTGCGACAGCTCGCGTCGTTCGACCTCGGCACGTCGTTCACATACTTCCCGTACCCCGTCGCCGACGTCATCGGCCAGGCGCTGCCGTGGACGCTCGTTCTCGTCGGCATCACCCAGATCCTCTCGTTCGTGCTGGGCACGCTGCTCGGGGCGATCGCCGCGTGGCGGCGCAACAGCCGTTTCGACGCGACGATCTCGGTCGGCTCGACATTCGTCGGCAACCTGCAGTCCGTGTGGATCGGTCTCATCGTCCTGTTCGTCTTCGCGTACACGCTCGGTTGGTTCCCGGCATCCGGCGGCTACGGCTACACGACCCCGGGGCTCTCCCCGATCCACATCGCCGACGTCGTCTCGCATGGGTTCCTCCCCGCGCTGACGCTGATGGTCACGGCTCCGATCGGCTTCATCCTGTCGATGCGGAACACCATGGTGCAGGTGCTCGGCGAGGACTACATCCGCCTCGGCGCAGCCGCCGGACTGAAGGAGCGCACCCTCGCCCTCGGCTATGCGGCTCGGAACGCGCTGCTCCCGGTCATCACGGGGTTCGCGTTGTCGCTGGGTGTGCTCATGGGCGGCTCGATCCTCATCGAGACGGTCTTCGACTACCCCGGCATGGGGCGCCTCATGGGCGAGGCGACCTCGAACCGCGACTTCCCCCTCATGCAGGCCATCCTGCTGGCGACGATCGTCATCGTGCTGACGGCGAACTTCATCGTCGACCTCCTCTACCCCCTCATCGACCCCCGGGCCCGCCGGGCCAAGGCGTGAAAGGCAGGTGACGAACGATGTCCGATGAGACCCCCATCCCCCAGCCGGCCTCGATGCCGCAACCGGCGCGAACCGAACCGATGCGCACCGAGCCCGTCCGCACCTTCCGGCGGCGCGTGACCGACGAGGATGCATCGACCAAAGAGATCGTGGCGGTCGTCCGACCCGCCCGGTGGTACGCCGTCATCTGGTCGAGCAGGAAGGCGCGCGTGGGCATCGTGATGCTCGTGGTGTTCCTGCTCGTCGCGGTGTTCGCCGATCTCCTCTCGCCGTACCGACCGAACGACGCGACCTTCGCGCCGTCGCAGGATCCGAGCTGGACCCACTGGATGGGCACGAACACGCTCGGCTACGACATCTGGACGCAGCTCGTCCACGGCACCCGCCTCTCGTTCGCGATCGGGGTGCTCGGAGGACTCGCCACGATCGTCATCGCGATCGTGGTCGGGCTGCTCGCCGGCTACCGCGAGGGCGGGCTGCTCGACGACATCCTGTCGTTCCTGACGAACCTGGCCCTGGTGATCCCGGTGCTCCCGCTGATGATGGTCATCGTCGCGTACAGCGAGACGCGCGGGCTCGGTCTCCTCGTCTTCGTGATCGCGATCACCAGCTGGGCGGGCGCATCGCGCGAGATGCGATCGCTCATCATCTCGATGCGCAACCGCGATTACGTCACCGCCGCGCGGTTCGGCGGCGACGGGATGCTGCGCATCGTGTTCCGGGAGATCATGCCGAACATGTCATCGCTGATCGTCTCGGGCTTCATCGGGGCCGCGACCGCCGCGATCGCCGCCGAGGCGGGCCTGTCGTTCATGGGCTTCGGCGATCCCAACACCGTCAGCTGGGGTCAGATGCTCGCTCAGGCCAACGCCAACGGCGCGCTCGTTCAGGGCCTCTGGGTCTGGCTGGTCGCGCCCGGCGTCATGCTCGCGCTCCTCATGACGTCGCTGACGTTCGTGAACTTCGGCGTCGACATGCTCAGCAACCCGCACCTTCGCGAAGAGGAGAAGTCATGAGCCCGACATCCGATCCGAGCGCGGCGCCCGTGCTCGATGTGTCCGACCTGTCGGTGCAGTACCGGCCGAAGCTCGGCGCCACGCTCGACGCGGTCAAGCGGGTGTCGCTGCGCGTCGCACCCGGCGAGTTCGTGGGACTCGCCGGCGAGTCGGGCTCGGGCAAGACGACGTTCGCACAGGCCGTGCTGCGTCTGCTGCGGAGCCCGGGGCACATCACCGGCGGCTCGATCCGATGGGGCGATCGCGACGTCACGGCACTCGCCGACGACGAGCTGCGCCCGTTGCGCTGGTCGTACGTGTCGACGGTGTTCCAGTCGAGCATGAACTCGCTCAACCCGGTCGTGCGCGTCCGGAAGATGTTCGAAGACATCCTCGCCGAGCACACCGGGGCGGGCACAGCGGCTGCGCGGGCACGCGCGGAGGAGCTGTTCGACCTCGTCAGCGTCGACGCCCGGTTTCTCGACATGTACCCGCACGAGCTGTCGGGCGGCATGAAGCAGCGGGTGAACCTCGCCCTCGCGCTCGCGCTCAAGCCGAAACTGGTGCTGTTCGACGAGCCCACCACGGGGCTCGACGTCGTAGTTCAGAAGTCGATCCTCGACAAGATCCGCGAGCTGCAGGAACGCGAGCGGTTCGGTGCGATCCTCATCACTCACGACATGGGCACGCTCCTCGACTTCGCCGACCGTGTCGCCGTCATGTACGAGGGCGAGATCGTCGAGGACATGAGCGCGCAGGATGCCGTGACCACGGGCCCGCGGCATCCGTATTCCATCCACCTCGTCGGGTCGTACGCCGAGCTGCTCGGCGAGGACGTCGCCGGGTACACCGGAGCCGAGCTCGAAGCGCCCGTCGAGGTGTCGCAGGAGGCTCCGGTCGAGCACGCCCCCGTCATCGACGTCGAGAACCTCCACCGCCGGTTCTCGAAGCGGCAGGGGCTGCGGACCGAGCATGTGGATGCCGTGAAGGACGTCTCATTCACGCTGCGCGAGGGCGAGGTGACGGCGCTGGTGGGCCAGTCGGGCTCGGGAAAGTCGACGATCGCGCGCATCCTCACCCGCATCGACGATCCGACTTCGGGCTCGGTGCGCTACTACGGACAGAAAGACGGCGAGGCGCACGACATCACGACGCTCCACGGCCGGCTCGCGCGCGAGTATCGGCGCAACGTGCAGTACGTGTTCCAGGATCCGTACGCCGCACTCAACCCGACGCTCACCGTGGGGTACTCGCTGTCGCGACCGCTCGCGAACTTCCTGCACGTCGGGCGTCGCGAGGCCGTGGAGCGGTCGGCGAGCCTGCTCGAACAGGTCGGCCTGACCCCGGCGGGCCGGTACCTCGGGCGTCTCCCGCACGAGCTCTCGGGCGGCCAACGTCAGCGCGTCGTCATCGCCCGCGCCCTCGCCGCCGAGCCACGACTCGTCGTCGCCGACGAACCGATCGCGAGCCTCGACGTGTCGATCCGTGCCGAGATCCTCGAGGTGCTGCAGTCGCTCGTCGCCGACCACGGCGTCGGGATGCTGTACATCACCCATGACCTGCTCTCGGCCAAGAGCCTCGCCAACCACGCGCTCGTGCTCCGAGGCGGCGAGCTCATCGAGGCGGGGCCGGCCGACCAGGTCATCGACAACCCGCAGGCCGAGTACACCCGACAGCTGCTCGATGCCATCCCCAACCCGTTCGAGAGAAGGACCGCCGCGTGACCGACACTGAGCTTCCTGGCACTGGGCTTCCCGGCACTGGGCTTCCTGTTGGTGAGCTTCCCGCGGACATCCGCGAGCTCACCGAGCGCGAGGTCGACGCATCGATCCGGTGGCTGTGGGCGCACGCGACCGCTGGTCTCGACAGCCCCGGTTGCGGACTCGTGCTCGACCGCGACGACCTGCCGGGGGTCGCGACCGTCGCGGCGACCGGCTTCGCCCTGGCGGCCTGGTGCGTCGGCGTCGAGCGCGGCATCCTCGACCGCGGCGACGTCCGCGACCGGACCGCCGCGACACTGCGCACCCTGGAACAGTCGGTGCCGCAACGCGGCGGGTTCCTCGCGCATTTCGTCGACGCGGCCACCGGCGAGCGCCAAGGCCGATCGGAGTACTCCACGATCGACACGACGCTCGCGCTCTGCGGCGCCGCGGTGGCGGCATCCTTCTTCGCCGGCGACGGCGACGCCGGACGGGAGATCGGCGAGCGCACCGAGCGCCTGCTGCAGCGCATCGACTGGCCGTGGATCATCGACGACTCGGGCGACCGGACCGTCGTGCGGATGGCGTGGGTCGCCGACCGCGAGGACGACTACGCCGACGGCGCCGATGAGGCCGGATTCGTGAGCGCCTGGTCGATGACCGCCGAGCAGCTGCCGATGTACCTTCTCGCTGCGGGCCACGAGTCGGTGTCGCCCGAACTCGCGCGCGCGCTGTGGCGGGGGTTCGACAAGCCCGTGGGATCGTACGGCGGGCACGAGTGCGTGCACGAGCCGGCCGGAACCCTGTTCACGTACCACTTTCCCCTCGCGTTCTACCCGTTCCAGCGGGTGCGCGACCTCGACGGGCGTGACTGGTGGGCGAACGCTCGTGAGGCGTCGTTGGCCTCGCGCGCGTGGTGCGCAGACCAGGCGGGACGATGGAAGACGTTCGACGCTGGACTCTGGGGTCCGGCGGCGGGCCTCGGCCCGGGCGGGTACGTCGTCAACGGGGCGCGCCCCGCGCTGCGCGAGCCGCACGCCGACGGCACGGTGCCGCCCGTCTCGCTCTTCGGGGCGCTCGCCCTCGCGCCCGACGAGGTGGCGCCCGCACTGCGGGTGCTGCGCGATGAGCACCCGGGCGCGTGGAACGAATGGGGCGCAACCGACGGAGTCAACCTCGAGGGCGACGAACCCTGGTACGCCGAGCCCCGATACGGGCTCAACAAGGGGGCAACCGCGCTGCTCGGCGCCGCGGCACTCGGCTCGACGCTCGTGTGGGACGCATTCTCACGGCATCCCTGGATCGCACGAGGCGCTGACAAGCTGGGCTTCACCCCGGCGTAGGTCGCTGGTCGTCGCGACTCGCGTGAGCTGACACCTCGCGCCCCCACGGGCCGCGGCCAAGGGCGCGAACTGCCAAGCGAACGCCGCCGAGCGACGGGGGGTCTTTCTGACCTGGCACTTCCCGCCCACACCGCCCCCCCGATACGGGCACTACCCGCCAAGCGAACCCCACCCAGCAGCGGGCGCCTCGCGAACCGGGCCCTCGCGCCGCGACGCAAGGGATGATGACCGACACCCTGCGGCGGCGGCATCCGTGTCGGGGTGTCGCGTCGATTCCCGTGCATCCGCGGACAGGCGGGAGAGGCGGGTGGGATGCTGGACGCATGAGCCTGCCGCACCGCGATGAGTGGAACGCCGATGGGCGAGGCTTCCGCCGGTTCGAGAGGACCGTGCGCGTGGGTGCGGGCGATGCCGCCTGGCGACGAGCCCGCACCGACCTGCTCGCCTGGCGGGTAAAGACGCGCAGCGGATTCCGGGTGGTCCCCGATGTTCCCCCCGCCGTCGACGGGCGGCATTGGCTCGAGATCGGATTCGGGCCGCTCACCCTCCGCGAGCCGGTCGAGGTGGTCGCGTTCGTCGACGAGCCCGACCGCGTGGGGTACGTCTACCTCGCGTTGCCCGGCCATCCACTCGAGGGAGAGGAGACGTTTCTCATCACGCGACGCGGCGACGAGGTGCTCTTCACCCTGCGGTCACTCTCGCGACCGGCGCCGACGTGGTTCTGGCGGCTGGCCTATCCCGCGGTCCGCGTGGTGCAGGTGATCGTGCGCACGCGCTACCTCAGCGCGCTCCGGCGCGGCGACCGCTCCGCCGGCCCGCTGAGGCGCTGAGGCGCTGAGCCGCGACGCAAGGGATCGTGGCCGACACCCCGGGTGGACGGGCATCCGTCACGGCGTGTCGGGCCCGAAGCGTTGCATCCCGGCTCGCGGCTCCACGCGACGCGCCGGGTCAGCCGACGACGGATGCCGCGGCCGCGACGATCCGCTCGATCGACTCCTCCTCGCCCACCGAGATGCGCACTCCGTCGCCGGCGAACGCCCGGACGATCAGGCCCGCCGCGTCGAAGGCCTCCGCGATCTCGAGCGCCCGCTCGCCCGCGGGCAGCCAGACGAAGTTGCCCTGCGCGACCGGGACGTCCCAGCCGGCCTCGCGCAACCGGTCGGCGAGCGCGTCGCGGCGCACGGCGATGTGACGCACCCGTTCGAGCAGCTCGTCCTCGGCGTCGAGGCTCGCGAGCGCGGCTTCCTCGGCCTGGGCCGTGACCGAGAGCGGGATGCCGGTGCTGCGGGCCGCGTCGAGGATGCGGTGGTCGCCGATGGCGTATCCGACGCGAAGTCCGGCGAGTCCGTACGCCTTCGAGAAGGTGCGCAGCACCACCACGTTGGCGTGGCCGGCGGCGAGCACGGCGGCGCCGGTGACGGCATCCGGATCGGTGACGAACTCGGCGTAGGCCTCGTCGAGGACGATGAGGACGTCGGAGCGGACGCGCGCGACGAACGCGTCGAAGGCCGCCTGGCTGACGACGGGCCCGGTCGGGTTGTTGGGGCTGCAGACGATGATCATCCGCGTGCGGTCGGTGACGGCATCCGCCATCGCGTCGAGATCGTGTCCGGCGTCAGCGGCTAGCGGCACGGCGACGGCGGTCGCTCCGGCTACGGTCGCGAGCCCCGGGTACGCCTCGAACGATCGCCAGGCGAACATGATCTCGTCGCCCGGGCCGCTCGTCGCCGACGCGAGCTGGTACAGGATCGACACCGATCCGGCGGCCACGTGCACACCGTCGGGCGCGACCGCGTAACGGTCTGCGAGCCGGGAGCGCAGGCGACCCGCCGAGGCGTCGGGGTACCGGTTGAACGTCGTCGCCGCCCGCACGGCCTCGACCACGCCGGGCAGCGGGTCGAATGGGTTCTCGTTGCTCGACAGCTTGAAAGCGTCGGCAGAGGCCTGACGGCCCTGGCGGTATGCGGGCAGGGCCGCGATCTCGGGTCGGATGCGCACGGGCAGGTCGGTCACGATGCGAGTCTACGGATGCCGTCACGCCGATCGGATGACGCACGGGGGCGCCCGTGGGAGACTGACGGCACTATGAGCCTCATCATCCGATTGATCGTCAACGCCTTCGCGGTCTGGATCGTGACGCTGATCCCGGCGCTGGAGGTGTCGGTCGTGGCGTTCCCGCCGGGCGGTGACCTGCAGCTCGTGCTCACGCTGCTTCTGATCGCACTCATCTTCGGGCTGGTCAACGCGGTCGTCGGCACTGTGCTGAAGGTGCTCGCGTTCCCGCTGTACATCCTGACCCTCGGCCTGATCTCGTTCGTCATCAACGGCTTCCTGCTGTGGCTGACCGGATGGGTGACCTCGGGCTGGGACTGGGGCCTGCGCATCGGCGGCTTCTGGGTCGCTGTGCTCGCGGCCATCGTCATCGCATTGATCAACTGGGTCGCCGGCATCCTGTTCCGCCCTCGTCGCGACGCCGACCGCCGCTGACACCGACCGCCGCTGACGCCCACCGGCACCGGCGCAGCCGAGATCGGAGGATCACTCGGGCCGCTGCACACGGTAGGTCGTGACTTCCGCGGGCTCATCGCCCACGAACTGCGCGAGACGCTCGTGGACGTCTCCGACGCGGGGATCGCCCGACGCGTCGGCGAGCGAGGCGGTGTCTCCGTACGCGTCCATGGAGTGAGCGCCGAGCGTGATGTCCGCGATGCCGGGCGGTGGATCGGCGATCCGCTCGACGACGATGCTGCCCGGCGCCCCGGCACGATCGAGGTGGCCGCCGGACTGCAGGGCAGGGACGAGGTCGTCGGTGTGCCGCAGCGTGACCTGGACCGTGGAGTCACCGGGATCCGCCTGCACCGGCGAGCCGAAGGTCACGTTGCCGACGACGCGGAAGGGTCCGTCCACCGCGAGCCGTGACGTGACCGCGCCGCCCTGGGAGTAGCCGACGGCGAGTACGGCGTCACCCGAGCGAGCACCGGCCGCTCGGAGAGCGGTGACCACCGATTCGTACGACGCCGAGGTGCGGCCGGCGTACAGCTGAACGTTCGACGACATGTCGAACGGTTCGCGGCCGCCGAAGCCGAGCGGCGATCGGGTTCCGGCGACGTAGACGGCGAAGCGCCTCTCGCCTCCGGCGACGGTGTACCGCTCGACGCGCAGCTGATCACCCTCGCGCGGGATGCGCTCGGCGAGCGTCGCGAGGGTGAGCGGCGGCGAGGCCGATCCCGGTGGCGCCGCCGACCGGGCGACCTCAACGAGCGGCGCCGGCCCAGCACCTCCGACCGACCCGGGCCCGCCCCGCGCGGGCGGCGTACGCCCCAGCCCGAGCGCTCCGAGAGCCGTCAGGGCGAGGCCGCCGGCCGCGACTGCCGCGCCGCCGAGCAGACCCAGCGGGACGGTGGCGCCGCCGATCTGGCGCTGAAGCTCACCGTGCCGCAGTAACGGCCACGTCATCAGCAGCAGGTCGGCGCGGCCGCCGGCGCTCGGTGAGCGCTCGCGCGCCTCGGCGATGCGGTGATCGAGGAGCGCCGTCACCCGGCGATCGCCGTCCGCGGCGGCCCGTCGCGACACCTCGAGCTCGACGATGTCGTAGACGTCGGCGGCATCCCGCAATCCTCCGGCGAGAGCCGAGGCCTCGACCGCGAGCTCATGGAGAACGCGGGCGAGATCAACGGCGACGGCCGCGGCAGGCCACGCGGTCGCATCGTGCGCGGCGAGCTCGCGCGTGCCCGTCTCGAACGTCGACCGAAGTGCGTCGCATCGCGTCGACAGCCCGACGAGCACGGATGCCGCGGCCCGGAGCTGCCCCGTATCGACGGCGATGACCCCACCGTCGCGGATGTCGAGGGAGTCGTCGCTCACGGATTTCACGGGCCGCCCGCCACGAGCCGGACCTGAACCCGGCGCAGCTCGTCGTCGAGCTGATCGACGCGAGCCGCGACCCCATCCGCCCGCGCGCGCCATGCGTCGAGGCGCGAGCGGTAGTCGCTCGCCGCCCGTGCGCGCCAGGCCGTCTCGTGCTGGAGCTCGGCGGCGCGGCGCCGGACCGCGTCGAGCTCGTCGCGCAGGGAGGGCAGGCGCGAGCGCAGCACCGCGATCATCTCGAGCGTCCGCACCGCGGCAGCATCGAGCCGCGCGGCGTCCGGAACGAGCAGGTGAGGAGAGGTCATGCCTGCCACGATGCCGCTGCGGGAAGCCGCAGAGACCGCCCTCGTCCGCCGCCGGGGAGGAGGTCGTGCGCCGATACGTCTGTGCAGGAAAGGCCGCATCCTCCACAATGGGACGGTGACCCGACGCGCCGACCCCTTCCGCGTCATGTTCGTCTGCACGGGGAACATCTGCCGCTCCCCCATGGCCGACGTGGTCTTCCGCTGGTTCGTCGACCAGGCGGGACTCGGCGACCGCGTGGTGTCAGCGAGCTCGGGAACCGGCGACTGGCACGTCGGCGAGCCCGCCGACGGACGCACGCTCGAGGCGCTCGAGCGTCGCGGATACGACGGACGGGGGCACCGGGCGCGCCGCTTCACCCTGTCCGACTTCGATCGTTCCGACCTCATCGTCGCGCTCGACCGCTCGCACGAGCGCGTCCTGTCGAACTGGGCGCGCACGACGGCCGACACCGACAAGCTCGGCCTGCTGATGTCGTTCGACGCGCACGCGGGTGGCGACCTCGACGTTCCCGACCCGTACTACGGAGACGCCGGAATGTTCGACGAGGTGCTCGGTATGATCGAGAGCGCGAGCCGGGCGCTCTTCCGGCAGCTCGAACCCGCGATCCGCACCACGTCCTGAGCGCCCGTTCACACTGAATGGAGCCTCGTGACCTCTCTGCCCCCGCAGCCCCTGAGCCCCCTCGACGGTCGCTACGCCGCCGCCGTCGGCTCCCTCGCCGACTACCTCTCCGAAGCCGGTCTGAACCGCGCGCGGGTCGAGGTGGAGGTCGAGTGGATCATCGCCCTCACCGACCGGAGCCTGTTCGGCAGCTCGCCTCTCTCGGATGAGCACAAGACGCAGCTGCGCGGGCTGTACCGCGACTTCGGCCAGACCGAGATCGACTGGCTCGCGGCGAAGGAGGCGGTCACACGCCACGATGTGAAGGCCGTCGAGTATCTCGTTCGCGATCGCCTGTCGGCCCTCGGCCTCGACGCGATCGCCGAACTGACCCACTTCGCCTGCACGAGCGAGGACATCAACTCCGCCTCCTACGCCCTCACGGTCAAGCGTGCCGTCGAGAACGTCTGGCTGCCGAAGCTGCAGGCAGTGATCGACGCGCTCGGCGACCTCGCCCGCGAGCACCGCGACGCCACGATGCTCTCGCGCACGCACGGTCAGCCCGCGACCCCTTCGACGATGGGCAAGGAGATCGCCGTGTTCGCCTGGCGTCTCGCCCGCGTCGCCAAGCAGATCGAGGGCGGCGAGTACCTCGCGAAGTTCTCGGGCGCCACCGGCACCTGGTCCGCGCACCTCGCGGCGGAGCCCGACGTCGACTGGCCCGAGCTCTCGCGCTCGTTCATCGAGGGCCTCGGCATCGACTTCAACATCCTGACCACCCAGATCGAGTCGCACGACTGGCAGGTCGAGCTCTACGACCGCGTCCGGCACGCCGGCGGCATCCTGCACAACCTCGCCACGGATGTCTGGACCTACATCTCGCTCGGCTTCTTCGCGCAGATCCCCGTCGCCGGCGCGACCGGGTCGTCGACGATGCCGCACAAGATCAATCCGATCCGCTTCGAGAACGCCGAGGCGAACCTCGAGATCTCGGGCGGCCTGTTCTCGACCCTCGCGCAGACGCTCGTCACGAGCCGGATGCAGCGCGACCTGACCGACTCGACGACGCAGCGCAACATCGGCGTCGCCTTCGGTCACTCGCTGCTCGCCCTCGACAACCTGCAGCGCGGGCTGACCGAGATCTCGCTGTCGCGCGACGTGCTCCTGAAAGATCTCGACGCGAACTGGGAGGTGCTCGCCGAGGCGATCCAGACCGTCGTCCGCGCCGAGATCGCGGCCGGTCGCTCGCAGATCACCGATCCGTATGCGCTGCTGAAGGACCTCACCCGTGGCCGCCGCGTCGGCGGATCCGAGCTCGCCGAGTTCGTCCGTGGGCTCGACATCGGTGATGCCGCCAAGGAGCGCCTGCTGGCACTGACGCCCGCGACCTACGCCGGCCTCGCCGACGACCTGGTGTCACGCCTGCCCTGAGGCCTCGTCGTCAACGCGCCGCACCGAAAACGCACCGCCCCGTCGAGAATGCTCGCGGGGCGGTGCGTTCTCGCGTGAACGGTACGCGCTGGGCGATACCCCAGCGCTGGGCGGTATCTCAGCGCTGGGGCGACGAGGGTGACGAGCCGGACGCCGGGTCGTCGGGCGTCTCGGACTCGTCGGGGTACAGCACGGGCCGGTCGACGCGCTTGCTCACCTGCGCGGGGTCGACGGCGAGCATCAGTAGCGCGATGATCACGAGCGTCGCGATGAAGGCGATGCCCGCGACGACCAGGGCCACCACGACGGCGCGTTCGACGTCTTCGCGCGGGATCGACTGGAACGCCCCCATCGAGACCAGGGTGATGACACCCGAGAAGATCGCCGCGACGAACGCGAGGCCCAGCAGCTGGACCGGACGCATGATCTCGCGGCGGGTGGGGTGTTCGCCGCTCACGATGCGACCTCCGGATCGGACGAGGGGGATGACGGAACGGATGCCGCCGGCGCGAGCTCCTCGCGCCGCGGCGAGAAGCCGGCGATTCCGAGGAAGACGGCCACGACCGCGGCGTAGCCGCCGAACAGCCCGACCCCGATCGTGATGCCGGTGAGCGTGAAGGCTCCGGCCTCCTCGATGACGTAGTCGAGCCGGTAGGCCGGGTTGACCAGCAGCAGGCCGGCGACCAGCAGGAGCGTGACCGCGCCGATGAGCACCTCGTCGCGCGCGACCGGGGCACCGGAACGGCGACCGCGGATGCCGCCGATCAGCTCGATCACCCCCGTGAGCGCAGCCCACGAGATGACGACGACGAAGAAACCGACCGTCGTCCGCAAAGGCGGCACGCCGGCGAGGATCGCGGCGATCAGGGTGATGACGCCGAGGACGATCGGCAGCGCGCGGCGGCCCGCGGGACTCGTCAACCAGGCTCCGACGAAGAACACGATCGCGGTCGCCGTCGCGAAACCGCTGAAGACCGACATCCCGACGGTCGCCGAGTGATCGGGCGAGAAGGTGATCATCACCGCCGCGACGGCCGCGAAAAGGGCGCGCGCGAGCTGGACATGCCGCACCTCGAAGGTGCGGGCGGCGGATGCAGCAGACACGGCGGACTCTCGCGATTCAGAACGGGATCCCCCTGATTCTACGCGTCCGACCCGGGAGGCCGCCCGTCGGCGGCATCCCCGCCGCATCCTGTCGGGAATCCCGCCGCACGCGCCGACGTTGGCTCGACACATGAAGGCACTGACGTACAACGAGTTCGGCGGCAACGACCGCTTCGAGATCACCGAGCGGGAGATGCCCCACATCGGACCCGACACCCTCGTGGTGCGCGTGGTGGCCGCGGGCCTGAACCCCGTCGACTACAAGGTGCGCGAGGGCTACTTGCAGGGGCTCCTCGACGTTCAGCTGCCCGCCGTTCCCGGCTGGGATGTCGCTGGCGTCGTCGAGAAGGTCGGTCTCGACACCCCCGAGTTCCAGGTCGGCGACCCGGTGCTCGCCTACGCCCGCGCCGACGTCGTCAGCGGCGGCTCGGTCGCCGAATACATGGCGGTTCCCGTGCGCACGGCCACGCGCAAGCCGGACGGTCTCGACTTCGCCGCCGCCGCCGCCATCCCCCTCACCGGCCTGACCGCGCTGCAGGCCATCGAACGTTCGGCGGTCGGCGAGGGATCGACGGTACTCATCCACGGCGCGGCCGGGGGCGTCGGCTCGTTCGGTGTCCAGCTCGCACGACTGCGCGGGGCGCGCGTCATCGGCACCGCGTCGGAGCGCAACCACGACTACCTTCGCGGGCTCGGCGCCGAGCCCGTGGTCTACGGCGACGGCCTCGCCGACCGAGTGCGTGAGATCGCCCCCGAGGGCGTCGACGTCGTGCTCGACTTCGCAGGCGGGAGCTCACTCGACTCCACGAACGACCTGCTGCGCGACGGCGGGGTCGTGACGTCGATCGCCGACCCGCGGGCGGCATCCGAGTTCGGCGGCAACTACATCTGGGTGCGCCCGGATGCCGCGCAGCTCGCCGAGCTCGCGCGTCTCGCCGCCGACGGTTCGCTGCGGGTCGAGGTCGCCGAGACCTTCCCGCTTGACGACGCCGCCGCGGCGTATGCCCGTCTCGAAGAGGGACACACGCGCGGCAAGATCGTCGTCACGGTCTGACCCGACCGGATGTCGGAGGCGGGCGCGATCCTGGAGTCGTGCCCGCCTCGCCGATATCCGAGATGCCGTCCCCGTGCCGCGTCTGCGGCGGGCGGGCGGGCGGGGTCGACGCCGACACGGGGCATTGGCTGTGTCGGCGTTGCGGGTGGCGCCTGGGCGACGCGTTCGACGCCGATCTACCCCGACCGGTCGTCCCCGTCGTCTACTACCTGCGATTCGGCGCGCGCGTGAAGATCGGCACGAGCGAGCGGCCGCGTCAGCGGCTGGCCGCGATCCGGCACGACGAGCTCCTTGCGCTCGAGCGCGGCGGCCGGCCGCTCGAACAGCAGCGGCACCGCGAGTTCGCGGCCCTGCGAGAGGGCGGTGAGTGGTTCACGCTCACTGACCCGTTGACCGAGCACATCGAGACGCTGCGGGCAGCGGCATCCGACCCATGGCTCGCCTACGACCGCTGGCTGGGCGACGCCTACCGGCGCGCGTCGTCATGACTCCGCGGCCGGCGCCGCGTCATTCTTCGGTGAGGAACTCGATCGCGGTCTGTCGGAACACCCGCGACCCCGGCGCATTGAAGTGATGCCGGTCGGGGATCTCGACGAATCGTCCCTGCGGCGTCGCGGCGGCGAGGGCTTTCGATCCCTCGATGATCGCGTCGCGCGATCCTGTCGCGAACAGCACAGGCTGCTCCGGCGCGTTGGCGGGGTCGGGGTCGGCGGTGCCCGAGGCGCGCATGCCGCCGGCGATCGCCAGCAACGCCCGCAGGTCGTTGCCCGGAACCCGTTCGGTCAGTCGAACGTAGTTCTGCGTGACCGGATCGGTCACCTCGGTGCCGTTCTCGACGAGCGCCCGCACCTGGTCGATGTCGAGGCGGGCGAGCGGGATGCCGTCGGGCACGCCACCCAGCACACCGCGGGTGATGCGCGCCGAGAAGTCCTTCAGCACCTCCCAGCCCACGCGCGCACCCAGCGAGTACCCGACGTACATCGCCGTGTCGACGAGGTAGGTGTCGAGCACCGCCTCGACGTCGGAGGCGAGCTGATGGAGGTCGTAGTCGGACGCGCGATGCGGCTTGTCGCTCGCCCCGTGACCGCGCTGGTCGAGACCGAGGACGCGGAACCCGGCACGCTGCAGGTCTCGCACCCAGCCGGTCGAGACCCAGTTGTCCTTCGTGTTCGACGCGAATCCGTGGACGACGACCACGGTCGGAAGTTCATCCTCCCCCCACGAGTAGGTGGCGATGCGATGGCCGTCTTCGCCGACGAGGACGAATCGCGGTTCGGGCAGCTCGGTCAGACCGGAGGATGCGGGGATGCTCACTGTTCCATTCTCCCGCCCAGCGGGGCCGTCATTTCTTCGCGGGGTCGTGACCCCAGTTCATGAGCGAATAGCGCCAGGCCGTCTCGGTGATGTCACCGGAGGGGCGCTGCGCGAGGTGCCGGTTGACATAGCCGACGACTCTGCGCATGTGAGAGACGTCGGACTCGGTCAGATCGCCTTTGTTGGTGCGCAGGATGTCGACGATGCGGCGGCCCGACCGGTGACCCGTCGACTCGCCTCCGCCCTCCTTCTGCCCGACCTCTTTCGACTCGTCGGTGTCGAGCCACTTCTCGAGCTCGGCAGGACTCATGTTCACCGCATCCCGGAACTCCCGCCGGGTCTGATCGTCGTCGTCGCTCATGGCGCGATCGTGCCTGCGGCGGCTGCCGGGATGCATCCTCTTGACAGCACGGTGTCTCGGCGCGGCGTGCCGTCCTTTCGTGGTTTCTGTCGTCGGCGGGTTGGGCGTTTCCTGCACAATTCGCGTATTCGATGACTTCTACACAGACGGATATATATTCGATGACGACGTCCGGGGTTGCTGCCATTATGGGAACATGACATCGAACGGCGATCGCGAGCTCGCAGGCGAGGGTGCCTCGGGCGGGGCGCCGCACGCTGCGGCTTTCGCGGGTTTCGCTGAGGCGCTCGACCTCTTCCACGTCGGGGATGTCGCGCGGATGCGGGCGTTGGCAGGGCTGGGTCGATCGGCGTTGCATGAGGCGCGCCGCGACGGGGTGCGAGGCATGGCGTCGGACATGGAGTTGCGGTCGGTGGCAGCCGAAGCCGCCGCGATGACGCGACTCACCGACCGCCGGTTGCAGGGCGAGATCGACCACGCGATGACCGTCATCGACGGCTACCCCGCCGTGTTCGACGCGTGGGTTGCGCGGCGGATCGAACGCGGACACGTCGATGTGGTCGTGCGGGTCGGTGCCGGGGTGCCGGATGAGGTGCGGGAATCGTTCGCGGATGCGGCGATCGGGGTGTGCGAACGAGATGTGCCGTCCCGGGTGCGGGGTGCGCTCGAAGCTCTCGCGGCCCGGCTGCACCCGCAGAACTTCACCGAGCGACACAAGGCTGCCGCCGCCGAACGGTGCGTGCGGGTATTCCACGGGACGGACGGGATGTCGCACCTCGTCGCCAACCTTCCGACGGTCATTGCCGCGGGGATGCTCGACCGACTGACGCAGATGGGGCAGTCCGTGAAGGACGCCCGGGTTGAGGGCGCCGGGGCGGGCGGGGCGGATGCCGCGGAGAGCTCGGCGGCGGATGCCGCGGGGGCCGGCGAGTCCGCCGATACGCGCACCATGGACCAGCTGCGCGCGGACATTCTGGGCGACCTCGTCCTCGGCGGGGCGCCGGTGGTCGACCCGACCTACGGGACCGACCGGGCCGGTGGGCTCGGGGCGATCCGGGCACGCGTGCAGGTCGCCGTCACGGCGGAGACGTTGATGGGGCGTGACCAGAACCCCGCCGAAGCCGTTGGGGCCGGGCTCGTCGATGCCGACACGGTGCGGCAGCTCGCCGGGCAGGTGTCCGAGTGGGATCGGTTGTTCATCGACCCCGTCACCAGGACCCCGATTGAGATCGACACCTACCGGCCGACCTCGTCGATGAAGAAGCTCCTGATGGCGCGGGATCAGCACTGCCGGTTCCCCGGATGTCGGCGGGCCGCGATCCGGTGCGAACTGGATCACACCATCGACTACGCCCTCGGCGGGCACACCCACATCTTCAACCTCGCCCACCTGTGTCAGCGACACCACTCGATGAAGCAGTTCACGAAATGGAAGGTCAGACAGCTCGGCGGTGGGGTCCTCGAATGGACCTCACCCCTCGGCCGGGTGTACCGCGAAGACGTGCCGATACCCGCGGTGTGCTTCACCATCGACTCGGGTGGACCACCGGAGAGACCACCCTTCTGACGGCGCGCCCGTCTCGCGCGGGTCTCATATCCGGCGCATAGGCTCGTCCAACGTTACGGATGGGCTGGCGGGCGATGCTCGGTGCACAACCAACCGAGGAGTCAGACGTGAGCCGCATCCCCGAACCCGACCGCACGCCCGCGGGGCCGGCCTACGAGGGCCGCCTGCTCGACCGCGCCGACGACGAAGTCGTCGATCAGGGCGCCGCGTTCGACATCCGCACGCTGATGACCCGGCGTTCCATGCTGAGCCTCGCCGGCATCGGCTTGGGCGCCGCGGCTCTCGCGGCCTGCACTCCCACGGCGACGGTCTCGCCCGCCGCATCGCCCACGGCGACACCCACCGCGACACCCACCGCGACACCGTCCGCGACAGCCGTCGCGAACGCGGGCCTGCCCGCCGGCGAGATCCCTGACGAGACCGCCGGGCCCCTACCCCGGCGACGGCTCGAACGGGCCCGACGTCCTCGAGCGGTCCGGCATCGTCCGCAGCGACATCCGATCGTCCCTGGAGGGCGGCGCAACCGCGGACGGCGTGCCGATGACCCTCCGGCTCACGATCCTCGACACCGCCCGAGGTGATGTGCCGTTCGCCGGGGCTGCCGTCTACGTATGGCATTGCGACGCCGCTGGCGGGTACTCGATGTACTCGACCGGGATCGAGAACGAGACCTACCTGCGAGGGGTGCAGGTCACCGACGCGTCCGGCGTCGTCACCTTCACCTCGATCATTCCCGCCTGCTATCCGGGCCGGTGGCCGCACATCCACTTCGAGGTCTACCCGGACGCGGCGGCGATGACCGACGCCGCGAATGCCATCGCGACGTCACAGGTCGCCCTTCCCGAGAACGTCTGCAGCACCGTCTACGCGCTCCCCGCCTACAGCGGTTCCGCGCGCAACCTTGCGCAAGTGTCGCTCGCCTCCGACAACGTGTTCGGCGACGATGCAGGCGCCCTCCAGCTGGCCACCGTCACCGGCGACGCGACATCCGGATACGTCGTCTCGCTCACCGCTCGCGTGGACACGACGACGGCACCGGCGGCGGGCGCCGCTCCGGGCGGGGTCTCACCCCGCCGACCCTGACCTTTGCGCGCCGCGGTCGGGCATGAGCCGGGGCACGACCGCGACCAGCACGACCATCGCGACGAGCTCGACGAGCGTCTGCGTGACCACCACGAGCGGAGTCAGCGCGAACTGCGCCGGGAGCGCGAGCGCGAGCGGCAGGACGACGAGCGAGTTGCGCGTCGCAGCGCTGAAGACCACCGCTCGCCGGCGCGAGACGTCGAGTCCGGCCAGACGGCTCGCGACGATTCCCACCACCACTGCGCACGGCACGAACGCGACGAAGATCGGCACCACGGGCGCCAGCGACACCATCGCATCCCCGACCGCGGCCGTCTGCGAGGCGACCGCGACGAACAGCGTCAGCATCATCACCGGCACCATGGCACGCAGCAGCCCGGACGACACCGACCCGACGCGTGGCGAACGGCGCGCTGCCGCCTGCGCGACGGTAGCGAGCACAAGCGGAACGACGATGAGCAGGACGAACGCTTCGGCGAACGGGCGCGGATCGATCACCGCGACAGCCTCACCCCCGGCCATCACCCACACGTACGCGGGCAGAAGCAGCAGCTGCGCGATCATGAGCAGCGGCGTCGCCGCCAGCAGCCGCTCACGCGATCCTCCAGCGAGGCCGGCGAAGACGATGACGTAGTCGACGCAGGGCGTCAACAGCACCAGCAGCACGCCCAGCAGGAGCGCGGCGTCATGGGCGACGAACCGCGACAGCAGCCACACGGCCACCGGCACGGCGACGAAGTTCGCGACCATCACCGCGCCGATGAACCGCGCGTCACGCACAGCCTCCCGCAGCCCGGCGAGCGGGATCGAGAGGAACGTGAGGAACAGCAGGACGCCCAGCACGGGGGTGAGCGCCGGCTCGATCGCCTCACCGAAGCTCGGCATCGCGAGTCCCGCGACCCCGCCCACGACCAGCGCCACCAGGAACATCGCCGCTTGGTGCCGTTCCACCACCGCGAGCGCCCGCATCATGCCAGCATGCCGCACCGGAAGCCAGAAGCACCCCGGCAGCCGTCGCATGAGGTGGAATGGGAGGACCGCTACGGAAGGACAGCCACCATGCGCGGAGTCATCATGCACGCCCCCGGCGACGTCCGCGTCGAGGAACGCGACGACCCGACGATCGAGAAGCCCACGGATGCCGTCATCCGGGTGGCCGCGGCCTGCATCTGCGGCTCCGACCTGTGGCCCTATCGCGGCGAAGACCCCATCAAGCGTCCCATCCCGATGGGCCACGAGTACGTCGGCGTCGTGGAGCAGATCGGCGACGACGTCAGCGGCCTTTCCGTCGGCGACTTCGTCGTCGGCTCGTTCATCGCCTCCGACAACACCTGCGAGATCTGCCGCGACGGCTACCAGTCGCACTGCGTCGACCGCGTGCCGATGGGCCGTCTCGGCTCACAGGCCGAGCGCCTGCGCGTTCCCCTCGCCGACGGCACGCTCGTCGTCGTCCCGGGCCAGCCCACCGACGACCAGATCCGTGGCCTGCTGGCGGCATCCGACGTGCTCGGCACCGGCTGGTTCGCCGCCGTCGCCGCTCAGGCCGGCCCTGGCAAGACGGTCGCGGTCGTCGGCGACGGAGCGGTCGGCCTCCTCGGCATCCTGTCGGCCAAGCATCTCGGGGCCGAGCGCATCATCGCGATGTCGCGGCACGCCGACCGCCAGGCGCTCGCCCGCCGCTTCGGCGCGACCGACATCGTCGAGGAGCGCGGCGCCGACGGCGTCGCTCGCATCAAGGAGCTCACCGACGGCCTGGGCGCGCACTCGGTCATCGAAGCGGTCGGCACGCAGGAATCGATGATGCAGGCGATCCGCTCCACCCGCGCCGGCGGTCACGTCGGCTACGTCGGGGTCTCGCACGACGTCGAGCTGCCGGGCGCCGAGCTGTTCGGATCCGGCGTGCACCTCCACGGCGGCCCCGCCCCGGTGCGGCAGTACCTGCCCGAGCTGATCGAGCTCATCATGTCGGGGACGATCGACCCCGGAGCCGTGTTCGACCTGACGCTCCCCCTCGACGACGCCGCCGAGGGCTATCGAGCCATGGACGAACGCCGCGCGACGAAGGTGCTGCTCACCCTCTGACCGGTACCGGGATGCACGGCGCGTCTGCCGCGATCCCTTGCATGCGGGACCGCGGCAGACCGGCTCAGCCCCGCGCCGTGACCGCTCGCCGGCGCACCCGGGCGACGATGAGGAGCAGGCCGCCGAGGCTCAGCCCTGCGGCGAGCGCCAGCGGCGCGAGCGAGACCTCACCACCGGATGCCGCGAGCGAGCCGACCGCCCGGGCATCCGAGCTACCGCCCGGCGCCCCGGCCGGACCGGTGCCCGACGAGCCTCCCGACGAGCCTCCCGGCGAATCCGTGCCGCCGGGGGTTCCCCCTCCCGGTTCTCCCGCGCCTGGCTCGCCCCCGCCGGGCTCACCTTCGCCGGGAGCCGCCGTGATGTCGGCGAGTCCACCGTGGGTGAGGCTCAGGTACGGCGCCGAATGGATCGTCGTCATGGGCCCTTCCTCGGCCAGCAGCGCTGCGCGCTCGTCGGTCGGGAAGTGGTTCTGCGCCAGCTCGAAGTAGCTCATGCTGTGCGCCGTGATCCCCGCGTCACGCAGGTAATCGATCGTGCGCACGTTCGCGAGCTTCGCCGGGTCGCCCGTGTAGTAGGGGAAGGATGCCGGGTCGGCGACCCATCTCGTCGCGGCATCTGCGGCATCCGCGAGCCCGCGCCCGTTAGCGTTCACGTGATCGTGCACGTCGTAAGCGTGCGCCGACAGCGTCTCGGCGACGAGGAAGAGCGGCAGCAGAGAGAAGTGCGTGTACCAGATGCCGTAATCGCCGACGCCGTTGTTCCGATCGACCTCTTCCGGAAGGTGCCCGTTCTCGTCGATCTGGTGATCGAGCAGCTCGACGGCGCGCGCGCTCGCAGCGTCGAGCCCCGCCTCGTCGTCGAGGTAGGCCGCGACGGCGGTCGTCGTCTCGAGGGCCCAGCTGCCCCAGTTGTTCGTGCGATGCAGGATCGACGCAGCGACCGGTGTCGCCGTCTCACGCAGGAAGCCGGCGAACACGGCCTCGGATGCCGCACTCCACACGGAAGTGCCGCGCAGCAGCTCCGCGGCGTGGACGAAGGCCGGGAAGTGGTAGCTGAAGGCGAGCGCGGAGTCCTCCCGGGTACGCACGCATTCGACCGTCGTGGTCCAGGCATCGATGAACTGCGCGGCGTGCGCGCCGTAGCGGGCATCACCCGACAGGCGATACGCCAATGCGAGCTCGTAGGCGGTGTTCGCGTCGTTCTGCAGCCCGTCCCGCGCCGCACGGTGCGCGGTCGGATCGTTGTAGAAGAACGGCACGAAGAAAGTCGTGGGAGGAGCAGGTGTTCGCTCGAGACCCGCGTCGGCGGCCGTGAGCAGACGCGCGTACGCAGACGTCTGCGGCTGCTCACCCGCCGCGATGCGCGCCGACACCGCCTCGATGCGCGCGTCGCTGACGAGCACCTCGCCGCGACCCGCATCCGTCGCCGGTGAACCCGACCATCCGACGCAGTCGGTCGGCACCGGCTCGGCGCGATCGATGACGCCCGACAGCTGCACGGCGTCGACCGACATCCGGACGTCGCGGTGCGCCGCGAGCGCGAACCCACTGCCCGAGAAGGTGGCGTCTGTGACCTCGATCAGCGTCGTCACCTCCCCGGCGCCACCGAGACCCACCCGCATCCGCTCACCGTCGAGCGACGCCGTGACTGTCACCGGGCCGGCGCCGGGGCGGGCGTCGGTCTGCGCGGTGCCGAGCACGGCGACCTGCCCGTCACCGGCTGCGCGGATGACCGCCAGCTCTCCGCTGTTGCGCACGAAGACGGTGTAACCGGACTGCGTGTAGTCGTCGGCTGTTCCGGTGCGACGCACCGTGAAGCCCGCCCACGCGCTGGCTCCCCCGCCCGCAGAGGCGAAGGTCACCGTCGCCGTCGCCGCTTCGGCGAGGCCGCGGCCGGTCAGCGCGAGGATCGATCCGCGCGACGACCCCGGCTGCACGACTCTCGCGACGCCGTCCGCCGCCTCCCACGTTCCGGCTGCGGGCAGCCAGTCGGGAGTCAGCTCATCGAACGCCTCCTCGATCGTCGCGGGCGGCGCCGGAGCGGCGACCGCGGGCAGAGCCGGTATCGCGAGCGCGACGGCTCCGATCACAGCGAGCGAGAATCTCCATCGATTCTTCATGTCGTACCTTTCGTCGGGGTGTTCGGTGTTCACATCACGCGCAGCGACACGATCCGCGCCTGCGCGGCACCGTTCGTGGCCGTCACCCGCACCCGCAGGCCCGTGACCCCGTCGACCTCGACATCGTGCACACGCTGTCGTCGGCGGTTCGCCGTCACGCTGACCCGTTCGACCCAGACACCGTCGGCGCCGCAGGTCTCCACGACGTAGTCGCGAACCAGCTCGGGGAACACGCGGTTGGGCGTGCGGTGGTGATGCAGCGTGTTGAGCTCGACGTCGGTGTCGTCATCGAACACCAGGCGCACGGCCGTGATCGACTGCTCGACGTCCCACGCGAGGGCGAGATGCGGCGCCGCGTCGTCGGGGCGCGACATCCACAGGTTCGGACCGCCGAAGAACCGCTGATAGCCGCCGACCGCCTGCTGGGCCGCGAAGGCCGATGTCTGGGGATGCAGGCGCACGCGCGGCGTGCGCCCTCGCATCGGGATCGCCGGCCACGCGATGACGCTCTCGGACTCGTCGACGGCGACGTTCTGATCACCGTCGGCCTGAGGTCGGTGCGGCAGGGTCAGCACTCCCGGCACCTGTGCCTCGGCGAGCACGACGCTCACATCGGGATCGGCGCCCAGGACCACGACGACGTTCTCGGGCTCAGCCGGGGTCCACACGAGCGGCAGCCGCACCCACTGCGGGTCGGCGGCTGCCCTCACGTCGACCGAGACCCGCATCCGTTCGTCGATGGGAACCGCGTTCTGCCGACGCCCGGTGGTCCACAGGGCGGCGGTGAGGGTGGTGCCGCGGGTCACCTTCAGCAGGACGTCGACGCCGTCGAGCCGCGGGTCCACCGGGACGAGCACCCCCAGGTCGGAGTCGAGCGGTTGCTCGGCGACAGCGGCATCCGGCACGAGTTCGACAGGGTCGAGCGTGGTCGCCACCGATGACGCCGATACGCGGGCCTGCCGCGCCAGGTCGGCCGGATCGGTGTTGCGCACGCCGAACACCGAGGCGTCCTGGCGCAGGAGCACCTGGCGCAACGCGTCGGCGTGGTCGGCCGCCAGCGCGCGCGGACGCACCCCGAGGTCGAGCGCGAGGGCGGCTCCGGTTCCCGCCGCTTCGCCGCCCGCGCCGCATGTGGCCATGACACGGGTCGAGCCGAACGCGACATGGCTCGCCGAGATGTCACGACCCGCTACCAGCAGGTTCGCGACGTTGCGCGAGTAGTAGCTGCGGAACGGGATGCCGTAGATGCCGTTCGAGTACCGCTGGTGAGCCCCGGCCTCGGTGGCGTACATGCCCTCGACCGGGTGCAGGTCGATCGACCAGCCGCCGAACGCGACGTCGTCGTGGTGGTCGACCTGATCGAGGATGTCGTTCTGGGTCAGCACGTGGTCGCCGATGAATCGGCGGTACTCGCGCTTGCCCGGGATCGTGCCGACCCATTCGAGATCGAGGGTGTCGGCGTCGAAGCGGCCCGAGTTCTTGATGTAGTCCCAGATGCCGAAGATGACGGAGCGCAGCTCATCGCGGATCGCCTCGTTGTCGTGCACGGTGTCGAGGTGGCCGCCCCATTCGATCCACCAGTAATGCGCACCCGAGTCGCCGGACCGCAGGATCCGCGACGTCGGGATCGGGGTGGTCGTGATGTCCTTCGCCGAGTCCGGCGCGACGAAGTCGACCGGTCGCCCCACATCCTTCGTGTAGAAGAGGATCGTCGAGCCGAGGAGCTCGTCGTCGGCCGTCTCAGGCGCCCACGCCTCGCCGAACTCGTCGCGGGACTCGCGTCCGATCCGGAACTCGGCGCCGGCCAGGTACCCGATGAGCCCGTCGCCGGTGCAGTCGAGGACATACGGGCTCCGGAACGTCGTGGCGATCTCCGACCCCATCGTCCACCCGTGCACGGCCGTCACGACCCGCTCGCCGTCGACGTCGTCGGTGTCGATCTCGCGCACATCCGTGTTGAGGAACAACCGGATGTTGGGCTCCGCCCGCACCGCGTCGAGCACGACCTCGTCCCAGATGATCGGGTTGCCCTCCGGGTTGCGGTACTGGTTCTCGACGTAGAGCTCACCGATCACGCCGCTCTCGCGGGCGAACCGCTGGATGCCGTGCGACGTCGCGCCGACGACCCAGACCCGCACCTCCGACGACGAGTTGCCGCCCAGCACCGGCCGGTTGCCGATGAGCGCCACCCGCTTCCCCAGCCGCGCGGCGCTGATCGCCGCGCAGACGCCGGCAAGGCCGCCGCCGACGACGGTGATGTCGGATTCGATGTTCTGAGTGCGCATGGTTCCTTCAGGGCAGGGGGATCACCGGCGGGAGCGAGACGGCTCCCGCCGGTCGGATGGCGGTCTGATCGAGCGGTGAGACGGACGCGGGCCCGGGCGGGCTCAGAGCAGGCGGGAGATCGCCTCCCCCGCGCTCTTCATCGCCGCGGCGGGCTGCGCCTGGCCGATGAGGACCGCCTGCACCTGTTCGGCGATCGCGGTCTCCATCTGCCCGTAGGCGGGGTACTTCCACAGCGGGCTGGGCTTCGCCGTCGCCGTGATCGACGACGTGAATGCCTCGACGAAGGCGTTCGAGGTGACCGCGTCCGACGACAGCGCGGCATCCGTCGTCGGCGGCAGGCCCAGCGCCGTGAAGTACGTCTCGCTCTGCGCGGTGTCGCTGGTCAGCCACGACGCGAAGTCAGCCGCCGTCTGCGCCCCCTCGCCGTCGACGACGACGACGAGGTGTCCCCAGAGGACGTGCTGCGGGGTCTGACCGGCTTTGAGAACCGGCCGCGCGATCGGGATCATCTTGTCGCTGAGCGAGGCGTCGGGCGACTGCGAGAGCACGGCCGACTTGCCCACGGGCGCATCGTCGTAGAGCGCGGTCGCACCCTGAGCGAAGAGGGTGCGGGCGGCGGCCCGGTCGACGTCGGGCGCGATGAGCCCCTCGTCGTAGAGCTTCTTGTACCACTCGACGGCCTTGATCGACGCTTCGTCTCCGATCGCCGACTCGTCGCCGTCGACGATCGGCGAACCGAAGGTCTGCATCCACACGACGATGTCCTTGAGCTGCGCGGCCTTCGTGCTCGCCGCGTAGGGGATCACCCCGATCCCCTTGAGCGCACGCAGGCCATCCTCGAACTCCTCGATCGTGGCGGGGGTGAGCGACGCCCCGGCACGGTCGAACAGCTCGGCGTTGCCGATGAGGCCGACGGCGCCGATCGTCCAGGGCAGTCCGAGCTGCTTGCCGTCCGACTTGCCCGCCCCCAGTGCGGCGTCGGTGTACCCCTTGCCCTGCGTGAACGCGGACAGGTCGGTGAGCTTCCCGAGCGCGGCGAGCGCCGACAGCCAGGCGACGTCGAGCTGCGCGGCACCGGCGAACTGGCCACCCCGCACCTGCAGCGTCAGCTGGTTGAGGTAGTCGTTGTACGGGTAGGCGACCGTGTCGATCCCGATGCCCTCGGCCTGCCGGAAGCTCGTCAGGGCCGACTCGATCGCCGGCTTCGCCGCTTCCTCCGACAGGCTCCACGACGAGAACGTGAAGTCGGTGGCGGTGCCGCCGCCCGGCGTCGCGGCCGGCGCACCGGAGCCTCCCGGGGCGCAACCGGCGAGCCCGAGCACGGCGGCGCCGCCGATGCCGAACACCGAGTACCGCAGCAGCGTGCGCCGCGAGATGTCCTGGACCATGAATTCTCCTTCGAATCGGGTGGGTGGGTCAGCCCTTGACCGCGCCGGCGGTGATGCCGCCGACGAGGAAGCGCTGAAGCAGGATGAACGCGACGCAGACGGGCACCGACACCACGAGGGATGCCGCCATGAGCGCGGGCCACGAGGTGCTGGCCTCGGAGATGAAGGTGTTCACGAGGCCGGGCGGCAGCGTCTGCCGATCGGGCCCGGCGAGGGTGAGCGCGAAGATGAAGTCGTTCCACCCGCGGACGAAGGCGAACAGCCCGGCCGCGACGAGACCGGGGGCCGCCAGCGGGAACACGACCGAGTGGAAGATGCGCCACGGACCGGCACCGTCGATGCGCGCGGCCTCGATGAGGTCGTCGGGGAGCGCGTCGAAGAAGCCCTTCAGCATCCAGACGCACAGCGGCAGCGTGAACGTCGTGAACGACAGGATCAGCGCGAGGTAGGTGTTCAGGAGACCGAACTGCGCGAAGACGAGGTAGAGCGTGACGAGCAGCAGCGCCTGCGGGAACATCTGGCTCGACAGCACGAAGTACATCAGCGACTTGCGGCCCGCGAAGCGGTACTTCGAGAAGGCGTATCCCATGTACATCGACACCACGACCGACAGCACGGCGGTCACGACCGACACGATCACGCTGTTGCGGAGGTAGCCGAAGATCTGCTCGTTGCCGAAGACCGCCGCGTAGTGCTCGAACGTCACCTGTGTGGGGAAGATGGCCGGCGGGAAGGCGAACACGCGGTCGCTCGGGGTGAGCGACGTCACGAGGAGCCAGTACACGGGAGCGAAGCCGAAGAGGACGATCACCGCGAGCGCGGTCCACATGCCCCAGCGGATGCGGGTGCGTCGGCGTCGGGTCGGCCGCGGGGGCTCGGGGGCCGCCGCGGCCGTTGCCGCGGGCACGGGGACGGGGGTGATGGTGCTCATCGGGAGCCTTCCTTCTCGCCACGCTCGGAGAGCCACACGTAGACCACGACGAGCACCGTCAGCAGCGCCATCCAGACGATGCCGAGCGCGCCGGCGTGACCGAGGTCGTAGCCGCGGAAGGCGGTGTCGTACACCTCGGTCGCGAAGGTGCTGGTGGTGCCGGCGGGGCCGCCGCCGGTCAGCACGAAGATCGTGTCGAAGTGCTGGAAGTTCCAGATGAACTCGAGCAGCACGACCAGAGCTGCGACACCGCGGATGTGCGGCCACGTGACGGCGAAGAAGCGGCGGACGACGCCGGCTCCGTCCATCGAGGCCGCCTCGTGCAACTCGCCGGGCACCGTCTGCAGCGCTGCCAGCAGCATGACCATCACCCAGGGGAACGTGTTCCACGTCTTCGCGATGATGAGGGCGCCGCGAGCGGTGTCGGTCTGGAAGAGCCAGGCGACCGGGCTGTCGATGGCGCCGAGGCTCATGAGGATGCCGTTGAGCACACCGTAGTTGGCGTCGAAGATCCACATCCAGAGGAACGAGACGACGACCCCGGGAATCAGCCACGGGATGAGGAAGGCGCCCCGCAAGATGCGCTGGCCCGGGAAGCGCTGGTTCAGCACGAGCGCGAGCGCGAGCCCGATCAGGAACGGGGCGATGGTCGCGCCCACGGTGAAGATGAGGGTCTGCCAGACGAGCCGACCGA
The DNA here is from genome assembly GCF_052921305.1 of Microbacterium sp. F1-18. Classification (NCBI taxonomy): domain Bacteria; kingdom Bacillati; phylum Actinomycetota; class Actinomycetes; order Micrococcales; family Microbacteriaceae; genus Microbacterium; species Microbacterium sp. F1-18. The sequence goes on along the minus strand of NZ_JBREVD010000004.1, from coordinate 281,763 downwards.
AGTCATCCGCAAGGACGGCGGACAGGTTCTCGAGCCCCACGAACTCCATGCCCGGATAGAGCAGGTTCTCGTCGAAGAACGCCGAGACGAGCGACCGCAGCAGCGGGTAGAGCACGATCGCGCAGAGCAGCACGAACCCGGGCAGCAGCAGGAAGACCAGGAAGGTGCGCTCGCTCAGCCGCGAGCCGAGTCGGCCCCGCCCGGGGCTCTCGTGAGCGGTCACGCTCGAAGAGGTCATCGTCGTCCTTCGTTTCGTCGTCCGGGCCGTCGTCTGCGACTCCCGGGGTAGCGACTATCCGCGTCGCCGAACTCAGAGTGCACGACGTGCGCACAGTGCGCAACCGTCATGCACTAGGTGCATAATGGGGTGACGGACGTCGGCGGCGAAAGCGAGGAAGCATGGCTGCGGAGAAGGGCGCCAATCAGAGCGTCGAGAAGGCGATCACGGTTCTCGAGACCTTCTCGGGGGGCGAGCCCATGCGCGTGAGCGATGTCGCGCGCGAAGCCGGGATCGGTCAGTCGACCGCGTCCCGTCTGCTCGCGACTCTCGAGGCCGGCGGGCTGGTCGAACGCGATCCGCAGACGGCGCTGTACTTCCTCGGCGCCGAGCTCATGACCCTCGCGGGCATTGCGATCAATCAGAACCGGGTGCACCGAGTCGGCCGTCAGATCGCGCAGAGCCTCGCCGGCGAAATCGGTCTCGGCGTCAACATCGCCCTCCTTCGCGGCGCGGAGCTGGTCTACCTCTGCAACTTCGAAGGGCCGCTGTCACCGAAGTCGCACACGCTGATGGGGCAGCGCGTGCCGCTGCATGCGACCAGCATCGGCAAGGCCACGCTCATCGGCACGAATCGCGAGAAGCGCCTACGGCTGTTGCCGGAGCTGCCCGGCTTCACCGAGGCGACCATCACGACGCACGAAGCGCTCGACCGCGAGGTCGCGCTGACCGCGAGACGCGGCTACGCGATCGAGGTCGAGGAGTTCGTGCTCGGACGGGCCTCGACCGCAGCGCCGATCCTCGACCGCAGCGGGAAGATCGTCGCGGCCGTCTCCATCTCCGGGCCGCTCACGGCGATCGATCTCGAGGCGCGCGGCGCGGAGCTGGGCCGCACGGTCGTCGAGACCGCCGACCGCATCAGCTCGGGCCTCGGCTATCAGGGCCCGGCCTGAGCCTTGCGGTCCGACCGGCGGCGCCCCGCGCGTGCGATGAAGAACAGGATCGTGCCGACGACGATGTAGCCGGCGGTGCCGAGCCACACCGGCCCGGTCTGCTGCGTGAGCAGCACGATGCTGGCGATGATCGCGAGCACGGGCACGACCCGCGGCACCGAGAAGTGCTTGTGCTCGACTTTGTCCTTCTTCAGCACCAGGACGCTGACGTTCGCCGACAAGAAGACGAGCAGAAGCAGCAGCACCGTCGTCTCCGCGAGTGTTCCGATGTCACCGAGCACCGTGAGGAGCATCGTGGCGCCCGCGACGACGAGGATCGAGACCCACGGCGTGCGACGCTTCGACAGCACGCGGCCGAAGGCGTGGGGCAGGAGCCCCGATTCGGCGAGACCGTAACCCACGCGGCTGGCCATCACCATGAACAGCAGGGCCCCGTTGGCGATGGCCACGAGGGCGATGAGGCTGAACAGCCACGGCGGGATCGCGAAGCCGCTCGCGGTCACGACGTCCAGCAGCGGCCCGGTCGACTCGGCGAGCTCGGCAGGGGGCACGACGATGACGGCCCCGATCGCGATGAGCAGGTAGACGACCGCCGCGGTGATGATGGCGCCGAAGAGCGCCCGGGGGTATGACTTCGACGGGTTCTTCACCTCTTCGGCCATGTTGGCCGCCGCCTCGAAGCCGAGGAACGAGAAGAAGGCGACGATGGATGCCGCGAACGCCCCCTGCAGCGGGGCCACGTCCGGGGCGAACTCGAAGATCCGTGCCGGCTCGCCGCCGCCGCCCGCGAAGACCATCGCCGCGACGAAGATGACGATGACGAGGCCCGACACCTCGATGATCGACGCCACGAAGTTCGTCGCGAGCGACTCACGCACACCGCGGAGATTGATGAGGGTGAGGACGGCGATGAAGGCGATCGCGACGGGGATCGGCGGGATGTCGAACAGGGCGGCGAAGTAATCGCCGGCGAACGCGTTGGCGAGCGCGGCGGCCGTCGTGATGCCCGACGCCATCATGAGGAAGCCGACGAGGAACGACAGGAACGGGATGCCGAACGCCTTGTCGACGTAACGAGCCGCCCCGCCCGCGTGCGGGTACTTCGTGATCAGCTCCGCATACGTTCCCGCCGTGAGCAGAGCGACGACGAGCGCGATCAGCAGCGGCAGCCAGATCACACCGCCGACATCGGTCGCCATGGTCCCGACGAGGGTGTAGATGCCGGCGCCGAGGGTGTCGCCGACGATGAACGCGAACAGGAGGGGGGTCCCGATGGCCCGTTTCAGCCCGGGGCGATCGTCAGCGATCGGCGCACTGGTGTCGTTGGTCATCGCATCACTTCAGCGGCTCGCCCCGGATCCGAACAACCCCTGGCGTCGGCGCGCGATCTGTGGTTGTGCCCCTGACACGCGCGTGCCACCGACGAAGGCAGGATGTGAACATGCCCGACGCTCCCGCTCGCCTGTTCCTCCGCGGTGCCGCAGATCTCGCTCGCGGGTTCGGCTTCTGGTCGCGCCGCCCCGGGGTCATGGCGCTCGGCCTCATCCCCGCCGCGATCGTCGGCCTCGTCCTCCTCGGCGGACTCATCGCGCTCGGCGCGTTCCTGCCGGGGATCGTCGACTCCCTCACCCCGTTCGCCGACGCCTGGCCGGGGCTGTGGGCCACGCTCGTGAGGATCGCCGCAGGCACAGCGCTCCTGGGCGGCGCGATCGTGCTCGTCGCGGTATCGTTCACGGCGCTGACCCTCATGGTGGGCGAGCCGTTCTACGACCGCATCTGGCGGGCCGCGGAGGCCGACCTCGGCGGGCCGGTACCCGACAGCGAGAGCGGGTTCTGGCGCTCGGTCGGCGATGCGATCGGGCTCATCGCCCGCGGTCTGCTCGCGGCCGCCATCGCGGCGCTCGTCGGCCTGATCCCCGTCGTCGGCGGCGTACTGGGGTCGGTCACGGCGGTGTCGCTCACCGGCTGGCTTCTCGCGGATGAGCTGACCTCGCGCGCCCTGTCGGCCCGCGGCATCCGAGCCGCCGACCGTCGGCGGCTGCGTCGAGTACACCGCGCCCGGTTCCTGGGCTTCGGCATCGCCACGCAGCTGTGCTTTCTTGTTCCGCTCGGGGCCGTCGTCGCGATGCCGGCTGCCGTCGCCGGCTCGACCCGGCTGGCGCGGACCGTGCTGGACGCGCACGACTGAGGCCCCGCGCCCGGCGTCAGTCGTGCCGGACCGAATCGGGCTCCTCGTCGCGGATACGCTCGTTCTCGATCTGGAACGTCGAGTGCAGCACCGATACCTCGAAATGCTCCGCGACGCACGAGCGCACCTCTTGCAGCACCTCGGCCGCATGGCCGTCGGTGAAGCACCGGTCCTCGACGACGACGTGCGCCGTGATGGTCGGAAGCCCCGACGCGACCGTGGAGGCATGCAGATCATGCACGTCGGTCACGTGGTCCAGGCGCAGGATGTGTGCACGGACGTCGTCGAGGTCGAGCCCCTGCGGCGTGAACTCCATCAGCACCGACGCCGTCTCGCGCATGAGCTTGACCGCGCGGGGCACGATGAGGGCGGCGATGAACAGGCCGGCGACGGCATCCGCCTGGGCGAAGCCGGTCGTCGCGATGACGATCGCCGCGACGATGACCCCGACGGACCCGAGGGCGTCGTTGAGCACCTCGAGGAAGGCCGCGCGCATGTTGAAGTTCGCGCCACGGCTCGACGAGAGCACCGCGATCGCGACGATGTTGGCCACGAGCCCGACCACGCCGAAGACGAGAAGCTCGAGCGCGGGAACCTCCGGCGGCTCGAACAGGCGACGGATGCCTTCGATCGCGGCGTACACGCCCACGACGAGCAGCAGCGCTGCCTGGGCGAAGGCGGCGATCACCTCGATGCGGCGGAAGCCCCAGGTCCGGCGGGCGTTGGCCGGTCGCATCATGAGGTTCGCGGCCACGAGCGCGACGAGCAGGCCCGAGGCATCGGTGAGGGCATGGGCGGTGTCGGTGAGCAGGGCGAGGCTGCCTGTGACGATCGACCCCACTGCCTGGGTCACGACGATCGCCGCCGTGATCCCGAAGGCGATCCAGAGCTTCATCCGGAAGTCGGCGGGCTGTCCCGCCTGGGCCGCGTCCACGGGGCCGTGGTCGTGTCCGGCGCCCATCAGCTGGCCTCGGCCTCGGGGGCGACGGAGCGGGGCCGCCGGAGGTGCCCGCACAGCGTCGCGCTCGTCCCCGTCGCGCCCAGCAACGCCTCCGCCGCGTTGATGAGTCGCGCGGTCGCCTCGGGCTCGGCCAGGGCGTACCAGGACGATCGCCCGTCGGGCCGCACCGAGACGAGCCCGCACTCGAGCAGGAAGGCGACGTGCTTGCTCACGGTCGACTGTGCGAGCCCCACGTGCTCGACGAGATCGCGCACCCGGTGCTCGCCGTACGACAGATGCTGCAGCACGGCGAGCCGGGTCGGGTCGGCGAGCGCCTGGAAGAGGTGTGCGTAGACCTCGGTCGCGCGCGCGTCGAGCTCGACGGGGACACGACCCTCGAGAGCTTCATTCATCGCCATAAAGCGATGATATCGCGCAACTCCGATCTGGGATAGGCGATGTCAGGCGTGCACCTGATCGGCTCCGCCCGGCGCGAGCCAGACGGTCGCCTCGCCGGGGAGCCACCCGTCGACGAGGGGCTGCGTCGCGAGCGCTATCTCCCCCGCCGGCACCGGGTACGGCTCCGCGCCGAATGTCGTCACGACCTGCCATCCGTTGGGTCGCTCGACGTGCAGCACGTCGGGACGGCCCGTCTCGATCCACGTCAGCTCCTCCCCTGTTTGGAGGAGGGATCGCAGCCGTAGTGCCTTCCGGTACAGATTGAGCGTCGACGAGGGTGCGCCGTCGAGAGCCGCGACGGCATGCTCGGCGAACCAGGCGGGCTGCGGCAGGTGAGAACCGCCGTCGCCGAACCCGAACGACGGGTCGGTCGTCGTCCAGGGCAACGGCACACGGCATCCGTCGCGTCCGATCTCGGCACCCTCGGTGCGGAAGAAGGTCGGGTCCTGACGATCGGATGCCGAAATGTCAGCGACCTCGTGCAGTCCGAGCTCTTCGCCCTGGTAGATGTAAGTCGACCCCGGCAGGCCGAGGATGAACATCGTCGCGGCCGTGGCTCGGCGCAGCCCGCGCTCACGGTCGAGGCCCGCCTCGTCGCCGCCGTCGATGAGCCACTGCCCGCCATGCCGCGAGGGCATGCTCGTCTCCGCGGTCGGCGTCTTCAGCCCGTACCTTGTGGCGTGCCGGACGACGTCGTGGTTCGACAGCACCCACGTGCTCGACGATCCCGATTGACGGGCGAGAGCGAGATTGTCCGTGATGATCCGGCGGAAGGCCGCCGCGTCGAAGTCGGCTTCGAGCAGATCGAAGTTGAATGCCTGGCCGAGGCTCTCCGGGCGCGCGTACAGGTGGATGCGCGCCGGGTCGACCCACGCTTCCGCGACCGCGGTGCGGGGCGGGTCGTACGAGTCGAAGACGGCGCGCCACTCGGCGTACACCTCGTGGACGTCATCCCGGTCGATCAGCGGGTGGTTGCCGTCGCGCGGGATGAGGTCGAGCTCAGCACGCGAGGGAAGCGGTTCGGTGAGGTCTTTCGTGAGCATGTGCGCCACGTCGATGCGGAACCCGTCGACGCCGCGGTCGGACCAGAATCGCAGCGTTTGGACGAAGTCGGCCCGCACCTCGGGGTGGTCCCAGTTCAGATCGGGCTGCTCGCGGGCGAAGTTGTGGAGGTACCACTGCCCGTCCGAGACGCGTTCCCAGGCCGATCCGCCGAACACCGACAGCCAGTCGGTCGGCGGCTCGGCACCTTCCGGGCCCGTGCCCTCTCGGAAGATGTAGCGCTCACGCGCGGCGGATCCCCGGCCTGCAGCGAGCGCTTCCTGGAACCAGACGTGCTGGTCCGAGGTGTGGTTCGGCACGATGTCCACGACGACACGGATGCCGCGCTCGTGCAGCGCCGCGAGCATCGCGTCGAAGTCCTCGAGCGTTCCGAGCCTCGGATCCACGTTGCGATAGTCCGCGACGTCGTAGCCACCGTCGGCGAGCTCGGAGGGGTAGAACGGGCTGAGCCAGACGGCATCCACCCCGAGCTCCGCCAGGTAGTCGACGCGCGCCGTGATGCCGGGGAGGTCGCCCAACCCGTCGCCGTTGGCGTCGGAGAAGCTCCGGGGATAGATCTGATAGACCACCCCCTGCCGCCACCACGGGGCGGACTCATCACCGAGGACGGTGTCGGCGTCGGGGCCGGCGGCGAGGTCTAGCGAGGTTGTCACGGAGATGTGTCCTTTCATGGGGTTCGCGTGGTCAGCCCTTGACCGCACCCTGGGTGACGCCCTCCATCACCCAGCGCTGCGTGAACAGGTACGCCAGGATCGCGGGCGCCATCGCCATGAGGTACGAGGCGAAGGAGACGTTGTAGTTGTTGCTGAATTGGGTCTGGAACAGGTTCTGCCGCACCGGCAGGGTCTGCATGGCGGGGTCCGAGATGATCAGCGACGGCAGCATGAAGTCGTTCCAGGCGTAGAGGAAGGCGAAGATGCCGACCGTCGCGCTCATGGGCGCGAGCAGCGGGAAGATCAGCTTCCAGAAGGTCTGCCACGTCGACGCGCCGTCGATGCGCGCGCTCTCCTCGAGCTCGATGGGGATCGAGCGCAGGAACGCGGTGAACAGCAGCACGCTGAAGCTGAGCTGGAACATCGTCGCCAGCAGCACCACGCCGACCGGGTTGTCGAGGCCGAGACGACCGGTCAGCTGGATCTGCGGCAGAGCCACCACCGGGAACGGGATGAACATCGCCGCCAGCAGGTAGAAGAACGAGTAGCGGAACAGTCGGCGATCCCAGTTCCGGACGATCGCGTACGACGCGAAAGCGGCGAGGATGATGGTCGCAACGACCGTGCCGGCGGTGACGAAGAACGAGATCGCGGCCCCGACCGGGAATCTGGTCAGGTTCCACGCCTGCACGAATCCGTCGATGCTGAAGGGCGCCGGCAACGAGAACGCGTTGCCGTCGACCGCCTGACCGGTCGTCTTGAACGCCATCGAGACGGTGACATACAGCGGCAGCAGCACCGTGACGGCGCAGAGGATCAGGATGACGGTCGTGGACCAGCTGATGCGCTCGCCCTTCCCGGTGCGGGCCACGCGGGACGGACGGGCGCGACGGCGGGCGCCGACGGTGACGGCATCCGCCTGCTCGAACGCGAGCGCGGGCTGAGAAGTGGACATCAGAACGAGTTCCTTCCACGCGTGAGCGAGAGCTGGAGCAGCGAGATGAGCACGGCGACGACGAAGAAGATGGTCGCGTTGGCCATCTGATAGGCGTAGTCACCGCCGTTGAAGCCCGCGATGATCGTCATCGCGACGCTGCGGGTCGCGGTGCCCGGTCCCCCGTTGGTCAGGCCGACGATGATGTCGTAGGCGTTGAGGAAGCCCTTGAACCCGAGGATGACGTTGATGACGACGTATCCCGCGACGAGCGGCACCGTGATGCGCAGCAGCTGCTGCGTCTTCGACGCGCCATCGAGATCTGCCGCCTCGTAGACGTCACCCGGAACCGACAGCAGCCCGGCGATGTAGATGAGGAGCGTGCCGGGGATCGCCTGCCAGGCCGTCACGATGACGATCGCCACCCACGCGAGGTCGGGGTTCGCCAGGAGGCTCGTCTCGAGCCAGGGAAGCCCGAGCGATGTGCCCGCGGCGGGCAGCGAGTTCGAGAACAGGAAGTTGAAGACGTAGGCGATGATGATGCCCGAGATCACCATCGGGATGACGAAAATCGTGCGCAGGCCCGTCTTGAATCGGATGCGCGCGGTCAGGCCGACAGCGAGCAGGAACGCGATGACGTTCACGACGATGACCGTCGCGATCGCGAAGCCCGCGGTGAACAGGTAGCTCTGCAGGATCGCCGGGTCGCTGAAGAGCGCGATGTAGTTCGTCAGGCCGACGAAGCGCCACTCCCCGATCCCGATCGAGTCGGTGAGGCTGAAGAAGATGCCGATGAGGCCGGGCACCGTGATCGCGAGCGTGAACAGCACCAGGCTGGGCAGCAGGAACACGTAGTAGATCGGCTCGACCCGGCGGTGGCTCCGGCGGGCGCGCCGGTCACCGCCGGTGAGGATCGTCGTCGTGGAACTCGTCGTCGCGGTCATCGCGCGCTCTCCGCCTCGTTCGTCAGCGCGGGCTGGCGGAAGGCCAGTCGCGCCCAGTCGGTGTCCATCGTGCGGAGGACGGATGCCGGGCTGTCGCCGAAGACCATCGCCTGCGCATACCCGAAGACGGGGATGGTCTTCGGCACCAGCACCGAGGGACCCTGGTAGACGCGCCCGGCGTCGTAGAACTCCTCCATCCCCGCGATGCGCGGATCGTCGGGCGGTGCGGCATCCGTCGTCGGGCTGAAGCCGAGCTGCGAGGCGTTGTAGGCCTCGATGATCTCGGGGCGGAAGAGATATTCGAGGAAGTCACGGGCGGCGTCCTGATGACGCGACCCCTCGGGGATCATCGCCGCGAGGTCCATGTTCACCCGCACTGCGCGGTCGGCCGGGTCGTCGGTCATCGGCAGCGGGAAGGTACCGAGATCGAGGTCGGGGGCGGTCTTCGCGATCTCGCTGAAGGCCCACGGTCCCTGCAGGTACATCGCCGCCTCGCCCTGGGCGAAGGCCAGGTTGCCGTCGCCGTAGCCGCGGCTCGCGGCGTCGCGGTTGACGTAGGCACCGGTCAGCTGCAGCATCCGTTCTGCGGGCTCGGCGAAGTCCTTCTCGAACGACGTGGAGGACTCGGGACCGACATCCGCGCCCTCCGTCGCGAGCCGGTCGAAGAAGTCGAGGACGTCGACCGAGCCGCCCACGGCGTAGTCGTACCAGCCCTGACCGATGGTCCAGTCGTCCTTGAAGGTCGCGTAGAACGGGGTGACCCCCGCCGCCTGCAGCGCGTCGCACACCGCAATGAGCTCGCTCCACGTCGTCGGGACCTCTAGGCCGAGTTCGTCGAAGATCGCGGTGTTGTAGATGACCGACGACGCCATGACCGAGTAGGGCAGGGCGCTCGTGCGTCCGGGGCACGTGCCGTACTGGTCCATGAGCGGCTGCAAGTCTTCGCGGGTGCTCGCGGCGGCGTCGGTGCCGGCGAGATCCGTCAGCGCGCATCGCTGAACGAATCGGGCAACCTCGTAGTTGTAGTTGGCCAGCATGATGTCGGGAGGATTGCCCCGGACGAAGCTGGCGGAGACGACATCCACTCCCGAGGTGTCCATCTCGACGCGGACGCGGTCTTGCGAGGCGTTGTACTGCGAGACCACGTCCTGCATGAACGACAGCGCCTCACGCTTGCTGAAGGTGAAGCGGATCGTCTCCCGCCCGTCCGCTGAGCACCCCACGAGCAGCGTCGCGGCGAGCGCGGCCACCGCCGCCGACGCGACGATGCGCCTCGACCGTCTCGCCCTGTTCCACACCGGCTCCGTCACCTGTTTCCTCCGATCGCCTCATTGCGGCTCGAATCGTCGCCGAGTAAATTTACTCGCCAAATCAATTACTGAACGGCAGTATGGCAGGGCCGGATCAGAAAGGTCAACACGCATGTCGACGACGACGATGACGACGGTGGCCGCGCGCCCCGCGAGCCACGACGCGGTCCTCGCCTTCGCCTGGACCTCGGCGGAGTTCACCGCGACCGACGTCATCGCCGCGACCGGGCTGACCCGCTCGACGACGATCGACGCACTCGAGGCCCTCGACGAGCTCGGGCTGCTGCGAGAGCTCCCCAACGCACGCCTCGCGGGCGACTACCGCAAGGGACGCCCCGCCCGCCGGTTCGCGCTCCGCGACGATGCTGCCGTGCTGGTCGGCGTGGATGCCGGGCATGTGCACCTCACCGCGACCGTGACAGACCTCCGCTCGCGCAGCCTCGCCACGCAGCGCGCGACTCTCGCGCTCGACGGCGACGATGCCGCAACCCGCGCCCGGCGGATCATCGCCGTCATCGACGCGGCACTCGACGCCGCCGGGCGAACGCGTGGCGATGTGCTCGCCGTGTGCGTCGGCGTGCCGGCACCCGTCGATGGCGAAGGACACTCGCCTGAGCACCCCCGCGGGTTCTGGGCGCGCATGAACCCGGGGCTCGTCGACGAACTGTCGTGGGCGCCGATCGTGCGAGTCGACAACGACGCCTCGCTCGCCGCCGTCGCCGAGGGCTCCGTCGGCGCCGCGGCCGAGTGCCGCGACTTCATCGCCCTGCTCGCGGGGACGCGCCTCGGGGCGGGTGTCGTCGTCGACGGCAACCTGCTGCGGGGACGACACGGCGGGGTGGGCGAGATGGTCGCCTTCGACCACGTCGAGGGGGTCGGGAACGCGGAGGGGCTCGGAACTCGCGCCGTTCATTGGGCGAGGGAAGCCGCCGCGGGCGGCGAGCTCTCGCCCGAGAGCCCGCTCTCGGCCCTCGCATCCGCCGATCTTGATGCCCGCGCCGTGCTCGAGCTCGCCGCGCGCGGCGACGCCGACGCCCTTCGCATCGCCGAACGCGTCGGAATGACGCTCGCCCGCATCGTGAGCGTGCTCGGGAGCATGTTCGACCCCCAGCGCGTCGTCGTCTCGGGTGGCATCTCCGCGGGCGTCGAAGAAGTCGTCGCCGCCGCGCGCCGGTTCCTCCCGACCGACCTCGACCTGCCGGCGCCAGAGCTCGTGGCATCCGATCTCGGCGCCGACGTCGTCGTGGTCGGCGCCGTAGCCGGAGCAGCAGAAGCCGCCCGAGCCTCGGCACTGGACGTGTGGGCGGCGCGCGCGAGCGCGAGCGCCTGACCTCGCGCGGGCGCCGGCGTCAGCGGGCGCGACGGATGCGGATCGGTCCCTTCGCCGTCGATGGGTCCACCACGATGCCGCGCTGCGTGATCTCGACCTCGCCGTCGGCGACGAGCCGCCGCGCGGCGCGACGCGCAGGCTCCATCAGGTCGCGCCACTCCTCGCCGCCGACGGCGCGCGCGGCCTCGGACGGACAGATCGTCGCGTCCGCCGAGCGGGCGCTCAGCAGCTCCAGGATCTTCTCGCTCAGCTGCGCGTCGACGGGACGGATGCCGCGACGGCGGCAGGCATCCGAGCAGTAGCGGACCTCGTCCCAGTTCTTTGCCCACTTCGCACGCCACTGCATCTCGCGCCCGCACGACGCACACGTCTTCGGCGGCGGGGTCGCGGCGGCGGCAGCTCGGGGCATGCGTCCAGTCTGCGCGCGTTCCGGGCGTGGACGCGCGCTGTTGGCAGACGCCGGGTGCGCCCGGGCCCGCCTCTCCGGCTTAGCCTGGCGGGATGTCGTTGTCGCCGAAGGTGTACGTGATCCACGAGAACCCCGAGTGGTGGGCGCCCTTCGCGGCCGCGTTCGCCGCCGCGGACGTCCCCGCCGAGCAGTGGCTGCTCACCGACGGCTCGATCGACCTGTCGGCCGAGCCGCCGCAGGGGGTCTTCTGGTCGCGGCTGTCGGCATCGGCGCACACCCGCGATCACGCGCAGTCGAAGGAGTACGGCCGCGCAGTGCTGCGCTGGCTCGAGTCGTGGGGCCGCCCCGTGGTCGGCGGCAGCCACGTCCTCGAGTTCGAGGTCAGCAAGGTCGCCCAGCACGCCGCCCTGCGGTCGAGCGGCATCGACGTCCCGCGCACCGTCGCCGTCTTCGGCACCGGTGACCTGAAGGAGCGCGCACGCGAGTTCCCGGTGCCGTTCATCAGCAAGCACAACCAGGGCGGCAAGGGTCTCGGCGTCCGCCGCTGGGACTCCCACGACGAGTTCGACGCCTGGGTCGACGGCCCCGAGTTCGAGGCATCCCCCGACGGCATCACGCTCATCCAGGAGTTCCTGTTCGCCCGTGAGCCGTTCGTCACCCGCGCCGAATACGTCGGCGGCGAGTTCGTCTACGCCGTGCGCGTTGACACGAGCGCGGGCAGCTTCGAGCTCTGCCCCGCCGATGCGTGCGTCGTCGACCCCGCCGCGGGCACGGACGCCGCCCCGGCCTATCCGCCCTTCGCGCTGCGCGGCGAGATCACCGCCGACCACCCGCTGGTCGCGCAGCACCGCGACTTCCTCCGCGCCGTCGACATCCGCATCGCCGGGATCGAGTTCGTCGAGACGATCGACGGGCGACTCGTCACCTACGACCTCAACACGAACACGAACTACAACCCCGACGTCGAGGCCTCGGCTCACGCATCCGGGCCGGGCGAGATCGCCCGGTACCTCGGCGGACTGCTCGGCGAAGCACGCAACTAGCGCAGGCCCGCCTCACGCACAACCGATAGGCCGCACCCGAGGCCCTTCCTACGCTGACACCGTGCTCCGAAACCTCGTGATCGTCCTGGGCGACCAGCTCGACCCCGACGCGAGCGCCTTCGACGACTTCGACCCCGCGCAGGATGCCGTCTGGATGGCGGAGGTCGCCGAGGAGTCCACGCATGTCTGGAGCTCGAAGCCCCGCACCGCGGTGTTCCTCGCGGCGATGCGCCACTTCGCCGCCGACCAGCACGACGCCGGGCACACGGTGCACTACGCCCGACTCGACGACCGGGGCAACAGAGGGACGTTCGCCGATCAGCTCGCCGCCGACCTGACGAAACTGAAGCCCGAGACGCTCGTGGTGACCGAGCCCGGCGAGTGGCGCGTGCGCGAGGCGCTGAAGCAGACGGCGGGAGCCGCCGGCATCCCTCTCGACATCCGCATCGACCGGCACTTCTTCTCGACCATCGCCGAGTTCGCCGAACACGCCGAAGGCCGGGCGACCCTTCGAATGGAGTACTTCTACCGCGAGATGCGAAAGCGGCACGGCATCCTGATGACCAACCGCGGGCAACCCGTCGGCGGGCAGTGGAACTACGACGCCGACAACCGCAGAGCGTTCCCGAAGCAGGGCCCCGGGCGACGTTTCCGCCCGACGAGATCACGCGCGAGGTGATCTCACTGGTCGAGAGAGAATTCGGCGAGCACCCCGGCTCGCTCGACACGTTCGCGTGGCCGGTCACTCGCGCGCAGGCGCTCGAAGCGCTCGACCTTTTCATCGACGAGCGGCTGCCGGGCTTCGGCGACGCTCAGGACGCGATGTGGCCGGGCGAACCCTGGCTGTGGCACGCGCACCTGTCGTCGTCGATGAACCTGAAGCTGCTGCATCCACGCGAGGTCGTCGCAGCCGCCGAGGCGGCGTACCGGCGGCAGCACGCGCCGCTGCCTGCGGTCGAGGGGTTCATCCGGCAGATCCTCGGCTGGCGCGAGTACGTGCGCGGGATCTACTGGACGCAGATGCCCGGCTACATCCAGCGGAACGCTTTCGAGGCGTTCGAGCCGCTACCCGACTGGTACTGGACCGGCGACACCCCGATGGCGTGCCTGAAGGATGCCATCGGCACGACGCTCGAGAACGGGTACGCCCACCACATCCAGCGCCTCATGGTCACCGGGCTCTACGCGATGCTGCTCGGCGTCGACCCGCGCGAAGTGCACGCCTGGTACCTCGCGGTCTACGTCGATGCGGTCGAGTGGGCCGAGCTCCCGAACACGCTCGGCATGAGCCAGTACGCCGACGGCGGGCTCATGGGCAGCAAGCCGTACGCAGCGACCGGCAAGTACATCGATCGCATGAGCCCCTACTGCAAGACCTGCCCGTTCGACCCCGCGAAGCGGATCGGCGAGGATGCCTGCCCCTTCACCACTCTCTACTGGGACTACCTCATCCGCCACGAGGAGCCGCTCGCCGAGAACCACCGCATGGCGCTGCAGGTGAAGAACCTGGCGCGCCTCGACGACGACGAGATCACCGCGATCCGCGACCGAGCTGACGCCATCCGGCGGGGCGACGTGGCGGCGTCTCGATAGTCTGCGCGGATGAGCAGCATCGACCGCCCGCCACTGTCCGGCGCCGCCTGGGTTCTCGTCGGGGCCGGGGGCGCGGTCGTGGGTCTGCTGCCCTGGCTGATCACCGGCGCGCGGCTGCCGCTGCAGAATCTCGCCGCAGACCAGACCGACCTGACGACGCCGTTCTCGCTGCTGCCGTTCAGCCAGTACTACCTCACGACGATCGTCTCGCTGCTCGTCGTCGGCGGCGCCGTCGCCGGCCTCGCAGCGCGCATCCTGCGCCACCGCCGCTCCCGCCGAGCGACAGGCTGGCTCACGCTCGGGGTGGCCGTGATCCAGGTCATCGCGATCGCGCAGTCGTCGGTCGTGACGGTGTCGATGCTCGAGGATTCGAGCCGCCGCGTCGTGTACGCGGCGGCCGTGATCGCCGTCATGGTCGTCTCGCTCCTGATGAGCGTGCTCGTGCTGCTTCTCACCGCGCGTGCCCCGGTCCCCGGCGCTGCGATCGCTCTGTCGCTCGCGGCGCTCACCGTTCCCGGATGGATCGGGCTCCCGCTGCAGAGCTATCTGTCGCTCGCGAACGACCCGGTCACCTCAGCTGTCCTGCTGCTGCTCCGGTGGCTGCCGGCCGTTCTCGTCGGCGCCGTGATCGCGTGGTGCGGGTTCCGCACGGCCGGGCGCGTCGCGGCCGTCGTCGTGAGCCTGGCCGCGCTGTGGATCGGACCGGCCTTCTTCACCGCCGTCTCGTCCGCCGCGGGCACGCGCGTGCTGGCGCCCTACCCCGCCGAGATGGCCGACTACGGCATCGGAGTCTTCGCCATGGCGCTGACCGCTGTCGAGCTCGTCGTGCCGCCGCTCATCGTGGCGGCGTGCATCGGTGCTGTCGGCGCACTGGTTCTGACCGCTCTTCGTCGCCGACCCCGCAGCGAGAGCAGCGGCGCCGTGGCCGATCATCGCTGAGGTACCGTGAGGCGTGAGCATCCGCGTGAACGACGATACGAAGCGCCTCGACCGGACGAATCTCGGATGACGCCGATCGCGCGCCTCGTCCACATCTCGCGGCCCGTCCTGTGGATCAACACGATCGGCACCGGCGCGCTCGGCATGTGGCTGACCGGCCAGCTGATCGACCTCGCCGCCATCCCCCTCCTGATCTGGCTCACACTGCCGTTCAACCTGCTGATCTACGGCGTGAACGACATCTTCGACCAGGACACCGACGCGCTGAACCCGCGAAAGGGCTCGATCGAGGGCGCGCGTATCGATCCGCGCGAGGTGAAGCTCATCGCGTGGGCGGTGGCGATCACCAACATCCCGTTCCTCGTCTACTTCGTCATCGCGCTGCCGGTAGCCGCCGTCGGGCTGATCCTGCTGTACGCGGGTGTCTTCGTCTTCTACTCCGCCCCGCCGTTGCGATTCAAGGCGCGACCCTTCCTCGACTCGCTGAGCAACGCCGCCTACGGCCTGCCGTTGCTGATCCTGCCGGTCGCCCTCGAGGCACCGCCGGTCTGGCCGGCCGTCGTGGGGCTGCTCGCCTGGAGCGTCGCGAAGCACGCCTACGACGCCGTGCAAGACATCGAGGAAGACCGTGAGGCGGGCATCACCACCACCGCTGTCCTGCTCGGTCCGCGCGGCACGGCCCTGTGGAGTGGCGCGTGGTGGCTGGTCTCGACGGTGCTGTTCGCGCTCGTCAGCCTGCCCGTCGCCCTGGTCAACCTCGCTCTCGCGGGAACACTCGTCGTGTGGATGCTGGTGCGTCCGACGCCTGCCACCGGCCGCACGCTGTATCCCCTGTCCATCGCGTTCCCGTACATCGCGGGATCGGTCGCCAGCGGGCTGCTGCTCGCCGCCATCTTCCTCGGGATCTATCCATGAGTCGTATCGTCGTCGTCGGCGCAGGCCTCGGCGGGCTCGCGGCATCCGCCCTTCTCGCCCACGCCGGCCATCGGGTGACCCTGCTCGAAGCGGCCGAGACGGTCGGCGGCAAGAGTCGGCGCATCGAGCTCGACGGCGAGCGCATCGACACCGGTCCGTCGCTCGTGACCTTCCCCTCCGTCTGGGACGAGTTGCTGCGCCGTCTGGACGCAGGATCGCGAACGGGCGCGGATGTCGCGGGCCTCGACCTCGTCCGTCTCGATGAGGTCGGCCGCTACTACTACCGCGGCGAAGAGGTCTCGCTGCCCGTGCCGGAGGGGCATCCCTGGCACCCCGCGTGGAAGCGGTTCAGCGACGAGCATGCGCCCCTCGCGGGCGACGTGGCCGCGCTGCTCGTCGCCGACCCGCTCGATCGCTCGTCGCTGCCTGCACTGCGGCGGCTGCTCGCCGTGTACGGCCGGCGCCTCAGCACCCGCGCCTACCTCGACAGCCTCACCTGGATGCCCGAGGGGCTGCGCGAGATCATCGCGATCCACACCCTCAACGCCGGCGTCTCTCCCGACCGCACTCCCGCGCTGTACGCGAGCATGCCCGCCGTCATGGCCGCCGATGGGGTGTGGGTGCCGCGCGGCGGCGTGTTCGAGATCGTCATCGCGTTGCAGCGACTGGCGGATGCCGCGGGCGTCGAGATCCGCACCAGTGAGCGCGTCACGCGCATCGAGCGCGGGCGGGTCACGACCGAGCGCGGCGTGCACGAGGCGGATGTCGTCGTGAGCGGTCTCGACGCCTCGCGGCTCGACGTGCTGCTCGGCCGTCGTCGGCTCGCTCCCGGTTCACCGTCGCTGTCGTGCTCGGCCGTCGCGATCTACGGCGTGCTCGAGAAGCCTCTGCCCGAGCGGATCGCCGCGCACAGCGTCATCCTCCCAACGAAGCCCGATGCCCTGCACCGCAGTCTCGCGGCGGGCGACGAGCCCGCCGACACGATGGCATTCGTCAACCATTACCGCGCCGGCGAGATCTACCCGAACGACCGCAGCACGCTCGCCGTCCTGCTGACGAGCCCCGCCGACGGACAGGGCTACTCGCTCGATCACCCGTTCGTGACGCGGGAGATCGAACGCATCTCACGCGTCATGGGCCTCGACGAGCCGCTCACCGACGGGATGACCGAGACGACCGTCCTCGACCCGCGTTACTTCGGCACATTCGGCGAACCGCACGGCGCCCTCTACGGAGCGTCGCGACCGCTGTGGATGAGCGGTCCGCTGCATCAGCCCGCGCAGCACGACCTCCGCGCGCCCTGGCTGTGGCGCGTCGGCGCGTCGGTGCATCCGGGCGGCGGGATCCCCGCCGTTCTCGGCGGCGCGATGATCGTCGCCTCGAAGCTGCTGAAGCGGCATCCGGCCTGAGCAGGCGAACGCACCCGTTGCGTCAGGATGGGGTCGTGCGTATCGCGGCAAGCATCGTCCTCACCCTGGCTGCGACCGCGGTGGGCCTTTCGGGACTTCTCATGCTCGGCCTGGCGGGCCTCTACTGGGAAGGCGGCTTCGTCCTTCGAGAGTTCTCTGACTCCGACGATCTCGAACGAACGGTTGGCGTCGCGATGGGGATTGCAGGCCTCGCGGGGTGGGCCGGCCTGTCGGTTACTGCCGCACTCGTGGGCCTTCGCAGTCGACGTCAATCTCGCGCACGGTCCGTGGCCGTATGGACGACCCTCGCATTCGGCACTGCCGTCCTGGTGGGGGCGATGATCGTCGTCGTCACGTCGAACAACCCGTGACTCACTGGCTCGTCGACGTCGCCGTCGGCGCGCGTGTCTGGCTCAGTCCGCGGCGCTCGTACCGCTGCGCTTCTCGCCGCGATGCTCGACTGCACTGATCAGGAACGGGATGGCGACGGCGGCCGAGGTGATGAGCAGCCCTCCGGTGAACACGAGGCCGGGTAACTCGGCGACGTTGAAGGCGGCACCCATCAGGTAGATGCCCCCGAGGAACAGAACCAGGAACAGCACGATCACGCTGACGTCCTCCTTCTCGTGGAGATCATGAGCCTACTAAAGATATGCCCACGAATCATCTTGGCGATGTCTTCTCCTGCTCGCCACGACCCCGCGCCCAGCGCGCCACGAAGAACAGCACGATGCCGCCGGCGATGAGGATGGCGCCGAAGATCCACACCCGCAGCGTCTGCTGGCTGAGCAGCAGCAGGCACGACGCGATGCCCAACACGGGAACGAACGTCCATACGCGGAAGTGATCATGCTCGACGCGGTCACGGCGCAGAACGAGCACGGAGATGTTCGCGCTCAGGAAGACGAAGAGCAGCAGCAGGACGACCGTCTCGGCCAACAGCGCGAGGTCGCCGACGAGCGTCAGCAGCATCGCGACGAGCGTCGTGGCGAGGATCGCCACCCATGGCGTCTGCCTCCCGGGCAGCACCCGCGACAGAACGCGCGGCAGCAGCCCCTGCTCGGCCATCCCATACGTGAGACGGCTCGCCATGATCATCGTGAGCAATGCGCCGTTGGCGACCGCGATAAGGGCGATGAGGCTGAACAGCCACGACGGGACGGCGACGCCGCTCGCCTCGACGACGGCGAGGAGGGGACCGCTCGAACTCGACAGCTCTTCGGGCGGCAACGCGATGCTGCTCGCGAGACCGACCAGCACGTAGACGAGCCCCGCCGCGCCGAGGGCCGCGAACAGCGCGCGGGGGTACATTCTCGACGGTTCCTTGACCTCCTCGATCATGTTCGCCGACGTCTCGAAGCCCACGAAGGAGTAGTACGCGATGATCGCTCCGGCGAGGACCGCCGTCGCGACTCCGGTGCCATCGGGCACCTGGGTCACGCGCGAGACGTCCCCGCCGCCCCCGGCGAGGAGGACACCGACCACGACGACGACGATCACCAGCCCCGACACCTCGATGGCCGTCATGACGAAGTTCGCGCCCATCGACTCCCGGATGCCGCGGGCATTGAGCGCCGCGAGCACGGCGAGGAACACGATGGCGACCGGCACCACGGGAACCTCGACGAACGTCTGCAGATACTGACCGGCGAAGGCGATCGACAGCCCCGCCGCGCTCACGACGCCCGCGGCCAGCATGCAGAAGCCGACGAGGAACGACACGAGCTTGTTCTTGAACGCCCGCTCGGCGAAGACGGCGGCGCCGCCGGCGCGCGGGTACTTCGTCACCAGCTCGGCGTACGACCCGGCCGTGAGCAGCGCGAGCACGAGGGCTGCGAGCAGCGGTGCCCACAGCATCCCGCCGACGCGCTCCGACAGCACCCCCATGAGCGCGTACACACCCGCCCCCAGAACGTCACCGAGGATGAAGGCGAACAGCAGCGGTCCGCCGATTCCCCGCCGAAGGCGGGTGGGCGCGGGGATGTCGGTCTTGCTCATTCCGCGAACGCTAGGTCGCGGCACCGCGAAACCCGTAGCGGCTTGACAAGCGTCTGCGATCCGGCGGCGCGAGCGGAATACTCGGGGCGTGACGAACGAGCATCACGCCCCCGATCGTGTCAGCGACGAGGCGATCGCCGACCTGCGCGAACGCCCGAGCCGTCGGCGGCTGCAGCGGCCCCTCATCTTCCGATGAGGGGGAAGCGGGTCTCGGATCGGCGGTAGACGCGCACGGCGCCGTCCACGGAGTGGGGCCGGAAGAGTCCGACGAAGCGGTAGCCGCTGCGCCCGGTGACGGGGTCTTTGACCTTGAGGAAGGTGATCCGCGGATGATCCGCCGCAGCGCGGCCGGCTTTCGCCCTCTCCGCGTCACTTCGCCGGTCATGCTCCCGCAACTCCTGTCCGTCGGGAGAGATGGTGTTGCCCCATGCGGCTCGGGCTCCGGAAACACGCACCTCTGAGGGGCACCACAGCTTGACATCGGACAGATCGTTCGACGACCGCCGCGTCGCCGCGAGCGATCGCGGAGTGAAGTAGCCGCGGGTGCGGGTGAGGCCGGAAGAGTAGCCGGCGCCGAGCAGAACGTTGCAGATCTCGCCGATGGTCGAGAACACCACGGCATCCTCCACCGCGAACTCCGTGCGCTCGCGGTAGAAGAGCTCCGGCTCATCGCGGGCGTCCAGCTCGTTCCAGCTCACGAAGCCGCTTCGCGAGCGCGCCTCTCGCGAAGCGGCTTCGATCTCTGCCACCTGCGCGTCGATGGCCTTCTCGAACGCCTCGAGGCTGAGCGTGTGGGCGGGTGCGGATACGGCCGGACCCTTTCCGGCCGCCTTCGGCGCCTCCGGAACCGGAACGCGGAGAATTCGGCAGCCGGCGTCGGCGGAGATGGCCGTGATGGTGGCGAAGACATCGGGGTCTTCCACAGGATCCAACGTCGCACGCACGCTGCTCTCGCGCAGGGTGTCGTCCGCCTTCTGACGGAGATGATGCAGCTCATCGCATTCCACGGCGATGTTGAGTTGGGGAAAGAAGAGGTCGAGGTAGAAGAGCCCTCCGTCGCTCGCGCGGACCGTCTGCTGCGACACCGGCTTGATGTGCGCGCGGGTCTCGGCCGAGAGCCGGTTCCACACGGCGCCGAGCACGTAGTTCTCGTAGTCTTTGCGCTTGGTGCGCGACAACGTCCGCGCGAGATACAGCAGACGATCGGTCATGGTCGAGAGCGTATCGGCGTCGCGGGCACCGCTCAGCGGTAGCGCCGCGGCACGGTCCAGGGTCGTCCGAACTCGGCGTTGTACGACTCCGGCTCGAACGGGCTGTCGCCGCCGGCCGGGAAGCTCGTGAGTTCGCCGAACACGACGCGACCGGCGACGTCGTACAGATCGACGCGCACGAAGTCCGTGCCCTCGCCGAGGCGCTCGGCGATGTCGATCATCTCGTCGAGATGCGCGGGTCGCGAGCGCTCGGGATCAGCCCAGGGCGGGCCGCCGCTCATCGGGATGCGGGTCCAATCGGGTCGGAAGAAGTCCTGCGTGCGCGCGCCGAAGCGTCCGCCGTCGACCTGGATGAAGTGGCATCGTCCGTGGAAGACGAAGAGCTTGTAGTCGTCCGGGACGCCGCCATCGCCACCGACCAAGAACTCTTCGACGATGACGCGGCGCGGCACCTGCCCGTAGACCCACTCGCGGTTCGGCCCCTGGCCGTAGAGCTTCTCGAGCCAGCCCGCGGCGATCGCAGCGATCTCGTGCGGGTTCGCCTGTTCCGGCCGCACGTGCCGGTAGACCCACCCCCAGCGCGCCTCGGGGAGGCGGGCGTCGGCCGGCGCGGTCGGCGAGACGACGAGTGCGGCACCGCTGCCGTGCGTCGGCTTCACGACGTACGACTCGGGCCAATCGAGGTTCAGCAGTCGCTGCGGGTCGTCGACGATCGCGTACACCCGGGGCAGGTACTGCTCGCCGACGAGCGAAGCGACATGATCACGGACGGCAGCCTTGTCGGCGAAAGTGACGATGAGGCTACGGCGGTCGCGCAGCATCTTGTAGCGCACCTTCTCGCGGAACGTCGTCGGGTTGCGGGTGCGCCACAGGCGCAGCATCCGTACCAGCCGACTGCGCTCGCGCCAGCGGACGTGAGGCGTTCGGACGGTCACGACTCGTCGAGGTCGTCTTCCTCGTGACCGAGCGATTTCGCCTCGAGGAACGAACAGAGCTCGGCTGCGACAGTGAACTCGGCGGCCAGCGCGTGCATCTGGAAGCTGCTCAGGATCGTGAAGTCGGGTTGCGGCTCGATGGTGATCCGCCAGCGCGCGTCACCGATCTCGATGGGTTCCATGAACACCGACACGGACGAGTTCGCGAGCGGCACGACGACGAGCCCGGTATCGGATCCCTCGGAACCGTCCTGAACGAGGACACGGATCAGTTCACCGGCTCCGCGCTGATCGTGGAACTCGTCGAGCCAACGCTCGAGCGTCTCTTTACTGCGGAACGGCATCAGACTCCCAACGGGCCGCGGCGGGATGCGCGCGATTCCGCGCATTGGACTATAACGGTCGTCGGCTGACCGTTCAGTCCATCCCGACCGCCATGTCCGTGAAGCGCGAGAAGTGGCCCTGGAACGCCACAGTCACCGTGTCGGTCGGACCGTTACGGTGCTTCGCGACGATCAGGTCGGCCTCACCGGCGCGAGGGCTGTCCTTCTCGTACGCGGCTTCACGGTGCAGCAGGATGACGATGTCGGCGTCCTGCTCGATCGAGCCCGACTCACGCAGGTCGCTGATCGCGGGTTTCTTATCGGCACGCTGCTCGGCACCACGGTTCAGCTGCGACAGTGCGATGACGGGAACCTGCAGCTCCTTCGCGAGCAGCTTCAGCGCGCGCGAGAACTCCGAGACCTCCTGCTGACGCGACTCGACGCGCTTACCGCTCGTCATCAGCTGCAGATAGTCGATCACGACCATCTTGAGCCCCACGCGCTGCTTGAGCCGGCGGCACTTCGCCCGGATCTCGACGAGCGTCATGTTGGGGCTGTCGTCGATGTAGAGGGGGGCATCGTTGATGCGGCCGCGGGTGGCAGCGACCGTGGTCCAGTCGCGCGAGTCGAGCGTTCCCTTACGCATCGACTGCAGCGGCACGGCACCCTCGGCGCTCATGAGGCGCATCGCGATCTCACTGCGACCCATCTCGAGCGAGAAGAAGATCGTCGGCGAGTTGTTCTTGATCGCCGCCGCACGGGCGAAGTCGAGCGCGAGCGTCGACTTACCCATGGCGGGTCGTGCCGCCACGACGATCATCTGACCGGGATGCAGGCCGTTGGTCAGCTGGTCGAGACCCGAGAAGCCGGTCGGGATGCCGGTCATCTGACCGTCACGGCCACGCGCGGCCTCGATGTCGTCGATGGCCGCGGTGACGGCCACTTCGAGCGGGACGTAGTCTTCGGCCTTCTCGGCACCGGTCACCGAGTAGATCTCGGCCTGCGCATTGTTGACGAGGTCGACCGCGTCGCCCTGACCGTTGTAGCCCATCTGGACGATGCGAGTTCCAGCCTCGACGAGGCGGCGCAGCAGCGCGCGCTCGTTGACGATCGTCGCGTAGTAGCCGGCGTTCGCCGCGGTGGGAACGATCGAGGTGAGGGTGTGGAGGTAGTCGGCGCCGCCGGCCCGCTGCAGTTCGCCGTTCTTGATGAGCTCGTCGGTGACGGCGACGACGTCGGTCGGCTCGCCGTGGGAGTACAGCGAGAGCAGCGCCTCGTAGATGAGCTCGTGCTTCGGCACGTAGAAGTCGGTGCCTCGCAGGGTCTCGATGACGTCGGCGACGGCATCCTTCGACAGCAGCATGCCGCCGAGCGTGCTCTGCTCGGCGAGCATGTCGTGCGGCGGAGTGCGATCGGGTTCGCGCCGTCCGCCGAGCCTGTCGTCAGAGATGTCCGCGATCGACATCCGCACCCCCGCATCCTGGCCTGTGACCGAGCCGGAGTACACGGTATGGAGGGCGTCCGACACCCGCAAACCGGCCTGTGGATAACTCTGTGGAGAGAATGCGGGAAACGCCGCGACGGTTGTGCAGAAGTCCTGTGGAAAACGCCCGGGGATACGTGGAAACTTCGCAATTAATAGCCTCGTGATCGGGGTTTTTAGTTTCCCCAGCCTGTGGATGGCGATCGTAGTTGAAGTCTCACTTGAAGGTTGTTCATCTGGGGACTCACTTGTGTAAAACGACCGCCTTGTCAAGTCGGCCCGAGCGCTCCGGCGAGTCCGCCTCAGCGAAAGCTCATGATGAACTCAGGGGAAACCTAGACACGACGGATCGACAGGAGTATGTTTCTACGCCAAGCAGTACCCGAAGGCACGGGTTGTCCCGTGCCAACGATGACGACGCTCTCGGGGGAGGTGATCGCTCGTCATGGAACAGCACCGCCGCGCTCCGCGCTGGGTGCCGATTCTCGGCACCGGCCTCGGCCTCGCCTTCGCTTGGACGGCGCTCTCTCTCGCGTTCGCGCCCACGACCTACGCCGCCGATGACGAGAGCAGCCCACTCCAGGGCATCGTCTCAGCCGTCACCGATCCCGTCGATCGGGCGGTGGACGACATCGTCGCGCCCGTGCTCGACACGGTCGTCCAGCCCGTCGCGCGCGTCGCGGAACCCGTCGTGCAGGCCGTCACACCCGTCGTCTCGTCGGCGCCGCCCGTCGTCGCCCCGGTCGTCGAACCCGTCGTTCGCGATGTGGTCGAGCCCGTCGTGCAGAACGTCGTCGCCCCGGCAGTTCAACCGGTCGCCGACGTCATCGAGCCGGTCGCGAGCACGGTCGCCCCCGTCGTGGAGAAGGTGTCGGATGTCGCTGCGCCCGTCACCGAGGCGGTCGCGCCCGCCGTGGCTCCCGTGGTCGCCTCGCTGTCGCCGCTGACCGAGACCGTCGGCGCCCCACTGGCTCCTGTGCTCGGCATGGTCGAAGGTGCTCTGGCGCCCGTCACGTCGGCACTCACTCCCGTGACCGACGCCCTGATGCCGGTCACCGACGCACTGTCGCCCGCCATCATCCCGATCACGGATGCCGTCCTGCCCGGCGGTCACCAGCCGATGATTCCGCTGATTCCCGGCAACGACCTCGAGCCCGGAGTCGCGACCGGTTCGCCCATGAACGCGGTCGCCACGGCTGCGGACGGCATCCTCGAGGCTGCGGCGACGCCGACCTCAGGGGGCGATCGGTCGGGCATTCTCGCGACGCTCGTGGCGTCGGCGCACGCGCTCGCGCCCGCATCCGAGGCCGTCGGGGCCGCCATTGGCGCCGCGACGTCCGTCGGCGAGCAGGTACTCGCGCTCGACATCCCGATGTCCGGCGGACTTCCCGTCAACGTTCCCGGCTCGGCTTCCGCCGGCGCGGCGGGTGCCGCAGGCGGTGTCACCGCAGCCCTCTTCGCGTTCGGAGCGACGGCCGTTCTGCTGCCCCGCCTTCGCGGACGCCTCACGGACTCGACGGGCCCGATCTCGCCCGTCTACCCCACTGACGTCTCTCCTGACTGACGAGCGGTCGGCCGCATCAACGCGGCACGACCCCCGGCGCTTCGCGCCATTCATTCGTCAGTCTCAAGGAGAGAACAATCATGAACACCATCGTCTCGCGTGCCGTCTGGGGCACGCTCCTCGCCGGGGGGATCACGATCCTCGGCGCATCGGTCGCCCACGCGGCCGACACCTCGGGAGAGGACGGGCTGCTCTCGGGCACCCAGGGCCTCATCTCCGTCGACGTGCCGATCACGGTCAGCGGCACCTCCCTCGCCGTCCTCGGTGACGCTGACAGCTCGGCCTCGGGGGCGAGCGCACCGCAGTCGGCACCGGCCCCCAGCGGCTCGACGAGCGGCGCGGATGGCGTCGGCTCGGGGTCGCAGGCGCTCATCAGCGTCTCGGTGCCGGTGACGGTCGAGGGCACCTCTGTCTCCGTCATCGGCGACAGCACGTCATCGGCGGACAGCGGCAGCGGGTCGACCGAACCGGCTCCCGCACCCGCGCAGCCCGCCCCGGCACCGACTGCCGAAACGGACGGGGCGGACGGCGTCGCGTCCGGCACCCAGGTCGTCGCCCCGGTGAACGCGCCGATCGACCTCAGCGGCACCGCCGTCTCGGTCATCGGCGACGCCACCACCGACACCACCACCAGCGGCACGACCGGCGGCAACGGCGGCACCACGCCCGAGGCGACCACCAACGGCACCGACGGGATCCTCGGCGGCACCCAGGTACTCGCCCCCATCACCGCACCGATCGACCTCAGCGGCACCGCCGTCTCGGTCATCGGCGATGCCACCACCGACACCACCACCGGTGGTGCGACCGGCGGCAACGGCGGCACCACGGGCACCACGCCCGAGGCAACCACCAACGGCACCGACGGGATCCTCGGCGGCACCCAGGTACTCGCTCCCATCACCGCTCCGATCGACCTCAGCGGCACCGCCGTCTCCGTCATCGGCGACGCCACCACCGACACCACCACCAGTGGCGCGACCGGCGGCACCACGGGCACCACGCCCGCGGCGACCACCGACGGCACCGACGGGATCCTCGGCGGCACCCAGGTACTCGCCCCCATCACCGCACCGATCGACCTGACCG
The DNA here is from genome assembly GCF_052921305.1 of Microbacterium sp. F1-18. Taxonomy (NCBI): domain Bacteria; kingdom Bacillati; phylum Actinomycetota; class Actinomycetes; order Micrococcales; family Microbacteriaceae; genus Microbacterium; species Microbacterium sp. F1-18. The sequence goes on along the minus strand of NZ_JBREVD010000004.1, from coordinate 255,862 downwards.
GCACCGCCGTCTCCGTCATCGGCGACGCCACCACCGACACCACCACCAGCGGCAACGGCGGTGCGGGTTCCACGCCGGGCGCATCGACCAGCGGCTCGGACGGCATCCTCGGCGGCACCCAGCTGGTGCTTCCGATCACGGCGCCGATCTCACTGACCGGAACCGCGATCTCGGTGATCGGCGACTCGACGACCGAGGTCGTCACCCCGGCCGGCCCGGGCACCGACCCCGGAACTGACCCGGGAACGGACCCCGGCACCGACCCGGGCACCGTCCCCGGCACCGACCCGGGCACCGTCCCCGGCACCGACCCGGGCACCGTCCCCGGCACCGACCCGGGCACGACGCCCGGCACGGATGGCACCGACGGAACCCCGGCGGTCTCGACGACGTCGAGCATGAACGGCACCACCGTGGTCGGCACGTCGGCCTCGGCGGCGTCGGCTCGGCCGCTGGCGCTCGCCAAGACCGGTGGTGAGACCCCGGTGGCACTCGGCCTCGGCGCCCTGGCGCTCACGCTGATGGGGCTCGTCCTCGTCGCGCTACGCCGTCGCTCCACCGTCTGACACACCGCCAGTTCGGACACAGCGGATGCCGCGGGCCCACAGCCTGCGGCATCCGCTCCGGCCTGCCCTCGGGCGGATGCCGCGCTCACGGCGCCGCGCCGCGATGCAAGGGATCGTCACCGACACGCGGGGCCACGGCATCCCTCACCGGGGTGTCGGACCAGAACCATTGCATCCGCGCGCGCCGGGTCGTCCGGGCCGTTCGGGTCGTCCGGCTCCCGGTGGTGCAGCGGGCCGGGATGCAACGGATCGACACCGACACCCCGGCTCACGCCATCCGTTGGCGGGGTGTCGCGTCTGAAACCTTGCACCCGCGCACGCGCGGCGACACCCACCCGGAAACGACGGATGCCGCGAACCCGAAGGTCCGCGGCATCCGTACGGGTGCGCCAGGTATTACTTGGCGGCGACCACCTGCAGGGTGATCACAGCGGTGAGGTCGTCACGCAGGCGAATGGTCGCCTCGTGCTCGCCCACGGCCTTGATCGGCGAGGTGATGTGGATCTTGCGCTTGTCGAGGTCGCCCAGACCAGCAGCCTTGACGGCGTCTGCCACGTCGGCGGGCTTGACCGCACCGAACAGACGGCCTTCAGCGCCGGCCTTGACCGCCAGCTTGACCTTGTTCGACTCGAGGTTGTTCTTGAGGGCCACGGCCTCTTCGTGGTCGTGGATCGCGCGGGCTTCGCGGGCGGCGCGGATGGACGCCACCTGCTTCTCGCCACCGCGGGTCCAGGCCACGGCGTAGCCCTGGGGGACGAGGTAGTTACGGGCGTACCCGTTCTTGACCTCGATGACGTCACCGGCGCTTCCGAGCCCGGCGACCTCGTTCGTGAGAATCAGCTTTGCCATGTCGGTGCTCCTTACCGGCCAGCGCCGGCGTAAGGCAGGAGCGCCATTTCGCGCGCGTTCTTGATCGCCTTGGCGATCAGACGCTGCTCCTGCACCGAGACACCGGTGATACGACGGGCGCGGATCTTCCCACGCTCCGAGATGAACTTGCGGAGCGTCGAAACGTCCTTGTAGTCGATGACGCCGACGCGGATCGCCTTCGCGGGGGCCGCGTTCTTCGCGCCCTTCCGCGGCTTGCGGCGGTCGCCGGTTGCCTTTCCAGCCATTGTTTTTCCTTACGAGAGTGATGATCGGATGCCGCTGCACGCAGCATCCGGAATCCGATTCAGAACGGGGTGTCGTCGCCGTAGGAGGCGCCGCTGGTACCCGGTGCGCTCCACGCGTCGGGAGCCGAAGAACCCGGGGTCGCCCACGGCTCCTCCTGCACCTGCTGCTGCGGGCGCGACTGCTGACCGCCGCCGAAGCTTCCGCCGCCGCCACCACCGGAGCCGGATGCCGCGCGCGTGACCTGTGCGGTCGCGTAGCGCAGCGAGGGGCCGATCTCGTCGACCTCCAGCTCGATCGCGGTGCGGTTCTGGCCCTCACGGTCCTGGTAGGAGCGCTGACGCAGGCGGCCGGTCGCGACGACCCGCATGCCCTTGGTCAGCGAACCCGCCACGTGCTCGGCGAAGTCGCGCCACACGGACGCGCGGAGGAACAGCGCTTCGCCGTCCTTCCACTCGTTCGCCTGACGGTCGAAGGTGCGAGGAGTCGAGGCGATCGTGAAGTTCGCCACCGGCAGGCCGTTCTGCGTGTAACGCAGCTCGGGGTCTGCCGTGAGGTTGCCCACGACGGTGATGACGGTCTCGCCGGCCATGAGCCTTAAGCCTTCGCAGCCTTAGCGGGGGCGGCAGCCTTGCGAGCAGCCTTCGCCTCGGAGCGCGCCTTCTCGGCGGCGACCTGTGCGATGGCCTCCTCGGCGCGCAGGACCTTGGTGCGCATGATCGACTCGCTCAGCTTCAGCTGGCGGTCGAGCTCCTGCGTGGTCTCGCTCGTCGCGGTGAAGTTGACGACGGCGTAGATGCCCTCGTTCTTCTTCTGGATCTCGTACGCCAGGCGGCGACGGCCCCAGATGTCGATGTTCTCGATGGTTCCGCCGTCATTCGTGATGACCTTGAGGAACTTGTCAAGGTTGGGAGCAACCTGACGCTCATCGATCTCGGGCTGGAGAATCACCATGAGCTCGTACTGGTACGTGTGCGTCACTGACCCACCTCCTTCGGACTAGAACGGCTCCCGGGCGTTTCCCGGAAGCAGGAGGGTGTGTAGCACGTGCCCGACCGAAGTCGGACAACCACAACAGCCTACCTGATCGCGCGTGATCCCGCGGACCGGTGCCCGATAGCGTGGGTGCATGGAATGGACCGCGGACGTCTCGACCGGCGAGTGGCTGCGCGAACGCATCGACGATCCGTGGCGGGGGACGTTCCACGACGTCGTGCCCCGGGGCTTCGAGGCGTACGCGCGCGTCCTGCATCCGCCATCCGTTCAGTGCCGCACGAACGGCGACCCGCTTCCCCCGTTCGACGAGTGGGTCGAGATGCCGTGGCAGGAGTCGCAGCGGGTCACCGCAGACCTCGTCACCGGTCCCACCACGTGGGCCGAGACCGCCGCCGCGTTCGAGACGACGCTGCATCCGCTGGCGCAGTGGGATTCGATCGTGTGCTCGCCCGAGTTCGGCTCGAACCAGCGCAGCGCGCCGGACGGCCGCTGGTTCGCAGCACCCGGGATGGGTGATCTCGACCCGCACCACCTGGCGGTTCTCGCCCGCGAGCTGATCAGGCACACGTCGACACCGGATGACGTGGCCGCAGGCCTCTGGGAGGGCCGCGGCGGCCTGCTCGGCCACCTGGGCCGGCATCCCTCGCGCGCGTTCTTCCAGATGGGCGACCCGGACGATGCCACCCTGGCCCGCCACAACCGCATGCTCGGCTCGTCGTTCTCGGACCGCTTCAACAACGTCTTCCGCAAGCCCACCTGGCAAGAGGGCATCCTGTCGCGGGAGATTTCCGAGGGGCCGCGGCTGAGGCTGACGGAGCGCTCGTTCGTCCTGTTCCGCGGCGCTGTCGGGGAGTTCGCCGACGACGACTGGGAGCTGCGGATGCCCTGGCGGGACGCCGCCGCCGAGGCGGCGGGTGCAGCACCGATGGCGCAGAGCCCGAGTCTGCTCTGGCCCGCGGACCGCTCCTGGGCGATGGTCTCGGAAGTCGACTTCGATTCGACGATCGTCGGCGGCTCGCGGGAGCTCGTGAACGCGATCTGCCGCTCACCCCAGCTCGAAGCCCTGCCCCTTCCGGCCGACGCATCCCTGTACTGGGGCGCAGACGAGGTGAATCGATGACCGTGCCGTTCGACCCGCGGCCCCTGCTCGAGCCGGTCTCCCCGGCTACCGCGCGCGCCTTTCGCAAGCACCTGGCCGGCAGCGGCCGGCTTCCCGGCGGTTCGGGCACCGCCGGCGTGATCATCGCGGTCGTCGTCATCGCCTTCGTCGTGCTCGTGTTCGGCGGTGTCCTCTCCGCCATCATCGGCGGTCTGGTGTTCGCGATCGGGACGCAGTCGGGCTCGGGTGCGGTGTTGTCGTTGACGAGCGTCATCCCCCTCGTCATCCTCATCGCGCTCGCGGCGCTCATCCCGTTCTTCATCCGTCGGCAGCGCGCTGCGCAAGCCGCGGTCTGGTACCGACTCGACCGCTTCGCGCGCGCCAACGGCATGAGCTTCGAGCCCCAGCGACCCCAGCCCCCGCTGCCGGGCATGATCTTCTCGCAGGGGTCGGGGCGGATGGCATCCAACCTCGTCCGCGGCGACCAGCCGCGTTTCGTCGAGTTCGCGAACTACCGCTACACGACCGGCTCGGGCAAGAACCAGCAGACGCACACCTGGGGATACGTCGCCGTGCACCTGTCGACTCCCCTACCCCACATCGTGCTCGACGCGCTCGGCAACAACGGACTGTTCGGCTCGAACCTGCCCGTCACGTTCGACCGCGATCAGCACCTGAGCCTCGAGGGCGACTTCGACCGCTACTTCCGTCTCTACTGCCCGCGCGGCTACGAGCGCGACGCGCTGTACCTCTTCACGCCCGACATCATGGCGCGGTTCGTCGACAACGCCGCCGCGCTGGATGTCGAGATCGTCGATGACTGGCTCTTCTTCTACGGCAAGCGCGACTTCTCGACCCTCGACCCGGCGACGTGGTCGTGGCTGTTCGGTGCCGTCGCGGCGATGATCGACAAGTTCGCACAGTGGGAGCGCTGGCGCGACGACCGGCTCGGGACGGCGGCGTCCGGCGCGGGCGTACCCGCGGTACCCGGCTCCCCCGGCCCGGTGACGCCCGGTCCAGCGGAGCCGGGCACGGGCCAGGCGGTCGGAACCGTACCCGCGCTGCCGGTCACCCCGCCGCCGGGACTGCTGCGCCCGCCGCCCGGTGTCGCCGCACCGGGCCAGCGCCTGAAGAAGAGCGTTCCGTGGATGGCGGTGGTCGTCGTGCTGGTGATCGTCACAGTCGGAGCGATCGGACCCGTCATCGCGTTCATCGGCGGACTCTTCGCCGCCATGCGCTGACCTGCCGGCGCCGGTCGGGCCTGCGCGGCTGTCACGACGCTCGGGCGGGCTGATCCCGGTGCGGGGGTTCGCGATTGCCCGTGCCGCCAACAGGCTGAACGGCCCTATCCGCCGTCCGATCGCCTCGCGACTCTCATCCAGCCTGCGTACGGCACGCACGAGGGCCGCCACAGGGCCGCGAGGCGCGCGGCGGTGGCCGTTCCGTTCATGACGAGGCGGACGGGCCCGCCCTACGGTGAGGCCATGACACTCACACTCGGATTCATCGGCATCGTCACGAGCGACATGGCGGCGTCACTCGCCTTCTACCGAGCCCTGGGCGTGCCTATCGATGCGGGCCAGGACGATCGGCCCCACGTCGACGCCACGCTCGACGACGGAACGTCCCTGGCATGGGACACCATCGACACCATCCGCTCGTTCGATACGGCCTACACTCCCGCGTCGGGCGGTCACCGCATCGCGCTCGCCTTCGACAAGGGCACGCCGGCCGAGGTCGACGCGGCGTTCGCGGCGATGGTCGCGTCCGGGTTCACCGGGCACGTGGCGCCGTGGGATGCCGTCTGGGGCCAGCGCTACGCGACGCTGCTCGATCCCGACGGCAACTCGGTCGACCTCTACGCCTCACTCGACGCGAGCTGACGGGCCTCACTCGACGCGAACTGCGACCTGCGACGCGAACTGCGCGGGGCTTCGGCCGACCAAGCGCTGGAACTCGCGGGAGAGGTGCGGCTGGTCGGCGAATCCGGCCGCGGCGGCAGCATCCGCGATCGATGAGCCGGACCGCAGCACCCGTTGTGCGCGGCGAGCCCGCTCCAGACGCACCAGGGCGGCGTAGCCGTAGCCGAACGTCGTCAGCATCCGCCGGCGGAACGTGCGTTCCGATATCTGGAGCGACGCGGCAGCATCCCGGGCCGAGACGGCGTCGTACGCCGAGCGGCGAGCGCCGTGGATCCAGCGTGGGCTCTCGTCGCCGAGCGCAGCGATCCGCGACACGGCATCCTTTCGCCCCGACCGATCCGCCGCTCGCAGCATCGTCTCCCGCAGACGGCGCGCGTGACCGGCCGCGGCGAGGTCGTCGAGCGGAACGAGCTGATCGGCGATCGTGGCGAGGTCGATCCGCAGCACGTGGGCGGCGTGACCGGGCGCGAGCCGGACACCGGTCGACCCGTCCGTGCCGTCGGGCGCGGTCTCGAGCCAGCGTGTCGACGGGCCGGCGACGTCGACCCGCCCGTCACGGAGGATGAGGTCGACGCATCCGTCCGCGGGGATGACGGCACGCCCGGCGCTGTGGGCCGAGCGCCAGAGAGTCGCCGCGCCCGACAACCGCACCTCGGAGTACATGGGCCCAGTCTCGCGCCTCGAGCCGGTCGATGTCCCACTTGAGCCGGGAATCCGCCCTGGATACCCGGCCGAACGGGGACCTCGGCTCAGCCGCGCGCCCTCGCGCCCTCAGACCGGACTGATCACCAGTTCGTCGATGCGCACGTGCGGGGGCGCATCGACGACGAAGCGCACCGTTCGGCCGATGTCCTCGGGAGTCAGCATCCGCCGGCGCGCTTCGGCATCGGGTACCTCGGGCCGCAGGCTCAGGAAATCCGTGTCGACGTCGCCCGGGCACAGGTGGCACACCCGGATGCCGGCGGCGGCTTCCTGCGCGTTCAGGGTCTCGCAGACAGCGGCGAGCGCGCGCTTGCTGGCGCTGTACGCGACACCTGCGACGGGCGAGAAGCGCCAGGCCGCGATGGACGACACCACGACGACGCAGGCCGAACCAGAAGACCGCAGGGCGGGTAGGGCTGCATCGATCACCTGGATGACGCCGTGGAGGTTCGTGCCGATGACCTGTTCGACCTCGCCGACCGACTGCGTGGCCCACGTCCGCCGTGGCGAGTTCAGTCCCGCGGCGAGAACGAGTTCGTCGATGCGTCCCCACCGACTGAGAAGTTCGTCGCGAGCCGCCGTCGCCGCCCCCGCGTCAGTGGTGTCGAACGGGAGCACGACGGCCTCTCCGCCCGCGTCCGCCACATCGCGCGCGGTCTGCGCCAGCACGTCCGGACGCCGGCCACTGAGCGCGAGACGTCGATCGGGGGCCAGGGCGAGCGCGGAGGCGCGCCCCATCCCGCTGCCGGCGCCGGTGATCCACGCGACGCGACGTTCGACGGCGGTCATGCCCGGGCCGCCATCTCGTAGGCGCGCTGGGGGAACTGGGTCGCGAACTTGCCGCCGCTCACATCGAGCAGGGTGCCCGTGACGTAGCGCGAGGCATGGCTCGCGAGGAAGCAGACGGCGTCCGCCACCTCGCGCGGGTCGCCCCAGCGACGGAGGCTGAGCGTGTCGAGCAGCCGGCTCTGCTCGTCGTGCGGCTTGTCGGCGAAGCCGTTCATGTCGGTCGGGATCATCCCCGGGGCATACGCGTTCGCGGTGATCCCCCACGGGCCCAGTTCTCCCGCGAGGGTCCTCGTGAACTGGACGACAGCGGCCTTGGATGCCGCATATGCCGCACCGCCGACGCTCGGGATGACGGCGGCGAACGACGCCGCGTTGACGATGCGGCCTCCGCCCTGCCGCTTCATCGCGGGGATGACCGCCTGGCAGGTGCGGAACGTTCCTGTGACGTTGACGTCGAAGACGCGGTTCCAGGTCTCGGCGTCGGCATCCTCGATGAGACCGTCGCCCAGGATGCCGGCGTTGTTCACGAGGACGTCGATGCGGCCGAACCGACTCAGCACGGCATCCACGGCCTGCCGCACCGAGGCGGTCGAACGCACGTCGCATGCCGAGGAGGCGCCCTCGAGTCCTGCGGCGCGGCGCACTTCGTCCGCCCAGGCGACCGCGTCCTCGGTCACGTCCGTCGCGACGACGACGGCACGCTCATGTATGAATGTCTCGGCGATGGCTCGGCCGATGCCGCGGCCCGCGCCGGTGACGATGACGACCTTGCCGTCGAGATCCCACTGCATCGTGCTCTCCTTCGATCGGTGACGTGCCTACGCGGCTCTCCTCGATGATGTCGCAGCACGACGGCGCTCCGCAGCGACGAGTGACACGACGATCAGCCCGGGCGCGATCACGATGAGCGGCGGCAGCATCCAGACGACCGTCGCGCTCACACCGACGCCCACCAGCACGAGAGACGTTCCGACCGGGTCGTCGATCACGACCGCACGTCCCTCGCGCCACAGCTCGATCCATCGTGCTCCCGGCGTCCAGAGCGCCGCGGTCCGCAGCATCGCGACGAACACGACCACCGCCAGCCCGCCGCTGACGACCGCGAACGTCATCCCTCCGGGAAGTGCGCCCAGCGCCGCACCGACCGCGTTCAGGACGAGGAGCGCGATGACCACGGCGCAGGCCGTGCCGAACCACCACCCCGAACGCATCGCCTGGAGCCCTCGGACGGCGAAGAGCCGGATCGAGTCGGGCTCGTCGTCGAGGTGAGCGCGGAAGTGCCGCACCCCCGCACCGAACGCCGGGGCGAGTGTCACCAGGGGAAGCGAGAGGAGAGCGACCCCGATGCCGACCACGAACATCTCTCCGAACCCGGCGACGCCCGAGCCGCCGAAGACCGCGCGATCCTCGGGCGATCCGACTCTCTTGTGCGCAGAGGTCATCCCTTGATGCCCTCCGTCGCGACGCCCGCCACCAGGTAGCGCTGGAAAGCGAGGAAGAAGAGGACCACCGGCACCAACGCGAGGATCGCCATCGCCATCTGCGCGCCGTAGTCGCTCGTCGACGTCTGGTCGACGTAGAGGCGCAGGGCCAGCGGCATCGTGTACATCCCCGGGTCCTTCAAGTAGAGCAGCGGACCGAAGAAGTCGTTCCACGACCAGATGAACGCGAAGATCGAGCTCGTGACGAGGGCGGGGCGCATGAGCGGCAGGATGACGGCCGTGAACGTTCGCGCGTGACCGGCACCGTCGATGCGGGCGGCCTCGTCGAGGTCGCGGGGAAGACCGCGGATGAACTGGATCATGAGGAACACGAAGAAGGCATCGGCCGCGAGGAACTTGCCCAGCAGCAGCGGCCAGTAGGTGTTGATCATGTCGAGCTGGTTGAACACGATGTACTGCGGAATGATCACGACGTGGAACGGCAGGAGCATCGTCGCGATCATGCACAGGAAGAACACCTTGCTGCCGCGGAAGCGAATGCGGGCGAACGCGTACGCCGTGACCGAGCAGGAGAGCACGACTCCGACGACCGAAGCGACGGCGAGCACGAGCGAGTTCACGACGAACGTCCAGAACGAGACCCCGCCGATCCCGGCCAACGCTGTGGCGTAGTTCTCGAGCGAGAAGGTCTCCGGCACGAGACTCACCGATCCGATGATCTCGTTGCCAGGTTTGAACGACGACATCACCATCCAGGCCGCCGGATAGAGGATGACGACGAGCACGGCGATCGCGAGCACGTGGAAGACCACCGCGCTCCCCCGCGTGCGCCAACGCCGCCCTCCCGCGAGATCGCGACCGCGACGCCGCGACGACGGGTCGGTGGTGATGAGCTCCGTCTGGGTGATCGTGTTGGTCATCGTTCGTCCCCCGCATAGTGAACCCACGCCCGGGATGTGCGGAACAGCATGAGCGTGACCAGCCCGACGGCGATCACGAGCACCCAGGCCATCGCCGAGGCGTATCCCATCTGGAAGTCGCGGAAGCCCCGGAGGTAGAGATAGAGCGTGTAGAAGAGCGTCGATCCCGCCGGGCCACCGCTGCCGTTGGAGATGATGTAGGCCGAGTTGAACACCTGGAAGGCGTGAATCGTCTCGAGCAGCAGGTTGAAGAACAGCACCGGCGACAGCATCGGGATCGTGATCGACAGGAAGCGCCGCACCGGGCCTGCGCCGTCGACGGATGCCGCCTCGTACAGCTCCGGGGGTACCTGCTTCAGACCAGCGAGGAAGATGACCATCGGGGCGCCGAACTGCCACACCGTCAGCAGGATGAGCAGCGGGAGCGTGCGCGCCGGATCGCCGACCCATCCGCCCTCCGAAGCCGGCGGTCCCCCGAAGAACGAGCCGATCTGGGCGACGATGCCGTCGTCGATGAACATCGCCTTCCACACGATCGCGATCGAGACGCTCCCGCCGATCAGCGAGGGCAGGTAGAACGCCGACCGGTAGAACCCCTGCCCACGGCGCGGTGCGTTCAGCAGCAGCGCGACCCCGAGCGCCGCAGCGAGCTTCAACGGTGTGCCGACCAGCACATAGATGCCGGTGACTTTCACCGCCTGCAGGAAGTTGGGGTCGGTGAACATACGCGTGTAGTTGTCGATGCCGATGAACTCGGGATCGTTGAACAGGTTGTAGTCCGTGAACGACAGCACCAGCGACGCGATCATCGGGCCGGCGGTGAGGGCGAAGAACCCGATGAGCCATGGGCTCAGGAAGAGATAGCCGGCGCGCGTCTCACGCCGGGCCCGCACGGTCGAGCCCGCACGAACCGGGACGACGGCTGCAGGAGCAGTCATGGGTTGTTCCTTTCTCCTGCGGACCGGCGCCTCGGCCGTGCGGCAGGGTCGTGCGGAGCGGTCAGGAGCCGAGTACCAGCGAGATCTCGGAGAAGAGCTCCTGCGCGAACTGCTTCGTCGTCAGATCGCCGTATCGCAGCTGCTCGTGCAGCTCTCCCCACTTGGCCTCGATGGTGCCGTAGCCCGCGGGCAGGATCGGATAGCTGGCGGTCAGCTCATCGTCGATGGACGCCAGGTAGTCGAGGTTGACGGTGTCGGCCGCGGTCTGGTCGATCGCCTCGCGCCCGGCTTCGGTGGGCGGGGTGCCGAGCGAGGTGCCGAAGATCTCGGCGACCTCGGGAGATGTGGTGAGGAAGTCCACGAACGCGGCGGCAGCCTGCTTCTGGTCGGAGTTCTTCGCCACGCTCAGCAGCATGCTCGGCTTGGGCGCGAGCACGTGCTCGTCCTGGCCCTTCTCGAGCGGCGGCTGCACCATGCCGATGTTCTCGGTACCGGCATCCGTCATGCCCTGCAGCACCGTCGTCGAGAAGTTGAACCAGATCGCGGTCTCGCCGGCGAGGAAGCCACCGCTGGGTGAGAGCGCGACACTGCGCTCGACGGGGTAGAAGTCGCCGTCCTCGCGAAGGTCGGCGGCGCCGTCGAGATATTCGATCACATCGTTCTCGTCGAACGCAGGCGAGCCGTCCTCTTCGAAGACCGGGCTGCCGTCCTGCATGAGGTGGTAGATGAAGTTCGGAAGGCCGCCCGTGTAGTCCTCTGCCCCGTAGATCCGGGGTTCGGATGACGCGCCTGCCGCGTTGACCTCGAGGACGAAGTCGTTGAACTCGTCCCAGGTCATGTCGTCGGTCGGATAGTCGATGCCGAACGAGTCGAGGATGTCCTTGTTGTACATCATCGACCAGGCGTTCGTCCCCAGCGGGACCCCGACGAGTTGGTCGTCGACGGTGCCGGATCCCAGCACCTGGTCGTTGATGCCCTCGAGCGGCAGCAGTGAGTCGCGGTAGGGCGAGAGGTCGGCGAGCAGACCCTTGCTGGCGTATTCGCCGAGATAGCCGGCATCCATCATCACCACGTCGGGAAGCGACTTTCCTGCCGCCTCGGTGTTGCGGGCGGTCCAGTAGTCGCCCCAGGCGTTGAAGTTCCGCACGACCTCGACGTTCGGGTACTGCTCGTTGAAGAGCGCCACGACCTCTTCGAAGCGAGCGGCGCGGTCTTCGTTCCCCCACCACGAGAAGCTGATCTTGGCTGCGGTCTCGTCGTCGAAGGTGATGTCCTCGGGAGCGGCGTTCGAACCGCTGCCGGCGCCGCAACCGGCGAGCAGAAGGGCGGCGGCTCCGACGAGAGCGAACGATGCGGGCAGTCTCTTCAACATGTTTTCTCCTCATTGAGCGGGCATGAGCCCGGGTTAGGTGTGGGATGTGGCCGGCCGGACGCCGGCGGACGTTCAGCCGGTCTCGGCTCCTCGGATGAGGGAGCGAATGGTCTGGATGGGCAGCTTGGGCTCGCGCGATTCGGTGAGCAGGCCGTTTCGCTCCTGCATGGTGTCGGTGAGCTGGGTCCAGCACCAACCGGCGAGCCCGTCGGGTCGGCCGCCGGTGCCTCTCGTGCCCGACTGCACCGCGCGGAGGATGTCCGCGACCATCCGGCCGTACTCCTCTGCGCCGCGCGCCTCGGAGTAGCCCCAGGAGTCGTCCGGGCTCGCATCGGCCGCCCACTTCACGCCGCCGAACTCGGTGAGCATGATCGGCTGCCCACTGTCCGTCGTACCCGGCAGACGCACGCGGCGACCGGCTGGGCCGATGCCCGAGACGAGGCCGTGCAGCACCTGGTCGTCGACGTCGTAACGGCGGGCGAGGACGCCGCCGTCGGCTTCGTAGTCGTGCAGGGTCCACAGGTCGGAGGTGCCGAGCTCCCACCCGTCGTTGGAGATGACGGGCCTGGTGGGGTCGAGCGCTTTGGTCAGGTGGAACAGCGCTTCGGCGAAGGCCCGCTGATCGGCGCGCGAGGCGATGTGCTGCACACCCCAGCTCTCGTTGAGCGGCACCCACGTGATGATGCTGGGGTGCGCCCGGTCGCGAAGCACCGCCTCCGTCCATTCCGCGGTCGTCCGCTGCACGGCCTGTTCGTCGAACGTGTACGTCGCCGCCATCTCGCCCCAGACGAGCAGTCCGAGCCGGTCCGCCCAGTACAGGAAGCGGTCGTCCTCGACCTTCTGGTGCACGCGCACCGAATTGAAGCCGAGCTCGGCGATCAGCTCGGCCTCGCGTCGCAGGGCGTCGGGTGAGGGCGCGGCGAGGTGCGACTCGGGCCAGTACCCCTGGCTGAGAACCGACCGCAGCGTCACGGGCCGGTCGTTCAGCAGCAGGGCGCCCCGGTTCCAGGCCACGCTGCGCAGGCCCAGATAGCTCGCCACGGCGTCGGTTCGTCCGCCGTCGTCGGTCAGGTCGATCCAGGCGTCGAGGAGGGTGGGCCGGTCGGGGCTCCAGAGGAGTCGCTCGTAGTTCTGACCGTTGCGCTGTCCGTCGAGAGGGATCGTCAGCGTCGCTCGCGTGCCGCTCGTCCGCATCGTCGCGGCGGCGAGCTCCCGACCCTCGTGCGCGATGCGAACGCTCGCGATCGCGGCCCCGGGCCGGCTGATTCGCAGCTCGAGCGTCACCGTCCCGTCGGTGAGGTCGCTGGTCCAGTTGAGCCCGGTGATGTGCTGCGGCGCGACGGACTCGAGCCACACCGATTGCCAGATCCCGGTCGTGCGGTGGTACCAGATCGAGTGGGGTTGCTCTTCCCAGTCCTGCTTCCCCCGAGGCTGCGCGAGGTCGTGCGGGTCGTCCTCGGCGCGCACGACGATGACGTGCTCCCGCGCGTCGCCGTCGAGCGCGTCCGTGATGTCGAGGGCGAACGGGGTGTGCCCGCCCTCGTGCTCGCCGACCAGCTGACCGTCGATCCAGACGGCGGCCCGGTAGTCGACGGCACCGAAGCGCAGGATCGCACGCTGGCTCGGCTGATGACCGGCGGCGGCGAGGTCGGCTTCGGACAGAGTCCTGCGGTACCAGACGATCGGGTGGAAGCCCGTCTCGCCGACGCCCGAGGCCGGCGACTCCGGCGGGAACGGAACGAGGATGCTGCTGCGCAGCTCACGGCCGTCGAACCACCGGTCGGCGACACCGCGATCGTCGTCATCGTGAGCGAACCCCCACATCCCGTCGAGAAGAAGGAACGAGTTACGCACGAGCTGCGGGCGCGGGCGCGCCGGTTCCAGCGCGCTCGCGCGCGTCGTGTCGGGCTCTCGACCGGCATCCTGCTCCACTGCGATGACTCCCTCTGCCGGCTCCGATGCCGGCCTCGTCGTTGATCCGCCCGAAGGGGATCGGTGGAAACCGCTTTCCGTTCCACGTTGAACTAAACAGTAGTTCCACGCTGAACTAGAGTCAACAGCGACCCTCGGAACCATCTGACAGGAGCCCGTATGACCCGCGTCACACTCGCCGACGTCGCCGCCCGCGTCGGCGTGAGCGCGAAGTCCGTCTCCAACGTCGTCAACGGGACGGGGTGGGTGGGCGACGAGATGCGGCAGCGCATCCTCGCGGCGATCGACGAGCTCGGGTACCGGCCCAACCTCGCCGCACGCCAGCTGCGGAACGGGCGCAGCGGACTGATCGCGCTGGTGCTCCCCGATCTGCGTGAGCCCTACTTCGCCGAGTTCGCGTCCCAGTTCGTATCCACAGCGCAGACTCGCGCGCTCACCGTTCTCATCGCGCAGACGGGCGGCGCCCGACCGGCGGAGCTGGCGATGATGGCCGGGGAGGGCTTCCCCGCGCTCGACGGGATCGTGATGAGTCCGCTCGCCCTCACTCCCGACGATGTGCGCGACCGGCCGAGCGGCCCTCCGCTCGTACTGATCGGCGAGCAGGCGGAGGAGCTCCTGAATCCGTCCGTGCATCACGTCGGCATCGACAACGTCTCGGCGGCGGCAGCGGCCACCACGCACCTCATCGAGCAGGGGCGATGTCGCATCGCCGCGGTAGGCGTGCAGGAAGCCGGCCCCACCGCCACCTCCCGGCTGCGATTCGAAGGGTACCGGCGAGCGCTGACCGCAGCTGGCATCGCCGACGACCCGGCGCTGTACGCCTCGGTCGCCCAGTTCAATCGCGCCGAAGGATCGACCGCCGTCGCGCGCCTCATCGCGAGCGGCACCGACTTCGACGCGCTGTTCTGCTTCAGCGACAGCCTCGCCCTCGGCGCGCTGTACACCCTCGGCACCCACGGCGTCTCCGTGCCGGATCGCGTGCAGGTCATGGGCTTCGACGACATCGAGGAGGGGCGCTTCCACATCCCGGGGTTCTCGACCGTCGACCACGGCGTCGAAGAGGCGGCGGCATCCATCCTCGACATCCTGAGCGACCCCGCCCGCCAGACCGGCGTGCACCACCAGGTGCCGTACCGCCTCATCACCCGCTGATCCCGCCAGCGGCGAGGTGGCGAGGGTGCGCGTCCGCACGGTCCGAAGCGGCCCGCACCGTGCAGATGCGCGCTCTCGGCGTCAGCGAGACGGAGAGCCGGCGTCGAGGATGCGGCGGGCGGCCCTGACCATGGCGATGTCGACGAAGGTGCCGTCCTCCAGCACGAACGCGCCCGTGCCGTCCGCGGACGCGGTACGCACCCGGTCGACGATGCGCTGTGCCCGCTCGATCTCGTCGGAGGTGGGGGTGAAGGCCCGCCGGATCACCTCGATCTGCCGCGGATGGATGGCGGTGCGCCCCGCGTAGCCGAGCGCGCGGCCGGCGCGACAGCTCGCCTCCAGGCCCGCGAGGTCGGCGACGTCCGCCCAGACCGCCATGAGCGGAAGCGGCAGCCCCGCCGCAGCCGCGGCGTTCACGACCCGCGCGCGCGACCACGCGAGTCCGGGCTCGCCGTCCCGTCCCGCCGGCACACCGATCTCCGCTCGCAGATCGGCCTCGCCGACCGCGAGCGATGCGACCCCGGCCTGCGCGATCTCGAACGCCCGCTCGATCGACAGGGCCGACTCGAGCAGCGCGTGGACCTCGCGCCCCGGTGCCGCGGCGCGGACCGCCGCAACGTCATCCGCCGACTCGGTCTTGGGAAGACGGATGCCGAAGGCCGCGGGCAGATCCGCGACAGCGGCGACATCCTCGTCGTGCATCTGCGCACCCCGAGCGTTCACCCGTACCTGCACCACGGGGGCAGAAGCCCCGCGCGACGTCCACGCCTCGGCGAAGTCGGCGAGCGCCGCCCGCGCCGCGGCCTTGCGCGAGGGCGCCACGGCGTCTTCGAGGTCGACGATGACGGCGTCGGCTCCGGCATCCAGCGCTTTCGCGAAGCGTTCCAGGCGGTCGGCGGGCGCGTACAGCGCGACCATGATCGCGCGTGTCATGCGATCGATCCTTCCGCGCGCATGCGGGCGATGTCATCGGCTGTGTAACCGAGCGTCGCCAGCACCTCGGCGGTATCGGCACCGTGGGCGCGGCCGGTGAACGCGATGGTCGACTCGTCACGCGACATCCGGAAAAGCGGTCCCTGCATGGCCATGTCGCCGAGGTCGGGATCGTGGATGCGGTGAACCGTGCCCAACGCCTGGAACTGCGGGTCCGCGACGATGTCCGACGGGTCGTATACCGGGGCGACGGCGGCCTGTGCGGCCTCGAACGCCTCGACGACCTCGTCGCGCGTGCGTCCGGCGATCCAGCTGCCGACAGCCTCGTCGAGCTCGTCGGCGTGCTGCGCCCGGCTCGATCCGCTCGCGAACCACGACTCGGCGGCGAGGTCGGGACGGCCGACGAGGGTCATGACCCGCTCCGCGATCGACTGTGCGCTCGTCGACACGGCGACCCACGAGCCGTCGGCCGTGCGGTACGTGTTGCGGGGCGCGTTGTTCGCCGATCGATTTCCGGTGCGGGGTTGCACGGTCGCGAGCTGATCCCAGCGCGTGATCTGCGGGCCGAGCATCGCGAGGATGGGCTCGATGATCGCCACATCGACCACCTGCCCGCGCCCGTCTCGCTCGCGGGCGTGCAGAGCGGTCATGATCGCGTAGGCGGTGGCGAGCGAGGCGATGCCGTCGGCGAGTCCGAACGGGGGAAGGGTCGGCGGGCCGTCGGGCTCGCCCGTCGCGGCGGCGAACCCGCTCATCGCCTCGGCGAGCGTGCCGAAGCCCGGACGGCTGCGGTACGGGCCGATCTGACCGAACCCGGTGACACGGGCGAGCACGAGCCCGGGACTCTCCGCCGACAGCTCGTCGTAACCAAGCCCCCAACGCTCGAGGGTTCCGGGGCGGAAGTTCTCGACGACGACGTCCGCGGTGCGGGCGAGGCGCAGGAACGCTTCCCGCCCGTCGGTCGTGTGCAGGTCGATCGCGACGGTCCGCTTGTTGCGGCCGAGCGTCTTCCACCAGAGGTTCTGCCCGTCCTTGCTCGGCCCGTGACCACGCGCGGGATCCGGGCGGGTCGGATGCTCGACCTTGACG
This sequence comes from Microbacterium sp. F1-18, assembly GCF_052921305.1. Classification (NCBI taxonomy): domain Bacteria; kingdom Bacillati; phylum Actinomycetota; class Actinomycetes; order Micrococcales; family Microbacteriaceae; genus Microbacterium; species Microbacterium sp. F1-18. Next base: position 238,897 of record NZ_JBREVD010000004.1, on the reverse strand, counting down.
ACCTCGGCCCCCATGTCTCCGAGGTGCATCGCGGCCATGGGACCTGCGAACAGCGTCGAGGCGTCGATGACGCGCAGTCCGTCGAGCGGGGTCACGGGCGTTCCTCCCAGCAGACGCGGAATCCGATCGAGGGCGACGCGTCCTGACCGAGGCCGGGCAACAGCAGCTTGAGCGCGAACTCCGGCCGCTGCACACCGCCCTCGACGTACCAGTCCGACCCCTCGCTGCGGTGAGCGCTGCCGCCCTTGAGCATGACGAAGCGGGTGCGGCCGTCGGAATGCTCCGACTCCGTCCAGTTCCACACCTCCGGCTGGCGCCGCCGGAACGACGGGTCGGATGCTGCGAGCTGCCACTCGTCTTCGGTGGGAAGGCGCCCACCCGCCCAGGCGGCGTACTCCCGAGCCCGCGCGAACGTCATGCCCGTCGCGGGGCGCACGGCGTCACGGGCATCCGTGTGCTCGCCGATCGCATCGAGGAACCGCGCGTACTCGGCCTCGGTCACCTCGGACGCCCCGACCCTCACCGGATGCCGCACCTCGGCGACTCGTTCGAGCGTCCGCTGATCGTGCAGGCGCGGCGGCAGCGGCTTCCACTCGTCGACGTACGGTGCTCCGTCGTACATCCCGGTCTCGCGCGCACGGAATCGCACCGTGAGCACGTGCGACCCGGGAGCCACCGTCACGGTCGGCTCCTCCTCGCGCGCGCCGGTGTCGCGCACCGGCCCCGTCCAGGCCGGAGCAGTGAGGCGCCGAGCGCGGCGATGCGGGAACGAGGCGTCCGCCACGGGAGGCTCGTCGCGCAGCGTGGCTTTCACCTCAGCCACGACCGCAGGCACGGCGGCATCCGCGGCCAATCGCACCACGGCGGCGACGCCGCCGGAAGGCACCGTCACCGACGAGACCTGATCGCCGGGCTCGTGCAGCGGCACCCACCGGCCCCGCGTCTCGAGTCCGAAGTCGACGTCGGCCCCCGACGTGTTGACGAGGCACAGCAGGGTCACGCCGTCGAGCTCGAACGCCGACCCGAAGACCGGTGCGTCGTGCACCGCCAGCGGCGTCCACTCCCCCTCGACGAGCCAGCGGTGCATCCCGCGCTGCACGGGCAGCATGCGCCGCAGGGTCGCCGCGTCACGGTCGTTCCAGCCGACCCAGACGCCGAAGACGACCTCCCACACCATCACGCCGACGCCGTTGAGCCACGCCGACCGCAGCTCTTCGGCATGGTCGCGGTGCCATCGTCGGATGTGGTGCTGCATGTGTCGGCGCTCGAACCAGCGGGCGCGCAGCACACCGGGCACGTCCGAGTCGGCGAACCACTGCGCCCACGACAGGGTGTGGTCGGCGATGCGCTCGGTCGCGAGCTTCGATTCGCCTTCGAGCCCGATGCCCGGGCGGGCGGCATCGAGGGCTGCGACGAGGTCGGGGTCGGCCTTGCGGAGCGTATCGAGGAAGACGCCGTCGGCACCGAGGCGCCGCACCGTGGCGGCGAGCTCGGCGGCGTCATCTCCCGAGCGCCGCGTGCCGACATCCCAGGGGTTGTAGTCGACGAAGACGGCCGCACCGGCGGCGCGCAGAGCCTCGGCGGCTTCGACGAGACCCGGCACGGCGTAGAAGTCCCACTGGTTGCGGTCGTCGATGCCGATGACGGGATAGGCGTGCCACAGCACGATCCCGTCGAGGCCGCCGAACCGCCGCTGCGCGTCGGCGAGGAAGCGCTCGGGGGTGAAGCGCTGCTCGTCGAAGTCGAAGAACAGCTCGTCCCAGAGCCAAACCTGGGCGACGGTGAAGCACCGGCTCGCCCACGCCGACTCCGGCTGGTCGTAGCGGGTCGGCGCACCGTGACGTTCGCGGGCGCCCTCGCGCCACGCCGTCAGCTGCGCGCGCCACGCCTCGACGTCGGCGGGATCGGTCGGCGCGACGAAGATCTTCGCGTCGTCGAGGACGACGGCCGCGTCTCCCGACCGGACGTCGATGCCGAGGGGCACCGGCGTCGGGCGGTCGATCTCACGGGGGACGAGGGGGTCGAATCCACCGCTCACGGCTGACTCTCCTTTCGCAGGGCGGCGACCTCGTCGACGGTGGGCACGGCGTCCTGCGCGCCCGGGCGCGTGACGGCCAGAGCGGATGCCGCGGCCCCGGCCCGCGCGGCATCGACGAGCAGATCCAGATCGACAGCGTCGGGGCGGCGCCCGGAGGCGGCGAGCGCCGCAGCCAGCACGCCGCAGAAGGTATCGCCGGCGCCCGTCGTGTCGACCGGCGTCACGACATGCGCCGGAACCTCGGCGCGCTCGGCACCGCAGACGACGAGGCTTCCGCGCGAGCCCAGTGTGACGACGAGTCCGGGCACCGCACGCGCGAGCGCGGTGACCGCCTCGTCGAGATCGTCGATGCCCGCCGCCTCGAGGGCCTCGTGCTCGTTCACGACCAGCACGTCGGTGGCCGCGAGCAGTGCGTCGCGGGCGGACGCGAAGGGCGCGGACGGCGCGGCGTTCAGCACATGCCAGGCACCCTCGCGCCGGGCCGCTGCGGCGTCGCGGACCAGAGCCACCGGGATCTCGAGCTGCGTGAGCAGAACCGACGCCGACGCGACGACGGCCCGCTGCACGTCGGTGAGGACGTCGCGGGCGGCGTTCGCACCGGCGGCGACGACGATCGCGTTCTCCCCCGATGCGTCGACCGAGATGAGCGCCGTTCCGGTCACCTCGTCGACCTGCGCGACCCCCGAGACGTCGATCTCGTCGGATGCAAGCGCCGAGCGCAGGGTCTCGCCCGCGGCATCCGTTCCCACTGCCCCGACGAAAGCGACCGCAGCTCCACCGGCACGGCGGGCGGCGACGGCCTGATTGGCGCCCTTGCCTCCGCCCGTGCGGACGAGCGACGACGCCAGCAGCGTCTCGCCCGGAGCAGGGATGCGGGCGACGCGGGCAACGATGTCCTGGTTGATGCTGCCGACGACGACGACGCTCACGAGGTCCCCTCCGCGAGGGCGGTCGTCCGCTCGGCGAGCTCGCGGATCGACCGCTCTGGACCGCCGGGCATCGAGGTTGCGATGCTGTCGCGCAGCGGCTCGGTCCAGGCGCGCCCGATGCCGTCCGGACCGACCAGGCCGCCCACGACGGACCCGACCGTGGCCCCGACCGAGTCGGTGTCCCAGCCGCCCGCGACGGCGAGCGCGACGGCGGCGCCGAAGTCATGACCGTGCGCCTGCAGCGCGCACGCGGTGAGCGCGGCGTTGTTCAGGGTGTGCACCCAGTGCATCCCCTCATACTCGGCGTGCAGGACGTCGAGCGCACCGGCAGCCGTGAGCTCGCCCGCGCCGAGCGCGCGACCGGTCTCGCGCCCGAGCCGTACGGCCGCGGCAAGGCGCGAGTCCGGCGGCACGACGGTGTCTGCGGCATCCAGCACATCGTCCATCGAGTCCGCGACGAGGGATGCCGCGCAGAGGGCGGCCGCCCACATGGCGCCGTACAGGCCGTTGCGGGTGTGGCTGAGTCGCGCATCGATCCATGCGGAGCGCGCCGCGGCCCGTACGTCGCCGGGGTGCGCCCACCCGTGCACGTCGGCGCGGATGAGGGCGCCGATCCACTCGCGAAACGGGTTGCGGTGCGTCGCGGTCTCGGGCACCGGGCGTGCGTCGAGGATGTTGCGGTACGCGGCACGTTCCGCTGTGAACACGCGCCCCGCCGGCAGCGCGGCGAGCCAGGCCTCGGCGACGTGATCGGTCGTCAGCGCGGAGCCGTGCTTCTCGAGCAGGTCGAGGGCGAGGATCGGGAAGTTCAGGTCGTCGTCCTCTGGCATCCCGGCGATGTTCTCGACGAGCGAGGTCGGCGCGGACCGGCGGTTCCATGGCCAGCGCTCGGCGACACCAGTAGGAAGACCGCGCGCGGTGAAATAGCCGCCGATCGGCCAGTTTCCGGTGGCGCGAGCGATCTGCTCGATGCCCGCGCGGGGGATCTTCTCGACGGGCTTGCCGAGCAGGCATCCGGCCGACCGCCCGAGCCACGCGCCGTGCACGCGGTCGAACACGGCGCCGCCGGCGTCACCGGTCAGCGCGGACGACTCCGGAAGGAGCGCTGCGATCTCATCCCACCCGTCGGGCTCATCCGCACTCGGGCGCTGCAGCGACTGCAGCTCGTCGAGCACGCGACGCGCCTCCGCCCGCAGCTCGGGTGAGGCCGGCGTCGCGCTGGCTCCGGAGGGAGCGAGCGCCGTCGCCCCACCCGCCTCGGCCCATCGGTGCTCGATCGACGACAGCTCGGCGTCGGGCACACCCTGCTCGCGCAGCGCGGCGAACTCGGCCGGCACGAGGTCTTCGGGCTGAGCCCAGGTCAGTCTCACGCGTCGGCCCCCACCGACAGCAGCGACGACAGCGACTCCGCACGGGCGGCGGCACGCTCGGCATCAGCGCGGGCGACATCGCGCACGACCTCCACCATCGTCGTCACGACGCCGTCGAGATCGAGGCGGCTCGCGGTCACGACCTCGCTCAGCCACTCCTCGGGAACGGCGGCGCTGCCGTGCAGCCCGCCGCAGATCGCACCCGCCATCGTGGCGATCGAGTCGGCGTCACGGCCGTAGTTGACGGCATCCAGCACGGCGGCACGCAGGTCGCCGTCGTGAGCGACGACGAAGCCGAGCGCGACGGGAAGCTCTTCGATGGCCTTCGTCCGCGAGGGAAGACGCGCATCCATCGCCGGCGACCGGTACGCCTCGCCCACCGTGTCGAAAGGCCTGACCGCCTCGCGGACGACGCGACCGAGCTCGCGCGGGTCGTCCGATCCGCCGGCGGCACGGAAGGCGTCGACGGCATCGAACACGGCACGGATGGCGGCGGCGGTGCCGTCATGTGCGATGTCCAGGACCGCGTTTCGAACGTCGTCGACCGTCGCTCCGGGAGTGGCGGATGCCGCGACCGCGGCGGCGAACACACCGGCCGCTTCGCGACCGTACGACCACTGGTGGGCGCCGGCGATATCGATCGCTTCAGCGTAGGCGCCGCGCGGATCGCCGATGTGCACGAGGCCGACGGGGGCCATGTACATCGTCGCGCCGCAGTTCACGACGTTGCCGACGCCCGCCTCACGGGGGTCGGCGTGGCCGTAGTGCAGCTTCATGACGAGCCACTTCTCGGCGAGGAACACGCGCTGCAGGATGAGCGCTTCGTCTTCGAGCTCGGGGATCCAGCGGCGCTCGCCCATCATGAGGGGCACCAGGTCGCTCGCGATGTCGTACGCGTCGAGGTGCCGGCGCTGCTTGGCGTACACCTCGATGAGGGCGTGGGTCATGAGGGTGTCGTCTGTGACGTGCCCATCGCCCTTGTGGTACGGCGCGATGGGGCGAGCCGTGCGCCAGTCGGGCAGGAAGGGACCGACGATCCCCTCGACACGTCCACCGTGCCGCTCTTCGATCTGCTCGGGGGTCCAGCCCTCCGTCGCACCGCCGAGCGCATCGCCCACGGCGGCTCCCGCCAGTACTGCTGCCACCCGATCGTGCAACACGTCCATTACGTCCCTCTCTTCGTTCGAGCGTGTGGGCGGGGGCGGATCGGATCGACCCGCCCCCGCGAGTCGTCAACCGGCGACGTCGGCCCAGCCGTCGCTGAGCTGCGCGGCGAGCTGGTCGCGGTCGATCTGGTTCGCCAGGTACTGCTGGAACGCCGGCGTCGCGATCGTGTCCTTCCACTCGGTGTACTTCGACACCTTCAGGAACGGCGGGCCGACCAGGCCCTCACCCGACGCGAGCACCTGCTTCCAGGCGGCGTCGTCACCGGCGAGCTCGGCGACCTGCGTGCGTGCGGCACCCGACGAGGGGATGAGCGCGTCGGCGTAGGCGATCTTCGCGAGGTTCTCGCCGTCCATGAAGAAGTTCAGGAACTGCGCCGACTCCTCCACGTGCTCCGAGTCGATGTTCACCGAGTAGGTCTGCGGGTTCGCGGCCTGGACGGCGCCGGCCGATCCCTCGAGCGGCGGAAGCGCGACCCAGTTGAGACCCTCGGGAGCATCCGCGGCGATGTTCGTCGCCTGGAACGAGCCCTGCACGGTCAGCGCGACCTTGCCGCCGTAGAACGACGGAAGCACGTCCGATCCCGACTGGGTGAGCGAGGTCGGGTCGATCGATCGGTCGGTGTAGGCCATCTCGTGGATGCGCTCGGGAACGGCGAGCTCGTCGTCGCCGACCTCGATCGTCACGTCGTCGCCCTCGCCGTCGAAGTAGCCGCCGTCGAAGCCCATCGACAGGCTCATCATCGTGGCGGTCGGAGAACCGAGACCCCAGCCCAGGCCGTAGTGGTCGGCCGTGGTCGTCGCTCGCGCGATCTCCTGGAGCTGATCCCACGTCATCGTGTCGCCCGTCGGCACCTCGACACCGGCCTCGGCCAGCAGATCGGCGTTCGCGAACGCCATATACGACTGCAGGGTCGAGGGGTAGGCGACGATCTGACCGTCGTGGGTCACCGACTCCCAGATGCCGTCGGAGATGTCCGACTTCAGCTCGGGATCGATGAGGTCGGTCAGGTCGGCGAGGTAGCCGTCGGCCGCGAACGACACGATCGAGCTCGCCTCGAAGTGGATGATGTCGGGCGCGGTGCCGCCCGAGAACTGGGTGATCAGCTTGTCGTAGGTGCCGTCCCAGCCGGCCTGGATGATCTTGACCTGGACGTCGTCGTGCTCGGCGTTCCAGGCGTCGACGATCTCGCTGATGGCCGCCTGGGTCGCGGGCTGGTCCGAGAGCGACTGGAATTGGAGCGTGACGACGTCGCCGTCTCCCCCGCTGTTGTTCGCGCTGCCCTGCTGACATCCTGCGAGCGCGATGGCTGCGATGCCCACGAATGCGACGGCGCCGATGCCGCGGATTCTTCTCATGGTGTGGCCTTTCTGGTTTTCGGGTTTCGTCGTCACGGGGAGGTCAACCCTTGACGGCACCGGCGAGCATGCCGCCGGTGAGCTTCTTCTGCAGGATCCCGAAGATGATGAGCGACGGGATCGTGGCGAGGATGGCGCCGGCGGCCAGCGGCCCCAGCTGGGTCTGCCCTTCGGCCCCGAGGAACGAGCGCAGCGCGATCGGCAGCGTGTACAGCTCCGGGCTCTGGATGAGCACGAGCGCGAGGAAGAACTCGTTCCAGGCCGAGACGAAGGTGAACATCGCCGTCGCGACCAGGCCCGGCACCAGCAGCGGCAGGATCACGGTGCGGAGGATGGTGAAGCGGCCGGCGCCGTCCATCTCGGCCGCTTCTTCGAGCTCCGGCGGGATCGCCGCGACGTATCCCTGCAGCATCCAGAGCGTGAACGGCATCGTGAAGGTGACGTAGACGAGGATGAGGCCGAAAAGGGTGTCGTTCAGCTGCAGGCTCCGCAGCACGAGGAACAGCGGGATGATGATGAGGATCGTCGGGAACACCTGGCTGACGAGGATCCAGACCGTGCCGGCCGCTCGCAGCCGCCCCTTCAGCCGGGCGAGCGCGTAGGCCATGGGCATCGACAGGAGCACCGCGACGATCATCGTGACGATCGAGACGAGTACCGAGTTGCCGGCCGCGGTGATCAGGTTCTGTCGCTCGAGCGCGGCGATGTAGTTGCCGAAGTCCCACTGCTGCGGGATGAGGTTCACCGCGAGCGAGTTCAGCTCACGCGTCGACTTGAACGACGCCGACAGCAGCCACAGCAGCGGAAAGCCGAGGAAGATCAGGTATCCCGCGAGGGCCAGGTACATCAGGACGGTCGCGTACAGGGGGCGCTTGGTGGTCACTTTCCTGCCCCCTTGTCCTGACGGAACTGATTGATCAGGTACAGCGAGAGGATCACCAGGATCGCGACGACGAGGACGTTTCCCATCGCCGAGGCATATCCGATCTCGCGGTTGCGGAACGCCTCGAGGTAGGTGAACAGCGGCGGGATCATGGTGCGGCCGCCCGGGCCACCCTCGGTCAGCACGTAGATGAGGCCGAACGAGTTGAACTGCCAGATGAAGTCGAGCGCCGTGACCGCGATGATCACCGGGCGCAGGGCGGGCAGTGTGACGTGCCAGAACCGGCGCCCGGCTCCGGCGCCGTCGACGGCGGCGGCCTCGTGCTGCTCTGGTGCGATCGACTGCATGCCGGCCAACAGCAGCACGGTCGTCTGCGGGATGCCGGCCCAGACGCCGACGACGATGACGGCGGGCAGGGCGGTCGAGAAGTCGCCCAGCCAGTTGACGCCCGGGATGCCGAGCCAGCCGAGAACGCCGTTGAGCGGGCCCGAGTTGGGGTTGTAGATCATGCGCCAGACGATCGCGATGACCACGGGCGGCATCGCCCACGGGATCAGCGCGAGCACGCGCGTCAGGCCTTTGAGTCGCAGGTTGCTGTTGAGCAGCAGAGCGAGCCCCATCGCACTCACCAGGGTGAGGAAGGCGACCGACCCGGCCCACACGATGCCGATGCCGAACGACTGCCAGAATCGACGGTCTCCGGCGAGCTCGATGAAGTTGTCGAGCCCGATGAACGAGACCTCGGCGTTGCGCGCGAGGGTGGCGTCGGTGAACCCGAGGAGCACTCCGCTGACGAGCGGGATGACCGAGAAGATGATGATCGGCAGCAGGGCGGGGGCGACGAGCGCGATCGCCTCTTTGCGCTGGGCGCGGGCGCGCGGTCCGATCTGCCGGACGCGGGGCGGGCGCGAGGACGTCTTCGTCTCTGCGAGGGTGGTCATCCGTGTGCCTTCTCTTCATCGATGGGCTCGGGGCGGCGGAGCGCCGCGGGGACGGATGCCGACGTCGATCCGCGCACGACCAGCGCGGGCGGAACCGTGACGGTGCGGGCCGGCCGGGTGTCGTCGGCGATCCGTGCGAGAAGCATCTCGGCGGCGGCACGGCCGCGCTCCTTGGCGCCGAGGTCGACGCTCGTGAGCCCGGGGCGGACGACCTCGGCGAGCTCGGTGTTGTCGAGGCCGGTGACGGCGAGGTCGACGGGAACGCGCAGGCCGAGGTCCTCGGCGGCGCGGAGGACCCCGACGCCGATCAGGTCGTTCGCCGCGACCACGGCCGTCGGACGGTCGGGCCGGTCGAGAAGCGGCAGCGCCGCGTCGTAGCCGGCTGCGATCGTGAAGTCGGCGGCGTCGACGTGCCGCGTCCGCAGGTCGTCGTACTGGCCCACCGCCGCGATGAAACCGTCGCGGCGCATGACGCCGGGGGTGGTGTCGGTCGGGCCGTTGACGAACGCGATGTCACGGCGACCCTCGTCGACGAGGTGGTCGACGACGAGGCGCATCGCGGTCGGCGAGTCGGCACGCACGGTGTCGAACTCGGCCGAGGCCGGCAGCCGGCCGAGGACGACGAACGGGATGGGCGCCGCGGCGAGCGCCGTGAGCAGCTCATCGGTGACGCGCAGCGGCGACAGGATGAGCCCGTCGACGTATCCGCGACCGAGGTCGCGGACGACATCCACAGAAGATGACGATGTGCCGGTCGATGACAGCAGCAGGCGGTAGCCGGATGCCGAGACCACCTGCTCGACCGCTGCCATCATCTCCACGTAGACCGGGTTGCCGATGTCGGCGACGGCGAAGCCCAGCTGCAGCGTGCGACCCCGCTTGAGCGATTGCGCCGTGGCGTCGGCCACGTAGCCGAGCTCGCGTGCCGCGTCGCGCACCTTCGCCGCGGTCTCCGGACTCGCGACGAGCCCGTTCAGCGCACGCGACGCGCTCGCGACGGAGACGCCGGCGCGGGCGGCGACCTGCGTGATCGTGACGCGGACCATGGCTCTCCCTCGAGCGGTTGTAAACGTTTCCAACACTGGACGTTGTAAACGTTCTCACCCCCACCCGCCCCCTGTCAACCCCCGGTCTCCGCTTCACCCCTTCGTCTCGCCGCCGCGAGAGCGCACATCCGCACGGTCATCGGGGGTCCGCACCGTGCGGATGCGCACCCTCGCGTCCGGTGGCGACCGGAAGGGCGGGGTCAGCGCAGCATCCGGGCCATCAGCTTCTGCGCCGTGCCGGTGAGGAACATGACGAACAGTCCGAGGTAGCCGACCGCGGGGAAGACGAGCGCGATCGCCAGCGCCACCAGGAACAGCACGATCATCGACAGATCGATCGACATCCCGAGCCGCAGGTCGTCCCGGGATGCACGGTGCAGATCGGGATGCCGTGCCAGGTAGACCCGCGTGACGAGCAGCATCCCGCTCGTGGTGACGAGTGTGCCGATGTAGAGCACCTTCTGGAGCGCATCGTCGGCTACCTGACCCGTGAGGGCGGTGACGACCGGCATCCACACGATCGTGAGCATCCATGCCACCGTGATCCACATCAGCGCCGGAGTGATGCGCTGCACCGACACGAAGAGCCGGTGGTGCAGCATCCAGAACATCGCGATGAGCACGAAGCTGATGAGGAAGCTCTGCAGCTGATCGCGCTGATCGACCACCCACTCCCACGTCGTGTGGTCGCGCCCCGCGCTCTCGCCGACGCTCTCCATGAGCGGCAGGACCAGCAGCGTCATCGCGATGGCGACGACCGCGTCGACGAACGCCTTCGTGCGCTCGGCGCTGAGACCCCGGATGCCGGGCTCGGGCGCGACATCCTCGCTCATGCCGAGGATGCTAGCGCGGGCGGAGCTCCGCCCGCGCGCACTGCCCCGTTCGGGCTGCGCTGGGGTTCGCAGCGGTCTCCGCACAGGGTTCCGGCACCGCGTGTCGAGGGATTTGTCATGAGTCGATCTCTCTGTATGCGAGGCGGAGCTTGCCGAGTGCGCGCGCGTATCGGGAGCGGGCTGTCCCTGGACTGATGCCCATAGCTCTGCCCGCGGCCGCGATCGACAGCTCCTCTCACACAACGAGTCGAACCAGTTCCTGATCACATGCGGGAAGGAGCCTCACCGCCTCGGCCGCGATGAACGCATCATCCGGAACGGCCTCGACTGGTGTGAGAGCGGCCGCGGCTTCGTGAGGAGCGAGAGGATGGGCTGCATGGCTGTGGGAGACTTCGATCTGACGGTGGACGAGCTGCGAGCGGTTGTTGGATTCGCAGCTGCGTGCGCTACGCGCGTTTTACCGGAGTTTGCAGTAGCCGCACCTGATGACTCTCGTCCGCAGGAAGCTCTGGACGCGGCGCGTGTGTTCGTCGCGGGCAGCCCGCGGTCGAACCTCCAGCGGGTCTCGGCTTTCGCAGCGCACCGGGCCGCGAAGGAAGTCGAAGGCGAGGCAGCGCAGCTCGCCGCGCTCGCCTGCGGCGATGCCGCCGCCGCCGCGTATCTTCACCCCATCGCGAAGGCAACCCAGGTCGGCCACATCCTTCGAGCTGCCGCGTGCGCCGCACGAGTTTCCGAGTTGCGAACGGGCGCAGCCGACATCGGCTCTTTGACTGGTGTGGTCAGCGAGCCGGTGTCGGCTGTCCTCCGCCGGTACCCGGCGGCTCCAAGCGGGTCCTCCCGGCTATCGCGGCTCATGGCCGAGCTCGACGTCGCGATCCGAGGCCAGGCCTGAGGCGCAATCACCGCCCTACGACGACGGCGATACCGGCGCGAGCCCGAACGCAACCAGCTCGGCATCGTCGAGCATGCGGGAGCGGATGATGAACCGCATCCCGGTCGGTCCTTCGACGCTGAATCCGGCGCCGCGACCGGGCACGGCGTCGATCGTGATGTGCGTGTACTTCCAGTACTCGAACTGCGCGAGCGAGATGAACACCTCGATCGGATCGTCGAGACCGACGTCGAGCTCACCGAGCTTCACGTCTGCGGGTCCTGTGAGGAACATCCCGACCGGGTAGCACATGGGGGCGGAGCCGTCGCAGCATCCGCCCGACTGATGGAACATCAGCGGCCCGTGCTGGGCGGTGAGGTCGCGCAGCAGGGCCGCGGCGGCGTCGGTCACCGCGACCCTGCTGTACGTGTCGTTCGACATGTCGATGAGTGGATGTGTCTCAGAAGAAGCCCATCGCGCCTTCGGCGTACGACACGAGGAGGTTCTTCGTCTGCTGGTAGTGGTCGAGCATCTTGAGGTGGTTCTCGCGACCGATGCCCGACTGCTTGTAGCCGCCGAAGGCGGCGTGGGCGGGGTACTGGTGATAGGTGTTCGTCCACACGCGGCCGGCCTCGATCGCACGGCCTGCGCGGTAGGCGGTGTCACCCGAGCGGCTCCAGACGCCCGCGCCGAGCCCGTAGAGGGTGTCGTTCGCGATGCCGATCGCGTCGTCGAAGTCGTCGAAGCTCGTCACCGAGACGACCGGGCCGAAGATCTCCTCCTGGAAGATGCGCATGTCGTTCGTGCCCTCGAAGACCGTCGGCGCGACGTAGTACCCACCGCTCAGCTCACCGCCGAGGTCGACCCGCTCGCCGCCGGCGAGCAGCTTCGCTCCCCCGGCCTTGCCGATGTCGATGTACGACAGGATCTTCTCGAGCTGATCATTGGATGCCTGCGCGCCGATCATCGTCGCGGGGTCGAGCGGGTTGCCCTGCACGATCTTGCCGACGCGGTCGAGACCGTCGCCGAGGAACGAGTCGTACACCGAGCGCTGGATCAGCGCCCGCGACGGGCACGTGCACACCTCACCCTGGTTCAGGGCGAAGAACGTGAAGCCCTCGAGCGCCTTGTCGTAGTAGTCGTCGCGCTCGCGGGCGACATCCTCGAAGAACACGTTGGCACTCTTGCCCCCGAGCTCGAGAGTGACGGGGATGAGGTTCTGCGAGGCGTACTGCATGATCAGGCGCCCCGTCGTCGTCTCGCCCGTGAAGGCGACCTTGCGGATGCGGCGGTGCTGCGCGAGCGGGGCGCCCGCCTCGATGCCGAAGCCGTTGACGATGTTGACGACGCCGGCGGGCAGCAGGTCGCCGATCAGCTCGAACAGGAACAGGATCGACGCGGGTGTCTGTTCGGCGGGCTTCAGCACGACGCAGTTGCCCGCGGCGAGCGCTGGGGCCAGCTTCCACGTCGCCATGAGGATCGGGAAGTTCCACGGGATGATCTGCCCCACCACACCGAGGGGCTCGTGGAAGTGGTACGCGACGGTGTCTTCGTCGATCTGGCTGAGCGAGCCCTCCTGGGCCCGCAGAACGCCGGCGAAGTAGCGGAAGTGGTCGATCGCCAGCGGGATGTCGGCGGCGAGCGTCTCGCGAACGGGCTTGCCGTTCTCCCACGTCTCGGCCACCGCGATCTTCTCGAGGTGCTGCTCCATGCGGTCGGCGATCTTGTTCAGGATCACGGCACGCTCGGCGGGCGTGGTCTTCTTCCACGACGCGAACGCCTGCCACGCGACGTCGACGGCCCGGTCGATGTCTTCGACGGTGCCGCGACCCACCTCGCAGAACGGCTTTCCGGTGACGGGCGTGATGTTCTCGAAGTACTGCCCCTTGACGGGTTCGACGAACTCGCCGCCGATGTAGTGCCCGTAGCGGGCGCGGTACTCCGCGACGGCTCCGCGTTGACCCGGAGCGGCGTAGACGCTCGAGACGCCTTCTTCGACGATGGTCATGTCATCTCCTCGACTCCCCGCAGCGCCGATGCTGCGGTGGTGTCGGGCACGCTACGCGCCGCTACGTTGCATCGCGTTGCACGGGCCGGTGGCTCGTCCCGCAGCGGCGAGGATGCGCATCCGCACGGTCGTCGGCGGCCGGCACCGTGCGGATGCGCGTCCTCGGCACGAGCAGGCGGACGTGGGGCGGGGAGGATGCCGCGCACTAGCGCTACGCAAATTGTGAGCGCTAACATCTGAGCGTCGTCGGTGTTGACGACCATGCAACGTCGCATATGAGAGGTTCCCCGTGCCCGCATCCGCTCGCTCGGCGCCCTGGCGCCACCACCGCCCATGGACGCTCGCCGTCCCGATCGTCGCCGCACTCGTCGCGGCGCCGGCCGTCATCCCATCCGCTGTTCAGGCGGCCGAGCCGGGCTCCGGGCTGGTCGTCGCCTATCCGCTCGACGAGACGTCGGGAACCGTTGCGCACGACGCGTCGGGCAACGGCCGTGACGCGTCGTTCGTCGGTGGCCCGACCCTCGGCGGCGCGGACGGCGTGCGCCTCGACGGCGACGACGACTATGTGCACCTTCCCGATGATGTGATGGCCGGTCTGTCGTCCGTCACGGTGAGCACCGAGGTGCTGGTGCGTCCCGAGCAATCGGGCGACTACTTCATCTGGGGCCTGGGCAACACGACGGACTGGTTCGGCGACGGCTACCTCTTCGCCATCGGCAACCCGGCGCGCGCGGGGATCGCGAGTGGCAACTGGTCCACTGAGCAGGAGACTCGCGGCTCGGCGAACCTCGAGCGCGGCGTCTGGACGACGATGACCTACACGCTCGATGCCGACACGACGACGGCTCGCCTGTACCTCGACGGCGTTCAGGTCGCCGAGAACACGAACACCACGACCACGCCGGGTGAACTGGGCGGCGGCAGGACGACGGCGAACTACCTCGGCCGGTCGACCTACACGCCCGACAAGCGGCTCGCCGGCAGCCTTCGCGACTTCCGCGTGTACGACCGCGCGCTGTCGGCCGACGAGGTCGCGGGTCTGGTCGAGACCCCCGACGACCGGCAGGCCGCGCAGGCGGCGCTCGACGCCCTCACCGTCACGAACATCGACGACGTCCGCGGCAACTTGGCGCTCCCGCCGAGCTCGCAGGGACTCGATGTGTCGTGGTCGTCCGCCGACACGACCGTCATCACCGCCGACGGCGTGGTCACGAGACCCGCCGATGACACGACCGTGGCGCTCACGGCATCCGTCACGAAAGGGAATGTGACGCTCACCCGCTCCTTCTCGGCGTCGGTGCGCAAGGCCGCGAACATCGGGGCGCTCGAGGGATACACGTTCGCCTACTTCACGGGGAACTCCGTCGAGGGCGAGAACATCTACTTCGCCGCCAGCAACGGCAATGACGCACTGTCGTGGACCGAGCTCAACGGCGGCCAGCCGACGCTCACCTCCACGCAGGGCGAGCGGGGCCTGCGTGACCCGTTCCTGATCCGTTCGCCCGAAGGCGACACCTTCTACCTGATCGCCACCGACCTCTCCATCGGCAGGAACGGCGACTGGGGCCGCGCCCAGACGCAGGGCTCGAAGTACCTCGAAGTGTGGGAGTCGCACGACCTCATCACCTGGAGCGAGCAGCGTCACGTCCGCGTCGCCCCCGACAACGCGGGCAACACCTGGGCGCCCGAGGCGTACTACGACGAGACGCTCGGCGAGTACGTGGTGTTCTGGGCCTCGTCGCTGTTCGGCGAGGACGACCCGAACCACACGGGGAGCTTCTACCAGACCATGATGTACGCCACGACGCGTGACTTCACGACGTTCAGCGAGCCGAAGGTCTGGCAGGACTTCGGAGCGTCGCGCATCGATTCCACGGTCCTCGAAGACAACGGCACCTACTACCGATTCACCAAGGACGAAGCCAGCACGACCGGATGCCGTGACATCATCCAGGAGTCGTCGAGCAGCCTCACCGCCGTCGACGATCGCAACACGCCCGGCTGGAGCGCCGCCGACCCCGCATGGAAGCTGATCGACAGCTGCATCGGTCGCGATGCCGGCCTCGGTGCCGTGGAGGGCCCGACCATCTTCCGGGCCAACCCCGGCGACACCTCGGGCTCGAACTACTACCTCTTCGTCGACGAGTACGGCGGACGCGGCTACATCCCGCTGGGGACGGACGATCTCGACGCGCCGGACTGGCAGGTGCCCGCGAGCTACCGTCTGCCGGCGAGCCCGCGCCACGGCACGGTGATGCCCGTGACCGCGGCCGAGCTCGAAGCGCTGCGCGCGAACCTCCCTCAGCCCCTCACGGCGAACGAGCAGGGTGAGCTGCTGCGCTACGACTTCACGGATGCCGCGGGTGCGGTGCTGCACGACCGTTCCGGGGCCGGGCGCGACGCCCAGGTGCGCGGCGGCGCGGCGTTCGCCGACGGCGCGCTCACGTTCGACGGCACCGACGACTACGTCGACCTGCCCGACAACGTGCTCGTCGGCGTCGACGACATCACGGTCGAAGCAGAACTGCGGATCGACCCGGCCCAGCGCACTCCGTACTTCCTCTACGGTTTCGGCAACACCGGCGGCGACGGGGCCGGCAACGGCTACCTCTTCTCCACCGGTGACCAGTACCGCGCGGCGCTGACCACGGGCAACTGGAGCGGCGAGCAGAACGTCACGTCCGGCGCGGCACTCCCCCGTGACCGGTGGGTGCACCTCACGTACACGCTGAGCGGGAGCACGGCTCGCCTGTACCTCGACGGCCAGCAGGTCGCTGAGAACACGAACGTGACGGTGCGCCCCGGCGACATCGGCGGCGGGAGCACGCTCGCGAACTACCTGGGCAAGTCGGTCTACAACGCCGACAATCTCTTCCGCGGTCAGATGCGGGAGTTCGCTCTCTACAACCGCGCGCTCACTGCCGAAGAGATCGTGCAGAACTCGGGCAACACGAGCGCACTCGGGGCGATCAGCCTGCAGGATGCCGACGCACTCAAGGTCGCGCCGATCGTCGACACCGACGCCCGCACGGTGCTGTTCCCCGTGCAGCGCGGCACGGATCTGACGCAGCTGCGTCCGGTCTTCACCACGGCATCCGGCACGACGGCCACGCCCCCGTCGGGCACCGCACGCGACCTGCGCACCCCTGCCACTGTCACGCTCACGACACCGGGAGAGCCCGATGTCGTCTGGACGCTGGAGGCCATCGAGATGAAGAGCCCGGTGCTGCCGGGACTGTACGCCGACCCGAACATCGCCGTGTTCGGTGACACCTATTACATCTACGCGACCACTGACGGCACCCCGGGCTGGGGCGGCAACACCTTCTACGTCTGGACCTCGAAGAATCTCGTCGACTGGACGCGGTCGGACGAGCCCATCCTGAAGCTCGACGGCGCGAACGGAAACGTTCCGTGGGCCACCGGAAACGCGTGGGCCCCGACGATCATCGAGAAGGGCGGGAGGTACTACTTCTACTTCAGCGGTCATGAGCCGACCGCGAACCGGAAGATGATCGGCGTTGCCGTCGCTGACAGTCCTGTAGGCCCGTTCACCGCGCAGGCGGAGCCGATGATCACCAACGACGAGGCCGTCAACAGTGGCCAGGCGATCGACCCGGCGGCGTTCACCGACCCCGAGACGGGGAAGTCGTACCTCTTCTGGGGCAACGGGCGACCCGTCTACGGCGAGCTCTCCGACGACATGCTGAGTGTCAAGGCCGAGACGATCAAGCCGATCGACGGACTGGTGGACTTCCGTGAGGGGCTCTTCCTGAACTACCGCGACGGCACGTACCACCTGACGTACTCGATCGACGACACCGGTTCCGAGAACTACCGCGTCGGCTACGCCACATCGACGAGCATCGACGGACCGTGGACGTATCGCGGCATCCTCTTGCAGAAAGACCCGTCGCAGGGCATCCTCGGCACCGGTCACAGCTCGATCATCAACGTCCCCGGCACCGACGAGTGGTACATCGCGTACCACCGGTTCGCGATCCCCGGCGGCAACGGCACCAACCGCGAGACGACGATCGATCGGGTCGAGATCGGCGCCGACGGGCTTTTCCAGACCGTGACGCCGACCCTCGCGAGCGTGGACCCGCGCGACGTGCCCGGGGCGACCGAGCCGAACCCGACCGAGCCCAACCCGACCGAGCCCGGCACCACGGCGCCGGTCGTCTCGGTGTCGGCCACAACGGTCGAGCGCGGACAGGCCGTGCGGGTGACGGTTACGGGGCTCGAGGCCCGCGAGCAGGTCACCGCCGAGTTGCGGAGCGACCCGATCCGGGTGGCGGGCATCCCGGCCGCCGACGTGAACGGGCGCGTCGCATTCGACGTGCGGATCCCCGCCGATCTGGCCACGGGCGCTCACACGATCGTGGTCTTCGGGGCCGACGGTCAGGTGATCGGCAGCGCGGCGATCACCGTGGTCGCCTCCGGGCAGCTCGCCGTCACCGGTGCTGAGGCGCCGCTCGGCGGTGCGTTGCTGGCAGCTCTCCTGCTCGTCGCGGGAGGCGTGCTGTGGTCGATTCGGCCCGCGCGCCGCGACCGGGCCGCCTGACAGCTGCGCCCAGCGACGCCGACGGGCGGCGGCCTTCCCTGAAGGTCGCCGCCCGTTTCACACGCCCTCAGCGCCGGCTGCGTCGCGTGACGAACCCTTCGGCCTGCTTCGATTCGTGCGCGACCCGCACGCCGTAGCGATAGGCGAGCTTGCCTCCGAGCCATCCGGACGCGCTGAGCGTCAGCAGACTCACGGCGCTGAAGATCACGCCCGCGATCGGGATGTCGTCGGTCGAGGTCCGCAGGAACAGCTGGAACAGGTACGCACCGCACACCACGAAGTTCAGCCCCATGTGGATCGTGGCGGTGCTCGACGACCGGGTGCGGTCGGGGATGCGGAGGTAGTCGAAGATCCCCAGCACGATGGCCACGAGACTGCCTACGAGGCCGATCCCGATGAGCACCCGCGAACCGACGGCGTAGGGGGTGGGGTCGGCCACGATCAGGCCGATGATGTCGAACACGAAGCTCGCGATCCACGCACCGATCGGGATCGTGACGGCGATCGGGTGGAACGGATGTCCGTAGGGGCCCGCCAGAGGGTTCGCGGGCCGCTTGTCAGGACGGGTGTCCAGGTCGGTCATGGTTTCTCCTCGGTCAGGGCAGCGGTTCCAGGCCCTCGGCCTGAGTGGTCTCGGTCGCGACGCGAACGCCGAAGGTGTGCGCGAGCTTCCCGCCGAGCCAACCCGAGACCGACAGCAGAGCGAGTCCGGCGAAGCTTGCGACCATCGCGAGGGTCGGCACCGCCTCCTCCTCGACGCGGAGGGCCAGGCTGCCGGCGAACACCACCATCGCGATGAAGTTCAGGATCATGTGGGTCAGTCCCGTCGCCCGCGCGGGGGTGTCTCTCGGAATGCTGCTCCAGTCGATGAGCCCCAGCACCGCGGCGACGACGGCACCCAGCAGACCGATCGCGATGAGGATGCGGGCACCGAGCGCGAAGACCGCCGCGTCCGGACTCGTGACGGCGATGACGTCGAAGACCGATGCCGACACCCATGCGCCGATCGGCAGGATGATGGCGATCGCGTGGAACGGATGCCCGTAGGGCCCCGCGATCAGCGACCGCGGGTACTTCGCCCGCGTGAGCGGTGCGGTGTCGACCATGGCGTCTCCTCTCGTTCGACGCCCTGACCGTACGGGCCGCCCCGGGTCGTACACGTAGCGGGTTGACAAGCCCGGCGCGTGACCTCTACGGGGTGCCGCGCAGCGCCCTCTCGAGTGCGTCGACCAGCGAGCGGTATTGCGGGAGCGACGCGAGGTCGTCGAGCATCACCGCATGGCCGTCCGCATCCGCGAGCGGCACCTGCCAGTTCGGGTACTCGTCGTCGGTGCCGGGCTGATTCTGCACGCGCTTCTCGCCGACGGCGTCGACGAGCGAGACGCCGAGCAGACGCGACGGAGATGCGGCGAGGAAGACGTGCAGGGCCTCGATGACATCCTGAACGCTCGCCCCGTCGCCGATCAGTCCGCGCGATCGCAACTCCGCCAGCATCCGGTCGCGCTCGCGCTCGAAGTCGGCGCGCTCGTCGTCGACGGATCTCGTCAGCAGACCGAGGCGAGCTCGCAGCGCGACGTGCTCGCCTTCGAGGTACCCGGCCGTCGGCGGCAGATCGTGCGTGTTGACCGTGGCGAGCACGTCGGTGCGGTAACGCTCGGGGTCGAGGGGACCGCCGTCGTCGCTGCTTTCGAACCACAGCACCGAGGTGCCGAGGATGCCGCGCTCGGCGAGGTAGTCGCGCACCCAGGGCTCCACGAGCCCCAGGTCCTCTCCGATGATCACCGCACCGGCACGGGCGGCCTCGAGTGCGAGCACTCCGATCATCGCCTCGTGGTCGTAGCGGACGTACGTGCCCTCCCCCGGCCCGAGTCCCTGGGGGATCCACCACAGCCGGAAGAAGCCGAGAATGTGGTCGATGCGCAACGCGCCCGCGTGGCGCAGCAGCGACCGGAGCATGTCGCGCAGCGGCGCATAGGCATGATCGGCAAGAGCTCGCGGCAACCAGGGAGGCTGATTCCAGTTCTGACCCTGCTGGTTGTACATGTCGGGTGGTGCGCCCACGACGACGCCCGGCGCGTACAGCTCGCCCAGCGACCACGCGTCCGAACCGGCCGTCGAGACGCCGACCGCGAGGTCGTGCATGATCCCGATCCGCATCCCGGACGCCGCCGCTGCGGCAGCAGCATCCGCGAGCTGCTCGTCGACGACCCACTGCAACCAGATGTGGAACGCGATGCGGTCCGACAGTCGCTCGCGAAGCCTGTCGATCTCGGGGTCGTCGATCCCGATCCCGTCCGGGACCGTGTCGCCCGTCTCAGCCTCGTGCTCCCGCACCGCGCACCACAGGGCGAAGTCGGCGAGGGCAGTCCCTTCGCGCCGGGCGAAGGCGTCGCGCTGAGCGCGCCGGGCGGGCGAGAGGTCGACGGCGTGGATGAGCGCGAGCGCCTCGCGCTTCGCGCGCCAGACGGAGTCGCGATCGATGGTCTCCGCGTTCTCGTTCGCAGACGCCGCGGTGCGACGCAGTCGGTCGAACCGATCGTCCGCTTCCTCGGAGAGGTATGCCGCTTCAGGAATGAGCTCGGGCCGGATGTACAGCGGTGCGAGGAAACGCCGTGAGGAGGGCAGGTACGGCGACGGCTCGATCGGAGTCGTGACATCCGCTGCGTGCACCGGATTGATCAGCAGGTAGTCCGCGCCCGATTCGCCCGCGATCGCGGCGAGGTCCGCAAGGTCAGCGAAGTCGCCCATGCCCCACGACCGACGCGAACGCACCGAGTACAGCTGAGCCATGAGACCCCATGACCGCCGTCCAGCTTCAGCCGATGGAAGCGGCAGGCGCTGCGGCGCGACGATGAGCGCTCCGCTTCCGAGGAGATCGCCTCCTCCGCCGTACTGCCGCGCCTCCACCGTGTGCCAGCCCAGCGGCACGTCTTCGGGTACCGGAACCCGTACCCGCCAACGCGTCTGCCCGTCGATCGTACGGGCGACGGGCTGTTGCACGGGAATGGGCAAGGCTCGGATCGACCCGTCCTCCAGAACGAGCGCGACCTCGACATCGGAGCCGTCGGCGACGTGCACCTCGATCTCCCCCGAACTCTGCCGAACGACGGTCGACGGGGCCACGAGTCGCCGCCACGGCTCGGCTGTCCGTTCGGCGAGCGCATGCTCGACCGCTTCATCGTCGGATGCATCGACGCCCATCGCCGCGAGGACGGCGCGCAGCGTGGTGGCGGGCACGCGCACATGCTCCCCCGAGAATGACCAGTACTCGGTCGCGACGCCGTACGCCTCGGCGAGCGATCCGAGCGTCGCGTCGGGAACGACGCCCACTGTGCTGTCTCGACTCATCAGCATCTCCTCGTCTCAGTGAGCGCCTGCGCGGTCACGACCCCGTCACGCGCTCGAACAGCCCGGGGTAACTCAGCACGAAGCCGTCGTCGTCGACGGTGAGCGTGCGGCGGAAGTTGTGGTCACGTGATTCGAAGCAGTATGCGCGCGGTCCGACCCGCGTGTACCGCTGTCGGCTGAGCTGAACCTCGAGGGACGGCACGTGCGCCCAGGCCACCACGACATCCGCGTGACTGCCGACGGCGAGTCGTAGACGGCGAATCGGAAGGGCGTTGGTGGCGGGCGTGACGGTGATGTCGAGGTCCGTCGCGCCCGCGAGGTCGGGGCGTGCGGCGCCATCGACCGTCCATGCTCCGTCGGTGTTCTCGATATGCGTCACCCGCTCGCCCACCTCGATGGTCGCGTGGTGGAAGCCTCCGTCCGGAGCGAGCCGCACCGCGTAGCGGCAGGCCTGCTCGCCGCCGTCGACCTCGCCGACGATGCGGATGCCGTCATCGGAATACTCCGTCGTGCACCTCTCGACCGTCTCCGCCGACCCGACGCCGGTCCACGAGATTCGCGTCGTCCTCATGCTCCCATCCCCTCGATGTTTCACGTGCAACATCGCGTCGCCATCCTGTCAGCGGGTCCGCGCCGACGGAATGGTCATTCGTCGGGGTTGCCGAGCGCGGTCAGCCGTGCGACGATGCCCGCCCGTTTCGGCGAGCGTGCCGGCAGCAGTCGCAGGCACAGCCGCAGAACCTCCGCGTCTCCGGTTCCCTCATCGGTCTCGACGTAAGCGAGCAGCACCTCGACCGAGGCCTCGGCCAGAAGGGCTTCGCGCAGCGAACCCCGCAGCCGATCGCGGACCTCCTCGGTTCCCGGGGCGCATGAGTCCGGCAGCACCGGGCCCGAGTAGGCGGCGAGTGCCACACGGTGCGCCCCGCGGTCGAGCAGCGAGGCCACCTGCTGCGCGTCGGTCTCGAGCTCCGTCGGCAGCCGGTACGGACGCGACAGGGGAACGAGGTGCGGCGCGGTTCGTTCGAGCATCCGCCGCAACCGCACCATCTCGGGGCGAAGCGTGTCGGTGGCATCGGGGCCGTAGACCAGTTCGGCCAGACGTTCCGCCGACAGGCCTTGGCGGTGCGTCGCGAGCATCAGCAGGATGTCGGCGTGACGGGCAGACACCTCGACGATGCGCTCACCGTCGGGTCCGGCGATCTCGAGGAGAGCACGATCGCGCCCCAGTACCCGCAGCGTCGACGCTGTCGGGGCGGAACCGACGCGGTTCCGTGATCGGACGAAGCCGCGCGGCCGGTCCGCCCGGGAGCGCAACCGAGCGACCAGCACCTCACTCTCGATCGCACGCGCGGTCGCGTCGACGAGAAGCCTCGCCTGGGGGGTCGCTGCCTCCGCACGGCCCGTCACATCGATGACGCCGAGCAGCCGATGGGTCTCGGGGTCGTGCACGGGTGCCGCCGTGCACGACCAGGGCTGCACCAGGCGATTGAAGTGCTCCGCGCCGCGGATCTGCACCGACCGGCCGAGTTGCAGTGCTGTGCCCGGCGCCGAGGTGCCCACCGCAGACTCCGACCAGTTCGCCCCCGCGACGAACCCCACGTCGCCCGTGAGCGTCCGCACGCTGGTGTCGCCCTCGACCCAGAGCAATCGGCCAGCCGCATCCCCGACGGCGACGACCACGCCGGAGTCGGCGCTCGGCACGAGCAGGGCGCGGACCATGTCCATGACCCCGGCGAGCGGGTGAGCGCTGCGGTACGCCGCGAGCGCGCGTTCGTCGAACTCCAGTGGCGGCAGCGCCTCGGCGCCGACGAGGTTCGCCATCGATCGGCGCCACGATTCTCGGACGAGCGACCGGACATCGTTCAGACGACGCTCGGCATTGGTACCGGCCAGCAGCTCGTCGTGTGCACGCTCGATGAGCAGACGGGACGACTCGGGATTGACATCCCACTGCGCAGACCACGACGAGGACACGGGCGACTCCGATCGGCGGTGAAGGAGCGCCCTCAGCCTAAGCCGGGCGGGCTCATCGCGGTAGAGCTCGCGTGGTCGTCAGCCGTCCGAGCGCGCCGACCACCACTCGCGCAGCCGCTGCTCCGCGGCCTCCTCGCCGATCATCCCCTCGTCGAGACGGATGTCGAGCAGATACCGGTACGCCTCGCCCACCTCACGGCCGGGTCGGATGCCGAGGACCTCCTGGATGCGGTTGCCGTCGAGCTCCGGGCGCATGGCGCCGAGCTCTTCGGCGGCCGCCAGCTCGTCGATGCGCCTCTCGATGTCGTCGTACGCCGACTTCAGGCGAGCCGCCTTGCGCTTGTTCCGCGTCGTGACGTCGGCGCGGGTGAGGATGTGCAGTCGCTCGAGCTCATCCCCCGCGTCACGGACGTAGCGTCGGACGGCCGAATCGGTCCACGCCCCCTCCGAGTAGCCGAAGAACCGCAGGTGCAGTTCGACCAGGCGACTCACCGACGAGATCGTGTCGGAGTCGAAGCGGAGGGCCTGCAGGCGCTTGCGCGCCATCCGAGAGCCCTTGATGTCGTGGTGGTGGAAGCTCACACCCCCGCCGGGCTCGAGTTTGCGCGTCGCGGGCTTGCCGATGTCGTGCAGCAACGCGGCCAGTCGCAGCACGACATCCGGCGCGGCATCGGGATTCCGTTCATACTCGAGCTCGATGGCCTGACGCAGCACCGTCAGAGAGTGCTCGTAGACATCCTTGTGGTGGTGGTGCTCGTCGATCTCGAGCCGCAGCGCCGGAACCTCGGGCAGCACGAGTTGCATCAGGCCGGTGTCGACGAGCAGCCGGATGCCGCGGGCAGGGTCGTCGGTGCGCAACAGCTTCACAAGCTCGCCCTGCACGCGCTCCGGGCTCACGATCGAGAGCGTCTCGCGCAGGTCGGTCATCGCCTGTTCGGTGGCGGGATCGACCGAGAACCCGAGCTGGGACGCGAAGCGCGCGGCCCGCAGCATCCGGAGCGGATCGTCGCCGAAACTCACGGCGGGATCACTCGGTGTGCGCAGCGTCGTGGCGACGAGGTCCTCGACCCCGCCGTTCGGGTCGACGAGCGAGGGTCCCGGCACGCGCAGCGCCATGGCGTTGACGGTGAAGTCGCGCCGCGCGAGATCCTGCTCGAGGGTGTCGCCGAACTCGACCGTGGGCTTGCGGGTCACACCGTCGTAACTGTCGGCACGGTACGTCGTGATCTCGATCTGCTCGCCGCGCACCTTCGCGCCGATCGTCCCGAACGCACGACCGATGTCCCATGTCGCGGTGGCGAGAGGCTCGACGACGCGCAGGATGTCGTCGGGTCGGGCGTTCGTGGTGAAGTCGAGATCGTTCGTCGCGCGTCCGAGCAGTGCATCTCGCACGGGACCGCCGACGATCGCCAGCTCGAAGCCGGCGCGCTCGAACGCGTCGGCCAGCGCCGAGACGACGGGAGATGCTGCCAGGGCGCCCAGGCGCGCGACACCCTCGGCCATGTTCAGCATGACTCCGAGCCTACCGGCCCTCCCCCGGCGCTCCCGAGCCGGCGATCAGCTCGCGATCAGTCGGCGAAACGCAGGAAGCCCGTGAACAGCAGCTCGCGCACGCGCGGCAGCAGGTCGGCGCGGAGCGCGGCGGCATCGACCTCGAGCAGGTCCGCGATCGCAGCGACCAGCACGCCGACCGGAAGATCGCCGTCGCTGGCCCCGACGAGGGCAGCGAGCGCCGGATCGACGTCGAGCACGCGACCGAAGCCCGCCCCCTGGCGCAGTTCGATGACCTGCGGGTCTTCGGCTCCGGGTACGTGGTGGCGCGCTTCGGTCACATCCGGCGCGACGCGCAGCACCGCGGCATCCAGGTCGGCGTCGGTCATGCTCGAGAGCCGCTGCCAGGCGTCGAGAGACGCACCGATGTGGGGACCGAGAGCGCCCGGGATGCTGCCGGAGATGCGCTCGTAGCGGGCGAGCGTCGGGATGACCGTCGGGCGGTGCAGCGTGATGTACCCGAACCCGATGGCGGTGACCCCGCGCTCGGCGAAGTCGTCGAGCCACGCCTGCACGAGCGGGGCGTATGCGGGTGAGCCGGGCGCGGTGCCGCCATCGCGGACCCAGAGTTCGGCATAGGCGAGCGGATCGAGCTGCTCGCGCTCGACGACCCACGCATCCAGGACGACGGAAGACTCCGACACCCACGAGCGCACCCGGTCGAGACCGTCCTCACCGGCGCGGTACTCCCAATTGCCGAGCAGCTGCGCGACTCCGCCCGGAGCGAGCACCGAACCGACCTCGCGCACGAAGGCGGCGACGAGGTCATCGCCCGACATCCCGCCGTCGCGGTACTCGTACGCGGGCACACCCTCCACGCGCGGTGTGATGACGAACGGCGGGTTCGAGACGACGCGCTCGAACTGCTCGCCCGCCACCGGCTCGAACAGGCTGCCGGAACGTGTCTCGATGCCGTCGACGGCGTTGAGCAGCGCGTTCAGGCGCGTGAAGGCGAGAGCACGCTCCGACACGTCCGTCGCCACGACGCTGTCGCCCGTTCGGCGGGCTCGAAGAGCCTGGATGCCGCACCCTGTGCCGATATCGAGCACGCGCCCCACTCGCGACGTGAGCTGCAATCCCGCAAGCGTCAGTGAGGCACCGCCCACCCCGAGGACGTGACCGGTGGGCAACGGGCCGCCCACCGCAGCCTCGTCGAGGTCGCTCGCGATCCACCAGTGCCCCTCGCCCGCGGCATCCGAGATGTCCTGCGGACGCACGAGCGCGTCGGGCACGACGAGGTCGCCGTCGACGTGCGCGAGCCCGAGCTCGATCAGGCCCGCTGCTCCGTGCGACGGCAACGCGGCGTCGACCGACTCACGCGGCGCCGGACCACCCAGGAACAGCAGGCCCGCCAGCACAGCGAGGGCGTCGGTTCGCCCGGCCAGCACGCGACGGGCAGGCTCGGTGAGGCCGTGACCCACCGCCGTGTCGACCATCGAGCCCCAGAGCTCGCGCACGGCGTCGGCGCGATAGCCCGCGGCATCCAGATCGGTACGGAGCGCCGTGCAGCGGTCGGCTTCGGGGTGAAGAGTCACTCCCCCATTCAACCGTGCGTATGCGCGAATAGCCCGAGGCCCGGCCCGCCTCGGATGACGTACAGGGCGGCCGCTCTAGACTCTGTGCGACCCTGCGGTCGGGTATCGCAGCGGGTCGAGAGCCGCCATGACCGACATTTCCCCTGCCACCGCCCGCGCCCGTCGCGGCCGTCGCGGTGCCCGCGTACTCGGCTGGCTCGCCGCTGCCGCGATCGTCATCGCCCCGCTCGCCTCTCCCGCCGCCGCCGTCGCCGAGACGTCGCCGAGCCCGACACCGAGTGCCAGTCCGACGCCCGGCGCCCCCGGGGTGGCCACGCTCATCGCCGCTCCCGCGAGCGGCGGGCTCGTCGCGAACGGCAGCGACGCGGTGATCTCGGTGGATCAGCGGAACGGTTCACCGCGCGCACTGCCCGCCGGCACCGTGTCGGTGTCACTGTCGCGCTCTGCGCTGACATCGCCGCAGGCGGTCGTCGACTGGTTGCGCCCCGCCGAGGACGCCGACGAGACACTGCCGGTCTTCGAAGAGGTCGCCAGCACCGATGTCACCGAGCTCGCGGCCGGCGACGAGCGCGCCACGAATGTGTCGATCTCAGCGACCGAGAAGGACCTCGTCGGCCTCGCCCCCGGCGTCTACCCCGTCGTGGCCTCCGGTCCCGGCGGGTCGGCGCGCACGGTCATCACCGTGCCCCGCACCGACGCACCGCCGCGCTCGGTCACCGTCATCGTCCCCGTCACCGCGGGCGCCCGCACGTCGGGCATGCTCACGGCCGCGGAGCTCTCCGAGCTCACCGCCGAGAACGGTGCGCTCAGTGCTGTTCTCGATGCCGTGACCGGCACTCCTGCCGTCCTCGCTGTCGACCCGGCGATCGTCGCCTCGGTCCGGGTTCTGGGATCGAGCGCCCCCGCGAGCGCCACCGGCTGGCTCACGAGCCTCATGTCTCTCCCCAACGAGCGCTTCGCCCTGCAGTTCGGTGACGCCGACCTCGCGACCCAGGTCCACGCCGGCCTGACGGCGCCGCTCGAGCCCACAACCCTCGCCCCGTACGCCGACCCGGCCGACTTCAGCGCCTCCGCAGGTTCGACCACCCCCGCTGCCGTGCCCGACCTGCGGCAGCTGCTCGCCGTCGGAACCGCGGCGAACACCGTCCGCGACGTGTTCTGGCCGGCCGGTGGCACCGCCGGACCGGATGTCGTCACGACGCTCGACGCCCAGGCCGACGCAGACGCCGACGTGCTCACCCTCGTGCCGTCCGACACCGTTGCCGGCGATGGCGGCGTTCGCGCCGCGGCGGGCGACGCCGATCTGCTGGTCTACGACAACCTCGTCTCGGCCGAGCTCGCACGCGTCGCCGCCGCCTCGGACGACGCACCGGTTCGCAGCGCCGAACTCGCGGCAGCCACCGCGCAGGTCGCCCTCAGCGGCGAGACCCCGATCGTCACGACCATCGATCGGCCGGCGGCGAGCTCGCGCACCAGCATCAGGGCGGCGATCTCCGCCGTCACCGGCAGCGCGGGGGCGACCCCGACGTCGCTGCTAGACCTTCGTGCGGCAGCGCCGGCTCAGGTCACCGTCGCCGACATCCCCGCCGCCGCCGACCGCGTCGCGGCCCTCCAACGCTTCCTCGCCGACGAGGAACGGCTCGCGACCTTCGCCACGGCGTTAGTCGAGCCCACGCAGCTGACGGCACGCGAACGCACCGCCATCCTGCAGCTGATCGGCGACGGCTGGCTGAATGACCCGACCGCGTGGGCGACCGCCGTGGCGCAGCACGAGCAGAACACCGAGAGCACGCTGGATGCCGTCGGTATCGCCAATCCCGGCACCATCAACTTCCTCGCCACGAGTGCGCCCATCCCGGTCACCGTTCGGAACGACCTGCCCTGGCCGGTCTCGCTCGTGCTCTTCGCCGAGACCGGCGACCCCCGACTCATCGTGCAGAAGGCGACCGTCGTCGAAGCGGGGGCGCAGCAGAACACCCGTGTCGACGTGCCGGTCGAGGCACGCGTCGGAAGCGGAGACACCACCCTCAGCCTGCAGTTGCGCAGCACCGCCGCCGTGCCGATCGGCGCATCGGAAGCCATCGGTCTCACGGTGCGCGCCGAGTGGGAATCGGTCGGCATCACGGCCATCATCGTGATCGTCGTCGTCCTCTTCGCGGGCGGCGTGATCCGCACGGTCCTGAAGCTCCGGCGGCGCCGGAACGAGAACGCAGCTGAACAGCAGGACACCCCCGAACAGCAGGAGAGCACCGAGTGAGCGGAATCGGCCGGGCAGGAGCGGTCGTCGCCGCGGGAACACTCGTCTCCCGGGTCACGGGTCTCGTGCGCAATATCGTGCTCGCTGCAGCGCTCGGAACAGTGGGCGCAGGCGCGGCGGACGCTTTCACGCTCGCCACGCAGCTGCCGAACAACATCTACGCGATCATCTCGTCGGGTCTGCTCGCCGGCGTGATCGTTCCCCAGATCATCCAGGCGGCCAAGCACCGCGACGGCGGCAGCGCCTTCGTGTCGAAGCTGCTGACGCTCGGGGTGATCGCCCTGGCGGTGACGACCGCGGTGGCGGTCATCACCGCCCCGCTGCTGGTGATCGCCTACGGCGGCAAGCTGGCACCCGAGACCCAGGCGCTGGCGCTGGCTTTCGCCTACTGGTGCCTCCCCCAGCTGCTTTTCTACGGCCTGTACGCGCTGCTCGGCGAGATCCTGAACGCCCGTCGCGTGTTCGGCCCCTTCGCGTGGTCGCCGATCATCAACAACGTCGTCTCCATCACCGGGTTCCTGGTCTTCATCTGGATGTTCGGCGTCCGCGAGGACGCGGTCGGATGGACGCCGACGATGGTCGCCATCATGGGCGGTACGGCGACCCTCGGCATCGTCTTCCAAGCCCTCGTGCTACTGCTGTTCTGGCGCCGGGCCGGGCTTCGTGTCCGCCCGGACTTCCAGTGGCGCGGCATCGGCCTGCGGCACATCGGCCGGCTGGCGGGCTGGACCTTCCTGATGGTCGTCGTCGGGCAGGTCGCAGGACTCATCCAGACCAACATCGTGGGCTCGGCGTCATCCAGCGCCCCATCGATCGCCGTCCTGTCGTACGCCTGGCTCGTCTTCATGCTGCCGTTCTCGGTGATCGTGCTGTCGATCGGCACGCCGTACTTCACCCGGCTCAGCGAACACGTGTCGGCAGGTCGGCCCGACGCGCTGCGTGCCGACCTGGATTCGGCGACTCGCACCATCGGGATCTTCATGGTCGGCGCGCTCGCGGCGATCGTGGCGGCGATCGTGCCGATCTCCCGCGTCTTCACGAAGACGCCCGATGCCGCCCAGGCCTTCGCCTGGGTGCTCGCGGCGTATCTGGTGGCCCTCCTCCCCCTGTCGTTCCAGTTCGTGCTTCAGCGGACGTTCTACGCCTATCAGGACACCCGCACACCGTTCTTCTTCACCCTTGCCCAGGCGGTGCTGGTCATCGTGACGGCACTCATCGCTGCGGCCTTCCTGCCGCTCGAGCACCTCGCGGTCGGCATCGCCCTCGGACAGTCGCTCGCCAACGTCGTGCAGCTCGCTCTCGCCGTCATCCTGTTGCGCCGCAAGATCGGGCCGCTGGGCCTGGGTGGTGCGGTCCGCGCGGTCATCCGCTTCGTCGTCGCCGGAATCCCGGCCGCGATGGTCGGCTGGCTCGTCTTCGCATCGCTCGGCGGCAGCGCGGGCTGGGTGGCCGGCGGCTACATCGGCGCACTTCTGGGCGGCGCTGTCATCGGCCTGACGACCCTCGTGGTGTATGTCGGCCTTCTCGCCGTCCTGCGCGCACCGGAGCTCGGCACCGCGGTGCGGACGGTGCGGCGCATCCTCGGTCGCTGACACCCCTCCGCCACGGCCGCGGGGGAATGCCCCGCGGCTACCATGGGTTGGACGTGTCGGGGTATCCGCGACGCGGATTCCAGACCCCAGAAAGGGATGTCGACGTGCGACAGGTCATCATCATCGGATCCGGCCCCGCCGGCTACACCGCCGCCATCTACGCGGCGCGCGCGAACCTGAAGCCGCTGCTGATCGCGAGCTCGGTCGAAGCGGGCGGCGAGCTGATGAACACCACCGAGGTCGAGAACTTCCCCGGCTTCCCCGAAGGCATCATGGGGCCCGACCTCATGACCAAGATGCAGGAGCAGGCCGAGAAGTTCGGCACCGAGGTCCTGTACGACGACGTCGTCGAGCTCGACATCGACGGCCCCGTCAAGAAGGTCACGCTCGGAAGCGGCGCCACCCACGAGGCCGACAGCCTGGTCTTCGCGACCGGTTCCGCCCCACGCAAGATCGGCATCGAGGGCGAGAGCCGCCTGTCGGGTCGAGGCGTGTCGTATTGCGCCACGTGCGACGGCTTCTTCTTCCGCGGGCGCACGATCGCCGTCGTCGGCGGCGGAGACTCGGCCATGGAAGAGGCGACGTTCCTGACGAAGTTCGCCTCGAAGGTCTACGTCATCCACCGCCGTGACGAGCTGCGCGCCTCGAAGATCATGCAGAACCGCGCCATGAACAACGACAAGATCGAGTTCATCTGGAACTCCGAGGTCGCCGACATCCTGGGCGAGGATGCCGTCACGGGCGTCGTTCTGCGCGACACGGTGGACGGCTCGACCCGCGAGCTCGCCCTCGACGGCATCTTCGTCGCGATCGGATACGACCCCCGGACACACCTGGTCCACGGATCGCTCGACTTGACCGAGCACGGCACCGTGTGGGTCGACGGCCGCTCGTCGCGCACCTCGGTCGCGGGTGTTTTCGCCGCCGGTGACGTCATCGACCCGACCTACCGCCAGGCGGTCACCGCCGCGGGCAGTGGAACGGTCGCGGCTCTCGACGTCGAGCACTACCTCGCCGCCCTCGGTGAGGCGTCCGAGCCCGCCGCCGACAGCTCACCGCTGCGCGGCCGCCCCGACGAGGGCCTCGAGTCGCTCGTCGCCGAGACCGAGACGGTCTGACAGGAACAATTCGCCCGCGTACGTCGTTGACGTACGCGACACCCTTTCGAAGGAGATCACCATGACCGCCAAGGCCACGACCGAGAGCACCTGGCAGCAGGACGTCCTCGACGCCGATGGACCCGTCCTCGTCGACTTCTGGGCCGCGTGGTGCGGTCCGTGCCGCATGGTCGGACCCATCCTCGACGAGATCGCCACCGAGCACCCCGAGAAGATCACGGTGCTCAAGCTGAACGTCGACGAGAACCCCAACCTCGCCATGCAGTACCAGATCACCTCCATCCCCGCGATGAAGGTCTTCAACAAGGGCGAGGTCGAGAAGACGATCATCGGCGCGAAGCCGAAGTTCGCACTCGAGCAGGACCTCGCCTCATACATCGGCTGAGATCTCAGGCGCTCTCACAGAAGCCCCGGTCGGATATCTAATCTGACCGGGGCTTTTTCGTGCTTCGAACGTGGACTATTCAACTTCAGGAGGCGTCTGCGCGTGTCGCGGCATCCCAACGCCTGTGGGGTTCGCTGCCGAGCAGTCGCCACACCGCCCTCGTCAACTCCGGGTGATCCATCGCGATCTGTCGGAGCACGCGGTAGTTGCGGGCCGAGCTCGGGCGCCCACCGCCGTACGCGGCGATGTTCTCGGCTCGGAGCATGAGCACGACCAGTTCATCGACGGACGGCAGCTCCTCCATGAACTCCCACGGGTCCTCACCCGCCCGGAGCCGCTCCTCGACGAGCACTGACAGCTCATCAGCTGCCTCCGCGCGCAGCAGCTCGACGCTCGCTCGGCGGGGGTTCTGCTCGTCGGTCACCGAACAAGCCTACGTCGCGTCACCGACACGGGGTCAGCGTGCTCCGTATGCATCCTCACCGAGCTCGGCGAGGATGCGGTTCAGATCCTGGATCGTCGCGAAGTCGACGACGATCTGTCCCTTGCGAGCCCCGAGCGAGATCTTCACCTTGGTATCGAGACGGTCGCCGAGTCGTCCCGCGACCTCATCGAGGTGCGCACGCACTCCCCCCGCCTTGGGGGCGGGGCGACGGGTACTGGCAGCCTCGATGGTCTTCGCCGCGGCCTCGGCAGCGCGGACCGACAGATCCTCGTTGACGATCTTGTCCGCGAGGCGCTGCATACCGTCGGCACCGTCGACCGAAAGGATCGCACGCGCGTGGCCGGCGCTGAGGACACCCGCCGCGACGCGTTGCTGCACCGGCACCGGCAGCCGCAACAGGCGGATTGTGTTGCTGATCTGCGGGCGTGAGCGTCCGATGCGCGTAGCGAGCTCTTCCTGCGTGATGCCGAAGTCCTCGAGGAGCTGCTGGTACGCGGATGCCTCTTCGAGCGGGTTCAGCTGCGATCGGTGGAGGTTCTCGAGGAGGGCATCTCGGAGGAGATTCTCGTCGGAGGTGTCACGCAGGACCGCCGGAATAGCGGTGAGTCCGGCCTCACGCGCGGCACGTGTGCGCCGCTCCCCCATGATCAGCTCGTACTTGCCGTCCTCGTTCGTGCGGACGACGACGGGCTGCAGCACCCCGAACTCACGCACACTGTGCACGAGTTCCGCCAGGTCGTCGCTATCGAAGTGCGTACGCGGCTGCCGGGGGTTGGGAACGATGTCGTTCGGGTCGACCTGGATCAGCGCTGCGCCGGGAATCGAGACGAGCTCGGGGGCATCACTCTGCTCTGTCGCCAACGACGCGGGCGCCTCAACCGTGGCCGCACCATTCCTGCCGCCCGGGAAGAACACGTCGACGGGTCGAGCCTCCGTCGCCTCAGAAGTCGGGATGAGTGCGCCGATCCCTCGACCCAATCCGGTGCGCTTGGCCATCAGGCTTCTCCCTTGTTTCCATGTGTCGTCGCAGAAGCTCGCTGAGCGATCTCGACGGCCGCTTCGCGGTATGCCACCGCGCCAGCCGACTGCCCATCGTAAGCGATCACGGTCTGTCCGAAGCTCGGCGCTTCCGAGACGCGCACAGAGCGCGGGATCACCGTGCGGAGCACCTCGTTCGGGAAGTGCGACCGCACCTCCTCCGCCACCTGCTGCGCCAGTCGGGTACGTCCGTCGTACATCGTCAGGAGGATCGTCGAGAGGTGCAGCCGGCTGTTCAGGTGCTTCTGGATCATCGACACGCTGCCGAGCAGCTGGCTGAGCCCTTCGAGCGCGTAGTACTCGCACTGGATGGGGATCAATAGTTCGTGCGCAGCCGTGAAGGCGTTGATCGTGAGAAGACCCAGCGACGGCGGGCAATCGATCACCACGAAATCGATGCGCTCCTCCACCGAGGCGAGATAGTCCTCGACCGCCGTTCGCAAGCGATGCTCGCGAGCGACCTGAGATACCAGCTCGATCTCGGCGCCAGCCAGATGGATGGTGCTGGGAGCGCAGAGGAGATTAGGGGATTCCGGGCTCACCTGGACGATGTCTGACAGTGGAAACTGGTCGATCAGTACGTCGTACACGCTCGGGACATCCGCACTGTGGGGCACGCCCAACGCGGTCGAGGCGTTTCCTTGCGGATCGAGGTCGATCACGAGCACGCGTGCACCCAGCGAAGCGAGGGATGCAGCCAGGTTCACCGCGGTGGTCGTCTTACCCACTCCGCCCTTCTGGTTGGAGACCGTCATGACACGGGTGTCGCCACTGAAATCGATCGACACATCGTCGAGCGCGCGGCGACGGGATGACAGGTCCGCCAACTCGCGAGCCAGCGGAGAATCGAACGTCAACGACGCGCGGCCCGACTCGGGTTCTGCCATTCGTTCAACTCCTCGGTTCGTGATCTCACTCTACGGACGCCCTCTGACGTTTCACGTGAAACGGATGGGGTGATGTTTCACGTGAAACGGGGGTTGGTGTCGCAGCCCGACGTCTCACGTGAAACATCACGCCACAGTGGCGCGGATGACTCGCGTTGGTTCCGCCAGCGCGGTCTCCCCCACTGTCTCGACATGCACATCGTTCAATCGGAATCGACGGATGACCTTATCGGCCGCCGCGATCTCAGCCTCGGCATTTGCGCCCTTCAGGAGGATGAGCTCACCTCCGCTTCGCACGAGCGGCGCCGTCAGGGGGACGAGAGTTCGCAGCGCACTGACGGCGCGCGCCGTCACGGCATCCAGAGTCCCGGCGCCGTTCCAGTCTTCCGCTCGGGAGCGCACGATCTCGACGTTCGCCAGACCCAATTCACTGACCTGCTCTGCCAACCAGGTAACCCGACGCTCCATGGTCTCGATGAGGACCCACTCGACATCCGGCCGCGCGATCGCGAGAACCAGGCCCGGAAGGCCGGCGCCGGAACCGACGTCGCCTACTCGCCCAGAGAACAGCGGCGCGGCAGCAGCGCAGTTGAGAATGTGTCGCGTCCACAGACGCGGCAGCTCAAGGGGGCCGATCAGGCCGCGTTCCTCGCCGTGTTGGGCGAGAGAAGCCGCGTACTGGCGCGCCAGGTCAGCGCGAGGTCCGAAAAGAGCATCGACCGCTCCCGTCGGCTCCGACTCGATCACGGGTGTTTCACGTGAAACATCAGCCATGACGGATGACGGTGTGACGGTCAGCACCCTCGCCGTACGACTCGGACACGACCCCGCGTTCAGAGGCGATGTCGTGAACCAGCTTGCGCTCGTAGCTCGACATCGCGGGCAGGGATGCCTGGGATGCACCATCGTTGAGGCGTTCGACCGCCCGGTCGACGAGGCGCTCGAGCTCGCGCCGACGCGCGTCGCGCGATCCCCCGATGTCGAGGATGAGCCGAGAGAAGCGCCCGGTCTTGGTCTGGACGGCGATCCGGGTCAGCTCCTGGACGGCCTGGACGACGTCCGGGTCCGACAGCACCCGCAGCGCACTGGCGTCATCGGCCTCGACCGACACATAAGCACGCCCCGCGCGCACATCGAGGTTGAGGTCACCGTCGATATCGGCGATGTCGAGCAGCCCCTCGATGTAGTCGGCGGCGATGTCGCCCTCGTGCTCGAGCTCTTCGACCGTGGCATCGGCGCGCTCGGCCGTCGTCGACTCTGTGGGGTTCGTCATGATTCCTCGCGTGGTTCGATCAGTGCGCTGACAGGTTCTCGCAGGGTCAGCCCTGCGAGCCGTCCTTGTTCGTCTGCTTCTTCGCGCGCTGCTTGCTCATGGGCTGCTGGCGCTTCGGCTGGGCTGCACGAGCACGCTCGGCCTCCTCGAGAAGGCGCTTCTGCTCGGCCTCGTACTTCTCCATGGAGATGACGCGGCCCTTCGAATCGAGCGCCTTGCCCTTGCGCGCGAGGCGCTCCTCGCGAGCCTTCGCCGCCTCCGAACCGGGGGTCGGCAGGTTGCGGATGACGATGAACTGCTGCGCCATGGTCCAGATGTTCGACGTGAACCAGTACATGACGACACCGAGCGGGAAGAAGACGCCCGAGAAGATGAACGCCAGCGGCAGAACGTAGAGCATGATCTTCTGCATCTGGTACGCCTGGCCGGTCTTGGCCTCGGGCGACAGGTTCTTCGAGATGATCTGCAGCTGGGTGATGAACTGCGACGCGATCATCAGCACGACGAGGATCACGAGGATCGTGACCGTGGCGGTCTGGCCGAGGTTGATCGCCTCGATCATGTTCGTGTGAAGCGGTGCGACATCGAACAGCTGCGCGTCGTAGAACTGCTTGGTCAGGTCGACATTGAGCAGGCCGACACCACCCACGCCCCATTCGGCGTGCTTCTTGACGTCACTCAGCGTGTAGAACATGCCGAGGAGGATGGGCATCTGCACGAGGAGCGGAAGACAGCTCGACACCGGAGTCGTGCCATGTTTCTTGTACAGCGCCATGGTCTCGCGACTCATGGCTTCACGCGACAGCTGGTCACGCTTACCGCGGTACTTCTCCTGGATCTTGCGCATCTCGGGCGCGAGCTCCATCATCTTGCGCTGGCTCTTGATCTGCCGCACGAACAGCGGGATCAGGGCGGAACGCACGACGATGACCAGGCCGATGATCGACATCACCCAAGTCGCACCCGCCGCCGCCGGCATGCCGACTGCAGTGAGAACCCAATGCCAGAAGACCAGGATCGCCTCGACGAGGAACTTGAACGGCCACATGATCGTGCTGAAGAAGTCAGCACCACCGGGAGGAGGAGTCGTCGGGGTCGGCACGACGGGAGTCGGCGTGGCGAGGAAGAGATCCAGCACGGGATCAGTCCTTTCTCGGCGGCACGACGAAGCCGTGCCTGGTCAGGGTGTGGCGGAAGTCCCGATGGGCGGGAACGTCATCGACGCCTCCGGCGGCCCATGGGTGGCATCGGGCGAGCCGAGCGGCGGTCAGGGCGGAGCCCTTCACGAGTCCGTGCTGCTGCACGGCTCCCACCGCGTAGGCGGAACAGCTCGGGTAGTACTTGCAGACGTCGCCGTACAGAGGCGACACCACGGATCGATAGGCATGCAACAGCGCGATGCCGGCATTGCGCGGAACGAGGGGAACTGCGCGGGCCACGGATGCCGCGGTCAGCCGGCCCTCACCGACGGAGGCGGTCGGCAGCGTCGACCAGCTCATACCGCCGCACGTCGTCGCAGACACCGCTCCACCTCGTCTTTCAGATCCGCGAAATCCGAGCGCGCCGCGGACGGCAAAGCTCGGATGACGATGTCGGCGCCCTCGCGGACGTCGGGAAGAGCCAGTGCGCAAACGGCCTTCAGCCGTCGGCGCACTGTGTTGCGCACGACGGCTGATCCGACTTGCTTGCTGACGATGAAACCGAACCGGGGAGCACGGCTCTCACCGGTGGACACCACGTAGGTCACGGTGTGCGCACCGGCACAGCGAGCACCCCCGCGGACGACGGCCTTGTAATCCGCCCCGCGCGTGATCCGGTTTCCGCGCGCCAGCACAGAAGAGGCTGTGTCAGGCCGACAGCTCGGTGCGGCCCTTGCCGCGGCGAGCCGACAGGATGGCGCGACCCGCGCGGGTACGCATGCGGGCGCGGAAGCCGTGCTTCTTGGCGCGGCGGCGGTTGTTGGGCTGGAACGTGCGCTTGCTCATAGGGATCACTCCGGATCGGCGGTCACCGGAACGCTTCAGACCGGGGACACAGGGGTACAGGACTGCCCTCGCGGGCATAAGTCAACCGACTAAGGGTACGTCGCGATTTCCTGTAACTCAAACCGAAGCGATGGGAACCCGCAATTATCCACCGCTGTACACAGGCCCTGGCGGCGACACGCGGGCCGGAACTACAGTGGATTTGGCGCTCCCGACACCGCATGACTAGCGTGTCACGGGCAGTTATCCACAGCTATCCCCAGTTTGGCGCGTAGCTGTGTGGACAAGCATCGATCATCCGCGGGGGAACTCTTGGCTCAGCACGATCTCCCGGACGTACCGGTGTGGAACGCGGTCCTCGACCTGCTCGCCGACGATGACCGGGTCACCCCGCAGATGCAGGGCTTCCTGAGTCTCGCCGTCGCCCAGGGGGTCATGGGAGGAACGCTCTACCTCGACGTTCCGAACGACCTGACCGCGGCTCAGCTCAACAAGCGACTGCGTCAGCCCATCATGGAGGCCCTCGCTCACGTCCATGTCGAGCCCGGGGCCTCGAGCTACCGCATCGTCGTGAACCCCGAGCTCGCCGACGCTCACCTGACCGCGCCGATCCCGGTGCAGTCGGCGGCTGCGCCGGCTCCGCTGCGTCCCGCCGGCGAGGAGTACGTCGAGGCTCCCGTCTCGACGTCCCGCCACGACACGCGACTGAACCCGAAGTACACCTTCGACAACTTCGTCATCGGACAGTCGAACCGTTTCGCCCACGCAGCGGCCGTCGCCGTGGCAGAGGCTCCGGCCAAGGCCTACAACCCGCTGTTCATCTACGGCGACTCCGGACTCGGCAAGACGCACCTGCTCCATGCGATCGGCGACTACGCCCTCAACCTCTACACCGGCATCCGCGTCCGCTACGTCTCGAGTGAGGAGTTCACGAACGACTTCATCAACTCGATCGCGAACAACCGCGGATCCGCGTTCCAGGCGCGCTACCGCGAGGTCGACATCCTCCTGATCGACGACATCCAGTTCCTGCAGGGCCGCGCCGAGACACAGGAAGCGTTCTTCCACACCTTCAACACCCTCCACGACCACGACAAGCAGGTCGTGATCACGAGCGACGTCCCGCCTCGCCACCTCACCGGTTTCGAGGACCGCATGCGCAGCCGCTTCGAGTGGGGTCTGATCACCGACGTCCAGGCGCCGGACCTCGAGACCCGCATCGCGATCCTGCGGAAGAAGGCCCAGTCCGAGCGCCTCCTCGTACCTGACGACGTCCTGGAGTACATCGCCACCAAGGTGTCATCGAACATCCGCGAGCTCGAAGGCGCCCTCATCCGCGTCTCGGCCTTCGCGAGCCTCAACCGTTCGAACCTCGACATCTCACTCGCGCAGACCGTGCTGCGCGACATCGTCGATCAGGATGACGCCAACGTCATCTCCCCCACCGACATCATCACCGCGACCGCACAGTACTTCCGCCTGTCCGTCGACGACCTGTACGGATCGAGCCGTTCGCAGGCGGTGGCCACCGCACGGCAGATCGCGATGTACCTCTGCCGCGAGCGCACGAGCCTGTCGTTGCCCAAGATCGGTCAGCTCTTCGGCAACCGCGACCACACGACGGTGATGTACGCGTACAAGAAGATCAGCGAGCTCATGAAGGAGCGCCGCTCGATCTACAACCAGGTCTCCGAGATCACGTCGCAGCTCGGCCGTCGCTGAGCGCCCCTCGCTGAGCCCGTCCTACGGGCTCAGCTTGACAGCGCCCCCGATGACGGCCCATCATGCCGTTCTGCACAGTGTGGAAAACCTGTGGATAACTTCGATTCCTCGTCGAACAGTTGTGAACGAATCACACATCCCCTGTGGATCGCGCCTCGGAGTCGCATCGACGCGCCTCGCCGTCCTCCCACGGTCATCCGCAGCCGGCTCACAAGTTACAAACGTGTGGTTCCCCTCTGCCGACTGGCATCGCTGGAGTTGTCCACAGTTTCCACAGCGGAGATGAAGAAGACAGTTACATCTAGAGAATTTGCGATTCGATCACCTCGACCCCGTCGGGGTCCGTCGACGGGGTGCATCGGGAACCGCTCGACTTGGGCACTAGCATGGGAGAGCTTTCATCCACGACAAGGGAGCGCCAGTGAAGTTCCAGGTCAATCGCGACGTCTTCAGCGAGGCTGTGTCGTTCGTCGTGAAGCTCCTCCCCCAGCGCAACCCGCAGCCGATCCTCGCGGGTGTGCTGATCGAAGCCACCGATGCGGGTCTCTCGCTGTCGGCCTTCGACTACGAGGCATCCGCTCGCACGACGATCGAGGCGACCGTCGACGAGCCGGGCACGATCCTCGTACACGGACGTCTGCTGTCGGAGATCGCCAGCCGTCTGCCGAACGCGCCGATCCAGATCGCCGTCGATGACGAAGGGATCCTGCTCACCTGCGGGTCTGCGCGCTTCACGCTCGCATCGATGCCGGTGCAGGAATATCCCGCGATCCCCGAGGTCTCGGGCGAATCCGGTGTCGTCCCGGCTGAAGACTTCGCCACCGCGATCTCGCAGGTCGCCTTCGCGGCGTCGCGTGATGACGTGACCCCGGTACTGACGGGTGTGCAGCTCGAGGTGAGCGGCACCCAGCTGAGCCTGGTTGCCACCGACCGGTACCGCGTCGCTCTCCGCGATATCCCGTTCGACAGCGGCATCGTCGCCGACGAGAACACGACGACCGCGCTGGTACCGGCACGCACGCTGACCGAGGTCGGCAAGACGTTCGCCCATTCCGGTGACATCACGGTGTCGTTCTCGGGTTCGGGCGACCGCGAGATCATCGCTTTCACCGCTGGCAACAAGACCGTCACGTCGCTGCTGATCAAGGGCAACTTCCCCCCGGTCCGGCGGCTTTTCCCTGAGGCGACCGATCACCACGCCGTCGTGAACACCGGTGAGCTGATCGAGGCCGTGCGCCGTGTCGCACTCGTGCTCGACCGCTCGGCCCCGCTTCGTTTCACGTTCGGCGCCGACGGTGTCTCGATGGACGCGTCCGGCACCGAGCAGGCACGCGCGACCGAATCGGTCGATGCGACGCTGACGGGTGAGGAGGTCGTCATCGGCCTGAACCCGCAGTACCTGCTCGAAGCGCTCGCGGCGGTCAAGAGCGAGTTCACGCGCGTCACCTTCACGTCGAGTGAGAACGCCAACAAGCTCAGCCCGATCCTCATCACCCCGCAGACCTCGGGTGGCGTCGAATCGTTCAAGTACCTCCTGCAGCCGAACCTCCTCCTCCGCTGATCGTCCCGAGCGCGACCACCGCGGTGGGACTGTCGGGGACGAGAACTAGGGTGATCTGATGATCGTGGAGCAGTTGAGCCTGGTGGATTTCCGCAACTATGCGGCCGCCGAGCTCTCCCTCGCTCCCGGAGCGAACGTATTCGTCGGACGCAACGGCCAGGGCAAGACCAACCTCGCCGAGGCGATCGGATATTTCGCGACTCTCGGCTCCCACCGGGTGTCGCAGGATGCACCGATGGTGCGCGACGGTGCGGATGCCGCTTTCGTCCGGGCCCGACTGGCCCACGGGCAGCGCCGAGTTCAGCTCGAGGCCCAGCTCAATCGGTCGGGCTCGAACAAGGCGCGCGTCAACGGATCGCCGGTGCGAACCGCTGAGCTCCCCCGTTATGCGCAGGTGGTGCTCTTCGCCCCCGAGGATCTGCAGATCGTCCGCGGCGACCCGTCCGCCCGGCGTCGCTTCGCCGACCAGCTCCTCATCCAGCGCGCACCGCGTCTCGCCGGTGTCCTCGCCGACTACGACCGTGTGCTCAAGCAGCGCAACGCGCTGCTCAAATCGGCGCGGGCGCGCGGCATCCGAGGCGAGGGTCTTTCGACGCTCGAGGTCTGGGACGACAAGCTCGTCGCACTGGGCACCGACGTCATCCGTGCGCGTCTCCGACTCGCCGCTGAGCTCGCAGGCCCGGTCGCGCGCGCCTATGCCGCCATCGCCGGCGCCGATCACCGTCCCCAGCTCCAGTGGGCGCTCTCCGTCGGCGGCGCCGATCCCGAAGAGGACGACTCCCCCGCCGACGCGGGCGTAGCCGACGCAGCCGCGATCGAGCAGCTCTTCCGCACGGCCCTCGCCGACCGTCGCAGCGCAGAGCTCGACCGCGGGATCACTCTCGTCGGGCCGCACCGCGACGACCTGATCCTCCGCATCCGCGATCTGCCCGTGAAGGGCTACGCCTCGCACGGAGAGTCGTGGTCGGTCGCGTTGTCGCTCCGGCTCGCGTCGGCAGAGCTGCTGCGCGCCGAGTCCGCCCTCGGTGACCCGATCGTCATCCTCGACGACGTGTTCGCCGAGCTCGACGCCGACCGTCGCGCCCGACTGGCCGGGATCGTCGCCGATTACGAGCAGGTGATCGTGACGGCCGCGGTCGCCGAAGACGTCCCTCTCGCTCTGCGCGCCCGTACCGTGCGAGTCGAGGCGGGAACACTCCATGAGGACGACGATGCTTCCTCCTGACGAGGCGCCCGAGACGATCTCCACGTACCTCCGCCTGCGCGGGCTCGAGCCGTCGGGTCGGTGGAAGAAGCGTCGCAGGCAGCGGTCCGATGACGATGAGAATCAGCCGTTCACCTCGGGGCGTGACCCGAAGGGACTCGGCGACGTGATCGCCGACCTCACACGCCAGGCCGGATGGGACGCCCAGCTCTCGCGCGAAGACCTCGTGCTGCGGTGGGCGGAGGTCGCCGGCGAGGAGACCGCGCGTCATGCGTCGCCGGTGGCGCTGTCCGACGGCGTGCTCACCGTGCAGTGCGACTCGACGGCGTGGGCGAAGAACCTCCATCTCATGCGCACGGTCATCACCACGCAGCTCGTGAAAGCGTTCCCACAATCGGGAGTGCAGTCGGTGCGTTTTGTGGGCCCGGACGTCCCCTCCTGGAAATGGGGCCCCAGAGCCGTTCCAGGCCGTGGCCCTCGCGATACCTACGGTTGAGCCACGTCCCCAGTCGTCGAATCCGACTTTCGCTCGCCATACGGGCGCTGAGCGCCGCGTGAGAGCGCCCGAAAGGGTAGACTGGACGGGACTGACCGAACCGATGTGGAGCGCTCGAAACCTATGACGTCTCAGAATCCCGACAGCGTTCCCGAAGACCCCGAAACCCCCGACACGGCTGAAGTGACCTCCACCAAGGTGCCCAACGAGTACGGCGCCGACGCGATCCAGGTGCTCGAAGGCCTCGAGGCGGTTCGGAAGCGTCCGGGAATGTACATCGGATCCACCGGTGAGCGCGGCCTGCACCACCTCGTCTACGAGATCGTCGACAACGCGGTCGACGAGGCGCTGGCCGGCTACTGCGACACGATCCACGTGACGATCCTCGAAGATGGCGGCCTGCGCGTCGTCGACAACGGCCGCGGCATCCCGGTCGATCCGCACGCGTCCGACCCGACGAAGTCGACCGTCGAGGTCGTGCTCACCGTGCTGCACGCCGGGGGAAAGTTCGGCGGCGGCGGCTATGCGGTTTCGGGTGGACTCCACGGCGTCGGATCGTCGGTCGTCAACGCTCTGTCCACGCGCTTCGAGGTCGAGAT
Source organism: Microbacterium sp. F1-18 (assembly GCF_052921305.1). NCBI lineage: Bacteria > Bacillati > Actinomycetota > Actinomycetes > Micrococcales > Microbacteriaceae > Microbacterium > Microbacterium sp. F1-18. The sequence continues at coordinate 195,919 of NZ_JBREVD010000004.1, read as the reverse complement.
CAAGCGACAGGGCTCGGTGTGGCGTCAGACGTTCGCCGATGGCGGCAAGCCCCAGGCTCCGCTGGCGAAGGGCGAGGACAGCGAAGCCACCGGTACGACGGTCACCTTCTGGCCCGACGGTGACATCTTCGAGACGACCTCGTTCGACTACGACACGCTTCGCACGCGGTTCCAGCAGACGGCGTTCCTCAACAAGGGCCTCCGCATCACGCTCACCGACGAGCGTCCCGAGGCGTCCGTGGTCGTCGACCTCGACGAGGGCGGATCCGAGTCGCAGCAGCGTCACGACGACTTCCTCTACGAGCGCGGGCTCGTCGACTACGTGGAGTATCTGAACAAGCTGCGCAAGAGCGAGGTCGTCAACGACGAGATCATCGAGATCGAGTCCGAAGACACCGTGCGCCACATCTCGCTCGAGCTCGCGATGCAGTGGACGACGAGCTACACCGAGAACGTCTTCACCTTCGCGAACACGATCAACACCCACGAGGGCGGCACGCACGAAGAGGGCTTCCGCGCCGCGCTGACCACGCGTGTCAACGCATATGCGCGCGACAAGGGCCTCCTCAAGGAGAAGGACGACAACCTCACGGGCGACGACATCCGCGAGGGTCTCACCGCGGTCATCTCCGTCAAGCTGTCCGAGCCCCAGTTCGAGGGTCAGACCAAGACGAAGCTCGGCAACACCGAGGCGAAGGCGTTCGTCCAGAAGATCGTCGGCGATCAGCTCACCGACTGGCTCGACCGCAACCCCGCTCAGGCCAAGCGCGTCATCATGAAGGCCGTGGATGCCGCGACCGCGCGTCTCGCCGCGCGCAAGGCGCGCGAGACGGCCCGCCGGAAGAGCGTCTTCGAATCGGCATCCATGCCCGACAAGCTCAAGGACTGCACGAGCAAGGATCCGTCGATCTCCGAGATCTTCCTCGTCGAGGGTGACTCCGCCGGCGGTTCCGCCGTGCGGGGTCGCGACCCCGAGACGCAGGCGATCCTGTCGCTGCGCGGCAAGGTGCTCAACGTCGAGAAGGCGCGGCTCGACCGTGCTCTCGGCAACAACGAGATCCAGGCGATCATCTCGGCGTTCGGTACCGGCATCGGCGAGGACTTCGCCGTCGAGAAGGCGCGGTACCACAAGATCGTCCTGATGGCCGACGCCGACGTCGACGGTCAGCACATCACGACGCTGCTGCTGACGCTTCTCTTCCGCTACATGCGCGGGCTCATCGAAGCCGGCTACGTCTACCTCGCGATGCCGCCGCTTTACCGCCTCAAGTGGACCAACGCGGATCACGAGTACGTGTTCAGCGACAAGGAGCGCGACGCGCTGCTCGCCGACGGCCTCGCCAATGGCAAGCGCATCCCGAAGGAGTCGGGTATCCAGCGCTACAAGGGTCTCGGTGAGATGAACCCGAAGGAGCTGTGGGAGACGACGATGGACCACAGCACCCGAACCCTGCGCCAGGTGACGATCGACGACGCAGCCGCTGCCGACGAGATCTTCTCGGTGCTCATGGGCGAAGACGTCGAGTCTCGCCGCACCTTCATCCAGCGCAACGCCAAGGACGTCCGCTTCCTCGACATCTGATCGAGCCGAGCGACATCGAGAAACTGAGAACGCATGTCTGACGAAGAACGTCCCGACCTCACTCCTGCCCACAACCACGGCAACATCGACCAGGTCGACCTCCAGGTCGAGATGCAGCGGAGCTACCTCGACTACGCGATGAGCGTCATCGTGGGGCGCGCGCTGCCTCGCGTCGAGGACGGCCTCAAGCCCGTCCACCGCCGTGTCATCTACGGCATGTACGACGGTGGATACCGTCCCGACAAGAGCTACTCGAAGTGCGCCCGCGTCGTGGGCGAGGTCATGGGTCAGTACCACCCGCACGGCGACAGCGCGATCTACGACGCCCTCGTGCGCCTCGTGCAGCCGTGGTCGCTGCGCTACCCGCTCGCCGACGGTCAGGGCAACTTCGGCTCGCCCGGCAACCAGGGTGCTGCGGCCCCCCGTTACACCGAGACCAAGATGGCGGCCCTCGCGATGGAGATGGTCCGCGACATCGACGAGGACACCGTCGATTTCGAGGACAACTACGACGGCAAGACCCAGGAGCCGGTCGTCCTGCCCTCGCGCTTCCCGAACCTGCTGGTCAACGGATCGGTCGGCATCGCCGTCGGCATGGCCACGAACATCCCCCCGCACAACCTGCGCGAGGTCGCCGAAGGCGCGCTGTGGTCGCTCGAGAACCCGGAGGCGTCGCGCGAGGAGCTGCTCGAAGCGCTCATGTCGCGCATCCACGGCCCCGACTTCCCCACGGGCGCGCAGATCCTCGGTACGAAGGGCATCCGCGAGGCCTATCGCACCGGGCGTGGCTCGATCACGATGCGTGCCGTCATCGAGGTCGAGGAGATCCAGGGCCGCAACTGCCTCGTGATCACCGAGTTGCCCTATCAGGTGAACCCCGACAACGTCGCGCTGAAGATCCGCGACCTCGCGCGTGACGGCAAGATCACCGGCATCGCCGACATCCGCGACGAGACGAGCGACCGCACCGGCCAGCGCCTCGTGGTGGTGCTCAAGCGCGACGCCGTCGCGAAGGTCGTGCTGAACAATCTGTACAAGCACACGCAGCTGCAGGAGAACTTCGGCGCCAACATGCTGGCGATCGTCGACGGTGTGCCCCGCACGCTCCCCCTCGATGGCTTCATCTCGCACTGGATCACCCACCAGATCGAGGTCATCGTCCGCCGCACGCGCTACCGCCTGAACGAGGCCGAGAAGCGCATGCACATCCTGCGCGGCTACCTCAAGGCGCTCGACGCCCTCGACGAGGTCATCGCCCTCATCCGCCGCTCCCCCACGGTCGATGAAGCGCGCGAGGGCCTCAAGAGCCTGCTCGACATCGACGAGGTGCAGGCCGACGCGATCCTGTCGATGCAGCTGCGCCGCCTGGCGGCGCTCGAGCGTCAGAAGATCATCGACGAGGCGACCGAGCTCGAGCTGAAGATCGCCGACCTCAACGACATCCTCGCGACCCCGGCGCGCCAGCGGTCGATCATCGCCGAGGAGCTCACCGCGATCGTCGACAAGTACGGCGACGAGCGGCGCACCCACATCCTCCACGGGTTCGACGGCGACATGTCGATGGAAGACCTCATTCCGGAAGAGGAGATGGTGGTCACCGTCACCCGTGACGGCTACATCAAGCGCACGCGCAGCGACAACTACCGTTCGCAGCACCGCGGCGGCAAGGGCGTCAAGGGCGCGCAGCTGCGCGCGGATGACGTCGTCGAGCACTTCTTCGTCACGACGACGCACCACTGGCTGCTGTTCTTCACGACGAAGGGCCGCGTGTACCGCACCAAGGCGTACGAGCTGCCCGAGGCCGGCCGCGACGCGAAGGGTCAGCACGTCGCGAACCTCCTCGCTCTGCAGCCGGGCGAGGAGATCGCCCAGATCCTCGACATCCGCGACTACTCCGCAGCCCAGTACCTCGTGCTCGCGACCCGCGACGGCAAGGTCAAGAAGACGGCGCTCACCGAGTACGACACGAACCGTCAGGGCGGTGTCATCGCGATCCGGCTCCGTGGCCAGGATGATGAGACCGGCGGCGACGAACTGGTCAGCGCCCTCCTCGTCGATGAGGGCGACGACCTTCTGCTCATCACACGCAAGGGCATGTCGCTCCGCTTCTCGGCCACCGACGACGCACTGCGTCCGATGGGTCGTTCGACCGAGGGCGTGAAGGGCATGTCGTTCCGCGAGGACGACAGCCTGCTCTCGGCGTCCGTTGTGCGGGACGAGGGCTACGTGTTCGTCGTCACCGACGGCGGCTACGCCAAGCGCACCTCGGTCGACCAGTACCGCACTCAGAGCCGCGGGGGTCTGGGCATCAAGGTGGCCAAACTGAACGACGATCGAGGGGTCCTCGCGGGCGGTCTCATCGTGTCGGAGACCGACGAGGTCCTCGTGGTTCTTGCCAGCGGCAAGGTGGTACGCTCCTCCGTGGCCGAGGTCCCGGCCAAGGGTCGCGACACCATGGGCGTCGTTTTCGCTCGGTTCGGTGACGACGACCGCATCCTCGCCATCGCCCGGAACGGCGAGCGAGGACTGACCGAAGACGCGGCATCCGAGGATGCCCCCGCCCCGGATGCACCCCCGTCCGCGGATACCGAAGAGAGTGGTTCTGACGCATGAGCACGGTCGCCGACAAACTCGCCAAGAAATCCACGAGCAAGACCAGCGCCAAGCAGGTGCGCCTGCGCCTCGTCTACGTCGACTTCTGGTCGGCCGTGAAGCTGTCGTTCCTCGCAGCTGTGGCCTTGGCGATCGTCACGGTCGTCGCCACCTTCCTCGTCTTCATGGTGCTCAGCACCACCGGTCTCATCGACCGGGTGGACGAGCTGTTCGTGGCGTTCTCGAACGGTGACTTCTCGATCAAGCAGTTCCTGAACCTGCCGCAGGTGATGGCCTTCGCGGCCGTCGTGGCCATCCTCAATCTCATCGTCATCACGGTGCTCGGCGCGGTCGTGGCCGGCATCTACAACGTGATGGTCAAGGTCACCGGCGGGCTGCTCGTCGGCTTCACCTCCAATTAGTAGATTCCCGATTCATCGGGTAAAGTCTTGGAGGTTGCCGGCGCGTGAAGCGCGTCGGTACGGGGCTATAGCTCAGGCGGTTAGAGCGCTTCACTGATAATGAAGAGGTCCCAGGTTCAAGTCCTGGTAGCCCCACCCCGAACCCCTCGGGGCCTTAGCTCAGCTGGTAGAGCGCCTGCTTTGCAAGCAGGATGTCAGGAGTTCGAATCTCCTAGGCTCCACAGACGAGAAGCCGGGTATCCGTTCAGAACGGATACCCGGCTTCGCTGTGTTCGCGCTGGTGTCAGCGGGTGAGCAGCCTCAAGCCGTACGCCTGCAGGATCTCGTTGACCGGCTGGAAATAGGTCGTTCCTCCGGTGCTGCAGTTGCCCGAGCCACCGGACGTGACGCCCTGCGCCTGGTTTCCGGCGAGCAGCGAGCCGCCCGAGTCGCCGCGCTCGGCGCAGACGGACGTGCGGATGAGGCCCGACACCGTGCCCTCCGAGTAGCGCACACTGCTGTTGTAGGCCTGCACTTGGCCGCAATGCCAGCCGGTCGTGGAACCGGAGCGGCAGACCGTCGCACCCACCGCCGCAGGAGTGGAGCCGGAGACGGCGACAGCGCCACCGGCGTAGTCCGAGACCGTCCCGACGGGGGTGTGCGAGGGCGTCGCGACCCAGGCGTAGTCATCGCCGGGGAAGCTCGAGCCACGGAACGTGCCGTAGTTCGTCGACGCGCCCGCTCGCCCGCAGTGACCGGCGGTCACGAACCCGCCCTCGACCGCGAACCCGACGGAGCAGCGAGACGTTCCGTTGATCGTGTAGGCGATCCCGCCCTGAATCGTCGCGAACGTCTCGGGGGCCTCGGCGGTGGTCTGCACGCGCACTGCGTCGGCCGGGGCGCCGATCTGCGCGGCGACCTCGGATGCCGCCGTGTCGCCGAGGGCCTCGACGACGACCTGATTCGTGGTCACGTCGATCCACCACGAGGTGACGTCCGCATCGGTGACGATCTCGGCCAGACGAGCGGAGATCGCTTCCAGGTCATCGATCGAGTACGCGACCTCGACGGGAACGGCCCCCGCGCTTTCGGCGGCGTGCCGAGCGTCGGTGGTCGTCACTGCGGTGTAGACGGTCCGCGTCGACTCGTCGAGCCAGGAGCCCGCGTAGGCTGCCCCGGTCTCGTCGGCGACTGTTGCGGTCGTGGCGTTCGCGGTGTCCTGGAACGCCAGGACGTCGAGGGCTCCGGCAGTGTCGGTGCCGAGCTCTTCAGCCATCGCAGAGAGCAGGCCAGGATCAACCTGCCCGGCCGCGTCGTCTGGGCTGGGCGTCTGCGCAGATGCCGGAGCGGTCATGATGCTCGTGAATGCCAGGCTCAGGGCGGCGATGCCCAGGGCCGAACGGGTCGGTGATCTCATGGGATGTCCTTCCATCGGGGGGAATGAATGGTGGGTACCCACTGGCATCAAAGCATCCCCACGGCGATTTGCGAAGGCCCCGTCGCGAAACTTGGACGGAATGTAACAAGCCTCGCAACAATCGAAGAAAATCAGGCGTGCGTGTGGTCGGCTCTCGTCGCGCGTGCCGTGTCCGACCCCGTGGCGATCCCATCCATCACCACAGTCACGACATCCTCGGCCAGCGTCGGCGTCACCGGCAGGTGTCCGAACAGCATCCGGTAGTAGATCGGCGCTGCGAGCATATCGAGGATGAGCGGGACGTCGATGTCGGCCCGGATGTCGCCGCGCTCGATACCTCGCCGAAGCGCAGCTTCGCTGGAGGCCCGGCGCGGGTGGAACAGCCGGTCGAAGAACTCCTTCTCGAGCTCGGGATCGAGAGCGAGGTCCGCCACGAGCGCCGGCAGAACCGACCGCCCGATCTCGTCGCCGAACGACGGGCTGAGGGAGCCGATTCCCTCGATGAGATCGCACCGGGTGCAGCCGGTGTCGGGAGTGGGTGCCGCGCCCAGTCGATCCAGGAGCGCGCTGACGATGAGGTGCTGTCGCGACCGCCACCGCCGACGCAGCGCCGGGGTGTTCGTGCCCGCGCGTGCGGCGACGTCTTCGAGCGTCAAGCCGCTGTAACCGCGCTCGGAGAGGACGTCGAGCGTCGCGCGGCGGATCGCCTCGTCGATACGCGGATCGCGGGGCCGGCCTCGACCGGGGCGGTTGCCGTGGCCGTCGTCTGTCGTCGGGACCATGACGCAACGGTACCGGTTTAAATTATGTTCTACTATCGAATGTATTACGGCGTCGAAGGGATGAGACATGACGGAAGACCGGGGGAGTCGAGTCGGAGTCCTCGACGACCGACACCGCGCGCTGACAGCGGGCATCCTGCTCTCCGTGGGCATGGTCGCGTTCGAGTCGCTCGGCGTCGCGACCGTGCTGCCGGTGATCGCGCGCGATCTCGATGGACTCGCTGCCTACGGGTGGGGGCTCTCGGCGCTCATGCTCGCGAACATCATGGGCACCGTCGTCGCGGGCCACATGGCGGATCGCCGAGGAGTGTCACGTCCCCTGATGATCGGCATGCTCGTGTTCCTCGCGGGCTGCGTGATCGCGGGTGCCGTCGGATCATGGCCGCTCTTCCTGGTGGGTCGGGTGGTCCAGGGAATCGGCGTCGGTGCGGTGATGGCCGCGAGCTACACCGTCATCGGGCGCGCATACCCGGAAGTGCTGCGAGGCCAGATGTTCGCGCTGTTGTCATCGGCGTGGACGATTCCCTCGCTCGTCGGGCCACTGCTGGCGGGGCTCGCCGCCGACCTCGTGGGCTGGCGTTGGGTGTTCGTTGCCATGGTGCCGCTGATCGTCGCCGCGATGGCGCTCACGCTTCCGCGCCTACGCCGGATGACGGATGCCGGACCGGGGCGCGCCGAAACGGCTTCGGATGGGGGAGTGCGGTGGTGGCGCAGGCCCCTGGCCAGTTCGCTCTTGCTCACGCTGGGAACCGCGCTTCTGCTCCAGGCTCTCCTGTTCGGGAACCTCGCGCTGACGGCGGCCGGTGTGATCGTCGGCCTTCTGGTCGCGCTTCCGTCGTTCCGTCGAGTCACGCCCGAGGGAACTCTGTCGGCGCGCCCGGGTCTCGGCGCGGGCGTCATCGTGCGCCTGCTGCTCAGCGGCGCCTACTTCGGCAGCGAGGCGTTCCTGCCGCTGGCTTTCCAGGAACTGCGAGGGCAGACGCCGGCGGCGGCGGGGCTGGCGCTCTCCGCGGGCGCGCTGACCTGGGTGGCGGGCTCTCTGCTCCAGGCCCGGTGGGACCGTCGCCATCAGGGGCGCCGCTCGAGGGCCGTCGCGATGGGAGCGATCATCCTGCTGCTGGGCACCCTGACGATCGCCGTCACCGCCCTCGTCGACGCGGTTCCCGCCTGGATCGCGATCGCCGGCTGGGCCGTCGGTGGACTGGGGATGGGTATCGCCTTCAATGCGTCGACGACGGACACGATGGAGCAGGCGGCCGAAGGGCAGCAGGGACAGGTGAGCAGCGCGCTGCAGCTGGCGCAGACCCTCGCCACCGCCCTCGTCGCGGGCATCGGCGGCGCGATCGTCGCGTCGGCGACGGGAGCCGCCGACCGCCTGCCGGCCGCGATCGCCACCGTGTTCGCGGCGACCGCCGCTCTCGCGGCCATCACCATCGTGCTCGCCGGTCGGCTACGGCCCGCCGCTCGGTGACGGGGCTGGGTCAGCGCGATCGCTGCTCGGTGATGTCGGCGACGGTCGCGCCGTACGCGGCGACCAGGGCATCGGCGTCGACGAACAGGCTGTAACCGTGCGCACCGGCACCCATCGCGATCCGTCGACCCACGATCGACGAATCGGCGAAGACCGGCCAGTCGTGGGTACTGCCGATCGGCACGATCGTGCCGCGCTCGTAGCCGGTCGCCGCGAGGGCGAGCTCGGGCTCGGGTAGCCGGAGCTTGTTCACGCCGACGAGGGCGCGGAGCTTCGGCCACGAGATCACCCGATCGCCGGGGACGAGCGCGAACAGGTACGTGTCGTCGCTGCGCTTGACGACGAGGGTCTTCACGATGTCGTCGGGCTCGAGTCCGAGGAGCGCGGCAGCCTCGTCGAGGCTGCGCGCGTCGGGGCGCGGGCGTACGACGACATCGAGCCCACGCTCGGCCGCTGCGAGGCGGACACGAGACGTGGGCTCGAGATCTTCGGTCATCCGATTCAGGCGTCGGGAGCGCGCAGCGGGTCGTCGGCAACCCACAGCTCGTCGTCGGCGCGCAGCGTCTGCCATGCGGCGTACAGCACGCCGGCTGCAGCGGCCACACCGAGGATCAGAGCGATGACGCCACCGGCGCCGCGCTTCTTCTTCGGCTCGGGGAGCGAGGCGCGCGACTGGATCTTCTTGGTCGCCTTCTTGCCGTACTTAGCGGCCTTCTTCTTCACCGACGACAGATCGAGGTCGACGCCGCGGCCATGGGCGAGGCGACCACGGGTGTCGTTCGCCGCATCCCACACCGACAGGGCGCCGCCCACGACGGCACCGGCGGCCGGAATGAGGGCACCGTTGTAGACCTTGCGGGTCGCGCGAACACTCTTGTCGACGTACGGCGCGGCGTACTGCTCATAGGTGTTCTGGACGGCGGGCTTGACGTGCTCGCGGTTGTAGTGGCCCAGCTGGTGGCCGGCGTCGCGTGCGACTTTGGCGGCCTCTCCCATCAGGACCTGCTGCGACTCCCACAGGGTGTTCGCCTGCTTCTGGAGCTTGCGGAGTTGCTTCTTGCGCTTGCGGCTGAGGCTCACGTGGGCCCTCCCTGCATCGTGGGACGTTTTCCCTCATCTTGCCAGAGTGCGCTCCAGCCAGCAGGGCATTGACAGGTGCGAGAATGGCACACATGCCTCAGCACACTGCAGTAGCGACGATCCACACCAACCACGGCGACATCGTCGTCAACCTTTTCGGCGACCAGGCCCCCCGCACGGTGAAGAACTTCATCGGCCTCTCGGACGGTTCGCAGGAGTGGACCGACCCCGCGACGGGCCGGCCCGGTGAGGGCCCCCTCTACACGAACGTCATCTTCCACCGCATCATCCCGAACTTCATGATCCAGGGCGGCGACCCGCTCGGACAGGGCATCGGCGGCCCCGGCTACAACTTCGACGACGAGATCAGCCCCGAGCTGGATTTCCAGAAGCCCTACATCCTCGCCATGGCGAACGCGGGTCTGCGCCGCAACGCGATCACCGGCAAGGCCGAGGGCACGAACGGGTCGCAGTTCTTCATCACGACCGACCCCACCCCGTGGCTCCAGGGCAAGCACACCATCTTCGGTGAGGTGGCGGATGACGCGTCGCGTCAGGTCGTCGACACGATCGCCGCGGTGAAGACCGGCGCACAGGACCGTCCGGTCGACGCCGTCGTCATCTCGTCGATCGACGTCGCGGCGGTCTGAGCGCTACGTGAGCGCGTCCGAGCTGCGGAGCAATCCCGACAACTTCTGTTACCGGCATCCCGACCGGCAGAGCTTCGTGCTCTGCCAACGGTGCCTGCGCACCATCTGCGCGGAATGCCAGACGCAGATGCCCGTCGGTGTGATCTGCCCCGAATGTCTGCGTGATCAGCAGAAGAGCTCGGGCGCGCCACGTCCCCGCCGCGCACCGCGCATCCTCCGCGCGGTGCGCTCCGACGACTCGCCCCCGCTGGCCACCTACGCGATCATCGGCGTGACGTTCTTCGCCTTCGTCGTCGGGCTCATCCCGGGCGCGGGGCTGATGGTGAAGCAGGCGCTCGCGCTCATCCCGCCTCTGCTCTACCCGTCGTTCACAGGATCATTCGAGCCGTGGCGCCTGTTCACGGTGCTGCTGGTGCACAGCGGATTCTGGCACGTCGGGCTCAACATGCTCGCGCTCTGGATGCTGGGGCGCAGCCTTGAACCGATGCTCGGACGCGGTCGCTTCGTGTGGCTCTATCTGCTCAGCGGCCTCGGGGGATCCGTCGCCGTCGTGCTGTTCGGCTTCACGTCGGCTGTCGTCGGAGCCTCGGGTGCCATCTTCGGCCTCTTCGGCGCCTTGCTCGTGATCGGTCGCCATATCGGGGCGAACATCACCGGTATCGCCGTCGTCCTCGGCATCAATCTCGTCATCACCTTCTTGCCGCTTCTCACGAGCGGGCTCGGTGGCGGTGGCGGTGTCCAGATCTCATGGCAGGCGCACGTGGGCGGCCTCGCGGTGGGCGCGCTGGTCGGACTCATCTATGCGCGCACGCGCACGATCCGCCGTCAGCGCCTGCAGATCTGGCTGCTCGGCGCCACAGCCGTCGGGCTGATCGCCCTGCTCGCGGTGCCGCTCGCGCTGTACTGACGAAAGTTATCCACAGGTCTATCCCCAGGTGGGGATGGAATCACACCGGTGTGATTCACCCCATGTGGATGGCGCTCAGCGCCACCGCGTGGTCATGAGGAATCCCACGAAGGCGATGCCGAAACCGATCACCAGGTTCCACCCGCCGATGCCGGGCACGGGCAGCGTGGAGCTGCTGAGGTAGAAGACGAGCACCCACACGAGTCCGATGAGCATCAGCCCCAGCATGATCGGCTTGAACCAGACCGGGTTAGGTGCGTCATCTGCGGGGCGTCGCTCCACGGTCGGGTCGTCGTGGTCGCTCGAAGATGCCATGGGAGAATCCTAGCCGCCGGACCCCGGGTCTCCCCGGCTCCGCCGGTCAGGTCTCCCACAGGCCGCCGTGGGAGAGTGGGAACGTGCTCCGCTCCGGTGATGGCATGCCGAATCGAGAGGGGCCGACATGCCCGCATGGTGGGAACAGGTCGTACACGCATTCACCGGTCGAGTGAGGCGGCACGACGATCTTCCTGATCTGCGACAGCTACCGTCTCGCGCGGTGAGACTGGAGCGCACCCACTATCTCGTGAACGACCGGGAGCGTCAGACCCGTCGCCCGCGTACCTACGTTCTGCGCACCGAGGTCGACGCGTCTCGCGGACGCGGCAACGTCGCCGTCTTCTCGAACGGTCGCGGCGTCGGGTATCTGCCCGAGCCGGTCGCGGCCGAGATGCATCCTCTGCTCGACCACATCGGCGGCGCGGCCGTGGTGAACGGCGCCGGCGTCAGAACCGGCAGCATCCGGCTTTGGATAGATCTCCCGACCCCGGGTTCGGTCCGCGGGCTCGTCGATGCCGATACCGCGAACCGGGATACGGCGAGCGAGCACGCCGAACCGCAGAAGCGATCCGAAACGCGTCGGCAACGATTCACCCGGTTCACCCGCCCGTCGGTGGTCGGGTGAAATGGAGGTCTTCTCTGCGACCACCCCCAGGGCCGAAGGATAAACTCGGCGATTGTGGAGAGCACCCGTACGTCGACCAGACGCTCACGTCGCTCGCAGTCGCGCCCGCGACGTCGTGTGAGCGTCATCAGCGTGTTCGGTGAGCTCCTTCTCACGGCCGGCGTCGTGATGCTGCTCTTCGTGAGCTGGCAGATGTGGTTCGGCGACATGATCATCGGCTCGCAGAAACAGGCCGAGGCGCAGGCGCTCTCGCAGCAGTGGCAGGCTCAGGCACAGGAGTCGCCCACGCCCAGCGAGACTCCCGCAGGCGATCCCGAGACTCCCGGCCCCGCCGCCATCCCGGTTCTCGCCGAGCCCGAGCAGGGCGCCGAGTTCGGCGTCATGTACATCCCGCGTTTCGGCCCCGACTGGCAGTTCACGATCGCGAACGGCACGGGGAAGAAGGCGATCCTCGACAAGGGACACATCGGTCATTACGAGGGATCGGCGATGCCGGGCGCGGACGGCAACATGGCCGTCGCGGCACACCGATGGACCTCCGGTGCTCCCTTCGACCCCGTCGACCGCCTCGTGGTCGGCGATGCGATCGTCATCCAGACCCAGGACGGCTGGTACACCTACCGCTTCCGCAACGTCGAGTACGTGCAGGACACCGCGATCGAAGTGCTCAACCCTGTTCCGCAGCAGGTCGACCTCAGCGCCAACGGCAAGTACCTCACCCTGACGAGCTGCGCGCCGAAGCTCAACATGCTCGAACGCATCATCTCGTACGCGGTGTTCGAAGAGTTCACCCCGACGTCGGCGGGTCCGCCGGCATCGCTGACAGAGGGAGCCCCCGCCTGATGTACGGAGCATTGTGGCGAGTTCTGCCCGGTCCCTGGTGGCTCCGGGTCGTCTTCCTCCTCATTCTCGCGGCCGCCGTCGTCTACGCGCTGTTCTTCTGGGTGTTCCCCGCCGTCGCGCCGTTCTTCGCCCCCGGCGAGGAGTCGACGGTCGGGTGACCGCCGTTCTCGTGATCGACAATCACGACAGCTTCATCCACACTCTCGTCGGGTATCTCCACGAGCTCGGGGCCGAGACCGAGATGGTGGAATCGGATGCCGTGGCCGATCCGTCGCGCGCGATCGCGGGCTTCGACGGCATCCTCGTCTCACCCGGCCCGGGGACCCCCGAGGGCGCCGGCGCCTCGATCGACGTCGTGCGCGCGGCGGCGGTATCCGCGATCCCCTTACTCGGGGTGTGTCTCGGGCATCAAGCCATCGCGGTCGCGTTCGGTGCGATCGTGACGGAAGCGCCGGAACTCATGCACGGCATGACCTCTGACGTTCGGCATGACGGGTCATTCCTCTTCGAAGGGGTGCCCGCGACGTTCACGGCAGGCAGGTATCACTCGCTTGCGGTGCATGCGGAGACCGTCCCCGACGAGCTGCGGGTGACCGCTCGGGCTCCGGGCGGCACGATCATGGCGATCGCACATCGCGACGCGCCCATCGTCGGTGTGCAGTTCCACCCCGAGTCCGTGTTGACCGACGGCGGCTATCGAATGCTCGGCAACTGGCTCGCGTCGGCAGGGCTGGCGGGCGCAGCCGAACTCGGCGCGCGACTGCATCCTCACCGCAGGGATACCTCCGCGAGTCGACCCTCGCGGAGGTGAGTCCTCAGCTTCCGGTGCAGACCCGGAGTGTGACGGTCGACCCGATCGGCACTTCTCCCGGCGCGAGCGACTGCGATGAGACGGTTCGTCCTCCCGCAGCCGCGGCGCAGCCCGGGTCTTCGACCACCTCGGGCACCAGTTGCCGTGACTCCTGCTGCAGCTCGCGCTCGGCGGCCTCGACCGTGTATCCGGTGAGATCGACGAGAGTCACGGTGCCGCTCGCGACGACGAGGTTGACCGACGACCCCATGGCGAGCGCAGAGCCCTCCGGCGCCGAGGCCTCGATGACCGTGCCGGCAGGCAGGGTCGGGTCGTTGCGCGAGCGTACGGTGCCCAGTTGCAGACCGGCACGCTGCAGCGCTTCGGTCGCCTCCGTGCGAGAGAGGTTCTGTAAGGGCGGGACCGTGGCCATCTCCTGACCCGTCGACACGTACACCGTCACACGCTGTCCGGGAGACAGGGTGATGCCGGCGGCGGGCTCGGTGTCGATGACGTCGCCCGCCGGTACCGTGTCGTCGCTGCGGTCTGAGCGGACGGGATTCAGCTCGGCTTCCGCGATGAGGTTCTCCGCGAGGTCCCACGACTTGCCGGCGACTTCGGGCACGACGCGCGACGTGCTGGGGACGGTCGTGCCCGCGTCGCGGAAGGCCAGCACCCAGATGAGCACCGCGATGAGCAGCGCCGCGAGCACCGCGACGCCGGCCCAGATCCAGCTGACCGGGGGACCGGACTGCGTCCGCCGCATGGTGTTGTCGGTGCTGAGCTGACGAAGCGAGCGTGCCGTCTCGGCTGCATGTCGCGGGTCGGGTCCGTAGAGCTCGCTAGCGAGCGCGCCCATCTGACGCTTCGTCGGCTGTTTGCCGCCGACGGCCTGCTCGAGGGCGGCCCGGAACTCCGTGGCGTCTTGGAACCGCTGGAAGGGGCTCTTCGCGAGGGCCCGCAGCACGACGGCATCCAGCGCGCGCGGCACCTCGTCGGAGATCTCCGACGGCGGCAGCGGCGCCTCGCTGACGTGCTGGTAGGCGACGGCCACGGGCGTCTCGCCGCGGAAGGGCGCGCGCCCGGTCAGCAGCTCGTAGAGAACGACGCCGGTCGAGTAGAGGTCGGCGCGCGCGTCGACCGGCTCGCCCTTGGCCTGCTCGGGAGAGAAGTAGGCGGCCGTGCCGATGATCGCGGTCGTCTCGGCGACCGTCGACGACGAGTCGGACACTGCGCGTGCGATGCCGAAATCCATCACCTTCACGGCCCCCGCGTCGGTGATCATGACGTTCCCGGGCTTGATGTCGCGGTGAACGACCCCGGCGCGGTGCGAGTACTCGAGGGCCTCGAGGATGCCGTCGACGTAGCGCACCGCATCCGCCTCGGCGATGGGCCCGGCGTCGACCATGTCTTTGAGCAGGCGTCCGGTCACGAGCTCCATGACGATGTACGGCACCGAATGCTCGCTGCCGTCCGGGTCGGTCTCGGTGTCCTCACCCGCGTCGAACACCCGCACGATCGACGGGTGCGCCATGCGCGACGCCGCCTGTGCCTCGAGCCTGAACCGCATGCGGAAGCCCGCGTCGTCGGCCAGCTCGCGCTTGAGCACCTTGATGGCAACGTCTCGCCCGAGGGTGACGTCGTACCCTCGATACACGCTCGCCATGCCGCCGCGCCCGATGGGCTCGTCGATGCGGTAGCGCCCTGACAGCACACGTTGCTCTGCCGACACGTCACTCCCTGCGTTCGACTCGTACTCGGATGTTGGACTCATGGTCGAACTCGGTCAGTTGTTGCTTCCGCCGTTGCTGCTTCCGCCGTTGCCGTTTCCGCCGCCGTTGCTGCCGCCGTTGCCGTTCTGGCTGGGGGTCGGCGACGGCGCCGTCTGAATCGTGGCGGCCGCCTCGGAAGAGGCGGGCGACGTGCGGTCGCCGCTCTCACCCGCGCACGTCACGGTGTACGTGACCGAAAGGGCTCCGGAGTCTCCGACGGTGACCGGAGCCGGGCGCTGGTTGAGGCTGAAGCTCGACGTGGTCTGGCCGTTGGCGAACGTGCCGCCCGAGACCGTGAAGCGGTACTCCGACGGGGTCAGACCCGCGGGGCACGTGTAGCTCGACCACATGACCTGCACGGTCGAGCCCGCGGTGACGCTGGTGACGGTCTGCCCGTTCGACTGGATGGTCGGTGCGGCCGGCGCCTCGAGCGGGCTCTGCTCGGCGTACGACGTCAGGGTCACCGAATCGGTGGGCTTGACGTTGCCGAGCGGGACGACGTCGTAGACCTGGCCGACCTGATCCTCGCTCGGAGCGGGGTTGCCGGGAGCGCAGGTGACGTTCTCGAGGCCGGCGCGCTCGGCGACGGCGAGAGCGTCTTCGCACGAACGGCCGGTGAGGCCGAGTCCGTCGACGTTGATCGAGGACGGGGTGCTCGGGGTCGCCGGCGCCGAGGGAGTGTCTGCGGGGGTGGACGGTGCCGAGTTGCTCGGGCTCGAGGGAGCGGGATCGGGGTCACCGCCGCCGGAGAGCAGCGCGAAGAGCGTGCCGCCGAGCACGATGACGAGCAGGGCGATGAGCGCCACGAGAGGCCAGGTCCACCGGCTGCGCTTGCGCTTGGGCGTCTCGTTGAGATCGGCGTCGGCAGCCGCGGCGTCCGACCCGGCGCCTGCAGCGCCCGCAGCGGCGAGCCCGGCACCGGCCGCCGCAGCGCCTGCCGGCAGCAGCAGAGTCGCGGTGTCGCCTCCCTCTGAGGGCAACAGCTGCGTCATGTCGCTCGTGCCGGCGCCGGCCGCGATCGCCGGGACCGCAGCGTGAGCCGCGGCCAGATCTCCGCGGCGGAGGGCGGATGCCGCCCGTGCGACGGCCGACGCGGATGCCGGACGGTCATCGGGCTTCTTCGCGATCATCGCGAGGATGAGCCTCTGCACCGGGTCGGAAACGGTCGCAGGCAGCGGCGGAGGCTGCTCGTTGATCTGCGCCATGGCGATCGCGACCTGCGACTCACCCGTGAACGGACGCTTGCCCGCGACGGACTCGTACGCGACGATGCCGAGCGAGTAGATGTCGGTCGCCGGGGATGCCGGGTGCCCCGAGGCCTGCTCGGGGGAGAGGTACTGCACCGTGCCCATGACCTGACCGGTCGCTGTCAGCGGCACCTGATCGGCGATGCGCGCGATGCCGAAGTCGGTGATCTTCACGCGGCCGTCGGGGGTGATGAGAAGGTTTCCCGGCTTGATGTCGCGGTGTACGAGGCCAGCCGCGTGCGCAGCCTGCAGCGCCGATGCGGTCTGGGCGACGATGTCGAGCGTCTTGTCCGACGACAGCGAGCCCTCGCGCTCGAGGATGGTCGATAGCGCCTCGCCGGGGACGAGCTCCATGACCAGGAACGCGCTGCCGTTCTCTTCGCCGTAGTCGAAGACGCTCGCAATGCCCTCGTGGTTCACGAGTGCAGCGTGACGGGCCTCGGCGCGGAAGCGCTCGAGGAACCCGGGATCACCCATGTACTCGTCTTTGAGGATCTTGATCGCCACCGTGCGGCCGATGACGTGGTCAGTGGCTTCCCACACCTCGCCCATACCGCCGATCGCGATCCGCGAATCCAGTTCGTAACGCCCGCCGAAGCTCACGCCTTGCATGGGTCTCATCTGTTCAGCACCGCCTCGATAACCTTCTTCGCAATGGGGGCTGCGATCCCGCTGCTCGTCCCGGCCTGCCCCTGGCCGCCCCCGTTCTCGACCATCACTGTGACGGCCACCTGGGGGTCATCCGCCGGCGCGAAGCCGGTGAACCACAACGTGTACGGATCGCCTGGACCGTGCTCCGCAGTGCCCGTTTTTCCGGCGACATCGACGCCGTCTATTCTTGCACCGCTCGCCGCACCATCACGGACATTGGCGACCATGAGGGTTCGCATCTGCTCGGCGACATCCGTGCTGAGCGCACGTCCGAACTCGCTCGGCTCGAACTTCTCCTGCACCGTCAGGTCTGGTGCGACGACGGAGTCGAGCAGCTGCGGCTTCATCACCATGCCGCCGTTCGCGATGCCGGCCGAGACCTGGTTGATCTGCAGCGGCGTCGCGACGACGTCCCCCTGACCGAAGCCGGAGAGCGCCGTGCGGGCGTCGTTCAGTCCTCGGGGGTACTCGGACGCGGCCGCCGGGAGCGGGATCTCCATCTCGCTGTTGAACCCGAACTTCTCGGCCTCTTCGCGGATGGCGTCGTCGCCGAGTTCGACCGCGAGCTCGGCCATCGGGATGTTGCAGCTGAGTCGGAGCGCGGTCGCCAGGGTGACCGTGTCGCCGGGGCCACAGGTGCCGAGGTCGAAGTTGTGGAGGGTGTTGCTCGTGCCGGGGATCGTCCAGGTCGCGGGGTTCGGGAACGTCGACTCGGGCGTGTACTTTCCCGACGACAGTGCGGCGGAGGCCACGACGAGCTTGAACGTCGACCCTGGTGGGTTGAGGTCGCCGCCGATGGCGCGGTTGAACAGCGGCTTGAGCGGGTCGGCTGCGAGCTCGTCGTACGCGGCGTTGACACCGGCGGAGTCGTGCGACGCCAGCACGTTGGTGTCGAAGCTCGGGCTCGTCACCATCGCGAGGATGCGTCCGGTGGACGGGTCGCTCGCGATGACGGCCCCCTCGTACCCCTGCAGTGCGTCGAACGCGGCCTGCTGGATCTTGGGGTCGACCGTGAGCAGCACGTTCGACCCGCGCGCGGGTGCACCCGAGATGATCTGCTCGAGGCGGGCGAGGAACTGCGTGTCGTCGGTGCCCGAGAGCGACTGGTTCATGATCTGCTCGATGCCCGTCGACGAGCCCAGCACCGGGTTGATCCAGCCCGTGATGGGCGCCCACAGGGCGGCATCCGTGTACTGGCGCTGCCACGAGTAGATGTCGCCGCTCGGCACGGATGCCGCAACGACCGAGCCGCCCGCGATGATGGACCCGCGCTGGACCTCGAACGAGTCGTACAGCGTTCGCCGGTTGCCTGGGTTCTCGTTGAGCGCCTGGGCCTGGATCACCTGGATCCAGCTGGTCGAGACGAACAGCGCGAGGAACATCGCCAGCATCACGAAGCTGAGTCGCCGCAGTTCCTTGGTCATCCGATCACCACCCGGGGTCGAGAGCGAACCGCATCCGAGATGCGGAGAAGGAGGGCCACGATGATCCAGTTGGCCACGAGCGACGAGCCGCCCGCTGCGAGGAACGGCGTCGTCAGGCCCGTCAGGGGGATGACCCGGGTCACGCCGCCGACCATGATGAACACCTGCAGCGCGATCGTGAACGACAGGCCGGTCGCGAGCAGCTTGCCGAAGTCGTCCTGGCCCGCCAGGCCGATGCGCACGCCGCGGCTCGTGAAGACCATGTAGAGGCACAGCAGAGCGAAGACGCCGATGAGGCCGAGCTCTTCACCGAGGCTCGGGAAGATGTAGTCGCTCTGCGACAGCGGTGTCATCCACGGGCGACCCTGGCCGAGCCCGGTGCCGATGAACCCGCCCTTGGCGAGTCCGTAGAGGCCGTTGATGAGCTGGAAGCTGCCGCCCGCGGCATCGACGTTGTTCGGGTCGAAGGGGTTCAGCCAGTTCTGGAAGCGACCGTTGACGTACGGCAGCACCTGCGAGGCGAGGATCACCCCTGCCAGCACCAGGCTGAGGCCGATCATGACCCAGCTGGTCTTTCCCGTCGCGACGTAGAGCATCGCGATGAACATGCCGAAGATCAGGGTTCCGGTGCCCAGGTCGCGCTGGAGCACGATGATGCCCAGCGAGATCGCCCAGATGACCAGCACCGGGCCGAGCTCGCGTGCCCGGGGCCACGTCACGCCGAGGAACCGGGTGCCCACGGACGTGAGCGACTCGCGCGTGCGCACCAGGTAGCCCGCGAAGAAGATCGCCAGGGCGATCTTCGCCAGCTCGCCGGGCTGGAACGAGACGATGCCGCCGATCGACACCCACACGTCGGCGCCGGCCTCGACACCCAGGCCCGGGACGAACGGCAGCAGCAAGAGCGCGATGCCCGCGAAGCCGAAGACGTACGTGTACCGGAAGAGCACGCGGTAGTTGCGCAGGGCGATCACCACGATGAGCGCGGCCACCAAGGCGATCGCGCACCAGACGATCTGACGCACGGCCAGCATGTCCCAGCCTTCGGACGTGCCCTCGAGGTCGATGCGGTAGATCATGGCGATGCCGATGCCCGACAGCAGGGTGGCGATCGGAACGACGAAAGGATCGGCGTCGCGTGCTCGCAGGCGCAGCACCACGTGGATCGCCAGTGCGAGCGCGTCGAGCACGGCGCAGTAGACCAGGAACGACGAGTCGATCGCCCCGTTCTTCCCGAGCTGCACGAGGGCGAGGGCGGCGGCGTTGATCACGAACGCGAAGAGCAGCAAGCCGAGCTCGCGGTTGCGCTGCGTCTGCGGCATCCGCAGTTTGCGCAGTGCCTTGATGACCGAGGTGTCGGCCGAGACGGCGGTGCCGGTCACGATGATCCTCCGTCCACACGCAGGTTCTCGACGATGGCCTGCGCCTCGGCGAGCGAGTCGGCCGTGATCGCCTGCTTCACCAGGTCGAGTTGATACGGAGCCAGGTCCGCGAGGGGGATTCCGGTGTCCTCCTCTGGCGAGGAGAGCGAGATCGGTCCGATGCTCGGCGGGATGCCGCGGTAGATCACGACCGTGTCTTCGTCGACGCCCACGAAGTAGCGGGTCTGCGTCCAGCTGTAGGCGCCGAACAGCACGACCCCGATCGCCGCGAGGATGACGATGAAGCCGGCGAACCAGGTGAGTCGGCGCCGGCGCGCGCGGCGGCGGTCCTCCTCGATGAGCTCTTCGAGGAACTCAGCCGCGGGCTCGAAGTGCGTGGGCTCGTTCGCGGCCTGGCGGGCAGGATGCAGCCAGCTGCTGCGCTGCGGGCGAGCCGCGGGCACCTCGATGCCGAGCGGGTGCGAAGCCGAACCGACGACCGTCGGCGGTCCGCTGAACAGCGGGTGTTGCCCACCGACGTCGACGATGACGATCGTGACGTTGTCGGGCGCGCCGCCGTCGAGCGCCTGCTTCAGCAGGCTGTCGGCCGTGCGGCCGGGAGCCCAGCCCTGACCGAGCGCCTTCGCCGTGTGCGCATCGTCCACGACGCCCGAGAGGCCGTCGGAGCACAACAGCCACCGATCGCCGGGCTGCGTGGGCATGACGAACGTGTCGATCTCAGGATCGGGGTCCATGTCGCCGAGCACACGCATCAGAACCGAGCGACGCGGGTGGTAGCGAGCCTCCTCCGGCGTGATGCGGCCCGAGTCGACCAGGCGCTGGACGAACGTGTGGTCCGTCGTGATCTGTGTGAGTGCTCCGTCGCGGAAGAGGTACAGGCGCGAGTCGCCGATGTGGGCGATGACGGCGTATTCGTCGACCATGACGAGAGCGCTGACGGTGGTGCCCATGCCGGCGAGCTCGGGGCGCACCTTGACGGTGCTGATCAGCTCGGCGGCGGTGTCGGCCAGCGCCTCGCGCAGGGCGGCCTCGGCCTCGGTGGTCGACGAGAAGGCCTGATCGAGGCTCTCGAGCCGTCGCACCGCGAGGCTCGACGCGACGTCACCGCCGGCGTGCCCGCCCATGCCGTCGGCGACGACGAACAGGTTCGAGCCGCAGAAGCCGGAGTCCTGGTTGTTCGAGCGCACCTTCCCGGTATGCGAGATGGCGGCGCTGGACCCTTGGAAGACCATGCGTGCGGGCTACTTCCGCAGTTCGAACGTCGTCGCGCCGACCTTGATCGGCGCTCCCACGACGACCGGAACCGGAGAAGCGACGCGCTCGCCGTCGTGCCACGTGCCGTTGGTCGAGTCGAGATCCTGGATCATCCACTGGTTGCCCCACAGCACGAGACGCGCGTGGTGGCTCGACGTGTAATCGTCACGGATGACGAGACCCGATTCGCTCGAGCGACCGATGGTCAGCGGTTCGGAGCCGAGCGGAAGCTCGAGCCCGGCCTTGGGGCCGCTGGTGATGACGATGCGCGACACGGCGTCGGTCGTCGCCTTTCCACCCTTGCCTGCCGGCGGGGGAGTCCCCACGGCGCCGACCGCCGCCGTGGCGGCATCCGGCGATGACGTGGGCGGACGGGTGACCGCCGGGCTCGCGGCCGGGGCGGCACCGGCGGCCGCCGGCTCGGGGAGCTTGCGCACCTTCACACCGAACAGGTCGGCGCGGAGCGAATAGACGACGGCGAAGACGAAGAACCACAGCAGCACCAGGAAGCCGATCTGCAGCAGCAGGAGGGTCAGCGGACTCATCGGGCGTCACCTCGGGTGTCGTACATACGGGTCGCGTCGGCAGCCGACATCCGAGGACGCGCGGGGGCCTGAGCCTGTGGGACGACGCGGAAGACGATGTCGGTGCGCCCGATGCGCACGACGCCGTCCGACGGCAGGGCGGCCTCGCTGACCCGCGCGCCGTTGAGCTGCGTGCCGTTGGTGGAACCGAGGTCGCGCACCATGGCGCGCTCGCCGTCCCAGAGGATCTCGACGTGCTTCCGGCTGGTGCCGGCATCCGGGATGGTGATGTCGGCGTCGCTGCCGCGGCCGATGACGGTTCGCGCGGCGACGATCGGATGCCGCGTGCCGTCGATGTCGAGCACGGCTTGCCACGACACGCGGGCGCCCGCATTCGAGTTGGAATCGACGCGGACGGTGCCCGTCGACAGCTGCGGGTCGTCCTGAAGGGCGACCGAGACCGCACCCGAGAACGAGTACCCCTGGGCCTTCGCGTGCTTCTCGACCAGGCCGCGCAGCTCGTCGAGGAGGGCGGGGCCGATGGCGTTCATGCGCTCGGCGTCGGTGTCGGACAGGCGCACCGTAAAAGCGTTCGGAACGAGGATGCGGTCGCGGCTGACGACGGCGGCCTTCTTGTCGAGTTCGCTGCGGAGGGCGGATGCGATCTCCACCGGCTGGACGCCGCTGCGGAAGGTCTTGGCGAACGCGCCGTTGACGGCACGCTCGAGACCCTTCTCGAAGCTGTCAAGTAGTCCCACTGGGCTCCTCAGGCAGGCGGATGGTTGCTTCATCGTAGTCAGCGAGGCTGAACGGACCATGCATTGGGCCTCGGATAGCGGCTCGGGGGCCGTCGGTGGCGTGATATCCTCGGGAAGTTGAGTTCGTGGAAACACGGTCTCGCGCGAGTGGCGGAATAGGTAGACGCGCTGGCTTCAGGTGCCAGTGCCCGCAAGGGCGTGGGGGTTCAAGTCCCCCCTCGCGCACAGTGAGACGAAGGCCTCCGACCGGGAAACCGGCGGAGGCCTTCGTCGTCTCATCCCGGGTCCACTTATGGGGCGCACATCGGACGCCGATACGTTGGCGCAGCCGCCGCCGGTGGCGCCACGCGTGACGTGCCGGGAGGGGCCATGCCGACGACTGTTCTGCTCGTGATCGGGCTGGCCCTGTTCGTCTGGGCCCTGTGGAGCCGCCTGTTCCGGCGGGCGAGCGTCAACGGACCGATCGTCATGACGGCCATCGGCCTCGTCGCGGGCGCACTCCTACCCACGCAGAACCTTCTCTTCATGGAGTCGAAGGTCACACTCGTGCTGGCCGAGATCGTGCTCGCGTATCTGCTGTTCGTCGACGCCCTCGACGTGCGCGGATCTCTGCGCTCGCAGTTCACGGGCGTCCCCGCTCGCCTCCTGGGCATCGGGCTGCCGCTCTCACTGCTGCTCGTGCTCGCGGTGGGCTTGATTCTGCCGCTCGGTCTATCGATCGCCGTGATCCTGGCGATCGCGTGCATCGCGGTTCCGGCCGACTTCGCCCCGGAGACCTCGCTCGTCCGGGACAGTCGGGTGCCTGCTCGGGTACGTCGGTGGCTGAGCGTCGAGAGCGGCTACAACGACGGCCTCGTGTCGCCGCTGCTGCTCGGTGCCCTCGCTTTCGCGAGCGCGGGGGACACCGGCGACGCCGGACGAGCGTTCGCCGTCGCAGCGCCTGCCGGACTCATCGCCATCGTCGTGGGCGGGCTGCTCGGCCTCGCCATTGGAGCGACGACACGGTTCGCCGATGAGCGCGGCTGGACCGAGGCGCAGAGTATGCGCATCGCCTTCGTCGCCGCGCCGGTCATCGTCTTCGCAGCCGCGGTCATGCTCCACGGCAACGGCTTCGTGGCGGTGTTCGTGGCTGGGTTCGTGATTCGCCTTACGCGGGGGGCCAGCGGCATCCCGAGGGCCGAGCTCGCGCTCCTCGAGGACCTCAGCTGGCTCGCGAACCTGCTCCTGTGGCTGGCGTTCGGCTTCGCCGCGATCATCCTGCTCAGCGAGACCTACGACTGGTGGCCCGCGATCGTCTTGGCGCTCGTCGCGCTCACCGTCGGCCGCTTCGTGCCGGTGGCTCTGGCCCTTCGGGGCAGCAACGCCACCGCCAAAGAGCGGTTCTTCATCGCCGCGATGGGCCCGCGCGGTGCGGCATCCATCGTGTTCGGGCTGATCGCGGCCAACGCACTCCCCGGCGAGGACGGCTTCCTCGTGCTCGCCGCCACCTGCATGGTCGTCCTCGGCAGCGTCGTGCTGCACGGGATCGGCGGCCCGTTGCTCGTACGGCGTTTATGGGGTCCACCGCATCCTGACCACCATCGGCTGTCGAAAGTGAAGGACTCGCTATGAGCGCAACCGTCCACCAGATGGATCTCCGTGCCACCGACCCGAACGACCGGATGTCGTTCGCCCGGCGTCTCCAGGCGGCGTTCGCGCTCGCACTGACCGATCAGGGTCCGAGCTCGGACGTCCCGACCCCCTCTGACCGCGAAGTGTTCGCCTCGTTCGACGACGACGCCTCCGAGGTGCTCGACATCGTGGCGGGGGACGAGGTGGTCGGCGGAGCGGTCATCGCGGGCGACGACGCTCGCCGGTCGCTCGAACTCTTCTTCATCGATGCCGGGGCGCACGGCCGGGGGCTCGGGCGGGCTGCCTGGCACGCGATCGAGGGGCGCTACCCGGGCACCCGGATCTGGGAGACCCACACTCCCCACTTCGAGGTGCGCAACATCCACTTCTACGTCAACGTGTGCGGCTTTCACATCGTCGAGTTCTTCCACCCGGGACATCCGCTCGAACACCGCGGTGAGACGACGACGGGAGAAGACTCTGCAATCGACGGCGACGAGGACGTGCCGGAGCTGATGTTCCGGTTCGAGAAGCTGATGCCGCGCGCCGTCAGGACGCCGGGGCCGCCGGGGCCACCTTCGGCTTAGCCCACGATACGGAGTTCGGTCTCCTCAGAGTCCCCGACGCTTGAACATGGGATGCCTAGGCCTTGATCCTCAGATCGCGGAGGCGAAAGGGCGGTCGGAGCGATCTTGCCCCGACCGCCCCCGAAGAGGGACGTAAGTCAGCCGTACGTCACGACAGCACTTGTGGAGGTGACCTTCAGCTGAAGGAATCCCGGGACGTTGCCCCAGCCGGCCATGTGGGTGTTGAACGAGTAGCGAATTCGGGTACCGCCGTCGTACGTGTTCACCTGCTCGTTCGAGACACCTACGGGGAGTGAGACGAACTTTGCGCTGCCCGCGATGTACTGCGCGCTCGAGCCACCCGACCACTGCTGGTAGTTGGCGTCGAAGCTGTTGCTCGCGCTGATGCCGTGATAGTAGACGTGGCAGTTGTCTGCGTAGCGAACGCCCGCAGAGTAGCCGAAGCGGCAGTTGTCGATGCCAGATGCCATCGGGGCGACGACGCCCTCGGCCGTAGCCCTCTCGAGAACGTAGTCGCCGTCGTACTCCGGCTCCAGATACAGGGCGGCCTCCGCGATCATCGCCGCCAATTCGGCAGCGGTTGCCTCTCGCCCGAGTTCGATTCCGGTTTCGATGACCGAGCCGTCTGCGAAACGGTCGGTAGTGACTCGG
Source organism: Microbacterium sp. F1-18 (assembly GCF_052921305.1). Lineage (NCBI taxonomy): Bacteria > Bacillati > Actinomycetota > Actinomycetes > Micrococcales > Microbacteriaceae > Microbacterium > Microbacterium sp. F1-18. Next base: position 170,600 of record NZ_JBREVD010000004.1, on the reverse strand, counting down.
TAGCCGTCGCGCTCCGCCGTCGTGCTCTCGGTCGGCTCGGCCCCGGCGAACGAATCCCAGGCGATGCCCGAGTTGGACTTGTCGATCAAAGCGTCCTGGTCAGCGGCGTCGACGCCGAGAGCGGTCATGGTGGTCCGGAGCTCGGTCTCTTCGGAGTTCCGGGCCTCGAGGCTGACTGCGGACGCCGGCGACGCGGCGAGCAGCGCGGATACCGCCAAAGTCGCGATACCGGCACCTAGCCCGACATTCTGGTGACGCTTGAACATGTGATACCTATCCTTCTTTTGCTCTTCTGGATGACCGGGGGCCGCGGTAGATGAACCACGCCGCCGGTCCGATGAGAGGGAGAAGCACGATTGCCAGGCACCACACCACCGACCAGAACACGCCTAGTTCTTGACGCGCGCCACCCAAGCTGAGCAACGCAACGACCATGACGATGAGGATGAAGATCCCCCCGAATGTCCAGGCGATGTCGTAGAACGGCATGAGTCCTCCTTTGCGCAGCAACTTAAGAAGTTGCCCGTTGACGTGCTCTTCTCGAGCGGATTGCACAGTCTCGTGTGGGCCTGTATGAGTCACCCATGATGCCGGTCAGGACCGCGATGCACCGCAGAGACGTTCGTCCCCGCAAGGCGCGTCACGCAGGCGGTGGAGACGCGTTCACGCCGCTCGAGTGGGCCGAATGAATGAGAAACGGCATCCGAAACGTCAGCAAAGCGTGCCGAGCGTTCATACAAATGAGTGAGATCGTGCCCTCGGCGGATGCCCGGCGTCGAGCCCGTCAGGATGCCGGGGCCTCCAGGGCGACTTTCGGCTTGGCCCAGGAGCGGCCGCGCGTGTCTTTGAGGATGTCGTACTCGACGTCAACGTGCGGCTCGATGGCGCTGTACTTGTCGTTCGGTGCGCCGATGACGAGCTGGAAGCCGAGTCCGCGCCACGCCCCGATCGCCCGCTTGGTGAAGTGCGCATCGGCCTTGATCAGGGCTTCGTCCATGAACACGGGCGCGTAGCGAGGCCGCTCGGCGCTCGCGTCGCCGAGCTGGTAGCGCAGGGCCGCGCCGACGATGAAGGCGATGAGCTCCTGCGACTCTCCGCCGGACTTCTCGCCGATGTGGTCGTAGAGCGCGACGTGCTTCTTCGTCTCGGCATCCACGCGCTCGGCGCTCACGCGAACGTGGTTGCGCACGTCGATGAGGTCGCCGAAGTCGGGCGCCGACCGCCGCATGTGCCCGATGAGGCGCGACATCCGGCGGTACGCGTGCTCGCGCTCGTCATCCGTCGTGGCGTTCTCGATGAGCCCGCGCACCTCGCGCAACTCGCGCCGGAAGCGACGGCGAGGTTCGGACTGGTTCTCGCGCGTGGTGATCTGCAGGCGATGGTCGTCGTCGTAGAACGGGAGGTCCTGCATGATGCGGTTGATCGGGTCGATGCGATCACGGATCTCGCGTATCGATCGGCTGAGCGTCGAGTCGAGGTTCGTGAGGTCGTTGCCCGACAGTTTGAGGAGGCTGTCGCGCCACTCGGCCTCCAGCTCGTGCAGTCCACTGGTCTCGAGGGCCTGGAGAGCGCGTTCGAAGTCGTCAATCGAGGTGTCGGGGTCGGGTAGCAGGTTCGGATTCGGCCACCGCTCGAGGAAGCTCACCATGATGCGTCGCAGGCCATCGCGGCTCTCGTCGAGGGCGTCGACGGCCGCCCGTCGGTCCTCTGCGAGGCGCTGCGCGGCCGTCGCGAGTGCCGCGGAGAAGCGGTTCAGCGCCTGGGACGGGCTGGCGTCCGAGGTCGGCCCATCGAGATGGAATCGCTCGTCGAGGAACGCGGACTGTGCGGCGGTGAGAGTACGCCCTGCCCGCTCGGCATCGTCGAGCACGGACTGATCCGAATCGACGTCGTCGATCACCTCGGCCCACTGCGCCTCGATCTGATCACGTTCGATCGACACGCGGGCGATCTCGTCGCGCAAGTGGGAGATCCGGTCCTTGATGTCGGAGATCCGTCGCTGCACATCGGCGATCTCCGGGTTGGCGGCTGTGACGTCGCTCTGCACGCCGATCCAGCGCTCACGTTCCGCGGTGACCGCCTCGACGTCGACTTCTTCCCAGGTCAGGTCGGTGATCTTGGCGTAGACGGCAAGGCGCGAGTCGACCGTGTCGAGCTCGGTCTCGGCGACCTTCCGCTCTCGAAGGGCGTCGTCGAGACGGCGACGAGCGTCCTCGATGAGACGTGCCACGTCGTGCCGGCGTCGCTCGTTCGAGAATCCGAGGACGTTCTCGCGACCGTGGCCACCGTGCGCGCCGCGGTTGCCCTGCGCGACCTGTCCCGTGATCGTGAGCGCCATGCGATGCTTTGGCAGCTCGGCGCTGGAATCGACGCAGACGTATCCGTGACGGGTCTCGAGCCGCTCCTGCAGCCAACCGGTGAACGGCGAGCTCTGGTAGTCGAGACGCCCCGGGAGCGTCTGCGGATCGAGGTTGGCGACCGGCTCCATGCCGGCGTGCACGCCCTCGAAGCGCAATCGCACGGGGGTGTGGACCGATTCGATCGCCGCCCGGAAGCGCCCCAGGTGAGCGGTGTCGATCAGCACCGTGGTCGCGAAGCCGCCGAGCGCGAGGTTGAACGCCTCGCGCCACGGCTCGAACTCGGTGCGCACCTCGACAAGCTCGCCGACGAAGGGAAGGTCTGCGGTCGTGAGTCCGGCGGCCTCCGCGAGCCGCTCGCGCGACTCGTGCAGAGCGGGCGGGATGTTGCCGTGGCGAGAGGCCACGCGCTCAGCCTCCGCCTCGAGTTCGGCGACCTCGATCCGCGCGGCTTTCGCCGTCGACGCGCCTTCAGCGAAGGCGGAGCGAGCACGCGCCTTCGCGTCGGAGTCGGCGAGCTCTGCGCGGGCGCGGGAGATGAACGCCGTGAACTCGTCGCGGTTCGACAGTTCGACGCCCAGACTCTTGACGGCGGTGTCGAACACCTCGCGGTGTCGCCGGACGTCGGCGAGCCGTCGCTCCACCTCGCGCAGTTCGCGCTGCGCCGTGGCCAGGCGATCGCCGCCGGAGAGCCGGAGCACGTCGATCAGGCCGTCGCGTTCGGCCTCGGCGCCGTCTGCGAGAGCACGCTTCTCACGCAGCGTGACCTCGGCCGCGGTCTTGCGCTCGCGCAGCTCGGTCTCGACCTCGCGCAGCATCCCCAGGCGTCTGTCCGCGCGCCAGAGTGTGGCGAGTGAACCGGCATCCGAGAAGGAGCCGACCTCGTCGATCAGGTTCACGCGCTCGGTCGCGGCGGCCATCTTCGCCCGCAACTGCGGGATGGGCGTGAGCGCGGTGACCTGCTGCCGGGCCGTCAGCATGCGCATGCGGGTGCTCTCGAGTCCGTCGAAGTGCGCGACGACGGCGTCGGCGGTCTCCATCGTCTCGGGCTCTTCGAGCACGAGACGCTTATAGAGGTCGTCGACGGTCGTGATCTGCTGTCCCGCCTGAATACGGGCGAGCAGGCTCACCGCCTTCGCTCCGGCCCCCGCGGCGCCGATGCCCAGCACGGCGTGAAGGCGGGCAGAGAATTCACGGTCGGTCCCGACGGGATCCAGACCGACGCCGCGCACGGCGGCATCCGACAGACGCTGCGCGGCGGCCGTCTCGAGTGCCCGCAGGTCGAAGTCACGATCCGTCGTCGCCCGCACGCGCACGGTGTCTTCGAGTACGCGCGCACCCGCGGGGATGTACCACGCGCGAACTGCCGTGAAGCGGGAGCCGTCGTGATCGATCCACGTCATCGCGACCGCGGTCCACGTGTCTTCGCCGTCGCCGCGGAGAACGGTCATCTTCGTGCCGTCCTCGGTGCGTGACTCGTCGATCTTGCCGCGGCCGTACGAGAGGATGTTGCGCTGCTCCGAGCCACGCGGACGCCCCGTGACGCCGCCGTTCGAGGCGCCGTTGAAGGGCGTGGTGTGGGGCATCATGAGCGCGATGTACGCATCCATCAGCGTCGACTTGCCCGACCCCGAACCACCGCACAAGAGCGTGGCTCCGGGCGAGAAGCGCACCCGGTGAGCCCCGTCGTATCCACCCCAGTTGATGAGCTGAAGGTCTTCGGCGAGCCACTGCTGGCCGCGGGATGCCGCCGGGATGAGCCCGAACAGCGTCTCGAGCATCGTCATAGCTCTTCCTCCTGGGGCTCGTCGTCTGCCTCGTCGTCGTCGTCGTTCTCGTCACCGCGGACGGCTGCGCCGGCGTCGTTCCGTTCCGGCCGGTCGCGTAGCCAATCGCGCAGCTCGCGCAGCTTCTCGGCGCTGAGCACGATCTCCACCAGCGGACTGATGCGGAAGCGGCCCGTCGTCTCCTCGTCGACGATGCCGTCACGGGAGAGGCGGTCCATCGCCTTGCGGATCAGTCGCTGTCGTTTGGCGGTGTCGCCGTCGGCATCCGCGAAATAGCTCATCACGGTCTGTTCGACGTCCTCGATGTCGACCCGGGCAGCCGGCTCACCCGCCGCCGACTCCCGCTGGTACACCGTGCGCAGGTGCACCAGGACGAGGGTCTCCGATCGCGTGTATGCCGCATCGCGAAGCAGGATCGGAACATCGAGCTCGTCAGAGCGGACCTGTTGCTTATAGGCGACGCCGCGATCATGGTCGATCACGAGCCGCACGAAGAGGTCGTTCAGGCGCGACTCGATGAGCTGCTGATTGTCGAGGACGGTCGTCCACTCTTCGCGGTTGCGGTCGGCGAGCACGAAGCGGCGTTGCAGCAGGTGGACGAGCGCACGGCGCACGGCGGGATCGAGGACCCCGCGATCGCCGGGGAAGAGCTCGCCGAGATCGTCTTCCATCGGTGCGGGCTCGACGAATGCGCCGTCGCCCGGGGCCTCGTCTTGGGCTGCGCCGAGGGTGGCGGTGTCAGTCATCGTCGGACTCCTTCGAGGTGCGGGCGGTCACGGATCCGAAGGCGAAGCGCCGGGTGGTTCCGTCGGGGCGACGCGCCTCGACCACCGAAAGGTCTTCGCCCTCGCGCATGCCGTTGCGGTGGGCGATCTCGAGAAGGCCCACCAGGTCGACCGGGCGGCGGACGTCGTCGTCCGCGGCGAGGAAGGCCTCACCCAGGTCGAACTCCTCGCCGAGTCCGGCGACGAGAGCCTCGAGCTCCGCATAGCGCGGACCGCCCCAGGCCCGCGTATCGGCATCCAGCATCTCCGCGTCTTCGTCGGACGCTGTCAGCGGTGCCGGCGCACGCGGTGGGCGGATGTCGGTCGTCGACTGCCGCAGGTGGCGGATGTCGGCCGTCGGCAGGCTGCGGATCATGTCGACGGGTGCCTCGGATGACGTGCTGTGCGTCCAGGCCTGCAGACCGGCCATGACATCGCGCAGCAGGTCGTCGACGTGGCGATCACGGATGGGGTCATGCGTGCGCACCTGCCCCGTGATGACCCGCGACGCGCGCCGCTGCGCGGTCAGGACCTCTTCGACGCCGAGCTCGACCCGTCGGCCGATCGCGTCGAGCTCGGCTCGCTGCTCGGCATCCATCAGGCGCGAGAAGGGTTGTGTGAGCAGCGTGTGCAGCTGGTCGGTGAGGCTGTCGATGCGCTCGGGATCGCCGATCAGTCGGAGTGCACCGGCGAAGGCCCGGCCCTCGGGGGTGGACTGCATGACGTACTGCCCGCGCTGCAGGTACTCGCGCAGCACCTCGCCGGTGGGCCGCACGTCGCGCCGGAGGTCGGCGATGACATCGCGCTGCATGGCCTTGATCGACTCGGCGACACGCGTGAAGTCGGCGGGGAGTTCTCGGGCCAGGTGCAGCACGTTCTCGGCCTCTTCGAGAAGCTGCTCATCATCGATGGGTTCGGACTCGCCGACCTGGAGGCGTGCGATCTCGGCGTCGAGGGCGTCGCGTTCGCGGATGAGGCGGGCGAGGCGCACCTCAGGGTCGGTTTCGGCGTGGTCGGAGAGCCGCTCGACGGCTTCCAGGAGCGTGCGGACGCGGGAGTTCGAGACGCGGGTGCGTCCGCCGGTGGTGCGTCCGGTGATTTCCAGCGCGCCCACCGCGTGGGCCGTCAGCCGGTAGACCTCGACGTCGCCGTCGATCTGGGGGACGAGCCATCCCACCCGCACCCAGTAGCGACAGATCTCGCGCGCCGTGCCCGCCGGTAGTTCGCGTTCGTTCTCGTCGTATCCGGCCCCACGCAGCTCGTCGAGGATCTCGGCGACCTCGGCATGCGCATCCGAGATCTCGACGGACGGCCGGTCGACGGAGAAGACGAGGGAGAGCGTCGCGACCACGAAGGGCGCGTAGCGGCCGTGGAGGAGGTCGAGCGTGGGGGTGCGGAACGCCGACAACGCACGCACATATGCGGCCTCAGCGCGAGAACTTCCCATTCATACAACAGTATCCGGCGCGCCGACACCTAGCTGTCGCGTCAGATCCCGTCGAGCGTGGGCGGGAGAGCGAACACGAGCTCGTCGATCTCCTGAGTTTGGCGACGAAGACAGATCGAGGCTTGACCTTCAAAGAACCGGTTGGAGTCGGACCTTCGTCGTACCCCCGGGGCGGGCCCGAAAGGTGGTGCCGTCATAACCCTTCCTCTGACCGAAAACCAGCATGGATCAGACGCGTGTTGGGCGCTGACCCGTGCGATTACTCCGCGCCCTCGCGTCCGCGTGCGCGTGGCCGTGGTCGACGCCTATGGCGACACCTTGAACAGTTACATCGACCGGGCTGTGGGCAAGCACGCACCCGCGCAGCCGTGGGCGATCTACCTTGCGGGCGCTGATCAGCGCTTCCGATTCCTCGCGTTCGACCTCGACGCGCACGGAGACGCTGCAGCGCCCCTGCGCGATCTCGACGTACTCACGGGATACCTCGCGGACGCTGGCATCCCGTTCCTGGTCTGCGCGTCCGGTCCTGCCGGCGGCCGACACATCTGGATCGGCCTGGCCGACTCGATCGACGCCGACACCGTGGCCACGCTCAACCGTCTCGTCAAGCACCTCTGCCCGAGCCTCGACCTCTCACCGCTTTCCAACCCCCGCACCGGCTGCGTGCGCCCTCCAGGAGCGCCCCACCGCGATGGAGGGGCATCCGTGCCACTCACCGGCTCCCTCGACGTCCTGACGGCCCCCCGGACCTCTGCCGCCGCGATTCGTGACCTCACCAGCCACCTGGCGGCCCTCGTCGACGACGCCGAGCCGGCAGACTCCGACCGGGCACGCCCCAGCGGCCCTATCCCGGTCGACGCCCACCGCCGCCTGTACCTGCCAGGCCAGCGCCGCGAGCTCCCCGCCGTCAGCGCTGCGGCCCTCCGGGAGCTCCCGGCCGGCGCCGATGCCTCAGCGCAGCTGTGCCGCGTTCTCGTCGGCGCGGCCGCCGCCAGGTGGCACCACGCCGACGTCGCCGCGCTCGTCGACGACGCAGCCGGCCTCGAGCACGTGCGCACACGCGCGACCCCCCCGCGGCCGCGCCCCGCGTCGACGAGGCGTACAGGCCGCGATCCTCGCCCGGCAATGGGACAAGGCCGTACGGTACGTCGCTACCAGCGCACGTCAGATCGGCCTGCACACAGTGGGGAGGGCCGAGCTCGTTGATCGGCAGTCGAGCCGGCGTTGCCGGCACAGCATGGACCGTGGCGCCGCGCTATTGCGCGCCTGGCTCTTGCCCGTGAAGTCTCAGGATGACCGAGCTTTCAGAGTCAGCCTGCGCGTAGATCACGAATTCCCGATCTTGAGCGTGAGCTGTGGCCCACCTGAGCACATCATGGAAGCTACCGGCGTGCTCGAGCAGCCATTCGTCGCTGGCCCCGTCCCGCGACCAGAAGTCAACTCGATAGATCGGCCCGCCCACGACCTGCGACGCGTAGCGAGGGTCCACGCTTCGTGCTTTCAAAGAGCTCATGCGACTCAGATGGTCTTCCAAACGGTCTTAGTCTGGGAGCCGACCGTCGACAGCTGCCCCCCGACCTCGAAGTACCAGGTCGCGGTTGCCCTCCAGAACCCGGTTCCGCGGCCACCATTTTCTCCCTGCTTGGGTGTGTAGAACGTCTTACCCGTCCCATTGACGACCACGTTCTGCGTTAGTGAGCTGGATGCTCGGCTGGAGAACGACAAGTTCGAGGTGTTGTTGGCAGAGTTCGAGGGGGCGAAGTAGAGCGAGCCAGCATGCTTGATGTCTACAGTCGCAGGTGCGTTGCCAGTGCCACTGCACCAGATCTCCGTCTTGAAGATGGCGCCACCAGCTCCGGCCGAGTAATGAGGATCGCGGACGGCATTCGTGCTCGTCGTTCCCGCGCAGGTGACGCTGAAGCCAGTGGCACCTGCCCGCGTGATGGAGACTTCGAAATTGCCGTCGGCGTCGGCGGGGGTGACTACGGTCGTCTCGAGGGATTCGAGCGACGTGTCCATTCCCCGCTGTTCGTGGATCTGCTGGACCTCGTGCTCGATGGTGTCTTCGTCGATTCCCGATGCCGCCGTCGCCGCTCCTGCGGGGAGGCTCAGGGCGATCGCTGCCGAGACTGCGACCGCGAGAATTGTCCTAGATCTTGTTGCGATTCTCATGCGTCCTTCTTTTCCATCTCCAGGCATCGAACGTCTTTGGCTCAATGATGCTCATTGTGCCAAAATGCTCGTTCAGCCGTAAGTAGAAATTCGTGGTCTAGTCTGGTAGCCGCCATGTGTAGGAGGTCTTGGCTGGTCGCTCGGCGGCTTCCTTGTTCGTGGCCGAGGGCCTCACCACGCACCGCCGCACCGTCGGCGAGGCCACCCGCAACGGCAATGCCCGGGCGCACGAGATCGGCGGAAGCGAGAGTCGCACCAGCAAGAAAACCTGGCGCTACCCCACCGCCCTCGACGCGGCGTACTTCACCCCGCTCGCCGCATGGGCTACAGCCTCAGCGACGTCAAGCAGATCGTCACCGCCGCTACGACCGACTGGTAAACCCCACTATTGCTACTACTGCCGGTGTTACCTCCATCCGCGCTCCCCGGGGGTAACACCGGTGGGCCCGCGTCGACGACCCGTGCCTCAGTCGACGGCGCTCCGCGCCGCGGCAGTCCCCAAGCGCCACCAAATACCCCCAGTTGGTGGGGCATGGTGCGGCCGCTCCCCCCCCGCCCCCAATGTGCACAGCCCAGCTGTCGCGGGGCTGGCCTGCACACAGTGGGGACGGCCGAGCTCGTCGACGAACCGGCGGAGGGCAGGGCCGAGCTCTGCGAGCTCGGTGGTCGAGCCGGCGTTGCCGGCACAGCATGGGCCGCTACGCGGCCCGTTTTTTCGCCGTGAAGCCTTCAGCACTACGTGCCTTCACGGCAAAACAACAAAGGGAGAGAGAACACAGACATGGGCAACCAAGCACTCATCTCTGATCGTCGGGATCATGCTGACGAGCGTCGGTGACATCAGTTTCTGGCGCAGCGTCGTCACCGCGGCTGAGTCGACCGCGTCCTACGAGTCGAGTGCGGCGGTCTTGTGGCCCGTCGGGCTGGTGTCGATCGGCGCTGGGGTCCTCTCGCTCACTGCCACCGCGCTCGTGAAAGCCCTCGCAGGACCGCGCATACTCAGGAAGTGACCGGCCCGTCATCGAGCTGTCAGGTCAGACCCCGTCGAGCGTGGGCGGTAGAGCGAACACGAGCTCGTCGATCTCTGCGCCACGGGCGGGTGCGTAGGCGCGCTGTCGGCGGATCTCGCTGAAGCCGTTCTTGGTGAGAACGGCGATGGATGCCGCGTTGTCCGCGGCGACTCGTGCATAGAGCGGACGCTCGGCCTCGCGGGCGATGAGCAGCCGCAGCGCGGCGGAGGCGACGCCGCGACCTCGCGCGTGGCGGGTGATCCAGAAGGTGACCTCGCGGTCGCCGTCGACGGTGAAGGCCGCGGCGGTTCCGGCGAAGCCGCCGTCGTCGGTCACGACGAGCATCGAGACCCGGTCGTCGGCGCGGTGGCGCTCGAGCCACGCATCGAACGCAGCACGGTCGGAGGGGTCGTCGGTGGTGAACGCGGCCTGCGAGACGGCATCCGGGTCGCGCATCATCTCGAAGACGGCATCCGCGTCGTCGTCTTCGAAGGGGCGGAGATCCACGTGAGTCACACCGGCACGCTACGCGGATGAAATCCGTCTCATTTACGGGTATCGGTGCGGCGCGAGAATCAGTACAGTTGTCCCGTCACGCATCGCGTGACGTATCCGGGGGGATCCGTCGACGCCCGGGCGCTGCATTTCTGGCACGCAGCCCGGGCGTCGAATGGGGGAGTTCCCCGATGCTCACTCTGCAGGCAGCAGCTGCGCCCGCAGGTCGTCGATGTCGGCCGCCACGGCGATCGCGCCGTCGGCCTCGTCTGGCGTGCTGAAGCCCCACGACACGAAGATGACCGGCACGTCGTTCGCGGCGCCGCCTTCGACGTCGTGGTGGCGGTCTCCGATGAGGACGGGCCGCGAGACGTCGACGCCGTCGGCGGTCAGGCGCCGGAGAGCCTCCGCCACGATGTCCGACTTCGAGCTCAGCGTCTTCTCGTCGCTCGTCGCCCCGACGATCTCACGCAGCCGGCGCGCGAGACCGAAGTGCTCCATGAGCGCCCGCACCTGGATCTCGGGCTTGGAGCTCGCCGTCGACTGCGGCACGCCCGCCTCATCCAGCTCGACCATGAGGTCGGCGACGCCGGGGTAGAGGCGTGCTCCCGTCGTGTAGCCGTCGGCCTTGCCGAGCACGCGGTAGAACGACACCGCCTCGGTCGCCTTCTCCGGCGACATCCCGAGGTTCGTCTGGAAAGACTCGTGCATCGGCGGGCCGATCCAGTGGATGAGCTCGTCGTGCGTCGGTGCCGGGTGGCCGAAGTGGGCGAGCGTGATCGTGAGGCGGCGGAGGATGCCCTCGGAAGCGTCGACGACCGTGCCGTCGATGTCCCACAGGACGCAGGAGAACGGCGATCGGGTCATAGGTCCCACCCTATGTGCGCGATGACACGGAGTACGGCGTGAGGGTGCCGTCGACCATCTCCAGAACGCGGTCGCAGTGCTCGAGGACGTCATGGTCGTGGGTCACCATGACGACGGCCACATCGGAGCGATGCGCCTGATCGGCGAGAAGCTGAACGACCTCGTGACTGCGCGCGCGGTCGAGCGCCGCGGTCGGTTCGTCCACGAGCAGAAGCGCCGGGGAGTTGACGAGCGCGCGGGCGATGCCGACCCGCTGCCGCTCACCGCCGGAGAGCTGACCGGGGCGGTGGTTCGCCCGATGGCTCATGCCGACCGCCTCGAGGAGCGCTGCGGGGTCGACCGAGGAGTTGCCGGCGATCCGTCCCGCGAGGCGGAGCTGATCGGCCGCGGAGAGGGCGGGGATGAGGTTGCCCGACTGGAACACGAAGCCGATCGTGTTGCGGCGGAAACGCGCGGCCGCGTTGTTGCCCAACGTCGCGAGGTCGGTGCCCTTCACCCGAACGGTGCCCGAGTCGGCGGTCGTCAGGGCGCCGGCCACCGCGAGCAGCGACGACTTGCCCGAGCCGGACGGTCCGACGATGGCCACGAACTCGCCGGAGGGCACGGTGAGCGAGACGCCGTCGAGGGCGCGGATGCGGGTGTCGCCGTCTCCTCGTTCGAGGGTGACATCGCGGATGTCGAGAGCGGCGGTACGTGTGCGGGTGGTGGTGGTCATCGCTGTCCTCCGAGGGCGGTGAGGGGGTCGACGCGGGAGATGCGGAGCACCGCCGCGGCGGCGCCGATGAGGCCGAGCACGATGGTCAGTACGCTGGCGATCGCGATCGGTCCCGCTTCGAGGTCGAAGGGCATCGCGTCGGGCATGAGGGCGCCGAGTCCGACACCGGCGCCGATGCCGATCGCCGTGAACCCGACGAGAAGGATGGCGGCCTGGGCCATGCTGTCGCGCAGGAGGTATGCCCGGGAGGCGCCGACGGCGCGCAGGATCGCGATCTCGCCGGTGCGCTGGATCGTCCACACCGTGAAGAACGCGCCGACGACGAGCGCGCAGATGGCGTAGAGGAACACCTGGATCATCATCAGGGTGAGGGTCTCGGCCTCGTATCCGGGGGAGGCGTTGAACGCTTCGGTGCGCGACATCGACATCGTGCCGGCGGCCGCGTCGATGGCCGTGAGGTCGGTCGCTGCGGGCGCTTCGAGCGCGACCACGCTGGAGTATTCGTAGTCGAGAGTCGCGATCTGGTCGGCCGTCGGGGCTCCGGGCTGCGCGGTGTTGGACGCGATCAGACGCCAGGTGTCGATCGGAAGGTAGGCGACGTCGACGTGCCCGAAGGTCGCTTGACCCTCGGTGAAGCCGACGACGGTGAGCTCGAGTCCGATGCGGTCGAGCGTGACGACGGTGCCGAGCTCGACGCCCTCGCCCTCTAGAGACTCGGAGACGACGATGCCGCCGAGCTCATCGCTCACCGAGGCGCCGCTCGACACGGACGGGTCGAGGAAGCCCCCCGGCTCGATGCCGAAGAGGGTGAGGTCGATCTGCTCGTCGTCGCCGGTCGTGCCGTTGACGATGCTGACGCCCATGGGCTCCGCCTCGTCGACACCGTCGGCGCCGCGCCAGGTGTCGAGCTGCTCGCCGTCGACCAGCGAACGGCTGAAGGCGTTGTCGGTGATCGTGCCTTCGTCGAAGGCGAAGGCGGTGGCGCGCATCGACTTGAGGCCGGAGACTCCGTCATTCACAAGACCGGAAGAGAGGCCCGAGAGCAGCACGACGAGCACGGCGATCAGAGCGATCACGACACCCATCAGTGTGAACCGGCCTCGGGCGAACCGCAGTTCGCGCACAGCGAGGAACATCATCACGTCCTAAGGGGAGGAAGGTGGCGGGCGCCACCGAACCGACACACTGTCGGCATCTTCCTGACAGTGTGTCACTAACTTCGGACGAGGTCAAATGTCGCCGTGCACGCCTCCATCGAGAACCGCGATCACGCCCGCGATCACATCGTCGGCATCGGCCCCGTGTTCGACGAGCTGCATGCCGGCGTTGATCACTCCCTGCACGAGAGCCGCCTGGGTCGCGGCATCCGGAATCCGGAGCTCTTCGAGAAGGTGGCGAAGCGGCGCGGTGAGCGCGTCGTGCATCGCCATGATCGCCTCGACGTTCTTCGGCGAGATGTCGGTCTGTTGCAGTCCTGTGGCGAGCGTGTGCTTTCCGTCGGCCGTCATCCGGATCGTCGCGGTGACGTAGGCGTGGAGGCGATCGCGGCCCGGTCCGGCGACATCCATCGCGGTCTGGAGCTCGGCACCCCACTCGTCGAACGCCTGCATCGCGATCGCGGCGAGGAGGTCGTCCTTCGACGGGAAGTACTCGTAGAAGCTCGAGCGGGAGAGCCCGGCCCTCTCGCAGACGGATCGGGGCGTGATCGCGGCGACGCCGGCCTCTGCGATGATCGCCTTCGCCGAGGCGAGGAGCGCCTCATGTTGCGCGACGCGGTGTTCCGCGACGGTCGGGGCGGTGATCTTCGGCACGGCCCCATTATGGTTCTCGTCGATAAGACCCGCCCGGCCCGGTCGCCGTGTGGCGGGAATGTCTCGCCCGCTTCGCGCGCTGACATCTCCATGACGACATCCAGCACGTCCTCAGCCCGCGCTTCCGGAACTTTCCGCATCGGCGGCGACCTCGAGGTCAACCGCCTCGGCTACGGCACGATGCAGCTCACCGGCCCCGGCGTCTGGGGCCCACCGAAGGACCACGACGAGGCGATCCGCGTTCTCAAGCGCGCCGTCGACCTCGGCGTGAACTTCTTCGACACCGCCGACTCGTACGGCCCCTACGTCGCAGAGGAGCTCCTCAAGGAGGCCCTCCACCCCTACGGCGACGACGTCGTGATCGCCACGAAGGCGGGGCTCACGCGCACCGGACCCGACGAATGGCCGCCGCTCGGACGCCCCGAGTACCTCCGTCAGGAAGCCGAGATGAGCCTCCGCCGCCTCGGTCTGGAGCGCATCGACCTCTTCCAGCTGCACCGCATCGACCCGCAGGTTCCGCTCGAGGACCAGGTCGGCGAACTGAAGAAGCTCCAGGACGAAGGCAAGATCCGCCACATCGGGCTCTCCGAGGTCACTGTCGATCAGGTGAAGGCGGCGCAGCAGATCGCGACGATCGTCTCGGTGCAGAACCTCTACAACCTGCAGAAGCGGGATGCCGAAGAGCTGCTCGATTGGTCGACGGAGCAGGGCATCGGCTTCATTCCGTGGTTCCCGCTCGCCACCGGCGGTCTCACCGGCGCAGACTCGCCTCTCAGCGAGCTCGCCGAGCGCAAGCAGGCATCCCCGGCCCAGATCGCGCTCGCCTGGCTGCTGAAGCGCTCGCCGGTGATGCTGCCGATCCCCGGCACCTCCAGCGTCGCCCACCTCGAGGACAACCTCCGCGGCGCCGAGATCGAGCTCACCGACGACGAGTTCGACGAGCTCTCGAAGCTCGGAGCCTGACGGGCTCGGGCTGAGAGGCTCGGGCGCGCCGCGTCAGAACAAGCGCGGCGCGCCCGACTCGATGCCCTTCATGGCGTCATAGTCGAGCGTGACGCAGCGGATGCCGCGATCGGTGGCGAGCACCTTCGCCTGCGGCTTGATCTCCTGCGCCGCGAAGACCCCCGTGACGGGCGCAAGATGCGGGTCGCGGCCGAGCAGCTCGAGGTAGCGCGTCAGCTGCTCGACACCGTCGATGTCACCGCGGCGTTTCACTTCGACGGCGATCGTGCCACCGGCGGGATCGCGCAGCAGCAGATCGACCGGACCGATCGCCGTCGGGAACTCGCGGCGGACGAGCGTCAGATCTTCGCCGATGACCTCGACCTGTTCCGCGAGCAGACGCTGCAAGTCGGCCTCGACGCCGTCCTTGATGAGACCGGGGTCGACCCCCAGCTCGTGAGACGAGTCGTGTATCACCTCGTAGAGGCGCACGACGAGGGTGTCGCCCGACTTCGCGTGCGTCACCCGCCACTGCTCGACGACCTGCTCCTCGACATCCGGGTCATCCTCGGGCGTCTCGACCGTGAGCGTGCAGGGCGGGCTCATCCAGTTCAGCGGCTTGTACGAGCCGCCGTCGGAGTGCACCAGCAGGCTGCCGTCGCCTTTGTGCACCAGCAGCCGGGTAGCCAGCGGAAGGTGAGCATTGAGGCGCCCCGTGTACTGAACGGAGCAGCGGGCGATGACGAGACGCACCCGTCGAGCCTAAGCGCTATCGCCGGGCGTCGTCGGCCTCGGCCCTCGTTCGAGCGGTGTCGTGGTCGGCGGGCCGTGGACGGAGAGCTCGTAGATGATCTCCAGACCATCCTCGTCATCCCACTGCTCGCCTCGCTCGACGAACCCGTAACCGTCGATCAGGGCTCGGGACGCGCCGTTGTCGGGACTGATCGTCGCGCGTACGGTTCGCACGTCGGGGTGGGTGCGAGCAACGTCCAGAAGGATCTCGAGCGCCTGCCTCGCATATCCGCGGCGACGCAGCGCGGGGTCGACCCGATAGCCGACCTCGACCATTCCGCTCTCATCAGGCGGCCGTGGAAGCCGGCGACGCCGACGGCCGCGCCGAGGTGGGGATCGATGATGAGCCGGGTGATCCACGGAGCGTCACCGGGCGCGTTCCTGACCTGCGCGCTGCGGTACCGCCAGAGCCAGTCGCATTCCGGGCCTGTGAGGAACGGGTTGGCGTAGATCGGCTCGAGGCCCGCTGAGTCGCCCGAACCGAGGGCATGGAGCACCTGGTCGGGGACCATGTCGAGGTGGACGGCGGTGCCGGGGTCCGGGTGATGCCAGGGCTGTGTGGAGATCGTCATTGCGGATGATCCTGGCAGAGCAACGCCGCGGGCGCGCGCCCGCGTGTTCAGCCGAGATGCGCGGCGACGGTCGGGATGAGAATCGGCGCGTTCACGGCTGCGTGGAGCACCATGCAGGCGACGAGGTTGCGGCGCCAGAGGTACAGCACGTAGATCGCTACGGTCCCGCTCGCGTGGTACAGCAACCACTCGGGACCGAAGGTGAGCAGATGCGGCAGGACGAAGAAAGGAAGCGTCGTGGCGACGGCGACCCACCGACGTCCGGTCAGCTCGGTCAACCGTTCGAGCGGATAGCCGCGGTACAGGATCTCTTCGCAGACGGCGGCGCTCAGGATCATCGCGACGACCGCCAGGATCGGGAGCGCTGCGATGGTGGCGGAGCCGGAGTCGGGCGCGCTCTGCGGGCGGATCAGCTGTGCGAGCCAGCTCCACGCCATGGCGCCGCCGAAGAGGATGAGCGCCCACTCGAGGTCTTTGCCGGTAGGCCGCACGATGCGCAGCGACGGCAGCCTGCGCCGTTCGACACCGAACACCCACGCGAGGACGAGCGCCGTCGCGAGCGTGTTCCAGAAGATCGCGGCCGCCGGCCCGGCGAGACCGATCGCTGCGAGCGGGGGACGCGGGTCGACTCCCGCCGCGCGCAGGACCTGTGGCAGCCACATCGGCGACCACGCGAGACCGATGCCGACCAGGACGGTCGTCCAGGCGAGCGCGCGGGGGCGCGGCGGTTGCGGTCGCGGCTGGGGCTTCGGCTGGGGTCGGGGCTTTGCCGGCGTTTTTGCGTCGGCCGGTGCCGCGGCGGGGTTCGATTCCGATTCCACGAAATCAGAGTAGCGACTCTAGAGTGATCGCTCTAGTAATGATTCGAGGGCTATGGTGGCTCCCGTGCCACGCCGTCGCGATCCCGAACGCTTCGAGGAGCGGCGTGCGCTGATCCTGGATGCCGCGGCGGCCGAGTTCGCGGCATCCGGATACGCGGCCGCCACCACCGCATCGATCTACCGTCGCGCCGGAG
Organism: Microbacterium sp. F1-18; assembly: GCF_052921305.1. NCBI lineage: Bacteria > Bacillati > Actinomycetota > Actinomycetes > Micrococcales > Microbacteriaceae > Microbacterium > Microbacterium sp. F1-18. The sequence continues at coordinate 153,854 of NZ_JBREVD010000004.1, read as the reverse complement.
TGTCGTCGGGCACGCTGTTCCACTACTTCCCGACGAAGCTCGACCTCCTCCTCGGGGTACTGGAGCTGGGGCGCGCAGAGACGGTCCGAGCGCTCGCGGAGATTGCGGAGGCTGCCGCGGGCACGGACGCCGTACTGGCCTACGCCGCGCACGTCGAGGCGGAGCTCGCCGATGAGCTGTACCCCGGTCTGGTCCGCGCAATCGGCGACGTCGAGCGGCTCGAACCCGTGCGCGCAGCTCTCGCGGCCGAGACCGCGGCGATCGACGACTTCCTTGCGCGGAACCTCGTCCGCGCGCTCGACGAGGACCCCGCGACGTGCGCCGGCCAGGCCCGCGCGATCCGCTGGCTGCTCGATGGTGCGGCAGCCGACGCGCTCGCCGCGCCCGTCCCGCCCGGATCTCTCGTCGACGCGGTCCGCGCCCTGCTCGATGGCATGGGGGTGCTGCGGCCGAGGTCTTGAGCTGGCCGCGCCCCCAATCCGCGGGTTGTCCCGTCCTGCGTGGGTTGTGCCGTCGTCCGCCGGTTGTCCCGTCGTCAGGTTCAACTGCCGTTGAAGCCCCCGCAGGCCGTCGGCGAGCACGGTTGAGCCTGTCGGCGGGACGGCGCAGCTCCGAAAGCGGCCCGCAGCATCACATTGCAGGGGGCTCGGCCGTCTGCCTGGTCTGCCGCGTCGGCATGAGCCTCGGAGCTCGGGCATCAGCGGTGCCGTCACCAGGCTCAGCGGACGCGAGGGCGCCGCAGGCCGTCAGCGAGCACGGCTGAGCCTGTCGACGGGACAGGGTCGCTCCGCTCACGCGACCCCCGCGCGTCGTCGCGCCCGGATCCTCCGTCCTCTCGACAGGCTGCGCGGCTGTCGCGGCATCGTAAACCGACCCTGAGAACGGGCCGAGCCTGTCGACGGGACCCGTCAGTAGTGGCCCCTGCCGATCACGGCGTGCCGCACCCCGCCGCGCGGATCGGCGACGTCGTCGGCGAACCGGGGAATGACGTGGATGTGAGCGTGGAAAACCGTCTGCCCCGCGGCGACACCGTCGTTGAACCCGACGTTGTAGCCATCGGGGTGGTGACTCTCGTCGAGCTGCAGCTTGATCAGGCTGATGAGGCGCATCGCGTCGCGGAGCTCGTCCGCGGTCGCGTCGAACCAGCTCGCGATCGGCCGCTTCGGAATGACGAGCGTGTGCCCGGGCGACACCGGGTTGGCGTCGCGTATCGCGAAGACGAGATCGGCCTCGGCGACCCGGTCCGCCACGGGCACCATCTCGAACACCGAGCGCGACGTCATCCGTCCACTCAACCGGATCGGCGGTGAAGCTGCCAGCCCACCCGGCCGCACGGTCAACCGAGGTCCCAGTTCGGCCGGGAAAGGCGGCGGGATACCCGGCCCAAGTGGGACCTCGCGGCGCGGGACGGGTCAGTGGCGGCCGGCGCCGACCTTCGCTCCGGGAAGGGGCTTCGCCGCGGACGAGGCGAGGCCCGAGGCTGCGACGAGCACCACCAGGATGAACAGCGTCGGCAGCAGGCCGATGTGGTCGCTGATGAACCCGAGGACGGGTGGCCCGCACAGGAACGCGACGTAACCGATGGTCGCTGCGGCGCTCACTCGCGCGGCCGCGCGGGCCGGGTCGTCGGCGGCGGCCGACATGCCGAGCGGGAAGCCGAGCGACGCCCCGATGCCCCACAGTGCGGCGCCGACGAAGACGAGCGGCAGGTTCGGGGCCAGGATGAACAGCAGGATGCCGGCTGTCGCGGCCACCGCGAGCACGCGCAGCGTCGCGACGCGGCCGAAGCGGTCGACGAGGGGTCCACCGAAGACGCGGACGACGGTCATCGACACGCTGAAGACGGTGAGGGCCGCGGCGCCGATGGCGGCGGTTCCGCCCTCGTGCTCGACCACGCCGAGCGCTAGCCAGTCGTTGGCGCCGCCCTCGGCGAAGGCCATGCCCAGCATGATGATGCCGAGGGTGTAGGTCCGCGGCTCGCGCCAGGCCGACAGCGAGACCGCGAGGCGCTGACGCCAGCCGGGCGCGGGGCCGTCGACGGATGCCGCCTCCGGCGATGCGGTGTCGGCGGCGACGGCATCGGTGACCGCGCGACGCGGCACGTTCGCGATCGCGACGATCGCGAGCACGACGATGAATGCGGCGATGGTGACGGCGTGGACGGCGACACCGATGCGCAGGCTCGCGGCAATGGCGCCGAGCCCGGCGCCGATCACGGTTCCGAAGCTGAAGAACGCGTGAAACAGCGGCAGGATCGTCTTGCCCGACTGCGTCTCGATGGCGGCGCCGTCGACGTTCATCATGACGTCGAGGCATCCGTTGCCGAACCCGAAGAGCGCGAGGCCGACGATGAGCATCGCGTACGACTGGAAGAAGCCGCTGCCGAGCCCGAGGATCGCCAGCCCGATCGACAGGACGATCAGCACGCCGAACATGCCGGTGCGCGTACCGAGCCGCGCGATGATGACCGAGCTGGCCGAGAGCCCGAGGATCGAGGCGATCCCCATCGCGAGCAGGGCGAGGCCGATCTCGCGGTTCTCGATGCCGAGGTCCGCTTTGATCGTCGGCACGCGCGCCGCCCAGGTGGCGATGCTCAGGCCGCTCGCGGCGAAGATCGCGAAGACGGCGTTGCGCCAGCGCAGGTAAACGGAACGGGAGAGCACGTCGGTCACGGGGTCAGCGTACCGAATCGATTCGATGTCGCACCACGGCCAGGTACGATCAGGGCGTGAACGCTCGTCGGCCCACCATCTCGGATGTCGCGCACGCGGCCGGGGTCTCGCCGTCGACGGCATCCGTCGTCTTCAGCGGCAAGACTCCCGTCAGCGACGCGACCCGGGCGAAGGTCCTCGCAGCCGCCGCCGAGCTCGGATACCTCGGCCCTGATCCGCGCGCGGCGTCGCTCCGGCGTGGCCGCAGCGGCATCATCGGCGTCGTCAGCGGCGGGCGGCTCGGGAGCGTCTTCGGCGATCCCGTCATGCGCACCACGATGGACGCGCTCGCCGACGCGGTCGCCCCGATCGGTGCCGGATTGCTGCTGCTGCGCGAGGGCAGTGTCGTCGCGGGCGAGCCGACGCTCATGACGGCGCCCATCGACGCGGCCGTGCTGATCGGATGCAGCGCGCTGCTGCGCGATCACCTCGCGAGCGTTCGCGCCCGCGGCATCCCGGTCGTCGTCATCGAGGGCGATGGGGGAGAGGGGGTGCCCCGCATCGCGCTCGACAACCGCGAGGCCCAGCGCCTGGCCGCGGAGCACGTGCAGGGCCTCGGTCATACGAACGTCGTCGCGGTGACGATGCCGGTGCGCTGGGGGTCGGAGTCGGGCTGGCTCTCGCACGACGACGAGCGCACGGCGTCGGTCGATGTGGTGGCCGACCGGCTCGCCGGATTCCGCGATGTGTTCCCGGATGCTGCCGCCTACGCAGCCGTCGACAGCTCGATCGACGCCGGTGCCGCGGTCGGTCGCGCCCTCTTCGCGGGCGGCGAACCCCACCCGACGGCCATCGTCGCGCAGAGCGACCTGCTCGCCGTGGGCGTGCTCCGCGCGGCAGAGGAAGCCGGACTGCGCGTACCCGACGATGTCAGCATCACGGGATTCGACGGCATCGTCGTCGATGGACTCGCGCCCTACGAGCTCACCACCCTCGTGCAGCCCGCGTGGCAGAAGGGACGGGCCGCAGGCGAAGCCGTGGCCGCGCTGCTCGGAGGCGACACGCCCGACTCGCAGTGGTTCACCAGTACGTTCCGTCTCGGGAACACGACCGGGCCCGTGGCTGTCAAGTATTAGTTCGCGGGGAGCGGACCGTCATCCTGTCGGTAAGATGGATGACACGACCCCCCCACGCCCAGAGGAGGCCTTTTGCTGATCTTCCTCGGTGCGTTCGCGGTTCTTCCGTTGGTTCTGCCGTGGTTGATCAAGCGGATCGGCGCCCGCGCATTCTTCGTCGCGGCCCTGCTGCCCATTGCCGCATTCATCGATGCCGCCCGGCGTGGCCCTGAGGTTCTGAGCGGCGGCATTCCGTTCGAGTCATACGCCTGGATCCCTCAGCTCGACATCGCCCTGTCGATGCGGATGGACACACTGGCATGGATCATGACCCTCATCGTGACCGGTGTCGGCGCGCTCGTGATGATCTACTGCCGCTGGTACTTCGACGGCAAGAAGGTGGGCGTCGGGCAGTTCGCCGCCGTGCTGCTGGCCTTCGCGGGTGCCATGTACGGTCTCGTCCTCACCGACGACATCGTCGTGCTGGTGATGTTCTGGGAGATCACCAGTGTTCTGTCGTATCTGCTGATCGGCTTCTACAACGCTCGTGGTGCGAGCCGTCGCGCGGCGCTGCAGGCCCTGCTCGTCACGACCCTCGGCGGTCTCGTGATGTTGATCGGCGTCGTGATGCTGGTCGTCCTCTACGGCACGACGAGCCTCAGCACGATCGTCGCCTCACCGGCGCCCGAGGGGGCCCTCCTCAACATCGCGATCGCGCTGACCCTCGTCGGCGCGCTGAGCAAGTCGGCCATCTTCCCCTTCCACTTCTGGCTGCCCGGTGCGATGGCAGCCCCCACGCCCGTCAGTGCCTATCTGCACGCGGCTGCGATGGTGAAGGCCGGCATCTACCTCATCGCCCGCCTCGCGCCTGCGTTCGCGCACGAAGACCCCTGGCGCCCCATGGTCATCGGCCTCGGCGTGTTCACGATGCTGCTCGGCGGTCTGCAGGCTCTGCGCGAGTCCGACCTCAAGCGCATCCTCGCGTTCGGGACGGTGAGCCAGCTCGGCATGCTGACGGTCGTGCTCGGCTATGGAGAGCGCAACTCCGCCCTCGCGGGACTGGCCCTGCTCGTCGGTCATGCCCTCTTCAAGTCGTCGTTGTTCCTGGTCGTCGGCGTCATCGACCGGCAGCTGTCGACCCGCGACATCCGTGAGCTCTCGGGAGTGGGCCGACAGGCGCCCACCCTCGCGGTCTTCTCGATCATCGCGATCGGCTCGATGGTCGGCGTCGCGCCGACAGTGGGCTTCGTCGCGAAAGAGGCGGCGCTCACGTCGCTGCTCGAGGGCGGCACCGACCCCGTCGCGCTCGCGCCGCTGATCGGCATCTTGCTCGGCTCCCTTCTCACCACGGCCTACGGCGCCCGCTTCGTGTGGGGCGCGTTCTTCACGAAGAAGGATGCCGCCGGCGAGACCCTTCCCCGCACCGAATGGCCCGACCCCCCGATCGGCTTCCTCGCGGCGCCGGTGCTGCTGAGCGGCCTGACGATCGTCGGCGGCGTCGCGGCTCCCTTGCTCGACGCCGCGTTCTCGGGCTACGCCGACACGATGCCCGAGGTGGCGGGCGCCGACGGCTACGACTACCACCTGGCTCTGTGGCACGGTCTCGAACCCGCCCTGTTCCTGTCGGTCGGCAGCATCCTCGCCGGTCTCGTGCTGTTCTGGTTCGTCGGGCGGCGCGACGGCACGCAGCGTCGCTGGCTCCCCTTCACCGCCGTCGACGCCTACAACGGAACGGTTCGCGCGATCGTGCGGACCTCGGTCTGGACGACGTCGCTCACCCAGCGCGGGTCGCTCCCGGTCTACGTGGGGACGATCTTCGTCGTGTTCGTCGCGGCCGAGGGAACGGCGCTGATCGCGCACGGCGGCTGGCAGGCCGACCTCGCCGCCTGGCACTCGCCGATGCAGGTCTTCGTCGCACCCGTCATGATCATCGCGGGCATCATCGCCGTGCGCGCCCGCAAGCGCTACACCGGCGTCGTGCTCGTGTCGGTGACGGGACTCGGCATGGTCGCGCTCTTCGCGTCGGCGGGCGCACCCGACCTCGCGCTGACGCAGATCCTGGTCGAGACAGTGACGCTCATCGCCTTCGCCCTGGTGCTGCGCCGCATCCCGTCGCGGATGGGCGACCACAACGCCTCGGTCTGGCCGATCGGGCGCGCGCTGCTCGGCATCGGCGTCGGCGCGACGATGGCGCTCGTGGCGATCGTCGCGACCAGCGCGCGGGTCGCCGAGCCGATCTCCACCGCCTTCCCCGAGCTCGCCTACGAGATCGGTCACGGAAAGAACGTCGTCAACGTCACCCTGGTCGATCTGCGCGGGTGGGACACGATGGGCGAGCTGTCGGTGCTGATCCTGGCGGCGACCGGCGTGGCCTCGCTCGTCTTCGTGACGCACCGCTCCGACACGCTCTCGCGCGCGATCTCGTCGCTGCCCACCGGGGCTCTGCGCACCCGCCGTCCGCTCGTCGAGACGTCGGAGGGGCCGCGTCCCCGCGCAGGGTCGGGATCGTCGCGCCAGGCCTGGCTCGTGGGCGGGCAGAAGCTTCGACCCGAGACGCGTTCGATCATGCTCGAGGTGATCGTCCGCATCCTGTTCCACACGATCATCGTCGTCTCGCTGTACCTGCTGTTCGCCGGCCACAACCTGCCCGGCGGCGGGTTCGCCGGTGGACTCGTCGCGGGCATGGCGCTCGTCATGCGATACGTCGCGGGCGGACCGTACGAGCTCGGCGCTGCGGCACCGACGGATGCCGGGCGGCTGCTGGGCGTCGGGATGGCCCTCGCGGTCGGCACCGCGGTCGTGCCGCTCTTCTTCGGCGCACCGGCTCTCACGAGCACATTCTGGGAAGCCGAGCTGCCCGTCCTCGGCCATGTCGAGTTCGTCACCTCGACGATCTTCGACGTCGGTGTGTACCTCGTCGTCATCGGGCTCGTCCTCGACGTGCTCCGCTCACTGGGCGCTGAAGTCGACCGTCAGCGCAAGGAACGAGAGGAGCTCGCCCGATGAACGTCTCGCTGGTCCTGATCATCATCATGGGCGTGCTCTTCGCCGCCGGCGTGTACGCGATGCTCGAGCGCAGCCTCACCCGCGTGCTGATCGGCTTCCTGCTGCTCGGCAATGCGGCGAACCTGTTCCTCCTCATCGTCATGGGGGCGCCCGGCATCGCCCCGTTCTACGGGTCCGCCGACGACCCCGCCGAGTTCAGCGACCCGCTGCCCCAGGCGCTCACGCTCACCGCGATCGTCATCACCTTCGCCGTGTCGGCGTTCCTGCTCGCCCTGATCTACCGGTCGTGGCAGCTCGGCCAGGCAGACACGGTCGAGGACGACGAGGCCGATCTCGCCGTGCGCGATCGCGTCGCAGAGGACGACGAGGCGATGGAGCAGGAGATCACCGACGAGGACGACGACGCCACGACCGACTTCGTCGGCGACCAGACCTCGCCCATCACCGTGCTGCACTCGCGCGACTTCGACGCGCTGCGCGACGACGCGCCCACCGATCGCCCCGGAGGAGACCGATGAGCGCCCTGGTTCCCCTCCTCGTGACGCTGCCCCTGCTGGGGGCCGCCGTCGCCCTGATCTTCGGCCGCCGCCGCCGCATCCAGGTCGGTGTCTCGATCGTCACCCTCACCGCGACGCTCGTGATCGCCGCAGTGCTCCTGAACGTCATCAACGCCACCGGGGTGCCCATCGCGGTGTCGGTCGGCGGGTGGCCGATTCCGTTCGGCATCGTGCTCTACGTCGACCGGCTGGCCGCGCTGCTGGTGGTCGTCTCGAGCGTCGTTCTGCTCGCGGTGCTGCTCTTCTCGGTCGGCCAGGGTGCCGCCGACGGCGACGACGAGACGCCGGTCTCGATCTTTCACCCGTCGTACCTCATCCTCTCCGCGGGAATCTTCAACGCGTTCATCGCCGGCGACCTGTTCAACCTGTACGTCGGGTTCGAGATCCTGCTCGTCGCCTCGTACGTGCTCATCACCCTCGGTTCGACCGAGTCGCGCATCCGCACCGGCGTCGTCTACATCGTGGTCTCGCTCGTGTCGTCGATCCTGTTCCTGTCGGCGATTGCTGCGATCTACGGCGCGCTGGGCACGGTGAACATGGTGCAGCTGTCGCAGCGGATGACCGAGCTGCCTCAAGAGACGCAGCTCGTCCTGCATCTGATGCTGCTGCTCGCGTTCAGCATCAAGGCTGCCGTCTTCCCGCTGTCGTTCTGGCTGCCCGACTCGTACCCGACCGCCCCCGCTCCGGTCACCGCGGTGTTCGCGGGACTGCTGACGAAGGTCGGCGTCTACGCGATCATCCGCACCGAGACCGAGATCTTCCAGGACAACGACGTCAATACGCTGCTGCTGATCGTCGCCCTCGCGACGATGATCGTCGGGGTGCTGGGCGCGGTCGCGCAGGCCGAGCTCAAACGCATCCTGTCGTTCACCCTCGTGAGCCATATCGGCTACATGATCTTCGGCCTCGCCATCGCGACGCCGGCGGCCGTCGGTGCGACGATCTACTACATCGTCCACCACATCGTCGTGCAGACGACCCTCTTCCTCGCGGTGGGACTCGTCGAGCGCCGAGCGGGGTCGACCTCGATCCTGAAGGTCAAGGGCCTCATGCGGGCCGCCCCGTTGCTGGCGGTGCTCTACTTCATCCCGGCGATCAACCTCGGGGGCCTGCCGCCGTTCTCGGGCTTCATCGGCAAGTACGCCCTCTTCGACGCGGCCGCCGACGAAGGCAGCCCGCTCATGTACGTGCTGATCGTCGCGGGCATCATCACCTCGCTCCTCACCCTCTACGCGCTGATGCGCGCGTGGAACCTCTCGTTCTGGCGCGAGAAGGACGAGGCCGGCGAGGGCGAGAGTGAGACCGACTCGCGCATCGCGTACCTCGGGGATGCGGAGGGTGCCGATGTGCAGACCGAGAAGCGTGTCATCCCGCGCATCATGACCACGGCGACCGCCGGAATGGTCGCTGTCACGGTCGCCCTGACGGTGTTCGCCGGGCCGCTGTACGACCTGTGCGCCGCCATCGGAGAATCTCTCCTGCAGCCGGTCACGATCAGTCAGCTCGAGCAGGAGGTGCAGTGATGATGGGCGAGGCGAAGCGCAGCGCCGCGACGGCACTGTGGCGACAGCTGCCCTTCTTCGTCTGGCTGGTCGCCCTGTGGATGCTGCTGTGGGGTCAGTTCACCGTGCTCGCGGCCCTGACCGGCATCGTGGTGGCACTGTTCGTCACACGTGTGTTCCGGCTGCCCCCGGTCGAGCTGTCGGGGCGGGTGAACCTGTGGTGGGGCGTGGTCTTCTTCCTCGAGTTCCTCCTGTCTCTCGTCAAGGGATCGCTGCTGGTCGCGTGGCAGGTCGTCGACCCGCGGCGGCAGCCGGGCGCTGCGATCATCGCCGTGCCGCTCCGCACCGACGACGACCTGATCATGACGCACGTGGCGGTGACGGCATCCCTCATCCCCGGCTCGCTCATCATCGACATCGACCGCGACCGTCGCATCCTCTACGTGCACGCCATCGGCATCCGCTCGCAGGAGCAGCTCGAGAACCAGCGACGCGAGATCCAGCACTGGGAAGAGCGCATCGTCCGCGCCGTCGGATCGAAGGAGCAGGCTCACCAGCTGTCGGACCTGCGGAGGGAGCGCTCGTGACCTGGCTCATCGTCCTCATCTCGGCCGTGTTCGCCGTGTCGGCCCTGCTGACGCTGTGGCGCATCATCGTGGGCCCGTCGATCCTCGACCGCGCGGTCGCATCGGATGTCCTGCTGACCCTCGTGATCTGCGCACTCGGCGCCGAGATGGCGATCAACCATCACACCCGTACCCTGCCCGTGCTGCTGATCGTCGCCGCGGTCGGCGTGTTCGGTTCGATCTCGATCGCGCGGTTCGTCGCGCGGAAGGACAACACGGACGCATCATGAGCATCACCGACATCATCGCTCTCGTGCTCGTCCTCATCGGGGCGCTCCTCTGCCTCACCGCCGCGATCGGCCTGCTGCGTTTCCGCGACGTGCCGACCCGTCTGCACGCCGCCACGAAGCCGCAGGTTCTCGGCTTCATCCTGATCTGCATCGCCGTCGGAGTCTCGCTGCAGTCGTGGCCGGTCGTCGCCTTCCTCATTCCGGTGGCGCTGATCCAGCTCGCCACCGCGCCGCTGTCGGCGCACATGGTCGGTCGACAGGCGTACCGGAACAAGAAGCTCGACCGCGCTTCGCTCTTCGTCGACGAGTTCGCCGACGCCCCGGCGCCGAGCGACACCCGCGACTGACGCCTCGGACCGGGCCCTAGCCCGCGAGCGAGTCGAGGTGGCGCGACAGCACCTGCTCGGCTTCGACAGCGGCGTCGCTCGACGAGGTCCAGACGAGGTGCAGCGCCAGCCCGTCGAGGAGAGCGTGCAGACGTTGCGATTCGAGGTGCGGGTCGAGGTCGCGTGCGAGCTCGGCGGCCTCGGTGAGGTCGTCGATGACGGCGCCGCAGACGCGACGGACACCCTCGTGCAGCTCGCGGGCGTGGCCCTGTAGGTCGTTATCGGTGAGGGCGAGCCGGCTCAGCTGAAGCTGGACCAGAAGCTCGGTGCGTCGCACATCGTCGAGCGGCAGCAGCTCGCGCATCGCTTGCATCGCGCGCTCGCGGCCGTGGCCTGTGACGGCGAGCAGGCGGGTCGCGACGTCCTGCTGCAGGCGTTCGAAGCAGAACCGGCGCAGTTCGTCCTGGGTCGGGAACGCTCGTCGCAAGGATGCCGTCGCGATTCCGGCCTCGTCGGCCACCCGCCGAACCGACAGCGCCCCCACGCCATCGCGCGCGAGGACACGGAAGGCGGCTGCGGCGATCTCGTCGTTACGGTCGTTGTGGTCGATGAGGCGCGGCATGACCTCATCATCCCGCAGCGGCGGGAGCTCGTTTGGGCCACACGGAGTAGCTGATGGCCCACAGCAGGTCGATGCCCACGATCAGGCCGAGGATCGGGAAGAAGCCGAGCAGCTCCGCGGTGCGCTCGGCGTCGCCGACCAGCAGGATGAGCCCGCCGAGGATCGCCGCCGCGATCGCGGATGCGAGCAGCGTGCGCGGGACGTCCTTCCAGCAGGCGACGGCATACGCGGCGCCGTAGAGAACCGGACGCGGTTCGGCGCCTCGGAAGCGCGTGGCGACCTTCGCGTCCGCCCACGCGATCATGCGGTGGCCGTATGCCACCGAGATGCCGATGTAGAGCGCGGCGAGGCCGTGGTGCCACGACGCCGTTCCGCCCCCCAGCAGGTCGACGGCGACGAGGAGCAGCAGGATCAGGTCGATCAGAGGTGCGGCCAGCAGCAGTGCGGCGCCGAGCTTCGGTCGATTGTAGGCGTAGCGGGCGACGAGGCCCGCGACGATCGCGACCCAGAATCCCACCTCGCAGGCGATGATGGCGGCCAGGATCATGGTCGAGTCCTCTCGAGTGGGGGATGTCGCTATGTTAGCACGCGCGTGCTAGCAAAAATCGCGTGACTCGGTGACCCGGAGCGGGCCTGAGTCGTATTGACTGGAGGCATGACGCACGCCCCGCCTGACACCCGGGTCTCCCTTGCGGAGACGGCGCCGGTGGTCGTGGCGACCGTGCACCGGTCATGGGAGAACCCCGCACGGCAAGCCATCGTCGCCGCGTTCGTCGTCGGAGCGGCCATCGCGAGCGCGGCCGTGCCCTGGCTCCCGGTGACGGACCCGACGAGGATGCGGCAGGGAGCCGCTCTCGCGGTCGTGCTGCTGGTCCTGGGCGCTCTGATGGCGCGGTGGCCCGTGCTGCGGCGCGCGGAGCTGCTCATCCCTATCGGCGACTTCGTCGCGATCGGCCTGCTGCGTTTCGGCACGGGCGACACGCAATCCGTGTTCCTCGCGATCGTCGTGCTCCCGGTGATCTGGATCGCCGCCGGGCCCGGGCGCTGGCGCATCCTCGTCCCCCTCGTCGGCGTGTGCGTCACGCTGCTGCTGCCGCTCGTGCTCGCGCCGGGCCAGGCGCTCACCGCGAGCGAGCTCGTCCGGCTGATCATCGCCGTGCTCGTCTACGCGGCAGCGGGCGCCGTCGTCAACGAGCTGTCGCGCCGCTCGCTGCAGAAGCTCACCGCGTCGCAGTGGCACCGGCGTCTGGCCGAGGCCGAGGTGTCGCAGGCCGCGGTCGTGCAACGGTCGTTGCAGCCGGTCGACGGCTCGGACCTCCCGCCGCGCTTCCGCGTCGCCGGGGTCTGCGTGCCGGCCCGGACGGTCGGCGGTGATTTCTACGACTGGTACGCCACGCCCGACGGCGGCACGGCCTTCACTCTCGGCGACGTCATGGGCAAGGGCGTCGGCCCCGGGATGATCGCCGCCGCGGTCCGCACGGTCATCCGCAGCAACGTCGACGATCCCGACCCCGCCGCAGCTCTGCGCCGCGCCGCCGTCGGCCTGAACACGGGACCCACCGACACGATCGGCACCCAGTTCACGACGTGCTTCCATCCGCGGATCAGCCCGGATGGGATGCTGCGCTGGGTCGATGCCGGGCATGGCCTCACGATCGTCCGCAGCGCCGGCGGCACGAGCGTCTTCCTCCGTTCAGGTCAGCTCCCTATCGGTGTCGGCACCGGATGGAGTAGCGATGAGGTCGCGCTGCGGCCCGGCGACAGCGTCATCAGCGTCAGCGATGGCGTCCTCGACCTCTTCGGCGGGTCTTTGGACTCGATCGACCGCTACCGCGACTTCGTCACCGGTCGGGACGACATCGACGTCGTGGTCAGCGAGCTCGCCGCCCGTGCCACACAGAGCGAGCAGGAGGATGACGTCACGGTGATCGCGGTCACCTGGGGTGCGGCCTGAGGCCGCCACCGATGCTCAGAACGCGCGGTTGCGCACCAGCTCGAGCGCGGCCTCCTCGTACCAGCTGCCCGCCGCGGGCCCGCCGTTGCAGGTTCCGTCACTCTCTCCGGGTCGTTTGATCCAGAGCAGGGCGTCGAGCCCGGAGCCGTCCGTGCCGACGCTCGGCGGGGTGCCGAGACCGACTCCGGTGGGGTTGCACCACGTGCCCTGCCATCCGCGGCCGTTGCGCGACGTGTCGATGACGTACCGCGGGGCCCCGCCCAGAAGCGCACGCAGACGCTCCGCGTACCGTTGCTCGTCGGCGGTCGGCGAGAAGTTCGACACGTTGGTGGAGAACCCTCGGCCATCGAGCACCCCGGCGTCGCGCAACCGCTGGGCCATCGTCTCGGGCGGTATCCAGTTCGCGTTCCCCGCGTCGATGTACGCGGCGACGCCGGCGGCAGTGAGGGCGCGGACCGCGTCGCGGATCAGCGTCGTCCGGGGTCCCTGGCCTGCGCAGTCACCGAGCATCGCCAGGGCGTCGGGTTCAACGATCACGGCAGCGGCCGTCCCGCGCAGCGTCTGCGCGATGAGCTGCGCCCAGCCCGCATAGCGCTCGACCGTGAGGCCGCCTTGGGAGTAGGCGGCACAGTCCCGAGCCGGGATCGCGTACATGACGAACGTCGCCACCTTGTTCTGCGCGGCCGCCGCGGCGGTCTCCGCCCGGAGCACCTGCACAAGCTCGGCATCGCTGTACCACTCACCGAGCCAGGTCGCGGTGGGTCTGCTCGCGATCACGTCGAAGGCGTCGGCCACCGCCGTGCGCCCTTGAGCCCGCGCGTCCGCCGCGGCCCGGGCCGCGGCCGAATCGGTGGGCAGCGCCGCCCCGCGCGCGAGCGGGTTCGGGCCGGCGGCAGGCGTGACCGCTGGTTCCGCGGCCCGATGAGCCTCGGTGTGAGCGCTCGCGGGCGCCGCATGCGCGACTCCGGCGGCGACCGCGAGAGCGAACACCGCGGCGAGTGCCGATGGGATCCGTGGAACGCTGCGCATGATCGACCCTCCTTTCGACGGTGCCCCGAGAGTACCGGGATGAGGTGCGTTCGTCAGCGGCCTTGCGCGACCTCCGCTCGGATGATGTCGGCCTTACGGTGCGCCGGGTCCTCGCTCCCGCCGGTCAGCCTCTCGCCCGATCACGCCCGCCCGGTCCACGGGTCACGGATGACGTGAGGCCGAGGGGTCTCCGAAGTGCGTGCGGATGTGCTCGCTGATGGCGCGTCGGCCCGCGTCCTGGTCGCCTGCGATCAGGGCGTCGAGCAGTACGCGGTGCTGCGCACCCACGGCGTGAGGATCGGCGTAGTACGAGGCATCGCGGCGGAAGTAGGCGCGGACGCGAGGCTGGATCGTCCGCCAGATCTGCAGGCAGTGCTGTTGCCCCGAGAGGACGACGATGGCCTCGTGGAATCGGGCGTCCTCGTCGGCGAGCCTTCCCAGGTCGCCGGCGCCCGCCGCGTCGTCCATGCTCGCGACGATGGCGGCCAGCGCTGCGGCATCCTCGTCCGTGCACACCTCCATCGCCTTCGCGAAGGCGAAGCGCTCGAGGGCCAGGCGAACGGGCACGAGGACGTTCTCGATCTCCTCCTGTGACACCCCGAGCACCTCGGTGCCGCGATAGGGGTAGGAGACGACGAGCCCCTCCTGTTCGAGCTGCCGCAGCGCCTCGCGGATGGGTGCGCGGCTGGTGCCGAGCTGACTCGCGAGCTCGAGCTCGGTGAGCCGATGACCGGGTTCGAGATCTCCCGACGTGATGGCTTCCCGCAGCACCTCGGCCACCTGCTCGCGACGCGAAGCGGTGGGGATCGGCGGAAGGGATGGGGTGGGCACCAGGCAACGGTAGCAATTACGATGGTTGTCGACAATCGACAACCATCGCGTCAGTGGTGAGAGAGGCGAACCCATGAAGATCACGGAGATCAAGACGTGTGGACTCCGCGGAGCGACCCCGGAGGGCGGATGGACGCATGAGCACGGTCCCGACGACGTCATCCACACCCTGATCGCCATTCACACCGACGAGGGCGTGATCGGTGTCGGCAGCTGCTACTCGAGCGAGTCTCTCGTGCGGGCGGCTCTCGAACTCCTCTCGCCGCTCCTGGTCGGCGCGGACCCCCGCGAGCCGGAGCGGGTGAGTCAGACCCTGAACGCGCACACATTCTGGATGGGGAGAGGCGGCGCGGTCGCGCACGCGATCAGCGGCATCGACATCGCCCTGTGGGACATCCTGGGTCAGGTGGCAGGGCTGCCGGTCGGGAAGCTGCTGGGCGGCGTCTACCGATCGAGGGTGCGTCCTTACGCGTCGTTGCTGGTGGACGACCCGGCTCCGCTGCGCGACAAGCTGCACGAGATCGCCGCCGGCGGGTTCACCGCGTTCAAGATCGGCTGGGGCGGGTTCGGGCGTCGTGACAGCCGATACGACGAGGATGTCGTCGCCGCGGCGCGCGACGCGATCGGGGCGGATGCCCTGCTCGCCGTTGACGCGGGTGGCTCGGACGGATTCTGGGCGGGGCGCTCGGCATGGGCGATCCGCACCTCGGCGATGCTCGCCGACCACGATGTCGCGTGGTTCGAGGAAGCACTCGCGCCCGACGATATCGAAGGGTACAGCGCTCTCCGCGCGCGATCCGGCGTGCCGATCGCCGGCGGGGAGGTTCTCACGCGGCGGCAGGACTTCGCGCGATGCCTGCGGGCCGGAGCGTTCGACATCGTGCAGCCCGACACGACGAAGAGCGGCGGGCTCAGCGAATCGCGCCGCGTCGCTTGGCTGGCGGAGGAGTTCGGCGTGCAGCTCATCCCGCACGGGTGGAACACAGCGGTCGGGCTGAGCGCGGATCTGCATCTCGCGTCCGCCGTCGCCGGCACCGACCTCGTGGAGTATCGCACGGGCTCCGCCTACATCGACGGGCTGCTGGAGGCGCCTCCCCAGCTCGACGCCGATGGCATGCTCACGGTGCCCGACGCCCCCGGCCTCGGCATCCGGCTCTCGCAGGAATCCCTCGATCGGTGGGGCACGCGACCCGATCTGCTGCGGCCGAGCGCGGGCCGGTGAGCCGCGGGTCACGTTGCCGGTGCGTCAGGTTGTCGGGGCGTCGAGGATGATCGCGCGCATCCCGGCGCTCGTCGCTCCGTCCGCGCCGACGCTGCTGTCCTCGATTGCGAGACAGCGCGCGGCAGGGACCGCGACGAGGGATGCCGCGCGGCGGTAGAGGTCGGGATACGGCTTCGGGCGGTCGCGCGGCGTCCATCCCACCAGCGGCACCCCCGTCAGCAGGGGGAGCGCGCAGGAGACGGTGTACTGCAGCCGCTCCTGCGCGCTGTTGCTGACGACGGCGAGCGGGATCCTGGCGTCGATGAGCTCGCGGGCGAGGGCGTAGATCGGATCGATGGGCTGCAGGCTCTCATCGAACGCCGATCGCAGGCGGCGCCAGTACTCGCGATACACGACCTCCGTCGGAGGCAGCGAGGGATTCGTCGGCCGGAGCGTGGCGAGGCGCTGCTCGAAGCTCAGCCCGTCCGTGGCCGCACCCGGAGCCGGGCTCAGGGCGAGCTCGTCTGCGAGGGCGCGCCACACGCGGTCGCAGATCGGCTCGGAGTCGACGAGGGTGCCGTCGCAGTCGAAAAGCACCGCATCGACCTTCTGCCGACGGACGCGATCGAGCACGGACGCGGCCACGTCGTCGATGCCCGTCCCATCTGAGGTCAGGCGCCCACGCGCGGTTTCAGTGCGGGCCTTGGCCATGCCACCACTCCTTCGAAGAAATGTCGATTGTCGACATTCTACCGAGGCGGCTGGAGCTCACCCGATGAGGCTCGGCTGCAGGTCGCGCAGGGTGCGTCCGTGCGTCATCCGGGCCACGCCGATCGCGGCGAGCACCAGTGCGCCCACCATCCACGTGAACAGCACCGCGAGGTCGAGGCTCACCCGACTGAGGTCGCCGCCGTACATCCACTGCCGCATGCCGTCGACGACGTAACCCATCGGCAGAACGTGGTGCAGGGCCGCGAGAGGTGCCGGCAGGGTCTGCCAGGGGAACGTGCCGCCCGCCGTGACGAGCTGGAGCACCATCAGCACGAGACCGATGAACTGTCCCACCGACCCCAACCACACGTTGAGCGCGAGGATGATCGCGGCGTAGGTGAACGACGCGGTGATGAGCATCCCCAGGGTCCCTACGGGGCTCGAGAAGTTGAACCCGAGCGCGATCGACAGCACGCCGAAGAGGACGATCATGCCGATGCCGCCGAGCATCGCGGGAGTCAGCCACCCCGCGAGGGTCACGCGCAGCGGCGACCGCAGCGCGGTCACGGCTCGGCGCGACACCGGCTTGACGATGAGGAACAGCGCGTAGATGCCGATCCACCCGGCGAGGGCCGCGAAGAAGGGGGCCAAGCCCGCGCCGTAGTCACCGGCCTTCGCGATGTTCCCGGAATCGACCGCGACCGGGTCGGCGATCGTCTGCGCCTGCTGGTCGCGCAGCTCGGGCGACGAATCGGGCAGCTGGGCGACACCCGAGCTCAACCCGTCGCGCAGTGTCACGAGCCCGCCGTCGAGGGTGCCGAGTCCCGTCGCGAGTTGACGTGCGCCATCGTCGAGCTGAGCCGCACCGGTCGCGGCCTCGTCGGTCGCGGCGGCGAGCTGACCGGCGCCCGACGAGACGGATGCCGCGCCGTCGGCCGCCTGCGCTGCTCCACTCGCGAGCTGCGCCGCGCCCGAGCTCACCTGCGCGGCGCCTGCGGCCAGCCGGTCGATCTGACCGGTGGCCTCGTCGACGCGCGTCACGCCCGACTGCAGGCGCTCGCCGATCGGGTCGAGGCGGGCGAGGACCTCCGCGATCTGCGCCTGGTCGAGCCCGCGGTCTGCGAGCAGCGCGGCGATATCGGTGCGCACCTGCGGAAGCTGACCCGCTGCGTCGTCGACGACCGACCGCACGCGGTCGGCGTAGCCGGCGAGCTCGGCGGTGCCGTCCGAAACTTGAGCCGCGCCGGAAGCCAGATCGGACGAGCCCTGAGCGAGTGTGCGCGTGCCGTCCGCGAGCTGCGACGCGCCACCGGCGAGCTGGTTCGCCCCGTCGCGCAGCTGCGCGGCGCCGCTCGAGAGTCGCCCGGTGCCGTCGGCGAGCTGGTTCGCGCCGTCGAGGGCCTGACCCGCACCGTCGACGAGCTGATTCGCGCCGTCGGTGGCGTTCTGCAGCTGCACGCGGATGTCCGCGATGCCGGTGAGCAGGCGCGACGCGGCCTCACGCCCCACGAGCTCGGCGACCGATGAGCGGATCCGTTCGACCGCCTGCGAACCGATCGATGAAGCGAGGTAGTTGTTCGCGTCGTTGGTGGCGAGCACGAGAGTCGCCTGTCGCGGCTCATCCCCCGCTGCGCTCGTCAGGGCGAGCGAGAAGTCTTCGGGGAGGGTGACGGAGAAGTCGACCTCGCCGGTGCGCAGCGCTTCCTGCGCGTCGGCGGCATCCATCTGCTTCCAGCCGAAGTCGCGGCCGTCGACGAGCTTGTCGGCCACCTCGGTGCCGTAGTTGACCGTCCCGCCGCCGTCGCTCGCGGGGGCGCCCGCGTCGAGGTCGACCAGGGCGACCGGGATGTCGGCGAACTTGCCGTAGGGGTCCTGGTTGGCCCACAGGTAGAGGCCGCCGTACAGGACCGGAACGAGCATGAGCGCGATCAGGGCGACCACCGACATCCGGGTGGCCGTCAGCCGTCGCAGCTCGGCGCTGATCAGAGCGGGGATCTTCATCGGGAGGCCTTCGGACGGGTGCCGCGCAGTCGGATGCCGCTGGGCACCAGCCGTCGGTGCGGCGCGAGGGGATCTGTTTCGGTGAGGAGGGTCGCGGCCGCTTGGCCTGCGATCACGAGCACGGCCAGGCCGCGACCGGCGAACTCGCGGGCGAGCGTCCACCAGGCGTGCGGGTCGCCGCCGTGACGGTCGGGCGAGACGAGCACGATGCCCTCGACCCCCGGGCGCAGGACCGCGAGCTCGAGCAGCATCCGGATGCGGTCGGTCGCGGGCACATCGCCGATGGGGACGCGTGAGTACGAGCGGAGGTCGTGCTCGTCGAGCCATCGCCGAGCCGAGATCGGGTCGGCGAGGCGGCCGGCGAACATCAGCTCTTCGCCGACGACGCCGACCGTGGAGATGTTCGGAGGCGGGTCGCTGACGTCGGGGGCGTCGATGAGCGCGGTCTTGTGTCGCAGGGTGCGTGACGCGCGGGCGCCGTCGAGCAGCACGGTTCCGCCGTCGGGGCGCATCCGTCCGCTCGCGATGAGGCCCAGCACGGTCGGGCGCTGCTCGGTCTCGGCGATCGCGAGCGTGGCGCGGCCGGTGCGGAACGACAGGCTCGTGGGCGGAAGGGCCAGGTCTTTGCGGCCCTTCGCCACGTCGCGCAGTTCGACGCGCATCAGGACGCCGCTCCCACGACGTCCGAGTGGGCGTCGATGAGGGCGGCGGCGTCGCGCCACGAGAGCCCGGCGATCGAGAGCACCGCCCTGACGACGAGCGAATGCGCCTCGGGCGACGATGCGTCGAGGCGGACGATGACCGTTCGGGCGGTCTCCTCGATGAGGCGGGCGAGGGTCGGGGCGGCGACATCCGTGCGGAGGGTGCCCTCGTCCTGCCCACGACGCACCAGATTCATCAGCGCGCGGCGGAGCGGGGCGAGCGCGGCGGCGGAGTCTTCCACGTGCCGCTCGTCGAGGGCGACGGCCGCGGCGACCTGCACGTGCGACGCCTCGCCCCAGAGCCGACCCGTCAAGCGGGCGAGCGCGACAGGCACGGACTCGGTGTCGAGTCGCAGCCCCGGGTCGGTCGCGATCGCGTTGAAGCGCTGCGCCCCCGACGCGACGAGCTCGCGCACGAGCGCGTCGCGATCGTCGAAATGGCCGTAGAGCGCGCGACGGCTGAGGCCGGCGGCCCGGGCGATCGCGTCGACGGAAGCGCTCGGGTCGAGCGCCAGCGTGCGCGCGGCGGCGGAGAGGAGTCCGGCGCGGTTCGCGGCGGCATCCTTCCGCGGACGACGGGGGGAGACGGTGTCGGTCACCCGTCGATGATACGAACTTGCACACGTATGTGCAAGTAAGGCTGCGGCAGTGCGGTCGTGTCAGTCGGCGCCGAAGTCGAACGAGGCGGACTCGCCCGCGGCATCCACTCGATCGGCCAGATCCTGGTCGGTCTGCTCGACGTTGCCGGTGATCTCAGCCGCACCGCCGCGCTCGAGGTCGCCCACGAGCTCGGCCGTCGGACCCCCGATGAGGCCGATGCCGGCGTAGTGCTCGAGCCGCGAGCGCGAGTCGGCGATGTCGAGGTTGCGCATCGTGAGCTGACCGATGCGGTCGGTCGGGCCGAAGGCCGAATCGCCGACGCGCTCCATCGAGAGCTTCTCGGGCGAGTACGACAGGTTGCGGCTCTCGGTGTTCAGGATGGTGTAATCCTCGCCGCGGCGCAGGCGCAGCGTGACGGTGCCGCTGATCGCGGAGCCGACCCAGCGCTGGATCGACTCGCGCAGCATGAACGACTGCGGCTCGAGCCAGCGGCCCTCGTACATGAGGCGTCCGAGGCGGCGACCCTGCTCGTGGTAAGTGGCGAGGGTGTCTTCGTTCAGGATGCCGTTGACCAGCCGCTCGTACGCGATGAACAGCAGGGCCATGCCCGGCGCCTCGTAGATGCCGCGGCTCTTCGCCTCGATGATGCGGTTCTCGATCTGGTCGCTCATGCCGAGGCCGTGGCGGCCGCCGATCGCGTTCGCCTCCATCACGAGCTGGACGATGTCGGAGTACTCGACGCCGTTGACGGCGACGGGACGTCCGGCTTCGAAGGTGACCGAGACGTCCTCGGTCTCGATCTCGACGGCCGGGTCCCAGAAGCGCACACCCATGATCGGCTCGACGATCTCGAGCGAGACGTCGAGGTGCTCGAGGGTCTTGGCCTCGTGAGTGGCGCCCCAGATGTTGGCGTCGGTCGAATAGGCCTTCTCGACCGAATCGCGGTACGGGAAGCCGTGCGCGACGAGCCATTCGCTCATCTCGGTGCGGCCGCCCAGCTCGGTGACGAAGTCGGCGTCGAGCCACGGCTTGTAGATGCGCAGCGCCGGGTTGGCGAGCAAGCCGTAGCGGTAGAACCGCTCGATGTCGTTGCCCTTGTACGTGGAGCCGTCGCCCCAGATGTCGACGCCGTCCTCCTTCATGGCGCGCACGAGCATCGTGCCGGTTACGGCACGGCCGATCGGCGTCGTGTTGAAGTAGGTGCGACCGCCCGAACGGATGTGGAACGCGCCGCAGGCGAGGGCGACGAGGCCCTCCTCGACCATCATCGGCTTGCAGTCGATCAGACGCGAGCCCTCGGCGCCGTACTGCAGCGCGCGGCCGGGGATCGACGCGATGTCGTCTTCGTCGTACTGACCGAGGTCGCCGGTGTAGGTGAAGGGGACGGCGCCCTTGTCACGCATCCACGCGACCGCGACGGAGGTGTCGAGACCCCCCGAGAAGGCGATGCCGACGCGCTCGCCGACGGGCAGGGACTGGAGGACCTTCGACATGGGGACAATCCTACTGAGCGGGGGCGTGCCCGTTGTGCCCCGAGCGGGGCGGGGGGAGGACGGACGTGCGCGAACTCCTCAGATCCGGCGGGATCGGCCGCGGTTGGGCCGGGAGGGGGGGAGCGGGCGGCCGGATCTGAGGAGTTGCTGCAGGCGTCAGCCCTTCGTGACGGGGACGACGAGGCCGCCCCAGGTCTCGTTCTCGAAGTCTGCGGTCTCGGATGAGGTCAGCAGCTCGTACAGCGCGACGATCCGGGGGTCGTCCTTCAGGTCGGGACGCGTGGCCAGCACGTTGTAGTACGGGCTGCCCTCGCCCTCGGTGAGGATCGCCTGGTCGGCGGTGAGGCCCGCGGGAAGCGCGAAGCTGATCGTGACGAACGCCGCATCGACGTCCGGCACGGCCTGCGGCAGCGTCGCGTTCTCGATCTCCTGGAACTCGAAGTCGCGCGGGTTGTCGGTGATGCCGGTCAGGTCGACGACGTCGTCGGAGACCTCGATCAGACCCTCCTGCGCGAGCAGCTTGAGCGCACGGCCCTCGTTCGTCGGGTCGTTGGGGATCGCGATGGTCGCGCCGTCGTCGAGATCGTCGAGGCTGTCGACCTTGCTGGAGTAGAACGCGGCCGAAGGCAGGTAGGCCTCGCCGACGCTGATGAGGTCGGAGCCGGTGTTGGTGTTGAAGTTCTCGAGGAACGTCGAGTTCTGGAACAGGTTCGCGTCGATCGAACCGTCGACGAGCGCGGTGTTGGGCGTGTTGTAGTCGGTGAACGGGACGAACTCGATCGTCAGCCCCAGCTCCGCGGCGCCGTTCTCGGCGATGTGGTTGAGGATGTCGCCGGCAGGCGTCTGCAGCGCGCCGACCTTGAGCGTGCCGAGGCCGTCACCCTCTGCGCCGCCCGACTCGGATGCCGGCGAGCCCGCGCATCCCGCCAGGATGAGGGCCGCGGAGGCGACGGCGGCCAGGACGAGCGGGGTGCGGGCGATGCGGATGCCACGGATGCTGCGGGACATGGAGGGTTCCTCTCGGGAAGACGGTGCGTTGCGGATGTGTGTCGCGTTGCGGGGTGACGGGGCGGGTCGTGCGGTGCCGAGGCCGGGCGCCCGGGTCAGGCGCGGCCGCGGGCGTCGGCCCGCTGCATCCGGGCGCTCGATGCGGTTCTGCGGGTGCGTGGCGTGCGCCGGGCGAGGCGCCGGGCGCCCCAGCTCGCGAGGCCCTGCAGCACCATGACGATCGCGAAGATCACGACGATGACGCTGACGATGTGGATCCAGCTGTACTGCTGGTAGCCGTAGCGGATCGCGACGTCGCCGAGCCCGCCTCCGGCGACGGTGCCGACCATCGCCGAGAAGTTGATGATCGAGGTGACGGTCGTCGACAGGCCGAGCAGCATCGCGGGGGCCGCCTCGGGCAGCAGCACCTTCGTCACGAGCTGCCAGCGGCTCGCTCCGAGGGATGCCGCGACCTCCAGCAAGCCGTCGTCCACCTCCTTGATCGCGATCTCGACCATGCGGGCGAAGAACGGGATGGCGACGACCGACAGCGGCACGATCGCCGCGGTCGGTCCGATGAAGGTTCCGACGATGAGGCGGGTGAAGGGGATCAGCGCGACCATCAGGATGATGAACGGCACCGATCGGCCGAGGTTGACGATGAAGTCGAGCACGCGGTTGACGACGATGCCGACCCGTCGTGAGCCGAACGGGGTCGCGAGGAAGCGTCCCTGCTCGGTGCCGACGAGCACGACGCCGAGCGGCAGGCCGATGACGATCGTCGCGAGCAGCGCGACGCCCACCATGTAGAGCGTCTGGCCGCTGGCGACCAGCAGCAGATTGAGCAGTTGCTCGTTCACGCGGCATCCCCTCCCTGCAGGACGTCGACGATGAGACCCTGGCCGTGCAGGTCGGCGATGACGGCGGATGCCGCGGCCGCGGGCACCTCGAGCCGGGTGCGGCCGGCCTGCGTGCCGGCGATCTGCTCGACGAGCGCGCCGAGGAGGGACACGTCGACGTCGTGATCGCGGGCGATCCTCGCGATGACAGGACGATCCGCGGTGCCCCCGGCGAAGGTGATGTCGATGACCGTCGCGCTCGGATCGGCCCCGGCGGGGATCGGCCCGAGCGGGAAGAGCTGCGAGGTGAGCCGCGAGCCGGGCGTGCGGATGACGTCGGTCAGGCGACCGCTCTCGACGATGCGCCCGTGCTCGAGGAGGGCTGCCGAATCGCACGTCGACTTCACGACATCCATCTCGTGGGTGATGAGGAGCACGGTCAGCCCGAGCTCCGCGTTGATGCGGCGGTAGAGGTCGAGGATCGACGTCGTCGTCTCGGGGTCGAGGGCGCTCGTCGCCTCGTCGGAGAGCAGCACGCTCGGGCCGCTCGCGAGGGCGCGGGCGATGCCGACGCGCTGCTGCTGCCCGCCCGACAGCTCGTGCACGGCGGCGTC
The DNA here is from genome assembly GCF_052921305.1 of Microbacterium sp. F1-18. NCBI lineage: Bacteria > Bacillati > Actinomycetota > Actinomycetes > Micrococcales > Microbacteriaceae > Microbacterium > Microbacterium sp. F1-18. The sequence goes on along the minus strand of NZ_JBREVD010000004.1, from coordinate 130,258 downwards.
GCCCCGGTGACCGAGGCCGACGAGGTCGAGCATCTCCTGCGCGCGGTCGCGCCGCCGGGCCCGGGGGCTGCCGTCGAGTTCGAGGGCGAGCTCGACGTTGCCGCGCACCGACCGGCTGCCGAGGAGGTTGAAGCGCTGGAACACCATGCCGATCCGGCGGCGTGCCGTGCGCAGGCTGTTCGGGTCGAGGGCGGTCAGATCGACCCCATCGACGACCACCCGGCCTGTATCCGGGCGCTCGATGAGATTGACCATGCGGGCGAGCGTGCTCTTTCCCGCGCCGGACTGGCCGACGATGCCGTAGATCTCCCCGGAGGGGATCTGCAGTGAGACGTCGTCGACGGCGGTCAATCCGCCGTAGCTCTTCGATACGTGCTCGAGCGCGATCACGGTCGGGCCTTTCGGAGGTCATCGCCGTCGGGTCGTCGGCGTCACCCCCGAGTTTCGCGTTCGCGCGCACCTCGACGAATTCTCGTTACCCCAGATGTCGTCGACGGTTGCGCGAGAACGCACCGCCGCCGCGAGAACGCACCCTGAACGGTGCGTTCTCGCGGCAAGGGTGCGTTCTCGGGGCCGCGCCGCCACACGCGGGCACCGGCCGGACGGTCGGATGCCGCGGACGTTCGGTCGGGCGCCGAGCCGGAGGAGCGAGGAGCATCGGAAGCATGACCTCGACCACACCCATCCCGCTGACCCACGAGAACGCCGCGCCCATGAGATATGGCGGCCTCATCGTCGTCATGCTCATGGGCTTCCTCGTGGTCACCGCGGAGTTCCTCCCCAACGGCGTGCTCACCGAGATGGCCGCGGGTCTCGGGGTGACGCCCGGGCAGGCGGGTCAGACGGTGACGGTCACCGCGCTCGCCGGGCTCATCGTGGCCCCGACGGTCGGCCTCGTCTTCCCCCGCATGGATCGACGGACTCTGCTTGTGTGGGCCGCGGCGGCGGCATCCGTGTCGAGCATCGTCGTCGCGCTCTCACCGCACCTCATTACGATCCTCGTCGCACGCTTCTTCCTCGGCGCCTCGATCAGCGCCTTCTGGTCGATGTCGATCACGGTCGCCGCCCGCCTCGCGGGCCCAGACCGCATCGGTCGGGCGATGATGTTCACCTCCGCTGGAGTGTCGCTCGCGACCGTGGCCGGTGTGCCGCTCGGCGTGCTCCTGAGCGAGGCCCTCGACTGGCGCATCGCGTTCGCCGTCGTGGGGGTGGCGACGGCTGCCGTCGCGTTGGCCGTGCGCCTCACCCTGCCTGCCGTGCCGGCCGCGGCGACGTCCAGTCTGCGGCTGCTCGTCGACTCGCTCCGGCGCACCGGTGTCGCAGCGGGCATGATCGGCCATGTCCTGGTGGTGCTGGGACACTTCCTGGCGTACACCTTCATCCGGCTGGCGCTGGAGCGGGTTCCGGATGTCGGCGCCGAGACGATCGTGCTGTTGCTGGCGGTGTTCGGCGCGGGCGGGCTCATCGGGAACCTCGCGATCGGGTTGCTCGTCGACCGCGCGTTCCGCGTGCTCGCCGTGACGGCGCCCGTCGTCATCGCCGCCGCGATCGCTCTCCTGGTGCTGCTGCCCGGGTCGATTCCGGTCGTCATCGTCGCCGTGTTCGCGTGGGGGTTCTTCTTCGCGTCGTGGCTCATCATCGTGAACACGTGGGCGGGTCACCGGATGCCCGACCGGCTCGAGGCCGGCGGCAGCCTCACCGTGACCGGCTTCCAGCTCGCGATCATGCTCGCGGCGGGCCTCGGCGGGCTGCTGGTCGATCTCGCCGGTGTCGTCGCCGTCGATATCGTGGCCCTGTCGCTGCTCACGGTCGGCGCGGTGCTGTTCGGCTGGGTCGTCCGGACCCACGAGGCCGACCGGATGCGGCACGCCTGACGAGACGTCGACCGGCCGGGTGCCTCGCGGGGGCGGCGTGGTCGTCAGCGCAACGCCGCCGCCGACGCCCGGGCGCGCCACAGCGAGGGCGCCATCCCGGTGTGGCGGCGGAAAGCGCGGCTGAAGCCTTCGTCCGAGCCGTAGCCCAGGGCGCGTGAGGTCTCCGAGACGGACGCACCCGACTCGAGCATGTCCTTGGCGTGCTGCATCCGGATCTCGGCGACGTAGCCCGCGGGAGAGCGTCCGTAAGCGCGCCGGAACCGTGCGGCGAACACTGTCCGCGACATGGCGCTGAGGCTCGCGAGCTGGTCGATGGTCCAGTCGTGACCGGGGTCGGCGGCGACGGCCTCGGCGGCGCGGCTGAGGAACGGGTCGACTGTCGGTGCGGGCCAGGCCGAGGCGCCGGCGGTGTGCGCCGCCCACGCCCGGATGGCCGAGAGCAGCACGGTCTTGACCATCATCCGGCAGATCACCGCGTCGCCGGATCGCGCCGAGGTGGTACCCGCGCCGAGGTGGCTGACGAGTGCGGCCGCCGCAGGCTCGAGTGCGACGAAACCGTCGACGAAGACGAACGGAGGCAGCGGCGTCACGGCAGCGAGCGAGACGTCGGCCGGGACGACGGTGAGTTGCGCGCCCGACTGCGAGGTCAGTGAGATCGGACGACATCCGAGGCTCACGAAGGCGTCGCCGGCGAGGAGCGTTCGCGCCCCGGAAGCGGCGGCGGCATCGCCCGAGAGCCCGGCGACCGTGCAGCTCGTGCCGGATGCGGGATCCCCGGTGATCTCGCCCGATCGCACATAGACCAGCGTGGCTTCGCCGGTGCCGAGGTGCAGCGACCCGTCGGGGGCGAGGTGCGTTCGGCGGGCCGTGCCCGGACGGATCTCGAGGGATGCCAGGGCCTGCTCGAGCGCGATCACGCTTCCGACAACGCCATCCCCCGCGGCCCCATTCCGCCGCGCGTCCCCGGGCGCCCCCGCGCGCTCGCGCGCGAGAACGCACCGGCGCCGCGAGCACGCACCCGGCGCGGTGCGCTCTCGCCGAGAGGGTGCGTCCTCGCCCCGCCGCCCGCCGCCGCCGCCGCCCGCCTCGGGCTCAGCCGAGCGTGACGCCGGTGATCGTGACCGGAGTCGCGGGCGCGCCGTCGGCAGCGCCGCCCTCGGCACCGGCCGCGGCCACCTCGCGCACGACGGCGAGGCCCGCCTCGTCGAGCGTGCCGAAGACGGTGTACTTGGCGGGCAGCGGGGTGTCCTCGTACACGAGGAAGAACTGCGAGCCGTTCGTGTTCGGTCCGGCGTTGGCCATCGCGACCGTTCCGGCCGGGTAGGTCTCGCTGCCGTCGAGCTCGTCGGCGTAGTTGTATCCGGGGCCACCGCGGCCGGTTCCCGACGGGTCGCCGCACTGCAGCACGAAGATCCCCGAGGTGGTGAGGCGGTGGCAGGGCGAGTCGTTGTAGTACCCCTGCTCGGCGAGCGACACGAAGCTGCCCACCGTGCAGGGCGTGCGCTCGGCATCCAGGGTCATGGGGATGTCGCCGGCCGACGTCTGCAGGACGGCCGACACCTGACCCGTCACCTCCGACTCGGCGGGCGGGAGCTGCACGTCGCGCACGCCGCCAGCAGCCTCGACGTAGGCGCAGGCGCCCTCCGGGACGGTCTCGGCGGTCGGCATCGTGTCGGGCTCGGCTGGCGTGGGCGACGATGCGCATCCGGCGAGAGCGAGAGCCGACAGGACGAGGAGGGCGGAACCGAGGCGAGCGCGCATGATCAGAGCCTACGGTCTCGGATGCCGCCTGCCGGGCACCGGAATCGACGCGATTCGGTAGCGGGAGCGAGGCCCGGATGCCGGACCTGGCCAGCACGCGCTGCGAGTGGCACGATCGGACCGTGATGCTCGCGTCGCGGGCCGCGGAAGGGGTGGCGATGGGTGACAACACGGCGGGCGGTGCCGGGTTCTCCGACGAGGAGAAGGCCGCGATGAAGCAGCGGGCCGAGGAGCTGCGTTCGACGAAGGGGCTGAAGGGCGCCGCGAAGCTCGCGAAGGAGCTCGAGGCGTGCATGGAGGCGATCGACGCGCTCGCGGGGATCGACGGCGAGGTCGCCCGCATGGTCCACCGGATCGTCTCGGAGGAGGCATCCGACCTCGACCCGAAGACGTTCTACGGATTCCCCGCCTATGCGCGCGCCGGCAAGGTCGTCATCTTCGTGCAGCCCAAGTCGAAGTTCGACACCCGCTATCCGACGCTGAACTTCGACGAGACGGCCTCGCTCGATGACGGGGCGATGTGGCCGACGTCGTTCGCGATCGTCGAGGTCACTCCCGAGGTCGAGCGTCGCGTGCGGGATCTGGTTCGCGCTGCGATCGACTGAGCTCCGATCGACTGAGCCCCGGGGTCGGCGAGAGCGGGATCGCCCGCGGCTCTCGCGTCGCCGCGATCGCGACGACCGTCAGCAGGGCGGGCACGGCGAGGCCGAGCAACGAGCCGGCAGCGACGTCGTGCAGATAGTGGGCGCCCTCGAACAACCGTCCCGAGAGGACGATGAGTGCTGCGGCAACGGCCGTCCACGTCGCCCATGCCCGGCGCGCGGCGACAGCGATGACCCAGACCGCCCCCATCGCGAGCACGGCGTGGTTCGAGGGGAAGGCGTAGTCCGTGGGGTCGCAGACGGTCAGCGCGGTCCAGCGGGTGCACGGGCGGGCCTGCATGAGCGCCACCTTGACCATCTCGCTGGTGGCGTAGGCGATGACCACTCCGCCGGCCGCGGCGATCGAGATGATGCGGCGTCGCGAGCCGCCCCGCAGTGCGACCGCCAGTGATACGACCGTGCCGACGGCGAGGAGCGCCAGGAAGCCGTCCGAGAGGTAGGCGGTCGCCGGCAGCGCGAGTCCGACGGTCATCGCCTCGCGCGTCACCAGGACGCTGAGGCTCGCGCCCCACCAGGGAATGACCAGCGCGGCCGTTGCGACCAGGGCGACAGCGGACACAGGCAGTATCGAGGAACGGGGTACGGCGGTGCTCACCTCAGCCACGCTAGGAAACGCCGCGTCGCGCGGCATCCGCTTTCAGGCGGTCTCGCATCCTCCCCGAGGTGTATTCCTCGCTCAGGAGAGCAGCGCCTCCGCTCGCAGGGTGAGCGCGATCGCGACGAGCGTCGACAGCAGTCCGGAGGCCAGCAGCAGACCCGGATGCGCGAGCCCGATCACGATCTGGCGCGTACGCGGCGCATCGGCGAGGAAGTGCTCGGGGATGCGGTGGCGCGTGGGCACCGCTGACCAGCCCCGCAATCGCACGAGGTAGCCCGCATAGCGGATGATCAGCACGCAGTACAGCAGGACGGTCACCGGCGGAACGATGCGCGCGAAGAGGTCGGCTGCGGTGAGCCAGGCCGTCTCGATGTTCGTGCCGCTCTCGTCGGCGAGCTGAACGGCGATCGCGCCGCCGATCACGACCGAGCCCAACCAGAACACGAAAGCGCTGAAGAGAGCGAGGAAGCGTGCGAAGAAGTGGGTCAGGATCGACGGTTCGTACTCCAGGTGCGATCTCGGGGTCTGCGACAGCACGATGAGCGTCGCTACCAGCGGCGGAAGCGCCGCGGTGAGGGTGAGGGTCGCGCGCAGCCAGTGCGGTCCGCCGAGGAGGTCGCACACGATGAGCAGGACCACCACGGCCATCATCCACACCAGGCCGAGCGCTGTCGGGTGCGAGGTCACGAACGAGGGATGATGCTCCTCCAGCCGGGCCCCGGCTCGCTCGACGAGGCGCCGTCCCCGATCATTCGTCGTCACGGGTGGATGCTATCGCCGGTGACGCCCGGTGACGGCGACGTGGTGGCGTCGGAAGCCTTCGATGTGGCGCTCCAGCTTGCAAGGAGACGGAGGCGGTCGGCTGTTTCCGATCCTGGTTCGGCGCCGTAGATGATCAGGTTCTGACCGGGGTCGGCCGGCAGCGGAATGGATTCGAATGTCAGGCGGAGATCGCCGACGACGGGATGCCGGATGGATTTGACGCCGGCGTCGTGAGTGCGGACGTCATGGGATCGCCACAGTGCCCGGAACTCGGGGCTGTCGCGGTTGAGGTCGTCGATGAGGTGTTGCAGGTCTCGGTTCAGCGGATCGGTGCCGAGTTCACGCCGCAGGTTCGCGACCAGATTCGCCGCGGCGGTGCCCCACTCGATGAAGAACTCTTGCGCGCCCGGGTTGAGGAACGTGTAGCGCGCGATGTTCGGGGTGTCGTTCGGTGCATCGTCGTAGAGGGGCGAGTAGGTCGCGCGTCCGAGGGTGTTCGCGGCGATGAGGTCGCGGGTGACGGTCCCCACGAACGCGGGTGATTCGCCGCTGAGGCCGTCGAGGATGCGCTGCACGGCGGGTCGCACGAGAGACCGAATGGGGCGCGAGACGGTTCGCAGAGAGGCGGTGGTGCCGGTCAGGTGGAACAGGTGATCGCGTTCAGTGCGCGTGAGTTGCAGCGCGCGGGCGACGGCGTCGAGCACGGACTCGGAAACGAGGCCCACCGCTCCGCGTTCGAGCTTGGTGTAGTAGTCGACGCTCACCCCGGCGAGGATCGCCACTTCTTCCCGCCGAAGTCCCGCGACCCGACGGTTCCCGCCATACGCGGGGAGCTTGGCTTGCTCGGGCGTGATCCGTGCCCGCCGCGACACGAGGAACTCGCGTAACTCGCTTCCGGTATCCATGTTCCGAGGCTACGACCGGCCCGGAACATGAGGGTGGTTCTGGGAGGGCCTGTATCGCCCCGCGCCCCGGCCTTTGACTGACCTCATGGCCACCATCCCCAACGTCACGCTGAACAATGGCGTCGAGATGCCCTCGCTGGGCTTCGGCGTCTACCAGATCCCCGCCGAAGACACCGAGCGCGCCGTCATCGACGCGATCCACGCGGGTTACCGCCTGATCGACACCGCAGCCAGCTACGGCAACGAGGAAGCTGTCGGCCGCGGCATCGCCGCCAGCGGCATCCCCCGGGAAGAACTCTTCATCACGACGAAGCTCTGGATCCAGAAACGCGGCGAGCACGGCACCTTCGAAGCGTTCGAAGCCTCGATGATCAAGCTCGGCCTCGACTACCTCGACCTGTACCTGATCCATCAGCCCTTCGGTGACTATTACGGCGAATGGCGAGCCATGGAACAGCTGCACCACGACAGCCGTGTTCGCGCGATCGGTGTCTCCAACTTCGCTCCCGACCGGCTCGTCGACCTCATCCAGTTCAGCGATACCGTGCCCGCGGTGAATCAGATGGAGACGAACCCCTTCCATCAGCAGTCCGACTACCGGGAACTTCTCACCAGCGAAGGTGTCGTGCTCCAAGCGTGGGCGCCTTTCGCAGAAGGGAGGAACGGCCTGTTCACCAATCCGGTGCTGACCGAGATCGGTGAGCAGTACGACAGATCACCCGCGCAGGTCGTCCTGCGCTGGTTGCTCCAGCGCGGCGTCGCGTCGCTCGCGAAGTCGGTCAAGCCCGAACGAATGCGGCAGAACATCGACGTCCTCAGCTTCGATCTCGCCGCCGAGGACATGGAGCGCATTGCGACACTCGACGCCGGTCAGTCGCAGTTCTTCTCCCACGCCGACCCCGAGATGGTCCGCTGGCTCGCCGGACGCGCCGAGCGCTGAGAACGATCTGTCAGACCCGTTCGGCTTGGAGGAGTGTCTGCAGCAGTGATCGTGCTCGTGCGTGTCTGCTGCGAGCGAACCGGCGTGGTCCTTCACCAACTGAGCGACCCGCTCGTCGTTCGTCACAGCGGGTTCAGGCGCCCCCGTCAATGCAACTCTCCCGTGCAGTCGGTGTCACTGCCGACACCACCGTCGCCGGGGAGGATGTACTCGTCCGCGCCAGCGAAGATCACATTCTGCGCCGCCCCGAAGAATGGCGCGAAGTCACCGGCTCTCGACGTAGTTCATCTCGCCGTTGAAGAGCTCGATCGAGCAGGAGACCTCACGGCCGGTGTCGGTGACGTACGAGATGGGGATCTCGAAATCGGGGATCATTCGCGGGTCGGTGCCGGCTGTGGACGCGAGTGCGATCCCCGGGAGGGCGAGCACGGGCACCGCCACCCACGACAGGCGACGGACACGCCGTCGCCGCGTCGCGTGAACACGAGCCGCGACCCCCACGCGCTCGATTTCAGCTGCGACCATTCCGTCCGTTGATGCGCGGTGCGGGGCACTTGCCCGCAGCAGGTCATCGATCGATGTGTCCATGGCGTCCTCCTAGATGCTCACCACGTACATGGCCGGCACTCGTCCGAACGTTGCACGACAGCGGAAAGTCAGAGCAGAAGGAGTCGAGCAGGCTGGTGGTGTCGCCCGGTGGCCGCGCGACGGCACCGTCAGAGCGTAGAGCCACCAATACCCAGCGAGTGGAAGTGAGGCCCCCGTACCGCCAACGAGCCCGGCCGGCACTTCAGCGTTTCCGCAGGTGCGCGACGAGCTCCCCGGCGTGGGTCAGCTGCGGGTGGTGCCCGGCATGCGCGATCTCGATCATCTCGACGTTCGGCTGTGAGCGCAGTCGGTCGATCATGGCCGACGTCAGCGGGTCGTTGCTGCCCGTGATGATCCGGACGGGGCCATCGAAGCGGAGGAGTGCCGCGACCAGTTCACCGCGCCACTGCTGCGACCGCGCACGGCCGAGATGGTCGGCGACCGAAGCAGCGGAACGGCGGCGAAGATCCGTCGCACTGGAGACGAGCACCGCGGCGCTGGTCGTCGATCCCGTCAGCCGGCGCGAGAGCCGACTCGGCGTCACGTGTTTCAGATAGGCGCGCGACAACCATTTCGGGAGGGACGCTGTTCCCTTCGCCTCCTGCAAGAAGAACGGCGCCACGAGCGTCAGCGATGACACGCCAGCACGCCAACGGTCCGCTGCGACGACCGCAGCAGCCGCGCCGATCGAGTGGCCCACGATATGGGTGTCGCGCCCCGCGAGGACTGCGGGCAGCCATCGCTCCCAATCGTCGATCCCGGAGCCGCCGCTGAGGCCCAGCCCCGGGAGATCTACCGCGCGAGCGCCGATGGTGCGCGCCACCTCGGCCCACGTGTCGGCGTTGAGGGGGAGACCGGGGAAGATCACCCGAGGGGAGTCCGGCGCTCCGAGCTCGAACGTCCGCGTGCGGTCGTAGACGGTGAATCGCCGGTCGGCGGAAACCGCCTGGCCGAAGCGGCCCGCCGCAAGATGGTCGACCCACCGCTCGAGAGAAGACCCGACGTCGGGCATCCGGATGCTGTGCCGCGCCGCGAGATGCTTCGCCGAGTCGGTTGGGTAGTGGTCGGAGGAGAGGAACGTCAGAGTCTCGGGATCGACGCCGCTGATGCTGCGCGGGAGCTTCTTGATGATCGACGTCGGAACGCGCAGTCGTGGGACGCGCGCACCGAGGTGGCGACCGGCGTCCGTGAGCAGGTCCGCGAGAGGCGGCGTGTCGTCGTCGAGCACCCAGTACGACTGCCCGCTCGCCGCAGCATCGACAGCCGCGGCAGCCATGAACGCGGCCAGATAGTCGACGGTCACAACCGGAAGGAACGTCTCGCTGTCGCCGGGCAGCGCGGCCGAGATGCCATCCCAGAGCTGCCTGATCGTCGTTGCGAGGCCGATCAGCTGATCCGATTCCCCTGTCACGCTGTCGCCGATAACACTGGAGGGGTTCACGACCGTCCACGGGATGCCGTGGTCGTTGGCGCGAGCCTGGAAGATCGCGTCCGGTTCCACCTTCGAAGCCTCGTACGCGCCGAGTTCCCGATAGATGGTGGTGCGGTGGTCGTCGCTCCATGGCACCGACGACGGGTCCTGCCCCCCGACGCGGTAGCCCGAGATGTGCACGATCCGGCGGAGACCGGAGATCTCGGCACCAAGGTCGACCACCTTCTCGACGATGCCGACGTTCGCTCGTCGCGCCTCATCCGCGCTCATCCCGAAGCGATACGACCCGGCGCAGTTGTGGATCTCGGTCACGTCGGCAAGTGACGACGCGCCGGCGGAGACGATCTGGTCCGAGTCGAAGTCGACGATCGCCGTGCGGATGCCGCTCGTCACACCTCTCGCAGTGAGCCACTGCCCGACCCGGGCCGCTGATCCGGCGCTCCGCACGCCTGCGGTGACCGTTGCCCCCGCTGCTGCCAGGGTGGCCGTGAGGTGTCTTCCGATCAAGCCGGATGCCCCGAGGACGAGCGCATGGCGAGGGGCCGGGACGAGAGCCGGTCCGGCGGCCGTCACCGCGCGACCGCAGTCGACCGAAGGCGCTGATCGATGAGCTGGCTCACGATGTCAGCGGCCGCGGCGAGGGGCTCAGTGCTTCGCAAAGCCCGGGCCACGATGACAGCTCCCTCGATGGTCGACACGATGACGGTCGCGAGCGAACGAGCCGCGTCGGCGCCGAGTCCGCCGTTCTCGAGAAGGCGTGCAACGGGAGTGATCCAGGATTCGAAGGCGGTTGCGCACGCCTGACGCAGCCGGTCGCTGTTGGCGCCCATCTCCAGGGTGACGACGGAGACCGGGCACCCGAGCTGGAAGTCGCTCTCCACGACGATCGACGCGAGGGCTTCGATCGTCGATCGTGCGGCGGCTGCGGGGCCACCGGCTGTCGCCGCAGCTTCAGCGATGAGAGTTTCGAACTGCGCCCTGGCGAGGTCGACCGCTGCTGCCCCGAGCGCTTCCTTACCCTCCGGGAAGTGGAAGTAGACCGATCCGCGGGGCGCGCCCGCGTGGTCGATCACGGCGTTGAGACCGGTTCCGCTGTAACCGTTGGTCTGAATGAGCTCGAGCATCGAAGCTGCGAGTCGGGCCTTGGTGAGGTCTCCTTTGGATGGCATACGTTCAATATAGACCGATCTACATATTTTGGTGTGCGCACCGCGGATGAGCCGGCGACTCCCCAGCGGGTAAGGAGTAGCCTGGGCGTGTGAGTACCGTCCGTCTGCCGATGCCCTCTGGGCGTGAGGGGGTCTCCGGCGCGCACAGCGCCGGCGGCACAGGCGCGGCATCCTTCGTCTTCCTCGCCGGTTGATCCGGCGCGCGTCGCGTCGACCCATGTCCGCGATGCGCTCTCCCGGTCCCGGGCGACGACTCCGTCGTTCCGGGATGATCCGCTCACGACCGTCCGCTCGCCGTTTCTTCCTGGCGTGATGCGACGGTGGTGCGCGAACGCGTACTCAGACAGGACCCTTCATGTTCGCTCTCACCGCGAAGTCCATTCGCTCCTCCTTCGTCAACGTCTCGCTCCGCGAGCGCAACTCGCTCGTCGTCCCCGCCGACCTCGGCGACGTCGACTGGTCGACCCGTGACTACTACGGGTGGCGCGACCCCAAGACCCCGCTGCTCGGCTTCGTCGTCGCCGAGGTCGACGGGCAGGCCGTCGGCCTGCAGCTGCGACAGGCCGACCAGGCCACGCGCACCCGTCCGCAGTGCTCGTGGTGCTGCGACGTCACCCTCCCCAACGAGGTTGTCTTCTTCGCCGCGAAGCGGGCGGGCAAGGCCGGTCGCGCGGGCAACACCGTCGGGACGCTGCTGTGCTCGGGGTTCGAGTGCTCGCGGAACGTCCGCCGCCTCGACCCGCCGCCCTACCTCGGGTTCGATGCCGCAGCAGCGCGCGATCGCCGTATCGCGATGCTGCAAACCAACGTCGACGCGTTCTTCCGCGACCTGCGCGACGGGGCCTGACCTGCGCGACGGGACTTGCGCGACGGCCACGCCGCTCCCGCAGTTCAGGCCGTCGTCGCGATGTCCGCAAGCATCGCGTCGGCGGCCAGCGTGTCGAGCGAGAGCCCGAGGCTCGTGGCGACAGCGGCGACGGTCGCGAACGACGGGGTCGCGAGGCGACCGGTCTCGATCTTCCGCAGCGTCTCGGGCGATACCCCGGCGGCCGCGGCGACGTCCGTGATCGACCTGTCTCCCCGCGCTCGCCGGAGGTGTGCGCCGAGGCGACGGCCGCGCTCGACGGCTTCGGGCGTGAGCGCGCGACGGACCATCATGCGCTCATCGTACCGGTATAGTTTGACCGGTATTTTTATACCGGAGGAGCCAGCGATGATCGAGATCTTCAGACCGCGCGAGGTGGACCGCGCCCGCGAGACGGGAGCCATCGTCGGCGGCATCCTCCGCGACATCCGTTCCCGGGTGCAGGTGGGCACGAACCTGCTCGAGATCGACGAGTGGACGCGCGAGCTCATCGCCGAGAGTGGCGCGGAATCCTGCTACGTCGACTACGCCCCGTCTTTCGGGCGGGGTCCCTTCGGTCACTACATCTGCACGGCCGTCAACGATGCGGTGCTGCACGGGATGCCGCACGACTACCGCCTCGCCGACGGCGACCTCCTCACCCTCGACCTCGCCGTCATCAAGGATGGTCTCGCCGCCGATGCGGCGATCAGCTTCGTTGTCGGCGGTCGGCGTCCGGAGGGGGCGGTGGCTCTGATCGACGCGACCGAGCGTGCCCTCGCGGCCGGGATCGAGGTCGCACGCGCGGGCAACCGGGTGGGCGACATCTCGCGCGCGATCGGCAACGTGCTCTCTGGTGCCGGGTACTCCATCAACACGGAGTTCGGCGGACACAGCATCGGGTCGGTGATGCACGGCGACCTCCACATCCCCAACACCGGGAGGCCCGGGCGGGGCTACATCCTGCGACCGGGGCTGCTCATCGCGATCGAGCCGTGGGTCATGGAAGACACGAACGTGCTCGTGACCGATGCGGACGGCTGGACGCTCCGCAGTTCGACCGGATGCCTCACCGCGCACACCGAGCACACGATCGCCATCACCGACGGGGCGGCGGAGATCCTCACTCTGCCGCGATGACCTGAGCCGGCAGGGCGCGGGCGCGACGTCGGGTGACCCATACGGTGCCGAAGCCGACGACGACGAAGGCGATCGCGATGACCACGACATACGCCGCGACCATGCCCCAGCCTCCCGGGTTGTCGGGGTTCAGGAACGGATAGGGGTACCAGTGGGGCTCGCCCGTCGTGGGGTTCGTGACCAGCGGCCCACGGATCAGCGTGTAGGCGACCCAGAGCAGCGGGAAGGCGATCACGACCCACACGACCTGCCAGCGGACCGCGCGGCGCCGGGTGCCGATCAGAAGATCGAGCACGAGGAAGATCGGGCCGATCAGGTGCAGCACCTCGTTCGACCACGGCACCGGCTCGGATCCCTGCGGAAGCGTGATCCCGCGCAGGAGTGCGTTGTAGACGACCCCGGTGATGACCATGTACGTCGTCGCACAGGCGAGCGCGGCGGAGAGCCCCAGCGACGATCGCGCCTCGGCGGGGCGAGTGAGCGAGCGGACTCCCGCCGTCGCGAGGACCACCGCAGCGATGACGTTCGAGAGGATCGTGAAGAAGCTGAAGAAGTTCGCGAACACCGTCGCGACGTCGCCGCCGGTCTCGGCCGTCCGCGTGAGCGACACCGTGAGTTGGGTGATGACGGCGGCGAGGATGACGATCGCCATTGCCAACCGCAGAAGCGACCACACCGTCGCCTGCCTCGAGGTCTGCACGAGGGCACACTATCGCTCGCGGCGCCCACGTGAACGCATGTGGCGGCGGTGCGGGATGTCGCGTTGGGTCGCGGCTAGCGTCGCGATGCGGTGTCGGCGGGCATGGATACGCGCTTCTGTGCGTTGGGCCTGACGGCGACCGCGACGAATGCGACCCGCGGTGCGCGAGAGGACGAATCTGATGACCATCACCACCCCTCCTGTTCTGGGAGACTCCGACGTTCGCGACAACGCCGCGTGGCATTCGCTGACCGGGGCGCACGCGCACCTCGCCATCGGCGACGACCTCGTCCGCCGGTATCCCGACGACGTCGCCGGCTTCGTGGGCGTGCGCACGTGGGACGACCCCGCGGTGTGGGATTCGCTCGCGAGCGTGGTGGGCTCGGGCAACGAGTTCAGCATCAGCACGCCCCTGCGCGCGGATGCGACCGGCGCCGGCGCCGGCAGCGCCGAGCCGGAACTGCCCGAGGGCTGGGCCCGCACGTTCGGTGGAGCAGGAGTGCAGCTCGTCGAGACGGACCGTCTGCGCCCGCGGCCGGATGACGAGGCGATCGAGCTCGGAGAGGCGGATGTCGCCGACATGCTCGCACTCGTCGAGCGCAACCGGCCCGGTCCCTTCCGCCCGCGCACCTACCTTCTCGGCCGGTACATCGGCATTCGGCGCGACGGCCGGTTGATCGCTATGGCTGGCGAACGGTTGCAGCCGGGCGAGTGGACCGAGATCAGCGCGGTCGCGACGGACGAGGCGTACCGCAGGCAGGGGCTGGCGTCGCGGCTGGTGCTGGATGTGGCCTTCCATATCCAGCAGCGAGGTGGCCGTGCGATGATGCATGCCGCGGCGTCGAACGTCAATGCGATCGCCGGCTACGAGAAGCTCGGATTCGAGCTGCGGCAACGGACGAACTTCACGGGCGTGCAGGTTCCCTGACCCGGCGGGTCTCGTGACTGGGCGGGTCTCGGGCTCAGCGCGTCTCGTAACCCGGTGATTCCTCCCCAGGGAGTGGCTTGATCGAGTTTTGCAGTTCGCATCTTTGTTCGACGGTAATGTCTGACCCGACTGCCACAATAGGAACATGTCAGCGAACATGGGTGGTGGTGCGGGTGGGCTCGTCGGCTCGCCGCACGGCCCTGCGATCGCGGCATACCGTGAGGCGCTCGCGCTGGTGCATCACGCGGATATCGCATCGGTGCGGGCCCTGGCCGAGTTGGGGCGGTCAGCGCTTCGTGAGGCGCGCCGCGACGGGGTGCGTGGGATGGCGTCGGACATGGAACTGCGGTCGGTCGCGGCCGAAGCGGCCGGGCTGGCGCGGCGCAGCGACCGGCGGCTGCAGGCCGACATCGACCACGCGTTGACGATCGTCGATGACTACCCGGCCGTGTTCGCGGCGTGGGAGCAGCGGCGGATCACCCGTGACCACGTCGAGGTGGTCGTGAAAGCGGCGACCGGGCTGCCGGGCGAGGTGCGGGGAGAGTTCGAGACCGCCGCGATCGCGATATGCGAGCGCGACATCGCCACCCGGGTCACACCCGCCCTGCGCGCCCTGGCAGAACGGCTCCACGAACGCACCTTCACCGATCGGCACCGAGAAGCCGCCGCGGGGCGGTGCGTGCGGGTCCTGCACGGGGTGGATGGAATGTCCGACGTCATCGCGACCGTCCCGACCGTCATCGCGGTGGGGATACTCGACCGACTCACCCAGATGGGCCAATCCGTGAAAGACGCCCGGGCAGAAGGTGCCGCCGCGGGCGGAGCCGATGCCGCGGGCACGGATGAACCGTCTGACACGCGAACGATGGATCAGCTGCGCGCCGACATCCTCGGCGACCTCGTCCTCAGCGGAGCACCCGTGGTCGACCCCACCCACGGGACCGACCGGGCCGGCGGGCTCGGAGCGATCCGCGCACGCGTGCAGGTCGCCGTCACGGCCGAGACTCTGATGGGTTCGGACGAGCACCCGGCTGAGACGGTGAGTGCCGGGTTGATCGATTCCGACACCGCCCGGCAGCTCGCCGGACAGGTCTCCGAGTGGGACCGACTCTTCATCGATCCCGTCACCCGCACCCCGGTCGAGATCGACACATACCGGCCCACCACGGCGATGAAGAAGCTCCTCACCGCCCGTGACCAGCACTGCCGGTTCCCCGGATGCCGCCGGGCCGCGATCCGTTGTGAACTCGACCACACCATCGACTACGCCCTCGGCGGCCACACCCACATCTACAACCTCGCCCACCTCTGCCAACGACACCACTCCATGAAGCAATTCACCCGGTGGGAAGTACGACAGGTCGGCGGCGGGGTCCTCGAATGGACCTCACCCCTGGGGCGGGTCTACCGCGAAGACGCACCTGTGCCCGCGGTCTGCTTCACCACCGAAACCGCCGACACCGACGATCCACCACCGGGCGGTCGAACTGCCGGAGCACCGCCACACGAACCGCCACCCTTCTGAGGGCTGCTGGGCGTGTGCGGTGCGGCGATGCTCGCATCCCTCTGACATGCGCGCGGACGCTATGCGAGGGTCGAGGGGAGGAAAGGGTCGCGTCGAGATGAATGACCGGATTGCTGACGGGCTGCGTGCCCGGGATCGGGAGACCCTGGTTCCCCGATCCAGGCGGTGGCTCGCTGTCGCGGCATTCGCGGGCGTTGTTTCCCTCGTTCCCGCGAGCCTCGTCGACTGCAGCGCTCTTCCTGCTCGACGTCCTGACGTAGCGGGACCCGTCCGCGTGCGGTGCGTCGTCAGCTCTTCGCGCCAGCGAATGCCAGTGTGCCCCCGAGGCCGATCATCATGACGCCGCCCGTCCCGGCGAGCGTCGACATGCGCCGCGGCGAGGTGGCGAACCACGCACGAGCGGTACCCGCCGCCAGAGCCCACATGCTGTCGCACACGACGGCGAGCACCTGGAAGAGGAGGCCGAGCGCGAGGAGCTGCATCCAGATCGGTCCGGCGCCGGGGGCGACGAACTGCGGCAGCACCGCCACGAAGAACGCGATCGTCTTCGGGTTGGTCATACCGACGACGAACCCCTGAGTGAGCAGACGCGTCGGCGAGGTCCGTTCGTTCCCCGACCCGTGGATGCTCGCGCGGCGATGGCGGATCGCCTGCACGCCCAACCACACCAGGTAGGCGGCTCCCGCGATCTTGATCACGGTGAACGCGGCGACCGACGACGCGACGATCGCGCCGACGCCGAACGCCACCGCGATCACGGCGGGCACGGTGCCGAGAGCATTGCCGACGACGCTGAGCACCCCAGCGCGACGCCCCAACGCGATCGACCGCCCGATGACGAACAGCACGCTCGGTCCAGGGATCACGATGATGACGACCGCGGTGAGCAGAAAAGCCAGCAGGTTCTCGAACGGGATCACGAGCGAACGCTACTCCGTCGATGTTTCAGTCATGCGGCGGACGCTCGCCCGACCCGCGCTGCACCAGCGACGTCGCGATCTCGACGCGTCGCGGCGGTGCCGTCGGGCGATCGATCCGATCGATGGCCAGCAGCGCGGCTGCGCGCCCGAGCGCGTGCGCATCGTGCGCGACGACGGAGATCCCCAGCATCTCGGCGAGCTCGAAATCATCGAAGCCGATCAGTGCGCACGGCGACTCGAGGTCGCGCAGCGCCTGCAACGTCGCTGTCGTCGCCCGGTTGTTCCCCGTCACGATCGCGGTCGGCGGATCGCTCGAGCGCATCAGCTCGACGACGGCGTCACGCGTGCTCGCCGTCGGGTCGTCGCCGAGGACCAACCAGCGGTCGGTCTCGCTCACCCCGACCTCCGCGAGCGCGTCGCGGTATCCGGCCAACCGCTCGCGAACCGTGTGCACCGAGGCGGGATTCGCGACGAACGCGATCCGGCGATGCCCGCGAGCGGTCAGCGACCGCACGGCCTCGGCCATCCCGGCGCGGTTGGTGAGCAGGACCGTGTCGGAGAGCAGGTTCTCGAGCGGTCGGTCGACGCCGACGATCGGTGTGCCGAAGTGCCGCTCCGCTTCGAGATACGACTGATCGTCGGCGACGGGGATCAGCAGCAGCGCGCGCACGCCCTGCGACAGCACAGCATCCACCACGCGGCGCTCCGTCTCAGGCGAATCATCCGTCGTCGCCAGCAGCATCGTGTACCCGTGCTGCGCCAGCTCGTACTCGATACCGCCGGCCACGGTGAAGTAGAAAGGGTTCTGAATATCGCCGATCACGAACCCCACGGTGTTGGTCACCCCGCCGCGGCGCAGATCCCGCGCGACGCGGTTCGGGCGGAATCGCAGACGTTCGGCGGCATCCATCACCCGCGCGCGTGTGTCTGCCCGCACCTGGTCCGACCCATGGAACACGCGCGAGACGGTCTTCGCGCTCACCCCGGCGAGCCGGGCGACGTCCTGGATCGTTGCCCGCGTCGGATTCGGCATCCCCGCTCCCTCCGATGACAACGATAGACATTCTATCTGCGGGGCGATGCTTCACACATCGCGGGGCGGGGCGTAGAGTGACGTCGCTCGATGACAACGTTGACATCCGATGAGCTGGGGCAGAGGAGCTTTGGTGATCGAATCAGAATCCGGCGAGCCCGGGCGGGCCCTGCTCGAGATGCGCTCCATCACGAAACGGTTCCCCGGCGTCATCGCCCTCGCCGACGTGTCGCTCACGGTGCAGGCCGGTGAGATCCACGCGATCTGCGGCGAGAACGGCGCCGGTAAATCGACCCTCATGAAAGTGCTCTCGGGTGTCTACCCGTACGGGACCTACGAAGGCGACATCGTCTTCGACGGGCAGACCGCCCAGTTCCGCGACATCCGGGCGAGCGAGGATGCCGGCATCGCGATCATCCATCAGGAGCTCGCGCTCATCCCCGAACTCTCGATCGCGGAGAACATCTTCGTCGGCAACGAGATCGCCCGATTCGGGCGCATCGACTGGGACGCCTCGCGAGCCCGGGCGCGCGAACTGCTCGAACGGGTCGGCCTCCGGGACGACCCGGCTACGCCCATCAAACAGCTCGGTGTCGGCAAGCAGCAGCTCGTCGAGATCGCGAAGGCCCTCTCGAAGAACGTCAAGCTGCTCATCCTCGACGAGCCGACCGCCGCGTTGAACGAGAACGATTCGCAGCACCTGCTCGGCCTCATCACCGATCTGCGCGACCGCGGCGTCACCTCGATCATCATCAGTCACAAGCTCAACGAGATCGCCCAGATCGCCGACTCGATCACGATCATCCGCGACGGCCGGACGATCGAGACGCTCGACGTCCACGCGGGCGACGTCGACGAGGACCGCATCATCCGCGGCATGGTGGGACGCTCGCTCGAGAACCGGTTCCCGCCGCGCGACGTGAGAATCGGCGAGGTCTTCTTCGAGGTTCGCGACTGGACGGTGCGGCATCCGCTCAACGCCGACCGCCTGGTCGCGAAATCGTCGCACCTCACCGTCCGCCGCGGCGAGGTCGTCGGGCTCGCCGGACTCATGGGCGCCGGCCGCACCGAACTCGCGATGAGCCTGTTCGGCCGCTCGTACGGCTTCTACGAAGGCGGCCAGATCCTGATCGACGGCAAGCCCGTCACGCTCAAGGACGTGCCCGCGGCGATCTCGCACGGTCTCGCCTACGTCAGCGAGGACCGCAAGGTGCTCGGGCTCAATCTGCTCGATCCGATCCGACGGTCAGTGGTCTCGGCGAAGCTGCGGAAGATCGCGCCACACGGTGTGCTGCGCAAAGACGAGGAGAGAGCGGTCGCCGACGACTACCGGGGGAGGCTGCGCATCAAGACGTCGAACGTCGACAACGGCGTCTCGAAACTCTCGGGTGGCAACCAGCAGAAGGTCGTGCTCGCCAAATGGATGTTCACCGACCCCGACTTGCTCATCCTCGACGAGCCCACCCGCGGCATCGACGTCGGGGCGAAGTACGAGATCTATTCGATCATCAACGACCTCGCCGCGCAGGGAAAAGGCGTGCTGCTCATCTCGAGCGAGCTGCCGGAGCTTCTGGGCATGGCCGACCGCATCTACACGGTCTTCGAGGGTCGCATCACCGACGAGATCGACGCGCGCGGAGCCACACCCGAAGAACTGATGCGGAGCATGACCGCAGACCGTGGAAAGAAAGTGACCGCATGACTCAGCCCGACACCGCCCCCGTCCGCACCGGCGGGCTGGCCGACATCCGCAAAGCGTTCGGCAGCGGACAATCCACTCTGCGGCAGTTCGGCATCCTCGGATCGCTCGTGCTGATCATCCTCGTGTTCCAGATCTGGACGAACGGTCTGACCCTGTCGTCGGGCAACCTCATCAACGCGATCAACCAGAACTCCTACATCCTGATCCTCGCGATCGGCATGGTGATGGTCATCATCATGGGGCACATCGACCTGTCGGTCGGGTCGGTCGCCGCCTTCACCGGCATCGTGGTGGCGAAATCAATGGCCGACTGGAACCTCCCATCGTCGCTCGCGATCGTGCTCGGCCTCGTCGTCGGCGTGCTCATCGGCGCGTGGCAGGGATTCTGGGTCGCCTACATCGGCGTGCCGGCGTTCATCGTCACCCTCGCGGGGATGCTGATCTTCCGGGGGCTGAACCAGATCGTCGGGCAGTCGACCACGCTCGCCGTACCCGCCGACTTCCAGGTGATCGGCGCGGGGTACCTGCCCGAGCTCCCCTTCATCCCGCTGCCGTTCAACGTGCTGACGCTCGCGCTCGGCGTCCTCGGAGCGCTGTGGATCGTCGTCAACGAGATCCGCCTGCGCCGGCGCCAGGCCAAGACCGGCGCCGAATCCGCCCCGCTGTGGGTCTCGATCCTCAAGGTCGTCGTCGTGGGTGGCGTCATCCTCATCGCCGCGTACTTGTTCGCCACGGGGCGGCCGGGCACCGGTTTCCCGATCTCGGGCGTCATCCTCGTCGCCCTCGTCATCCTGTACTCGTTCATCACCAACAACACGACCTTCGGCCGACGCATCTACGCGGTCGGCGGCAACCGTCTCGCCGCGACGCTCTCAGGGGTGAAGGACCGCCGCGTCGACTTCTTCGTGATGATGAACATGTCGGTGCTGGCCTCGCTCGCGGGCATGATCTTCGTCGCCCGCTCGGGTGCCTCCGGGCCGCAGGACGGCAACGGGTGGGAGCTCGACGCGATCGCGGCCGTGTTCATCGGCGGCGCCGCGGTCTCGGGCGGCATCGGAACGGTCATCGGCGCCATCATCGGTGGACTCGTGATGGCCTTCCTCAACAACGGCCTGCAGCTCGTCGGCACCGGCGCCGACCTCGTGTCGGTCATCAAGGGCCTCGTGCTGCTGTTCGCCGTCGGCATCGACGTGCTGAGCAAGGCGACCGGGCGCCCGTCGATCATCGGCCTCTGGTCGGCGCGACGCCGTGCCCGAGCCGACGTCCCCACACCTCCGACTGTCTTGCCGACCGCCGGAACCAATGAGACCAGTCAGCCCGTCGATGCCGGTCGTCGATGACGACACCGCTCGCTGATGGCTCTCCGCACCGAAGAAAAGAGATGAATGCAATGAAGAAGATCGCTCTCGCCGTCACCGCACTCGCGGTCGCGGCGCTGGCCCTGTCGGCGTGCTCCAATGCGCGCACCGACGCGGGCGCCGGCGGCGACGCCTCCGCTGCGGCGGGCTTCGCGTCCGACGCGACGATCGGCGTCGCTCTGCCCGACAAGACCAGCGAGAACTGGGTGCTCGCGGGCGACCTGTTCACGAAGGACCTCGAGGCCGCCGGCTTCAAGGCCGACGTGCAGTACGCGCCGGCATCCAACACGGTCGCCGAACAGCAGAACCAGATCTCCGCGATGATCACCAACGGTGCGAAGGTCATCGTCATCGGCGCGAAGGACGGCAAGCAGCTCGGGACCCAGCTGCAGCAGGCCGCCGACGCCGGCGTGATGATCATCGCCTACGACCGGCTGCTCGAGAACAGCGAGAACGTCGACTACTACGTCGCGTTCGACAACTTCAAGGTCGGGCAGCTGCAGGGGCAGGCGCTGCTCGACGGGCTCGAGGCTCGGTCGGGCCATGGCGCGCCGTGGAACATCGAGTTGTTCTCGGGGTCGCCCGACGACGCGAACTCTGCTGTGTTCTTCAACGGTGCGATGGACGTGCTGCAGCCGAAGATCGATGACGGCACGCTCGTCGTGAAGTCGGGCCAGACCGAGATCGCGCAGACCGCGACTCAGGGCTGGAAGGCCGAGAACGCTCAGAGCCGCATGGACTCGATCCTCACCTCGACCTACAGCAGCGACACGCTCGACGGTGTGCTCTCACCGAACGACACCCTGGCCCGAGCCATCCTCACCTCGGTGAAGCAGGCCGGGAAGGATGTCGCGACCTTCACGGTCACCGGTCAGGACTCCGAGGTCGAGTCGGTGAAGTCGATCATGGCCGGCGAGCAGTACTCGACCATCAACAAGGACACCGCCCTGCTCGTCGAGCAGACGGTCAAGATGATCGGCCAGCTGCAGCAGGGCGAGGATGCCGATGTCAACGACACCGAGCAGTACGACAACGGCGTGAAGGTCGTTCCCGCGTACCTGCTCGAGCCCGTGATCGTCACGAAGGAGAACGCCGCCGAGGCGTACGCCAACGTCCCGAGCCTCCTCGAGATCGTGACGGCGGCGCAGTAACCCGTAAACGCTCTCAGAACCGGCCCCCAGCTCTCTCGCTGGGGGCCGGTTCTCTGTGTTACGCCGTATCTCCGTGCGTGTCGCCGTGTGAGCAGACGCCACGACACCGGTGTCTTCGGCGGCCTACTGTCGTGCGATCCGCAGCAGTCGCTGCATCCGCGCCGTTCCGAGGAGACCCGAATGACCGACACCGTCTCGCGCGTCGACCCCGCCGTCGGCGATCCTGCGCCCGCCACGCGGCGCGTCGACCTCGGCGACATCCCCGTCGTCCGCACGCGGCATTGGTTCCGCTGGGCGATCGCGGCGATCATCGTGTTCGTCGTCGCGCAGTTCCTGTGGTCGCTCGTGACGAACGAGAACTACGAGTGGGACTACTTCGCGCAGTACTTCTTCTCCGACCCGGTACTGCAGGGCCTCGGCCTCACCCTCGTATACACGGGGGTGTCGGCGACCATCGGGTTCCTCCTCGGCACGGTGCTCGCCCTCGCGCGGCTGGCGAAGTCGCCGCTGCTGAACGCCGCGGCGTGGAGCTTCATCTGGTTCTTCCGCTCGGTCCCCCTCGTCGTGCAGCTGGTCGTCTGGTACAACCTCGGCTACCTGTATCCGACGCTCGGACTCGGCACCCCGTTCACGACCGACTTCTGGATCGTGGAGTTCCCCACCGTCCAGCTCATCAGCGCGTTCGCGGCAGGGGTGCTCGGCCTGAGCCTGCACCAGGCGGCGTACTCCGCCGAGATCATCCGCGGCGGCCTGCTCTCGGTCGACCAGGGCCAGCTCGAGGCGGCCGCGGCGCTCGGCATCCCGCCGCGTCGCCGGCTCAGCCGCATCGTGCTGCCGCAGGCCATGCGATCGATCATCCCCAACGCCACCAACGAGGTGATCGGTCTCGTGAAGGGCACCTCGGTGCTGTTCGTCATCGCGATCCCCGAGCTGTTCTACGCGGTGCAGGTGATCTACAACCGCAACAGTCGCGTCATCCCGCTGCTGCTCGTCGCGGTCGTCTGGTACACGATCATCACCACAGTGCTCAGCATCCTGCAGTACTACATCGAGCGTCACTACGCGCGGGGATCGGTGCGGGTACTGCCGCCCACCCCCGTGCAGCGAGCGCGCCACTGGGTCGCCGTGCAGTGGGCCCGCCTCGGCGACGATGCGCCGGCACCCCGTCCCCTCGCCCACGGAGGAGAGTCATGACCATCGGTCTCGTCGAGATCCACAACGTCCACAAGAGCTACGGGGGCATCGAGGTGCTCGGCGGCATCGACCTCACGGTGCAGCCGGGCGAGATCGTCGCGATCCTCGGCGCCAGCGGCTCGGGCAAGTCGACGCTGCTGCGCACCATCAACCACCTCGAGACGGTCGACCGTGGATCGGTCACGGTCGACGGCGAGTTCATCGGCTACGAGCAGCGCAACGGCAAGCTCTACGAGCTGCGAGAGAAGGCCGTGCTCGAGCGGCGTACCCAGATCGGGATCGTCTTCCAGAACTTCAACCTCTTCCCTCACCTCACGGCGCTCGAGAACGTCACCGAGGCGCCCATCGCCCTCGGCCGGCTGTCGAAGGACGACGCCCGCGAGCTCGCGATCGGCCTGCTCGACCGCGTCGGGCTCGGTGACAAGGCCGGCCACTACCCGCGTCAGCTCTCGGGCGGTCAGCAGCAACGCGTCGCGATCGCCCGCGCCCTGGCCCTGAAGCCCAAGGTGATCCTGTTCGACGAGCCGACGAGCGCACTCGACCCCGAGCTCGTCGGCGAGGTGCTCGACGTCATCCGCGACCTCGCGCAGCTCGGCACGACGCTCATCATCGTCACCCACGAGATCGGCTTCGCCCGAGAGGTCGCCGACCGCGTCGTCTTCCTCGACGGTGGCCGGATCATCGAGCAGGGCCCGCCGACCGAGGTGCTCGTCGCGCCGAAGCACCCGCGCGTGCAGGAGTTCCTCGCCAAGGTCCTCGCCTGACCTTCGCCGTCCCGTTCCGCCCCACCACACCCTTCGAGAAAGACCCACAGCATGGCCATCAGCAAGAAGCAGAGCATCGCCGCCGGACTCGGCGTCGTCGCGGTCGCGGCGATCGTCGGCGGCATCGTCACCGCCGTGAACCTCAACCGACCCGCCGAGGCCGAGGCTGCGGCGCCCGCGGCCACCACGGCGAACGTCGCGACCGACGACATCCACTGGGTGCACCTCGACGAGCCCGTCGCCGATGCCGTCGCGGCCCTCGAGGCGAGCGGCTTCGAGCCTGTCGAAGAGGGGAAGCTCACCGTCGCCCACTCCGCTTACCTGCCGCCGCTCGGCTACATCCCCGAGGGTGAGACCGGCGCCGCGGGCACCGAGCCGAACATCGGCTCGCTGATCGCCGAGGCGCTCGGCCTCGAGTACAACCCGGTGGTCGTGGCGTGGGCCGACTGGCCCCTCGGCATCCAGTCGGGCAAGTACGACCTCATCACCTCGAACGTCACCGTCACCGAAGAGCGCAAGGAGCTCTACGACTTCGCGAGCTACCGCGAAGACCTGCTCGGCTTCTACGTCCGTGCCGACAGCGACATCGAGAAGATCGAGGAGGCCGCCGACATCTCGGGTCTGAGAATCGTCGTCGGCTCGGGCACGAACCAGGAGCAGGTGCTGCTCGCCTGGAACGACGAGCTCGAGGCGGCCGGCGAGGCCCCGGCCGAGCTGCAGTACTACGACGACAACGCCGCAGCCGTCCTCGCGCTGCAGTCCGGACGCGTCGACGCCACCTTCGGACCCAACGCCACCTCGGCCTGGTCGGCGCGCGAGACCGGTGACACCAAGCTCGTCGGCCTCGTGCCGGGAGGCTGGCCGCAGACCGCCAACATCGCCGCGGCGACCGCGAAGGCCAACGGCCTCGTCGAGCCGGTGTCGATCGCGATCAACGCCATCATCGAGGGCGGCCAGTACGCCGAGGTCCTCGAAACCTGGGGGCTCGAGTCGGAACGCGTCGAGAAGAGCGAGATCAACCCTCCCGGCCTTCCGGCGTCGTGAATGGGTATGCGTCGTGAACGGGTCTCGGTGAGAGGTAGCGTCACATCGTGACATCGACCGCGACAGCCCTCACCATCCGGCTCGTCCGCACCGAGGAGTTCGCTCGGGCGGGCGAGCTGACCGCCCGTGCCTACCGGCACAGCTACGGCGAGCTCTCGGAGCACTACCTCGCCTCGCTGCGCGACGTCGCCACACGCGTGCAGAGCGGCGACGTGTGGGTGGCGGTGGATGGCGGCGGGCGCGCGGATGCCGCCGCAGATACCGCTGCCGAGGGCGACATCCTCGGAACCGTGTGGGTCGCTCGGCCGAATCGGCCGCTCGCCGGCATCGCCCGGCCGGGGGAGACCGATTTCCGACAGCTCGCCGTCGCACCCGAGGCGCGCGGCCGCGGCGTCGGCGAGGCGCTCGCCCGGCACGTCATCGAGCTGGCCCGCGAGCGCGGGTCGCACCGCGTCGTCATGAACAGCGGGCCCGAGATGACCGCCGCGCACGCGCTCTACGCCAAGCTCGGTTTCTCGCGCCTGCCCGAACGCGAGGGACGAATCGAGGTCGAGCCGGGCCGTTTCGTCGAGCTGCGCGCGTTCGGCTACGACCTCGAGCCGGAGCCCTCGGCCCCGACCGGCACCGCCTCGACCGGCACCCCCGCGGGCGGCTCGGCGCCGACGTGGCTCCTCGAGCACATCGACTACGACGACTCCCGTGCGGTCGCCCTCCGCGCCGAGATGGACCGCGAGGTCGGCCCGCGATACGCCGACCGCTTCGACGAGGCCGACCCCGAAGCCGCCGCCCGATCCGCCCGCGCTTTCGCCCTCGACCCCGAGACGATCGTGGCGACGGTGCTCGTGACGGATGCCGCGGGCGAGGCGCTCGGTCACGGTGCGCTGCGCGACCTCGAGCACGACGGCATCCGCGACCTCGAGATCAAGCGCGTGTACGTGCACCCGCGGGCTCGCGGGCTCGGCGCGAGCCGTGCTCTCATCGCCGAGCTCGAACGCATCGCGCGCGACCGCGGCGCCGCGCGCGTCATCCTGCAGACCGGCGACCGCCAGCATGACGCCGTCGTGCTGTACGAGCGCCTCGGGTACACGCCGATCCCGATCTACGCCCCCTACACCGAGTACACGTTCTCCCGCTGCTTCACCAAGCCCCTGTAGATTCCCGCCGAGCACGCACCGTCTCCCCGAACACGCACGCTAAGCGGTGCGTTCTCGGCGCAACGATGCGTTCTCGCCGGCATCATCCGGGCCGGCGCTGCATCATCCGGGCCGGAATTCCATCCGTTGCGGGCTCGGCGACGAAGACACTATGCACGGTAGGAGTGATCTGCCGATCGAGAGGCGACAGCGATGGCGAAATCGACCGCATCCGCGAACGAGGCGAAGACCCGGCGCGGGGTCTGGGCCTTGTCGAGCGCGCTCGCCGGCATCGTCAGCGCTGCCGCCTTCCTCGCCGTAGCCGAGCTGGTCGCGCTCCTCGTCGCGCGTGAGAGCAGCCCGATCCTCGCCGTGGGCGCCTTCGTCATCGATATCGTGCCGCAGCCGCTCAAGGAGTTCGCGATCGCGACGTTCGGCTCGGCCGACAAGATCGTCCTGCTCGGCAGCCTCGCGCTCGCCGTCGTGGTCGCCGCCGCGATCGCCGGCATCCTGCAGTTCTTCGCCCGGCCGTTCGGGGTCATCGTCATCGCCCTCGCCGGGGTGATCTCGACGGCCGCCATCGTCACTCGCACCGGAGCCAGCCCGCTCGCCTTCGTGCCGCCCGTGATCGGGACGCTGGCCGGAGTGATCATCCTCGTCTTCCTCATCACGCGCCTCCGGCGCTGGGCGGGCGCAGCGGGCGCCGCGGATGTCGCGGCTGCCGCGGATGCCGTCAACCCGACCACCCCGGCGTACCCGGCCGCTGAGCAGCGCGGGCTCGGTCGGCGATCGTTCCTGGTCGCCACGGGAGGCGTGGGCCTCGCCGCCGTCATCGTCGGAGTCGGCGCCCGCCTGCTCAATGCGACGTCGGCTTCGGTCGACGCGCTCCGCCGTGAGCTGCGCATCCCGGAGCCGCGGTCGACCGTCACGATCCCCGACGGCGCCGAGCTGGATGTCGAGGGGATCTCGCCCCTCATCACCCCGAACGCCGACTTCTACCGCGTCGACACGGCCCTCACGGTGCCGTCGGTCGACCCGACCACGTGGCGTCTCGTCATCGACGGCATGGTCGATCAGCGCGTCGAGCTGAGCTTCGACGATCTCGTCGGCATGGGGCTCGACGAGTACGCCGTGACGCTCACGTGCGTCTCGAACGAGGTCGGCGGTGGCCTGGTGGGCAACGCCATCTGGCAGGGCATCCCGATCCGCGACATCCTGCGCATGGCGGGCCCGCAGTCGGGCGCCGACATGGTTCTGTCCAAGAGTGTCGACGGGTACACGGCATCCACCCCCCTCAAGGCCCTGACCGACGACTCGCGCGACGCGATCTTCGCCGTCAAGATGAACGGCGAGCCGTTGCCCCTCGAGCACGGCTTCCCGGTGCGCATGGTGGTCCCCGGGCTGTACGGCTACGTCTCGGCGACGAAGTGGGTCACCGAGCTCAAGGTCACCACGTTCGAGGCCGACGAGGCCTACTGGACCCCGCGTGGGTACGCAGCCGAAGCGCCGATCAAGTTCTCGTCCCGCATCGACACCCCGCGCACGGGCACACCGGTCGCCGCGGGCACCGTCGCCATCGCCGGCATGGCCTGGGCTCAGACAGTCGGGATCGACCGCGTCGAGGTGCGGATCGACGACGGCGACTGGCAGGCTGCGACGCTCTCCAACCCGATCAACGCCGATACCTGGGTCCAGTGGATGCTGGAGTGGCAGGCCGACGCCGGCACTCATTACGTCGAGGTGCGAGCCGTCAACAAGGACGGCGACACGCAGGTCGAGGAGCGCGCCCCGATCGCGCCCGACGGTTCGAGCGGTTGGCAGCGCGTGCTGGTGACGGTCTCCGCCTGACCGGCTCCCCACGCCTGTCGACTCGCCAGGAAGTGCGGATGCTGCCCCCCGCGCACTCGCCATTCGTGGCGAGTCGACGAAGGGGAAGGGGGAGCAGGGGGCTACGCGAGGCGAGCGAGCGGCGTAGTGGCGCCGAGGACCGCGTCGACGATCGCTCCTGCCGTGCGGTCGGTCTGGCGGATCGAGAGCGCGTTCGATCCCGGGCGGGTGAAAGCACCGCTCTCGGGCAGCGACGTGAACGGGCCGAGCGCGAAGGCGGATGCCGTCGGTGAGCCGTCCCGCCGCAGTACCCGGCCGTCGGCATCGGTGAGCACGCGTACCTCCGCCCCCTGCTGGCGGGCCAGCGCTCGCAGCACGCGGTTCTCGCTCACGGCGGCTCCCGGCCCGGGCAGCCACGCGTCGACGAGGCTGCCCGCGACGGTCTCGCCCGGGACGCGACGGCTGGAGGCGACGAAGCCGCGCTCCGGATCGATGCGGACCTCGATCTCGGGCCCGAGGAAGCGAACGATCCCGGCATCGGCGAGGGCCACGAGCTCCTTGAGCCGGTGCGGGGGCGGGCCGCTTGCGACGTAGCTGAAGAAGGTGTGCCACCGGACCGGCAGCGATCGTGTGCGCGAGTGCTCGTTCCACCGATCGGCGGGGATCTCGGCAAGCGCGAGGAACGACAGCAGCGCTGCGAGGAAGACGCCCTGCGCGGCGCTGCGTTCCGGGGCCGTACGCAGATGCAGGTCGGTGACGATGTGCGCGCGCACCCGCTCGTGCGCGTCGTCGCCGCCGGCAAAGGCCGCCGCGGCGAACGGCCGGTCGAGCGACGCGACGTCGAACCGGTCGAGCGGATCGGGCACCGCCGCCGCGATCGCGGCGAGCAGGGCGGGGTCGTCCCACGCGTGCGACTGCAGCAGCGCACGGAAGGTCGGCCAATCGCCGACGACGCGGTCGGGGTGTCCCGTGAACAGCTCGCGGTAGTGCCCGTGGAGCAGCTCCGCGGCGATGAGTGGCCAGACATCGGCCTCGAAGTCGATGACACCGGGGCGGGCCACAAGCTCGGCGATCGCCGCGGGCGTCAGCACCTCGCGTTGGGATGCCTCGCCGCGCAGCGCCGACGACACCTTCGAACGGTAGGGAACGCCCCGCCGCGATCCGAGGTGCAGACGCGGCTCGCGTCCCGACGGCACGTACCGCAACCCGTCGCCCTTCTCGACGAAGCGGCCGCCGCGGCCTTGGGTGAGCAGGACGACGAGGTCGACCGCGGCGAGTCCCATGCCGCGCACGATGACGTCGT
The DNA here is from genome assembly GCF_052921305.1 of Microbacterium sp. F1-18. NCBI lineage: Bacteria > Bacillati > Actinomycetota > Actinomycetes > Micrococcales > Microbacteriaceae > Microbacterium > Microbacterium sp. F1-18. Next base: position 101,001 of record NZ_JBREVD010000004.1, on the reverse strand, counting down.
CGCCGGCCCCGAGCTGCGAGAGGTCGGCGTCGGCGGTAAAGGCGGGCGGCACATAGTGCAGCCGCGCGCGGCGCGCCCCGGCGATGAGGCCGGCGGTGACGGCATCCGGTTCACGACCGGTGTGACCGAGCGCGAAGACGACACCGTCGGCGTCGATCTCGAGCCCGCTCGCCAGGGTCACGCGGTTCTCCGGGCTCACGCTCGCCACCGTGTCGCGGCGCCAGCGCACCGTGACGCCGGCAGGGGCCTCGGCGACCGTGCGCCGGTAGAACCACTCCAGGTAGTAGCTGTGCAGTCGCCGCGTGGGAAAGCTCTCGCCGTGCAGCCCGCGCGCCTCGGCCGCGGCGACCTCGTCGTCGATCTCGATGCCCCGGCCGGTCGCGGCCAGCTCGCCGCTGCGCCAGAGCTCGGCCCATTCGATGAGCGAGGGTCCCGGCCGGATCGGACCGTCGATGACGCAGCTCTCGTCGGTGAAGACCGTCACGTCGCGCGCCATCGAGTTGAGCTTCAGCAGCGGCGACTGCGCCCGCCGCCAGATGCGACCGGCCCCCGGAGGATGCGGGTCGACCAGCTCGACATGCAGGCGCGGCGCGCCGACCGCGCGCGCATCCGCCGCATCCCCTGCGCCCGCCGCGGCGCCGAACCGCGCGACGATCCGCTCGAGGAGCATGATCGCGCGCGGGCCGGCGCCGACGAAGACCAGCCGGTGGACGCTCACGCCGGTACGGATGCGGGTGCCGGAACCACGGCCGGCAGCCCGAGCAGGTCGCGCAGCGTCGCTCCCTCGTCGTACGAGTCGCGGTACGACCCGCGCTCCTGCAGGAGGGGGACGACGCGCGTGGCGAACTCGTCGAGGCCGTGCGGGGTGAGGTGCCCGACGACGGTGAATCCGTCGGTCGCCCGCTCCTGCACGTAGCGGTCGATCTCGCCCGCGATGTGCTCGGGGGTGCCCACGAATGTGTGCTTGGCCGTCAGCCGGATGACGAGCTCGCGCACGCTCAGCCCCTCGGCCTCGGACAGCTCCCGCAGCGACGCGATCCGCGCCTGCACGGCCTTGTGGCGATTGGCCCAGCCGCGTGCGGTCTCCGAGCCGGTGTCGGGCTCGACGTCGGGCAGCGGGCCGTCGGGGTCGTAGCCGCTGAGGTCGCGGCCCCAGACCTGCTCGAGGTAGGTCAACGCCTGCTCGGGCCGCACCTGCTGCAGGGCGATCTCACGCGATCGTTCGCGCGCCTCGGCATCCGTGTCGCCGATGACGAACGTCGCCGCGGGCAGGATCTTCAGCGAGTCCTCGTCGCGCCCCCACGCGGCCAGGCGCCCCTTGACGTCGTCGTAGAACACGCGGGCCGCATCGAAGTCCTGGTGCAGCGAGAAGATGACTTCGGCGTGCTCGGCTCCGAAGTCGCGTCCGTCGGCGGAGTCACCGGCCTGTACGATCACGGGGCGCCCCTGCGGCGAGCGGGGCACGTCGAAGAGGGCGTCGACGTCGAACTGCGGGCCGGAGTGGCGGATGCGGCGGGGCAGCGCTTCGCCCTCGTCCCACGAGTCCCAGAGCTTCTTCGACAGGGCGGCGAACTCTCTCGCGCGCTCGTAGCGGTCGGCGTGGTCGAGGAACCCGCCGCGGCGGAAGTTCGCGCCGTGGAAGGCGTCGGAGCTCGTCACGGCGTTCCATCCGGCGCGGCCGTCCGAGAGGTGGTCGAGTGTCGCGAGCTGACGGGCGAGCTCGTACGGCTCGTTGAACGTCGTGCTCAGGGTGCCGACGAGACCGACGTGGTCGGTGACGGCGGTCAGCGCCGCCAGGATCGCGAGGGTGTTCGGGCGGCCCAGCACGTCGAGCTCGTGCACGCGGCCCTTGTGCTCGCGGAGGCGCAGGCCCTCGGCGAGGAACACGTAGTCGAAGAAGCCGCGCTCGGCCGAGCGCGCGAAGTACTCGAATGCGGCGAAGTCGATCTGGCTGCCCGAGGCGGGGTCGGTCCACACCGTGGTGCTGTTGACGCCGGGGAAGTGTGCGGCCAGGCGGATCTGGCGGGGCGAGCGGCTCACAGGGCGACCTTCTCTCGTGTCGGGGCGGACTCGTTGGCGGAGTCGTGCGCGGGGCCGGCGTACCTGCTCGCGGGACGCGGCAGGCCGAGCCGGCCGCGCAAGGTGGCGGCGTCGTCGTCGCGCAGCACACGGGTCGCGCGCAGCAGCGGGGCGAGACGCTCGGCGATCGCGACGACGTCGTCGGGCTGACGTGCCGGCCGCAGCCGCACACCGTCGACGCCGGTCTCGGCGAGGGCCCGGATGTGCTCGGCGACCTCGGTCGGCGTGCCGGCGACGACCCGCGCGTCCGAGCGGAACTCGCCTCCGACGAGGTCGTCGAGCCGCGCGAGCGCGTCGCGTGCAGCCGCACTCGTCTCCTCGACGAGCACGATCACGTCGGCGAACACGCGCAGGCGCTCGCCAGAGCGGCGCAGCTCGGCGGCGGCTCCGTCGAGCTCGGCGAGGATGCCGGTCGCGGCGGCCGCATCGTGGGGCGTGACGAACACGACGTCGGCGTGCTCGGCGGCGAGGCGGAAGGGCACGGTCTGGTGCGCGAGCACCGAGATGATGGGGCGGCCCTGGGGCGAGCGGGGCACGATCGAGGCCCCGGTGATCGAGAAGAACTCGCCCGCGACGTCGATGTTGTGGATGCGGTCGGCGTCGACGAAGCGGCCGCTCGCGGCATCCCGGATGATCGCATCGTCCTGCCACGAGTCCCACAGGCGCCCGAGCGCGTCGGCGACCTCGCCCGCCTCGCGGAACCCGGTCTCGAGATCGATCTCGTCGCGCCGCCCGAAGTTCGCGCGCTCCGCGGCCGACCCGCCGACGACGAGCCTCACGCCCGCGCGGCCGCGGCTCGCGAAGTCGAGCGTCTGGATGCCGGTGGCCACGTGGAACGGCTCGGTGTGCGTCGTCGTGACCGTCGGGATCAGGCCGATCCGGTGCGTGAGCGGCGCGAGCGCGGAGGCCAGCAGCACCGCGTCGATACGCCCGTGCAGCCGCCCGGGGTCGGGGTCGTTCGCGTCTTCCAAGCGGTCGGTCAGCGAGAGCGCGTCCTCGATGGTCGCGAGAGTCACGCCCGCCCCGTCGAGGAGTCGCACCTGGTCGGCCCAGTGACGGGATGTGGTGAACGCGCGCGGCGAGAGCCCGGACGCGCGCCACGCGGCGGGGTGCCAGCCGGCCCGCTCGAGAGCGACGGCGAGATGGATGCGGTGAGACATGAGCCCACTGTCGACCTCGCCCCGAGCGCTGCCAAGGCCGCCCGTCATCCGGCGACACCTGTCGTAACCGGGGTTCGCGTCGCGCGCTCAGATCACATCAGGTCAGGCGCTGCGCAGCCGGTACCGCGTCGCCACAGCCCCCGAGCGGAATGCTGTGCGGTCGACCGCTTCGAGCTCGATCTGCCCGTGCAGGCCCGCGAGCAGCGTCGGCCCCCGTCCCGCGACGACGGGCTGCACGACGAACTCGAACTCGTCGATGAGGCCGAGGTCCGCCAGGGCGGTGGGCAGCATGACGCCGCCGACCCAGAGCCCGGCGCCCGGCTCGGCCTTCAGCGCTCGGACGGCGGTCTCCAGGTCGCCCGAGATGAGCTCGGCGTTCCAGTCGGGATCGCCAAGGGTCGACGACGCGACGAACTTCCGGGCGCCGTCGATGGCCTCGGCGAATCTGATCTCGGCGTCATCCATCCACTCGGGCCACTCGCCCGAGGCGGGCCGTCGCCAGGCGGCGGCCATCATCTCGTACGTCACGCGGCCGAGCAGCAACGCGTCGACCCCGGCCATCTGCGCCGTCCAGTAGCCCATCGATTCTTGGTCGGGCGGCAGCCCCGCCTCATGGTGGCAGCACCCGTCGAGCGTCACATTGATCGAGTACCGCAGAGGTCTCATGCCGCATCCCGTCTGCGGCGGATGACGCCGCGACGCCAGTCTGGACCCGCGGGCATCGATATGCGAGGGGTCCAGGCCAGGAGGACGGCGAAGACGACACGTGTCGCGAGCAGGACCCCCCAGATGGCCTCGGCCGAGCCGGAACGTGTGACGGCGAGCAGCGTCAGCCCCGACCCACCGACCGCCCCGTACGCGATCACGAGGGCGGGCAGCCCAGCCGCTGTCGACAGCGCGATCTTGCGGTAGGAGTACAGGACACCTGCCCACGGTTCGATGAGCAGTTGCACGGACATCATCGCGACGATCAGCCAGCCGAGCTGGTCGAAGACCGGCAGAGCCAGGCGCGAGATCGTCAGCGCCACCGCGATCGCCGCGAGCAGGACGAGACAGTTCGCCTGCACCGTCGACAGGCGCATGGCCCGCCCGCGCCCGAGCCCGCGCCCGCCGCCTCCCCCGCGCTCGGCGATGACGAATCTTGCCCCGACCACGCCGAACTGCTTCAGCGGGACGATGACGGAGCGCATCACCGCCACCGACAGCGCGACCACCGCACCGTCGGCGGGGGAGTGCGCAGTGGCCACCATGATCGCTGCCGTGAAGGTCACCAGGAAGACCAGTCCGTCGACCGACGCGGCCGCGCGCTCGCCGAGTGACCGGATGACGGCGACGGGATGCGCGAGAGCCTCACGCGCCGCCGACGCCACCATGCGCCACGAGATCATGTCCGCTCGCGCGAGCTGTGATCCGCGCACCAGCACTCCCAGGATCGACGCGACCGACGTCGTGGCGCCGACGGCAGCCACAGCCGCGAGCGGTGGGACGCCGAGCGCGACGACGACGGCCGCGACGGCGGCTTTCGCGAGCGTTCCGGTGACCGCGGTGATCAGGTTGGTGCCGTCGCGGTGCTGCGCCTGGAACGCGCCGTTGAAGACGAAGCCGATCGGCGTGAGCACCGTCGCCGGGATGGTGGCGATCCAGTAGACGGCGAAGTACCCGCCCGCGTCCGAGCGCGAGACGACCGGACTGAGGAGCGCGATCGCGATCGAGGCCAGCAGCAGAAGCATCGCCGCCCCCACTGCCCCCGTCAGCTCGCCCTCGAGGGAGCGTCCCGCCGTGCGCGCGCGGATGGTGGTGACCACGAAACCCGATGCCACGACCGTCACAATCGCGGCGGTGGAGCCTCCCAGGCCGATCGCCGCCTGGACCTCGTCGGAATAGGCGATCGCCATGACGAGCAGGATGACGACGCTGCCGATCCCCGGCAGGAACATCGCGGATGCCGCCAGCGCGGCACGCCCCAGGTAGTCGCGCCTCACAACTCGATACTGTCAGCAACCCGATTGGCCTGCCCAGCGCCGTTGAGGCTTGCTCTGCCGGTTCCGGCAGGTTCTCGTCGTCTCTGGCTGCCGATAGCGTCGGGCGGGTGGATCTCCAGCGCGCAGCAGACCTGGCCATCGCCCTCGCCCGTGAAGCCGGCGACGTCGCCGTCGCGGAGCGGACGACCGCCCGCATCGACGCGAAGGGCGACGGCGCCGACCTCGTGACGCACGTCGATCGCGAGACAGAGCGGCGGATCGTCGAGGCCCTGCGGCGCGCGTATCCGGAGCACGCGATCCTCGGCGAGGAGGGCGGCGAGCAGGGCAGCGACGAGGGCGAGTACCGCTGGCTCATCGACCCGCTCGACGGCACGCACAACTACGTGCTGGGGCTCGATGTCTACGGCGTCTGCATCACGCTCTGCCAGCGCGACCGTCCGGTGATGGCGGTCGTCCACGACTCACCGCGGCGCCGCACGTTCTGGGCCATCGAGGGGAGCGGGGCATTCACCGCCGGCGACTCCGACGAATCCGGATCCACCGCACCGCGCCTCGTCATCGAGGGGGCGGGTGCGCTCGCTCACGAGACCGTCGCCTTCACACAGGGTTACGACGTCGGCCATGACGACCCGCGTCGCAACGAGCTGTTCGATCGCCTCGAGCGCGGCACGAAGCGGGTCCTGCGCAGCTGGGCTCCGTCGTCGGACTGGGCGCTGCTCGTGACGGGCGGGCTCGGCGCCCTCGTGGCCTACCGCAACGAGATCTGGGACCTCGTCGGCGGCGCGCTCATCGCGACCGAGGCGGGAGCGGCATCCTGGACCTCGGCCGACGGCGACCTCGTCATCGTCGGCCGACCGGATGTCGTCACGGCGTTGCGCGAGCTCGTCACTCGCTGACCGGCACGACGATCGGCAGCTCGCGCACCGGCACCAGCACGATGTCCTGCACCTTCCAGTCGAGCTCGACGCAGCCTTCGCGCGCCGCTTCCAGCTCGTCGAGGGTCGGCATCCGACCGTCGCGCGGCACGACGAACGACTCGACGTGGAACACGTGTCCCTCGTCACGCACCCGGCTGCCCGCCGCCGACACCCACGGGAGGCTCGCGAGGTAGGCGTCGATCTCGCCCGCGAGCGGATGAGGCTCAGCATCGTCGAACGTCGTCGCTCGCGCGTCCATGAGGTCGATGATCGCGGCCCGCAGGTTCTTCAGCCCGTCGCGCAGGATGCCCGCCGCGATGAAGAGCGCCGCCGCCGCGTCGAGCCACCACAGCCCGAGGCCGATGCCCGTGACGCCCACGATGGACCCGACCGCGGTCATCCAGTCGGCCTTGTTCATGTCGGCATCCGCGTAGAGCACCTTGTTGTGCAGCTCGCGCGCCAGCGTGATCTTCGCGCGCCCGAGCAGGACAGGCGGCACGGCCGTCAGCGCCATGACCCCGATCATCAGCCACCCGAGCCAGATCGACGCGCCGAACAGCTCGACCGTGCCGATCGTCGGGTGCTCGCCGCTCAGCAGCCCGATGCCCGACTCCACGATCAGGTAGGTGCCCATCGTGGTCAGGGCGACGGCCGCCACCAGGTGACCGACTCCGACCGAGCGGTGATAGCCGTACGGATGCCGCAGCGTCGGCCGTCGCCGGTTGACGCGGATCGCGATGAGGAACGCCAGCGGCGGGATGAACGACAGCAGGTCCTCGATCCACGCCGCCTTCATCGCCTGCGAGTTGCCGAGCACGAGGAAGACGAGGGTCACGGTGACCGCCAGGAACCCGATCGTGATCCATTCGAGCCGCACCGCGCGGCGAAGCACCTCGACCTGACGTTCCGGCAGCTCGGTCTGTCCGAACCGCACCTCCGACCGGTTCACAGCTCTCCCGCTCTCGCCCGCTCCGAGAGGAAGGTCTCGAGGCGCGACAGGAACGCGTTCTCGCCGAGCGGCACGAGCATGACGACCTTGAGCGTGCTGCCGTCCTTCGCGGTCGCCTCCGCGTACGGGCGTGTGACACCCGCCTTGTCTGTCCACGGGGTCTGGTCGGTGATGCCGCCCGCGATGAGATCGAGCCCGCCGTTCTCGAGTTCGCGCACGAGCGCCTCCTCCGACCCGACGGTCCATTCCACGTCGGCGTCGAGCGAGTCGGCGAAGGCTCGGATCGCATCGGGCTCGCTGCCCTGCGGTTCTTCGCCGTCGACCTGCACCCATTCGCCGTCGGGGGATACCCCGGCCCGAAGCGTCCCTCCCTCGACCGAGGTGAGCGTGCCCGACGGGTCGGTCGGTATCGACAGCCCGCACCCCGCGAGTGCGAACGACGACGTCAGTAGCAACAGGACCGCGCCGACCGCTGTGGCGAGCCGGTGGTGCATGAGACCCTCCTCCATAGGCGTCTGGTGTGGGTATGCGATCTGCATCCCCACTCTGGCGCGCGTGTTGCGATCGCCGTAAGGGGGTTGCGCCCGTGTCGATAGGATGGGGTGCAATCCCTCCTCGACAGAAAGGGAGATCCGCATGCCGGGAATCGTCATCGTCGGCGTCCAGTGGGGCGACGAGGGCAAGGGCAAGGCCACCGACCTGTTGGGCGATCGCACCGACTGGGTCGTCAAGTTCAACGGCGGCAACAACGCCGGGCACACCGTCGTCATCGGTGACGAGAAGTACGCCCTGCACCTGCTGCCGAGCGGCATCCTCTCGCCGGGCGTCAACGCCGTCATCGGCAACGGCGTCGTCGTCGACCTCGAGGTGCTCTTCGCCGAGCTCGAGGCGCTGTCGGCGCGCGGGCTCGACATCTCGCGCCTCAAGGTCAGCGCCAACGCGCACCTCATCACGCAGTACCACCGCACGCTCGACAAGGTGACCGAGCGCTTCCTCGGCAAGCGCCAGATCGGCACCACCGGTCGCGGCATCGGACCGGCCTACGCCGACAAGATCAACCGCGTCGGCATCCGCGTGCAAGACCTCTTCGACGAGAACATCCTGCGCCAGAAGGTCGAGGGAGCCCTCGACCAGAAGAACCACCTGCTGGTCAAGGTGTTCAACCGCCGTGCGATCACCGCCGACGAGATCGTCGAAGACCTGCTCTCGTACGCCGAGCGTCTGCGGCCCATGGTGTGCGACACGGGCCTGCTGCTGAGCAACGCGCTCGACAACGGCGACGTCGTCGTCTTCGAGGGCGGGCAGGCGACCATGCTCGACGTCGACCACGGCACCTACCCCTTCGTCACGTCGTCGTCGGCGACGGCCGGCGGCGCCGCCACCGGTGCGGGCGTCGGACCCAACCGTCTCGACCGCATCGTCGGCATCGTCAAGGCGTACACGACGCGCGTCGGGTCGGGCCCGTTCCCGACCGAGCTGTTCGACGAGAACGGCGACTTCCTCCGGTCGCGCGGATTCGAGTTCGGCACGACGACCGGCCGCCCCCGCCGTGTCGGCTGGTACGACGCCCCGATCACGCGGTACGCGACGCGGATCAACGGCATCACCGACCTCGTGCTCACCAAGCTCGACATCCTCACCGGGCTCGACCGCATCCCGGTGTGCGTCGCATACGACGTCGACGGCGAGCGGTTCGACGAGGTGCCGGTCAACCAGTCCGACTTCCACCACGCCAAGCCGGTGCTCGAGTACTTCCCCGGTTGGAAGGAAGACATCTCGACGGCGCGCACGTTCGACGACCTCCCCATCGCCGCCCAGGAGTACGTGCTGGCGCTCGAGAAGATGAGCGGCACGCGCATCTCGGTGATCGGTGTCGGGCCCGCCCGCGACGCCGTCATCGTCCGCCACGACCTCGTCGACTGACGTGCGGCTGCTGCTCGGCGGCTACACCACCGACATGGGCGGCGATGCCGCGGGCATCGGCCTGGTCCACGCCGGCGACCCCGACGGCCCGACCGCGGACGGCCAGCTCTCGTTGCGCACCGAGGTCGTGGCCGCGTCGTCGCCGTCGTGGCTCGCCCGCCATCCGCGTCTGGACGTCGTCTACGCCGCGCTCGAGTTCCGCGGTGAGGTGCAGGCCTACCGGCGCACGGGTCCCGACGCGTGGATGCCGCTCGGGCGCCCGGTCGCCGCCGGTGAGGCCGTGTGTCACGTCGCCGTCGCCCCCGACGGAGCCTCGCTCGTCGCCAGCTGCTGGAGCGACGGCCGCGTCGTCCGCATGAGCATCGACGACGCCGGCGTCCCGTCGGCTCCGGTGATCGCGCCCGCCGCGGTCGACCCCTACGGACCCGTTGCTTCGGCGGAGCCGGCCGCGGACGACCTCGATCTCGCCGCTGCCGCGCGGGCTCTGCGCGAGGCCGCCGGTCCCGAGTTCGCCCATCTGGTGCCCGGCTCGGACGCGCCCGCCGCGCCGCATCCCGGTCCGGATCAGGAATCCGAGGCCGCACGCCCGTCTCGGTCGCACCAGGCGCGTCACCTGCCGGGCGGTCTGATCGTGACGACCGACATGGGGCTCGACCTCGTGCGGTTCTGGCGTGACAGTCCGCGCGGGCTCCGGCTCGTCGGGCAGGTCACGCTGCCGCTCGGCAGCGGACCGCGTCACACCCTCTGGCATCCGAGCGGTCACCTGTACGTCCTCACGGAACTATCTCGCGAGGTGTTCGTGCTCGGCGCAGATCGCGCCGGGGAATGGCGGATGCTGTCGGCGACAGGCCTCATCGGTTCCCTCGACGACGACACGGCTGCTGAGATCGCCATGACGCCCGACGGTGAGACCGTCTACGCGGGCATCCGCGGCAGCAACACCCTCGGGGTGCTGCGCGTTCGCGGCACCGGTGACCGGCTCGAGCAACTCGCCCTCGTCGATGCCGGCGTCGATTGGCCGCGCCACCACGTCGTCGTCCGAGACACCCTGCTCGTCGCCGGGCAGCTCTCGGGCGAGGTGGTGTCGATGACGCGCGACCCGCGAACCGGGGTGCCGGGGCGCGTGCGTCACCGCGTCGCAGCCCCCAGCCCGACCTGCATCCTGCCGGTGGCGTGATTCCCGGTCCCGCGAACGGGGGCCGCTATCAGAGTCAGTGCGGCAGTTTCTTCGCGTCCTGACGCGGAATGACGATCTGGTTGATGATCAGCAGGATCGACGCCGTGACGGGGATCGCGACGAGCGCGCCCAGCAGACCCAACAGGGTGCCGCCGACGAGAGCCCCGATGACCACGAGCGATCCGGGAACCGAGACGGTGCGGTTCATGACGCGCGGGGTGAGGACGTATGCCTCGACCTGCATGTACAGCAGGTACGCGGCCGCGAAGATGATCGCCGGCAACGGCGCGGTGGGATTCGTCAGCAGCGTGATGACGGATGCCCCGACCCAGAAGATCACCGTTCCCACGAGCGGGATCAGCGTGATCGCGAACGCGAGCACAGCCATCAGGGCCGCGAACGGCACCCCGAGGATGGTCAGCAGGATGAAGCCGAAGGTCGCGTTCATGAGGGCGAGCACGACCATGCCCGACAGGTAGCCGCCGATCGACTCGGTGATCTGCCGGGTCATGTCGGCGACGGTCGAGCGGGAGCGTGCGGGCGAGATGCGCACCAGCGCGTTCTTCATGCGGGGGAGCGACGCCAGGAAGTACAGGCTGAGCACGAGCACGATGATCGACCCCGAGATGGCGGTCACGACGTTCACGCCGACCTGCAGCAGCCCGCCGCCGATCGCGGCGATGTTCGACGGGTTGGTGACGAAGCTCTGCACCTCGTTCAGCACGTCGCTCAGGCTGTCGCCGAACGTGTTCTCGAGCCAGCGCACCGTATCGCTGCGCAGCATGTCGTTGACGATCGACGGCACATCCTTGGCGAACTGTTCGACCTGGCGCACCACCGGTGGCAGGACGACCCACAGGATGCCGGCGATGATGAGCGCGAGCGCGGCGAACGTGATGACGATGCCCCAGGCGCGCGGGATGCCGCGGCGCACGAGGAACCGCACCACCGGGTCGAGCGCCAGCGCGACGAACAACGCGATCGCGACGTAGATGAGGACCGTCGACAGGCTCGAGATCGCCAGCCCCAGAACGATCGCCGCGAGGGCGCCCAGAGCGAGGAAGAAGCCGGCCGCGAACGGGCGGGACAGCGCTCCCCAGAGGGGCTGATCACGCGTGGCCGCTGCGGACACCGGGGCGGTGGGGGCCGCGGGGGCCGGGGTGCTCGGGCGAGGCTTCGTCATGGTCACACTCTAGGGGCGCGGCTTACAGCGCCGCGGTGGGATCGCGCTCGCCCGTCGAGCAGATAGGGTCGGCGGGGGAGGAGCCACCATGACCGACGCCACGACCGAACTCCATCGCCTGCGCGCGAGCATCGACAACATCGACGCCGCGCTCGTGTTCATGCTGGCGGAGCGGTTCCGCTGCACGAAGCAGGTCGGCGAGCTCAAGGCGACTCACGGCATGCCGGCATCCGATCCCGGTCGCGAAGAACGGCAGGTCGCCCGCCTGCGGCGCCTCGCCGAGGAGGCCGACCTCGACCCCGAGTTCGCGGAGAAGTGGTTCGGATTCGTCGTCGCCGAGGTCATCCGCCACCACCGCATCGCGGCGGAGGACATCGCGGACTGAGCCTCAGTCACCCGCTGCCGCGAGCTGCCGGATCGATCGTTCGATGCCGGCGCGCTGACCGGCGTCGAGATCGAGGAACCCCGTCGCGCGGCTCACCCACAGTCCGAGCGCCGCCGCCACGGCGGTCAGCTGTGCGGGCGTCGCGCCTTCCGGCTGCAGCCAGTGCCCCCGGATGCCCTGCCATCCGTCGTGCATCCGTCGCCCGCCGAGGGTCTCGACCGCCAGCCGCAGTTCGGCGGGTGTCGCATCTCCTTCGAGCATGCCGGCGACGAAAGCAGCGAGCCGGTGCGGAGGATCGTCGGGCGCTCCGGCGAGATGGGATGCCGCTGACTCCGCCCAGCCGTCGATCAGTCGCCCCGCGACGGCCTCGAGGATCAGCTGCCGCGTGGCGAAGTGGTAGACGATGCCGCTCTTTGTCAGCCCGGTCCGTGCCGCGAGGTCGTCGAAGGTGACCGAATCCGCGCCCGAGTCTGCGAACAGCTCGACGGCCGCGTCGACGATGAGCTCGCGATTACTGGGACGCACCATCTGCTCCGCTCGACTCCGCGTGGCCGCCGCGCCACATGGCCAGGGGTCCGGCCCCGTCGGGCCAGGGGACCCTCGTCAGGGGCACGAAGCCGTGCCGACGATAGAGCGCGGTCGTGCGGGCGTTAGACGATTCCAGGTACGCGGGCGAGCCGTCGGCGTCGACGACCTCGAGTCGTGACGCGAGCAGTGTTCTGCCGATGCCGCCGCCGGTAGCGTCCGGCGCGACGCCGACCGCCTTGAGGTACCAGTGCGGCACGGCCGGCCGGTGCGCGTCGATCGCGTCCGAGACGCGAAGAGCCCGGGCCAGACCGCCGAGGCCGATCGCCCGCACGTACTCCGGCAGGGCGGCCGTGCGCATCCCGGTCTCGCCGGGGGCGGACCACACCGCGACGCCGAGGAGCCTGCCGGTGTCGGGATCGCGCACACCGTCGACCGTGCCGTTCTGCAACGGACCACCGAGGAGGACGGCGCGGAACAGGCGGTGGCGCGCGCGTTCGTCGTCGCCGCGTTCCTGCAGGAGGGCCCGCGTCGGGGCGTCTTCGGCGAACGCGCGGGTCAGCAGATCAGCCGCCGCGTCGATCTCTCCGCGAGCGACGGGTGTGACGGTGCGGGTCGTCGGGGGGATAGGCGTGCGAGTCATGGACAAACTGTACGTGTACTACACATACAGTTACCTGAGAAAGACCACCGGTTTGCCTGCGCGGGCGCGCGCGTTTACCGGAAGTGCCGATCAGGGGTCAAATCGTCGGTTCGATTTGCGACCTCCCCGGGAACGTGAAACGTTGGATGCGGCCCACAGCGGGCCCCTACCCGACCAGTCCGCGGTCGTTGGTGGCAGTCCCTGTGGGTGCCAGACCGGCGAGCGTATGGTCGGCGGCCTGTGCTCGTGGGTCCGACATCCGCAGCCGAGACGCCGTCGCAAGACGCGCCGAGAGGCCGCCACCCGGGCGTAACCGATGCAGCCTGCACCGGCTGCCGAGGTGACCTGTGACCAGTCCGTCTTCTTCGGGGGAAATGACCTCCCCCGCGCTGGAAGCCAAGAATCTGTACAAGGTCTTCGGGCGCAACCCGAAGTCCGTCGTCGAGAAGCTGCGGGCCGGAGCCCAGCGCAACGAGATCGCCGACGCCGGAACCGCCGCCGTCATCGACGCCTCGTTCACCGTGCAGCCGGGTGAGATCTTCGTCATCATGGGCCTCTCCGGCTCGGGCAAGTCGACGCTCATCCGCATGCTCAACGGCCTGCACGACGCCACCGCCGGAACGATCACCGTGAAGGGCGACTCGATCACCGATGTCGCGCCCGCCCGGTTGCGCAGCATCCGTCGCGAGCGCATCGCGATGGTCTTCCAGCACTTCGCCCTGCTGCCGCACCGCACCGTCGCCGCGAACGTGGCCTACCCGCTCGAGCTGCGGGGTGTCGGCAAGGCCGAGCGCCTGGCCAAGGCCGAGGAGATCCTCGCGCTCGTCGGCCTCGAAGGCTGGGGCGACAAGCTGCCCTCGGCCCTCTCCGGCGGAATGCAGCAGCGTGTCGGCATCGCCCGCGCGCTCGCCGCCGACAGCGACATCCTGCTCATGGACGAGGCCTTCAGCGCGCTCGACCCGCTCATCCGACGCGAGATGCAGGAGCAGCTGCTCGAACTGCAGCAGAAGCTGCAGAAGACCATCATCTTCATCACGCACGACCTCAACGAGGCGATGTTCCTCGGCGACCGCATCGCCGTCATGCGCGACGGTCGCATCGTGCAGATCGGCACGCCCGAAGACATCCTGACCGACCCGGCGAACGACTACGTCGAGCAGTTCGTCCAGGACGTCGACCGTGCCCGCGTCCTCACGGCCGCGAACGTCATGGAGCGCCCGCGGCCCGTCGTCGCGGAATCGGCAGGACCCCGCGTTGCCCTCAAGCAGATGCGGGATGCCTTCATGTCGGCGGCCTACGTCGTCGGCCGCGACCGCAAACTCCTCGGTGTCGTCACCGATCGCGACGCGGTCAAGCTGGTCCGTCGCGGCGAGTCGGCGCTCTCATCGGTCATCAAGCCGGCCCCGCAGACCGTCAGCCAGGACGAGGTGCTCATGAACCTCTTCGTCCCGGCCGTCGAGTCGCCGCTGCCGCTCGCCGTCACCGATGCAGACGGACGCCTCGTCGGCGTCATCCCGCGCATCACCCTCCTCGCCGCCCTCGGCCCCGGCCCCGGCGCGACGGAGGAGATCACGATCCCCCTGCAGCCGATGCCGCAGGCCGCGATCGACGAAGTGCTCGCGGAGGCGACCGCCGTCGACGGTGCCGCCCTCCAGAACGGGGAGGTGCGCTGATGGATGGTTTCCGTATTCCGCTCGGCCAGTGGGCCGAGGTCGCGGTCGACTGGATCCGCGACAACGTCTCGTGGCTGCTCGGCGCGATCTCCACCGCCGTCGGCTGGCTCGTCGGTTCGCTCGCCGACCTGCTGCTGAGCGCCCCGATCGTCGTCGTCATCGTCGTCGCCGCGCTGCTCGGCTGGTTCCTGCGGTCGTGGAAGTTCGCGATCGGCACGGCTATCTCGTTCGCGATCATCCTCGGCGTGGGGCAGTGGGTCACGGCGATGCAGACGCTCGCGCTCGTGCTCATCGCGACGATCATCGCCGTCGTCATCGCCGTGCCCCTCGGCATCCTCGCCGCCCGCAGCGACCGCTTCAGCGCGGTCATCAAGCCCGTGCTCGACCTGATGCAGGCGATGCCCGGGTTCGTGTACCTGATCCCCGCGATCGTGTTCTTCAGCATCGGCTTCGTGCCGGGTCTGGTCGCCACCGTGATCTTCGCGCTGCCCCCGGGCGTGCGTCTGACCGAGCTCGGCATCCGCAGCGTCGACTCCGAGACCGTCGAGGCCGGGCACGCGTTCGGCGCGACGCCGGGCCAGATCCTGCGCGGCGTCCAGCTGCCCCTCGCGATGCCGACGATCATGACCGGCGTCAACCAGGTGATCATGCTCGCGCTCTCGATGGCCGTCATCGCCGGAATCGCCGGCGCCCCCGGCCTCGGCAAGGAGATCGTCCAGGCGATGTCGACCGTCAACATCGGCACCGGTGTCGAAGCGGGGCTCAGCGTCGTCATCCTCGCGATCTACCTCGACCGCCTCACGTCCGCTCTCGGCGACATGAAGGGCCAGAAGGGGTCGGTCCTCGGCGCGATCGGTCGTCGTCGCACGGCGGCAGCCGCCGCGACCGCCGCGGAGAAGCGCGAGCTCGCCCCGGCCGCCTGAGCCGCGGCACCCGAACGTATCCTCCCTGCACCACCCATACGGAACGAATGAATCCATACGGAAGGCACACGATGAACAAGCGACACCTCACCGGGATCGTGGCGCTCGGCGCCGCGGCATCCCTCGCCCTCGCCGGATGCGCGAGCGGTAACCAGGCCGAAGGCGGCTCTGGCGAGAACGGCGACAGCAAGGGCACCATCACGCTGGGCTACCTGCCCTCGTGGACCGACGGCCTCAGCACCGCATACCTGCTCGAGAACCAGCTCGAGCAGCTCGGCTACACCGTCGAGATGCAGGAGCTCACCGAGGCGGGGCCGCTCTACGCCGGTCTCGCGCAGGGTGACGTCGACATCTACCCGTCGGCATGGCCCGAACTGACCCACGCCTCGTACATGGAGCGCTACGGCGACCAGATCGACGACCTCGGCGCCTACTACGACAACGCCAAGCTCACGATCGCGGTGCCCGAGTACGTCGACATCACCTCGATCGAAGACCTCGCCGCCAACGCCGACCGCTTCGGCGGCCAGATCTACGGCATCGAGCCGGGCGCAGGCCTCACGAAGCAGACGCAGGAGTCGATGATCCCCGAGTACGGCCTCGACGGCACGTACGAGCTCGTCACCTCGTCGACCGCCGCGATGCTCACCGAGCTCGACACGGCGATCGCCGCGCAGCGCGACATCGTCGTGACGTCGTGGCGTCCGTTCTGGGCCAACGAGCGCTACGGCCTCAAGGACCTCGAAGACCCGCGCGGCGCGATGGGCGACACCGAGGCCCTGCACTTCCTCGCGACGTCCGGCTTCGCCGACGAGCACCCCGAGGCGGCCGAGCTGATCGGCAAGATCAAGCTGGACGACGAGCAGTACGCCGCGCTCGAGGACATGGTCGTCAACCAGTACGGCGAGGGCAAGGAAGCCGAGGCGATCACCGCTTGGCTCGAGGAGTACGGCAGCCAGGTCGACGGCCTGCAGACCAGCTGACCCCCTGACGGAGACGAAACCCCCGGGAGCCATCCCGGGGGTTTCGTGCGTCAGGACGCCGTCGGGGGGAGCTGCAGCGCGGCCTTCTCGGCTAGGCGCTCCATCGCGGCATCCGACACCGCGATGAGCCCGTCGAGCTCGGCTCGAACGCGCTCGTACGCCGTCCGGCGCTCGGCGGGCGTGGCAGCTTCGTCCACCGCGACGTTGAGCAGACGCTTGGCCGTGTCGAGTCGACGGCGCTCCGGCTCGCTGAAAGCTCGATCGCGCTGACGGCGGGCATCGCGTTCCGCGACGTCGAACGCGACCTCGGCGTCGGTGAGCGCATCGCGGTAGGCCGTCAGGTCGGCGGCACCGATGCGGACTGACGTCGTCGGCGGTCGTAGGCCGTCGGCGACCTTCTTCGCACGCAGGAAGGCGGCGGTGAGCGGCTGTCGCCCGTCGCTCATGGCCGGGAAGGCGATGAGCTTCGCGACGTCGAGTTCGTACTCGAGCCAGCGGTGCGTCAGGTCGTCATGGGCGTGGAAAAGCTGTTGCAGGCGAGCGCCGGTGCTCAGTTGTTCGTCGTCCGCGGCGACCGGCGTCGCGTCGCCGGCGCGGACCGCGCCCGATCGCATGATGCTCTTCGCTTCGGCCTTCGCGCGGATGATCTCGAGACGGCGCTTATGCCGTCGACGCGCAGACTGCTCGAGAGCCTTCGCCGCGCCGCCGGCGGCGGGTCCGATGATGAAGATCAGCCACCAGTAGCTGCCGGCGAACTCCCACAGCCCGGGCCAGAATCCATCCACCCCGCCATGCTAGCCCTGCGCGGTGGCGTCACTCGGGCCGGTCGGGACGAGACGGCCGGTCGGGACGAGACGGCCGGTCGCGCCGCATCCGGTTCCACATCTCGGTCGAGCGCGTGATCGCGCGCTGCGCATTGTCGAGGAGGTCTTGCGCGACCTCCGCCCAGTCGGGTGAACGGTCGTCGGGCTCGGGAAGCTCGCGCGGCGTGCCCTGCCAGGCGGCGCGCTCAGCGGCATCGAAGGCGTGGGTTGCCCGACGGACCGCCTCGCGGTACGCGCTGTAATCGGCCGGCGCCATGCGCGCATCGCGTGAGGCCGGACGCAGCCACGATGCCTGCTGGTGCTCGCGGAGGAAGAGATCCATCGGAGGCCAGCGCGCATCGAGCATCATCGGGAACCCGATCGCCTTCGCAGCATCGGTCTCGTAGTCCATCCAGCGAGCCAGGAGCGCGTCGTGCTCGGCCATCAGCCTGGCCAGCGGCATCCGGTCGATCTCCTTGCGCGATGCCGGCATCATCGCGCGCGCCGCCTGCACGCCCGCGCGGCGCGCCTTCAGCTCCGCGACGGCGGCGCGCGCCTGACGCTCCGCGACCTGCAGCCGACGTCGTGCTTCCGGAACCGCGCCCGCCGTCGCGCGAGGGGTCGCCTTCTCGGCCTGTGCGCGCATCAGCTCGGCGCGGGCAACCTTGAGCTGCGCGCGGGCGTGCGTGACGCCCTGCTGTGCGCGGCGGAGGTCGAGCTGCGCGGCATCGAGCTCGAGACGGCGCTGCGAAGGGCGTCTGCGGCGCAGGCCAGCCCAGCCGAGGGCGCCCGCGCTGGCTCCCGCCGGCGCGATCCACCACCATTCGGCCGCGAGCGCGAGGATCGGATCCACTCCTTCAGCCTACGCACCTCGCCGCACCCGCGTCTTCGGGCATACCCGCTCTGCGCGCCCCTGAGCCGTATCAGCCGAAGAGCAGTGCGAAGACGGTCGAGCCGCCGCCCACGACGATCAGCGAGATGATCGCGACCCACGCGGTCACGCGCATGCGACGCGAGCGCCCCCGGGCGAACCCGGCGTACTCGTCGTCTTCGCCCTGCGGCGTCAGGTCACGCCCGCTCATGACACGCTCACGACGTCGGCACCTCGTCGACGATCTCGCCGAAGGCGGCCGGCAGGGTCGCGCGCGACGTGGCACGGATCTCAGCCACGGGCACCGAGAACAGACCCTGGATGTCGAGCACGGACTCGACACCCTCGGCGGCATCCGTCACGCCGATACGGATGACGGGGTAGTTGCGGCCCTCGCAGAGGCCGCGGAACTTCACGTCCTCCTCGCGCGGGACCGAGACGATGACGCGACCGGTCGACTCGCTGAACAGCGCCGTCGCCACGTCGACGCCATCGCGCTCGACGATCTCGCTGAGCCAGACGCGGGCGCCGACACCGAAACGGGTGGTCGCCTCGGCGAGGGCCTGGCCGAGGCCGCCCGTCGACAGATCGTGCGCGGAAGAGACGAGGCCCTGCTGTGAGGCGGCCTGGATGAGGCCGGCCAGACGCTTCTCGGCGGCGAGGTCGACTCTCGGGGGACGCCCGCCGAGGTGGCCGTGGATCGTGTCGGCCCAGGCCGAGCCGTCGAGCTCCTCGGCGGTCGTGCCGAGCAGGTAGATGTTCTCGCCGGCATCCTGCCAGCCCGACGGGATGCGGCGGGCGACGTCGTCGACGATGCCGAGCACACCCACGACGGGAGTCGGGAAGATCGGCTGGTCGCCGGTCTGGTTGTAGAACGACACGTTGCCGCCGGTGACCGGCACGCCGAGCTCGAGGCAGGCGTCGGAGAGTCCGTCGACGGCCTGGCCGAACTGCCACATGACCTCGGGGTTCTCGGGGCTGCCGAAGTTGAGGCAGTCGGTCACCGCGGTCGGGGTGGCGCCCGTGACGGCGACGTTGCGGTACGCCTCGGCGAGGGCCAGCTGCGCGCCCGCGTACGGGTCGAGCTGGCAGTAGCGCCCGTTGCAGTCGGTCGCGATCGCGAAGCCCAGGCCCGACTCCTCGTCGACGCGGATCATTCCGGCGTCGTCGGGGAAGCTGAGCGCGGTGTTGCCGAGCACGTAATAGTCGTACTGGTTCGTGATCCACGACGTGTCGGCGAGGTTCGGGCTCGCCACGAGCTGCAGGAACTGCTCGCGCAGGGCGCCGCCGTCGGTGGCGCGGGGGAGGGATGCCGCCGAGTCGGCCTGCAGCCCGTCGATCCAGGTCGGGTAGGCGACCGGCCGGTCGTAGACCGGGCCGTCGACCGCGACGGTCGAGGGGTCGACGTCGACGATCTGCTCGCCGTGCCAGAAGATCTGCAGGCGGCCGTCGCCGGTCACCTCGCCGAGCACGCTCGTCTCGACATCCCACTTGCCGACCACGGCGAGGAAGGCGTCGAGCTTCTCGGGGGCGACGATCGCCATCATCCGCTCCTGGCTCTCGCTCATGAGGATCTCCTCGGGCGTGAGCGATGGGTCGCGCAGCAGCACGTTCTCGAGGTCGACCCGCATGCCCGATCCGCCGTTGGCGGCGAGCTCGCTCGTGGCGCACGAGATGCCGGCGGCGCCGAGGTCTTGGATGGCCTCGACGAGCTCGCCCGCGTACAGCTCGAGGCAGCACTCGATGAGCACCTTCTCGGCGAACGGGTCGCCGACCTGCACCGCGGGGCGCTTGGTCGGCCCGCCGTCGGCGAAGGTGTCGGAGGCGAGGATCGATGCGCCGCCGATGCCGTCGCCGCCCGTGCGGGCGCCGAACAGCACGACCTTGTTGCCCGCGCCGGTGGCGTTGGCGAGCTTGATGTCCTCGTGGCGCATGACGCCCACCGCGAGGGCGTTCACGAGCGGGTTGCCCTGGTAGACCGAGTCGAAGACCGTCTCGCCGCCGATGTTCGGCAGGCCCAGGCAGTTGCCGTAGAACGAGATGCCGCTGACGACGCCGTGCACCACGCGCGCGGTGTCGGGGTGGTCGATGGCGCCGAAGCGCAGCTGGTCCATGACGGCGACGGGCCGCGCGCCCATCGAGATGATGTCGCGGACGATGCCGCCGACGCCGGTCGCGGCGCCCTGGAACGGCTCGATGTAGCTCGGGTGGTTGTGCGACTCGACCTTGAAGGTCACCGCCCAGCCCTCGCCGACGTCGACGACGCCCGCGTTCTGGCCCATGCCCACCATGAGGCGGGTCTTCATCTCGTCGGAGACCTTCTGGCCGAAGCGGCGCAGGTAGTTCTTGCTCGACTTGTAGGAGCAGTGCTCGCTCCACATGACCGAGTACATCGCCAGCTCACCCGAGGTGGGGCGGCGGCCGAGGATCTCGCGGATCTTGGCGTACTCGTCGGGCTTGAGGCCCAGGGCTCCGTAGGGCTGCTCACGCTCCGGAGTAGCGGTGGCGTTCTCGACGGTATCTGCGACAGGGGTGCTCACGCGGCTGGACTCCAGGACTCGGGATGCCGGACGCGATCAGTCTAGTTGGCGCGCAGAACCGTCGAGTCGCCAGAAAACGCGGATGCGGGAGGTCCGGCATCCGCGCTTTGCGGCGACTCGACGGCTCGGGCCGGTGTGTCAGGGGGTGTTGTACGCGCCGAAGAGGCCCGTGCCGTGCTCGACGAGCGCGTCGTATGCCTCGCCGTACGTCGCGGGCAGGGTGCTGCCGGGGTCGAAGCGCGACGTCAGCAGCCCGAGCAGTCCTCGCGCCGGCGGGGTGAGCGGCCGCTTGTGGTGCTTCTCGTCGGGGGCCTTCGCCGTCCCCTTCTCGGGGTTCGGCGGGGCATAGAGCGACTGCGGCTGCGGCCAGGTGTAGGGCTGACGCGGCGTCGTGAGGTTGACCGCGTTGAAGATCGGGTTCGCGGTCTCGTCGCGGACGTTGAGCGGCCGCAGCCCGTGCAGACGACACAGCGTGTTGATCACCGAGCCGTGGTGCATCTCGTCGTGGATCACGGTTCCGGCCGCGGTGTACGCGCTCACCACGATGGCCGGCACCCGCAGACCGAGGCGGTCGAAGGCGAACCCCATCTCGCCGGGGCCGCTCGCGTCGGGCGGTGGCGCGGCCGGTGGGGCGACGTGGTCGAAGGTGCCGCCGTGCTCGTCGAAGGTGATGACGAGCGCGGTGTTCATCGCGTTCGAACCGGATGCCGACGCGCTCGTGCGGATCGCGTCGTACACGTCCTGCGCGAGCTTGTCGCCGGCGCGCACGTCGCTGTCGGCGCTGTTGGTGATGCGGATGCGGCTGCCGTCGGGCAGCTCGAGCTCGCCCTCGCGGGTCGCGCCCCACGGCGGGTGCATGTCGTTGTGGTTGAACACCATGCGCGGCTCGATGAAGGCGTAGTCGGGCAGCTCGCCGTTCGCGGCATCCTCGTAGAACTGCTCCATGACGCGGAAATTGGTCTTCCAGTACCGCTCGAGCACGGGCGCGTGGAGCATGCCGGTCAGCGACACGAGCTGCGTCGCGTCGTAGTAGACACGCCACGACAGGCCGGCGTCTTCGAGGCGGTTGAAGATCGTCGGCGCCGCGGGCGCGTCGATCCACTTGTCGTAGTTGTCGCCGGTGTGGTTGACGACGTAGCCGTGCGAGGTGGAGGCATGGAAGAAGCTGCGGTTGGAGAAGGTCTGCGACGGCACCCCGGCGAACCAGCGGTCGTAGACGGCGAACTCGCGGGCGAGCGTCGAGATCACCGGCAGCATCTCGGGCGAGAAGCCGCCCATGGCCGTCGTGTACTCGTCGACGGTGGGCTCGCGCTTCTTCGCGAGGCGGTAGTTGACGATGTAGTCGTGCACGAACCCGTCGTTGCGCGGCGCGCTCCCCGCGGCGGGCGCGTTGTACGGCGGCTGCAGCCCATTGCGGGCGATGTCGGCGTTGGCGGGCGGGTCGATCGTCCCGAACAGCTGCGTGTTGACGTGCGGGTAGGTCTCGCCCGGGTCGGGCTGCGGCTGCTGCATGATGTGGTCGGTCGCGCCCGTGTAGACGTGCGCGGGCACGACCGTGCCGTCGGGAGCGGTGTTGGCGTAGTCGCCCTGCAGGATGCCGTCGAAGTCGGCCGCACTCTTCTCGTCGGCCGTGTAGAGGTGGCCGAGGAGGTTGTCGAAGCTGCGGTTCTCGAACATGAGCACCACGACGTGGTCGAAGCCGGCGACGTTCCGCGCGGCGAGGGGCGCGAACTCGGGCGGATGGGCGGTCATCGCCGCCGTCACCGCGGCACCGGCCGAGCCCCCGACCGCAAGGCCCGCAGCCCCGAGGCCCGCACGGCGGAGGAAGTCGCGACGCGACGGTCGGCGGCTCGCCCAAGAGGCGTCGGTCTCGTTGCGATCGGCGTCGGTCACGCTGCTCCCCTCGCTCGGCGCTCGGCGATCAGGCTACTCTCACACCCATGGATGACGGCCTGCGTTTCGATCGGGGTGCCCGCTACGGGGCGGCGATCGTCGCGGCGACGTTCGCGACGTACCTCGCCGTCGCGTCGGACTTCTCGGCGATCGTGCAGGCCGAGATGTACGCCGGCACCATCACGAACGACATGCCGTACGTCGACACGTTCCAGTTCGTTCTCGTCGTCGCGACCCTCGTCGCCGCGTTCGCGCTGCTGCCCACCTCGCCGATGCGTCGCGTCGGCGGGGTGACGCTCGCCTGCGTCGCCCTCTTCCTGTGGGCGACGTTCGGGCTGCTGCGCGGAGCCGGTCACCTCGCGCACCTCGACCCGCTGTGGGCGGTCGTGCTCAACCAGGGGTTCATCGCGCTGCTCGCCGGCGTGGGCGGCTGGGTGGTCGCGCGGGGGCGGCATCCGTTGTCATGGGTCGTCATGGTCGTCGCGCTGGTGCCGCCGATCGTCGGTCCGCGGTTGGTCGAGGCGAACGTCACGAGCGGCGGCTACGCGTTGGCGATGCAGGGCATCGTGATCGTCGGCGGGCTCGCCGCGGCGTGGGGCGCGGCCGGCATCGACTGGTGGGTGCGCCGGCGGCTCAGTGGTCGGGATGCAGCGACGGGTCGGCAGCCACGCTCCGCCACGACACGAATCGAACCGTGAGCCCGGCGCGCGTCGGCGCGCAGCAGAACGGTCCGGCAGCGACCTCCGCCGCCGGGTCGAGCGGCGCCACCCGGACGAGGCGCCAGTCCTCGTCGTCGACGCGGGCTCTGATCGTGACGGCGTCGCCCGACCGGCTCGCGCGCACCGTGACGACTCGGCCCGCCCAGTCGGCGACGCGGGAGAGCGACCAGTCAGACATCCCGCGGGTCACGACCGCGCCCAGGCTGTCGGTGCCGTCGCTGTGCTCGACGCCGGCTTTGATCCACGTCTCGTCGTCGACGCGCAGGAAGACGCCCGCCTGATCGAACTGCGCCGAGAAGTCGAGCACGAACGCGACCTCGACCGCGGTGCCCTGTGCCATCGGCGCGAGCAGGGCGTGCTCGTCGTCGTGCACGAACCCGTACGACGTCACGCGCCAGGCATCGCTTCCCTCGTGCGCCGTGACGAGCAGGTCGTGGCCGTCGAGCGTCGCGGCGGCGGGCTCGTTGGTCCACGATCCGGCGGACCAGGCGATGTCGGTCATGGGGTTCCTCTCGGGTCAGTCGCGCAGCTGGGCCAGCAGCGCGGCGTGATCGGTCGTGCCGGCGAGCTCGACGATGCGCCCTCCCGCCACCCGCAGGAACCCGAACTCCGCCACATTGACGTGGCGGCGGGTGGGTCGGATGCCGCGGAACGGGCCGGTGTGCGTGCCGCTCGCGCGCACGTGCGCGGCGATGCGGTCGTCCTCGACGACGAGCTGGATGCGGCGCACCTGCCAGTCAGGGAAGGCGTCGAGCACCTCGACGACGTCGGCCATCCACGCGTCGGCGCCGGCCGGCAGGTGCGCTCGCCGGACCTCTGGGTCGATGAAGGAGCGGATGGCGTCGAGGTCGTGGCGGTTGCAGGCCTCGAGGTACTCGGCGTACCAGGCGTGCATCTCCCACGGTTCCATCCGCCCATTATCGGCGGTGCGGTGTCAGCTGCCCGCGCGACGATCAGGCAGGGGTGATTCGTCCGCCGCGACGACCTCGACCTTGAAGCCCGCCGCGTTCTCGAGCCAGCCGGCGTAGTGCTGGGGGCCGCCGGCGTGCGGGTAACGCTCCTGGTACAGCGGCATCCAACCTGCGGACGGGGCGTCGGCCATGATCGCGTCGACCTCGGCGGGGGAGCCGCCGCGGAAGGCCAGGTGGTTCAGGCCCGGGCGCCGACGGTCGTGCTCGGTGCCGGCCGTGTTCGGGGAGGTGGTGAGCGTCAGGTACGCCCCGCCCGCGGCCCACGACTCGCCCTGCGGCCACGTGCTCTCGAGGTCGAAGCCGACCCGCCGAAGCAACCAGCCCCATTCCCGGCGGGCGGACTCGATGTCGCTGACCCAGAGCTCGACATGATGGAAACCTGCCATGGCTCCCAGTCTCGTGCAGCAGCTCGGCATCCTTCTCCGGCGGTGGCTATGCTGCGGCGGGAGTGTCCGACCGTCCCCGGTGTGAAAGGTGTCCCATGACCGGCCCGAGAGATGTGACCGATCAGCCGGCTGGTTCCGTCAGCGATTGGGGGTCGTATCGGCTCGACCTCACCGGTCCCGACAGTCATGTCCTCACGATCCAACCCGGACGAGGAGACCTCTCGCTCGGGCCCGCCGACGGGAAGCCGGTCGACCTGCAGATCGGGCCGGACGACGCGATCGACTGGTCGGCGTTCGATCCCTTCGCGACACCTGCAGGTTCTCCGTGGCCCAGACACATCGTCTATCGCGGTAACGACGCCGGCTTCTTCGCCTGGGCACGGCGGCGCCCGATCGAGAACTTCTCGTGGACGCCCGAGTTCGCCGACGACCGCGACGTGGATGCCGCGGGTTCCGACATCCACAGCCTGTTCCTCCGTCTGGGCGAGCTGCGCGGATCGTTGCGTCTGACGATGCCGGCGGTCTACCACCTCAGCGTCGCGGGCGACCTCGCCCGGCTGCGGACGGACGGGGCGCTTCCGCGATCGCTCTCGCTGCTGCCGGCGCTCGGCCGCGCGACGGGGGAGCCGGTCGTCGTCCCCGACCTGGGTCCGTTACGAGACGTCGAGTCGGTGACGCTGTCGGGCGCTCCGCTCGGTCGTCCGATCTCGCTGACGGCGCTCCGGCAGTTCACCCGGATCGAGAGCCTGTCGCTGCACGGGAGCTTCACCGACTGGGAAGCGCTGGGCGAGCTCGACGCGCTCCGCGGTCTCGAGATCCGCTTCGTGCCGAACCTCGACGGGATGCCGTCGCTCGACACGTGGCCGTCGCTCGAGCGGTTCATCGCATTCAACGTCGACGAGGCGGGCGGAAAGGTCCTCCGCTCGCAGATGCGTGCGCGCGCGAAGACGCGACCGTGGGACGACTACGCATCGGTCGTGAAGCTGCGAAAGCCCGAGTGGTGGCAGCAGGAGTACGGCCGCCCGTTCGCGGGCTGGGACGCCCGACGAGCGAAGATCGCCAATGCCGCCTACGACGCCGCGCTCGCGTCGCTCGCCGCGTCGCAGGACCTCGGCGAGGCTCGCGCCGCGATCGTCGCCTTCGTCGAACGCTTCAACAGTGTGCCCGGCATCGAGACGACCGAACGCGAGGACGTCGGCGACGCGGTGCTGCAGCTGCAGACCCAGGCGCGTCCCATCGCGCTGGGCGTCACCGCGGAGGACGCGCTGAGCTGGTTCGACGAGACGCGAGACTTCTGACGGAGGCGGGTGCGACTTCGGGAGGAGCGTCCGACCTTCGGATGATCTCGTGCCGGAGCGGGCGAATCCGCTGCGAGCGAGCCGCGCCGGTGGCATAGCCTCGCCCCATGACACCCCTCGTTTCGCGGTTCCTCGCGCCGATCACCGGGCTCCTCGCGCTCGCGCTCTGGCTCGCGGTGGCGGGGCTGGATCGCCTCGACGTCGTACTCGTGCGCGACGACACCTTCGCGACATCCGTTTACGGCCTCGCGGTCATGGTCGGCTTCGCTGCCGCCATGGCGCTGGCCGGCGTTCGTCCGACCTGGTCCGCGGTGCTGCTGGTTACCCTGCTCATCGTGCAGCTGTTGTTCTGGCCGGCTCGCTTCAGTCAGGTGAGCTGGGTCGGCTATGCGCTGCTGCTGCCCCTGCCCGCGTTCCTTTCGCGGAGCACCCCTCCCGAGCGCCGTCGCCTCGTGCTGGCGTGGGTCCTCGTATGCGCGGTCGCTGTCGGTGCGTTGTTGACCGTTCCCGCGCTCTCGATCTCCGGCCGGTGGGGAACCGTCAGCGGCAAGGACTTCGCCGGTGGCATCGACGCCATCGCGCTCTGTACGACGCTCAGCGTTATGGGCGCGTGGCTCGGGTGGCGTCTGGGGCGGCCGCGCCTGACGCCTGCGGACCGCCGCCCCACTGCGAAGCGCCCGGCCGACGAAGCTGCGACGGCGTCCCTCCCGCTCTCGCACCGTGAGCGCGAGGTGTTCGATCTCGTCGCCCGGGGCCGGTCCAATGCGGAGGTAGCTGCCAACGCCTTCATCAGCGAGGCGACGGTGAAGTCGCATGTCGGCAGCATCCTGAAGAAGCTCGGACTGTCGTCACGGAGCGAGCTCATCGCGTTCGCGTGGTCCAACCGCTTTCTCGAACCTGCCGTCGGCGCTGACCGCTCAGGCTCCGACTGACGCGGCCGCTTACAGCTCCGCAGTCATCTGCACGCGAGGGCCGAGGGCGTCGAGGCCCATGCGGTTCTCGGTCTCGACGAGCATCAGCTCGAAGCCCGAACGAGGCTCGGTGACGGCGAAGCCGAGGCGCGCGTAGAACGGGGCATTCCAGGGCACGTCGGCGAACGTGCGCAGCGACATCCGGTCGTGCCCGCGGTCGCGGGCGTACGCCATCGCCGCCTCGACGAGCTTGCGGCCGTACCCGCGGCGGCCGTGCGCGGGCGACATCGACAATTGTTCGAGGTGGGCATGACCATCGAGCTCGAGCACATGGACGAATCCGGCGATCACGCTCTCGCCGGCCTCCTCGCCCTCACCGCCAGAGACATCCGCGACGAGCAGGAAGCCCGGTTCCGCGGCGCGCTCCGCACCGGTCGGGGCGGGCCACCAGGTCGGCGGGTCGAGCAGGTCGCGCAGCAGCGCGTCGGCATCGTTCTCGATCTGCTCGAGGAGGCTCAGCTCGTCAGGTCTGGGCGGGCGGATGTCGAGGGGCACGGCCCGATCGTACCCAGCAGCATTCAGTCGACGATGAGCCGGTAGCCCATGCCCGACTCCGTGATGAGGTGCTCGGGGCGGGCCGGGTCGGCCTCGAGCTTCTTGCGCAGCTGCGAGACGTAGAGCCGCAGGTAGCCGGTGTCGTTGACCTGCTCGGTGCCCCACAGCTCCTTCAGCAGATCCTGCCGGGTCACGAGCGCTCCCGGGCTGCGCGCGAGGAAGTCGAGCATCCGCCACTCGGTCGGAGTGAGGTGCACGCGCTCGCCGCCGCGGGTGACGGTCTTGGCGGCCCGGTCGATCTCGACATCCGCGAACCGCACGACGGCGACGGATGCGGCACCGCCGGCCCGCCGGGTCAGCGCGCGCAGTCTCGCGAGCAGCTCGTCGATCTGGAAGGGCTTGGTGACGTAGTCGTCGGCCCCCGCGTCGAGCGCCGCGACCTTGTCGGCCGACCCCGTGCGCCCCGACACGACGATGATGGGCACGGCGCTCCACCCCCGCACGGCCTCGATCACGGCGACGCCGTCGAGGCGCGGCATCCCGAGATCGAGCACGATCACGTCGGGGTGCTCGGATGCCGCGGCGGCGATCGCGGCGGCGCCGTCGCCCGCCGAGACGACGTCGTACCCGTGCGCGGCGAGCGTGATGCGCAGCGCCCGCACGAGCTGCGGGTCGTCGTCGGCGAGGAGGACCTTCACGCCTCGATCCTGCCCTCTTGCGCGGCCGACGACGCCAGCGGCAGCTCGATCACCATGGTCAGGCCGCCCCCGGGAGTCTGCTCGGGCATCAGCTGACCCTGCATCCCCTCGGTGAAACCCCGCGACAGCGCGAGCCCCAGCCCGAGCCCGGTCGTGTTGTCGGTGTCGCCGAGTCGCTGGAAGGGAGCGAACACATCGCCGTGACGTTCGAGCGGGATGCCGGGACCGTGGTCGATCACGCGGATCTGCGCCCGCCCGCCCAGCGAGCTCGTGCTGATGCGCACCGGCGTGTCTGCCGGTGAGTGACGGTGCGCGTTCGCCAGCACGTTCACGATCACCCGCTGCAACAGCACCGGATCGGCGAGTACGGGATCGATCGCCTCGTCGAGGGCCAGCTCGACGGCAGCCGGGCCCAGACCGAGTTCGTCGACGGCGGCGAGCACGGCGTCGGCGGTGTCGACCGGCTGCAGCGCGACCGCGAGGGCACCGGCCTCGATGCGGCTGACGTCGAGCAGATCGGTGACGAGCGAGGTCAGGGTGCCCAGGCTCTCGTCGGCGGTGGCGAGGAGCTCGTCGCGGTCGGATTCGTCGAGCGCCGGGCCCGCCGCCCGGAGCCCGCCGAGGGCCGCGACGGCGGCGGCGAGGGGACGCCTCAGGTCGTGGCTCGCCGCCGAGAGGAGGGCGCTGCGCACCCGGTCGGTCTCCGCCAGCACCGAGGCCGACCTCGCGGCCCGCTGCAGGTCGGCCTGCTCGAGGGCGGCGGCGAGCTGCGCGACGACGACATCCAGCAGCCGGCGTTCCGAGCCGTCGAGCTGCTCCGACTCGCTGCCGTGCAGCTCGAGCACGGCCTCGCGTCCGACGTTGACGCGCAGGTGGCGGTCGTCACGCACGGGCTCGCCGTCGGCGGCGATCACGGTTCCGTCCGCGGCGATCAGGCGGGCTCCCGACATCCCGAACGCCTCGCGCGCCCGGGCGACGAGCGCGGGGATCGAGCCGTCGCCGCGCAGGACGCTGCCCGCGACCGCGGCGAGCAGCTCGGCCTCGGCGGCGGCGCGTCGTGCGGCGCGGGTGCCCCGGGCAGCCCGGTCGACGATCACGCTCACGAGCAGGGCGATCACGACGTAGAGCGCGAGCGCCCAGGTGTGCAGAGGGTCGGCGACCGTCACCGTGTAGAGGGGTGCGACGAAGAAGAAGTCGAGCGTCACCCCCGACATCACCGCCGCGAAGACCGCGGGCCACAGGCCCCCCACGAGCGCGACCACCACGACCAGCAGCTGATACGCCAGCACGTCGCTCGTGATCGACTCGGGACTCCGCAGTGCGACGAGCAGCCAGGTCAGCAGCGGGCCGCCGGTCAGCGCCACCACGAATCCGAGCATCCGGCGGCGCACACTCAGCGCGCCACCGGCCACGCGGGGCAGCGTGAAGCGACCGCCGGCGGCGGCGTGGGTCACGACGTGCACGTCAATGTCGCCCGATTCGCGGATCACGGTGGCACCGATGCCCGGGCCGCTGAGGGCCGCCGCGAGCCGGCCGCGACGGCTCACGCCGACGACGAGCTGCGACGCGTTGACCGACCGGGCGAACTCGACGAGGGCGGCGGGGATGTCGTCACCGACCACCTGGTGGTAGCTGCCGCCGAGCGATTCGACGAGGGCCCGCTGAGCGGCGAGGGCGGCCGGGTCGGCGGTGCGCAGCCCGTCTTGGCCCGACACGTGGACGGCCAGCAGCTCGCCGCCGGCCGAGCGGTCGACGATACGCGCGCCGCGCCGGATGAGCGTCTCACCCTCGGGGCCGCCGGTGAGCGCCACGACGACGCGCTCGCGCGCCTGCCAGGTGCCCCGGATGCCGTGCTCGGCGCGGTAGTCCTGCAGGGCGCTATCGACCTCGTCGGCCAGCCACAGCAGCGCGAGCTCGCGCAGGGCGGTGAGGTTCCCCAGCCGGAAGTAGTTCGACAGGGCGGCGTCGATCCGCTCGGCGGGGTAGACGAGGCCGGCGGCCAGTCGGTCGCGCAGTGACGGCGGCGCGAGATCGACGAGCTCGATCGGGTCGGCCGAGCGCACGACGGCATCCGGCACCGTCTCGCGCTGCGCGACGCCGGTGATCTGCTCGACGACGTCGCCCAGCGACTCGATGTGCTGGACGTTGACGGTCGTGATGACGTCGATGCCGGCATCCCGCAGCTCTTCGACATCCTGCCAGCGCTTCTCGTTGCGCGACCCGCCGACGTTGGTGTGGGCGAGCTCGTCGACGAGCGCGACGCGCGGAGCTCGGGCGAGGACGGCCTCGAGGTCCATCTCGTCGAGGGTGACGCCGCGGTGCTCGAGGCGCCGCCGCGGAACGATCGGCAGGCCCGCGGCCATCGCCGCTGTCGCGGCCCGGCCGTGGGTCTCGACGATCGCGACGACGACGTCGACTCCGGCATCCTGCAGCCGGCGACCTTCCTCGAGCATCTCGTAGGTCTTGCCGACACCGGGCGCCGCGCCCAGCAGCACCCGCAGTCGTCCCCGCTTCACGGCATCACCCTAGTTCTCCCGGGTCCGGATCGCCCGGATCGCCCGGCGCCCTCGCACCCTCGAGCCGCGATGCAAGGGATCGGGCGCGACACCCCGTCGAACGGCATCCCGCCTCGGCGCGGCGCCCCGCATCCCTTGCATCCGCGCTCGCCCGCCCTCGGGATCGGATGCCGTCACCGTGCGACACCGTCCAGCGCCAGGTTCAGTTCGACGACATTCACTCGCGGCTCGCCCAGAAACCCCAGGTCGCGGGCCGTCGTGTGCGCGGCGACGAGGTCGCGCACCTCCGCCGCCGAGAGCCCGCGCTCGGCCGCGACCCGTGCGACCTGCAGCTCGGCGTATGCCGGCGAGATGTGCGGGTCGAGGCCCGAGGCCGACGCGGTGACGGCATCCGCGGGGACGTCGGCGACGTCGACGCCCTCGCGGTCGGCGATCGTCGCCCGCCGCTCCTCGACCGCGGCGACGAGGTCGGCGTTGTTCGGGCCGAGGTTCGATCCGCTCGACGCCGCGGCGTCGTAGCCGTCGCCGGCCGCCGAGGGGCGTGGCTGGAAGTACTGCGGCAGCGCCTCGCCGTCGGCATCCGCGAACGACTGGCCGATGAGCGACGAGCCGACGACCTGGCCCTCGGCGTCGCGCAGCAGCGACCCGTTCGCCTGCGCCGGCAGCGCGAGACCGATCAGCGAGATGAGCAGGGTGTACCCGACTCCGAGCACGAGGGTGAGAACGATCATCGCGCGGACGGCGACGGCGGAGGTGCGCAGCGAGGCGCGAGCGGTGGACATGACAGGTCTCCAGACGGGGCTCAGAAGCCCGGGATGAGGCTGACGACGAGGTCGATCAGCTTGATGCCGACGAACGGTGCGATGACGCCGCCGAGCCCGTACACGACGAGATTGCGGCTCAGGATCGACGAGGCGCTCGCCGCGCGGTAGGCCACTCCCCGCAGCGCGAGCGGGATGAGCACGATGATGACGATCGCGTTGAACACGATCGCGCTCGTGACGGCGGATGCCGGCGACGACAGCTGCATGATGTTGAGCGCGGCGAGCCCCGGGAACACGCCCACGAACATCGCCGGGATGATCGCGAAGTACTTGGCGATGTCGTTCGCGAGCGAGAACGTCGTGAGCGCCCCGCGCGTGATGAGCAGCTGCTTTCCGATGCGGACGATGTCGATGAGCTTGGTCGGATCCGAGTCGAGGTCGACCATGTTGCCGGCCTCCTTCGCCGCCGACGTGCCCGTGTTCATCGCCACGCCGACGTCGGCCTGCGCCAGAGCCGGAGCGTCGTTCGTGCCGTCACCGGTCATCGCGACGAGGTGGCCGCCTTCCTGCTCCTTGCGGATCAGGGCGAGCTTGTCTTCGGGTGTCGCCTCGGCGAGGAAGTCGTCGACACCCGCCTCTCTCGCGATCGCGGCAGCGGTCAGCGGGTTGTCGCCCGTGATCATGACGGTGCGGATGCCCATCGAGCGCAGCTCCTCGAAGCGGTCGCGCAGCCCGTCCTTGACGACATCCTTCAGGTGGATGACGCCGAGCAGGGTTCCGGTTCCCGACGCGTCGAGGGTCGCGACGGCCAGCGGTGTGCCGCCGGACTGCGCGATCGCGTCGGCGTGGTGCAGCAGCTCTGCGCGGGCCTCGGTTGAGACCGGTCGCGCCGACGCGTCGAGCCAGGCGAGCACCGACCCCGACGCGCCCTTGCGCACCTGCGTGCCGTCGGGCAGGTCGACGCCGCTCATGCGCGTTTGTGCCGTGAAGGCCACCGCGACGGCGTCGCGAGGGAGCTCGGCGACGACATGCTGCGAGGCCGCGAGCTCGACGACCGAGGTGCCCTCGGGCGTCGGGTCGGATAGCGACGAGAGGGATGCCGCGCGGGCGAGGTCGGTCGCGTCGACGCCGGTCATCGCGACGAACTCCGACGCGCGCCGGTTGCCGTAGGTGATCGTGCCGGTCTTGTCGAGCAGCAGGGTCGTCACATCGCCGGCCGCCTCGACGGCACGACCCGACATCGCCAGGACGTTCCGCTGCACGAGGCGGTCCATGCCCGCGATGCCGATGGCCGACAGCAGCGCGCCGATCGTGGTGGGGATCAGGCAGACCAGCAGTGCGACGAGCACCGGGATGCTGACGGGGGAGGCGCTGTACGACGCGATCGGATTCATCGCCAGCACGACCACGACGAAGACGATCGACAGGCTCGCGAGCAGGATGTTGAGGGCGATCTCGTTTGGTGTGCGCTGCCGCGCAGCGCCCTCGACGAGGGCGATCATGCGGTCGACGAACGTCTCGCCGGGCTTCGACGTGATCCTCACGACGATGCGGTCGGAGAGCACCCGGGTGCCGCCCGTGACGGCGCTGCGGTCGCCGCCGGACTCCCGGACGACGGGAGCAGACTCGCCCGTGATCGCCGATTCGTCGACCGTTGCGATCCCGTCGACGATGTCTCCGTCGCCCGGGATGAGCTCGCCCGCTTCGACGAGGACGACATCTCCGAGCCGGAGGTCGGCCGAGGGCACTTCCTCGGTCGCGGCGCCGCGGGCTGCGGCATCCGTCCGCTCGTCGTACGAGACGACCCGGCGCGCGGTCGTGGTCGTCCGCGTCTTGCGCAGCGCCTGTGCCTGCGCCTTGCCGCGGCCCTCGGCGACCGACTCCGCCACGTTCGCGAAGAACACCGTGAGCCACAGCCAGACCGCGATGCCCCACGTGAACCCGGCCGGCACGTCCGTGCCGCCCGAGGTCTCGGGGCCGCCCAGGAACGGCTGCGCGATCGCGATCGCCGTCGTGAGGGCCGCGCCGACCCAGACGAGGAACATCACGGGGTTCCGCCATTGCGCGGCGGGGTTGAGCTTGCGCAGGGCGCCGGGGAGGGCGGCGCCGACCTGCGCGAAGCTGAAGGCGCTGCGCCGACGGGGCGCGGGGGTGGCGTCCGGGTCCGCGGACGACGGACCGGATGAGGGCCGGGTTTCGGTCAGGGAGGCAGACATCAGGAGAGTCCTTCGGCGAGGGGGCCCAGGGTGAGGACCGGGAAGTAGGTGAGCGCGGTGATGATGACGACGACGCCCGCGAGCAGACCCGCGAACTGCGGGCGATGCGTCGGCAGGGTGCCGGCGCTCGACGGGACCGCGTCTTGGGCGGCCAACGATCCAGCGAGAGCGAGGACGAGCACGATCGGGACGAACCGGCCGAGCAGCATCGCGACGCCGAGCGCCGTGTTGAGCCATGGGGTGTTGGCCGTGAGGCCGGCGAAGGCCGAGCCGTTGTTGTTCGCCGCGGAGGTGAACGCATAGAGGATCTCGCTCAGGCCGTGGACCCCCGGGTTCCAGATCGAGGTGCCCTCGACGTCGGCGCGGACGGCCGGGACGGCGAAGCTCAGTGCCGTGCCGGCGAGCACGAGCGTCGGCGTCACGAGGATGTACAGACTCGCGAGCTTGATCTCGCGGGGCCCGATTTTCTTGCCGAGGTATTCGGGCGTGCGTCCGATCAGCAGGCCGCCGACGAACACCGCGAGGATCGCGAGCACCAGCATCCCGTACAGCCCCGAACCGACGCCGCCGGGAGCGATCTCGCCGAGCATCATGTTCAGCATCGGCATCATGCCTCCGAGTGGCGTGAAGCTGTCGTGCATCGCGTTGACCGCGCCCGTCGACGTGAGCGTGGAAGCGCCGCCGAACAGCGCCGACGCGGCGACGCCGAACCGCGTCTCCTTGCCCTCCATCGCGGCGCCCGCGAGCTGCGTCGCCGCGCCGCCGCCGGACGCCTCGGCCCAGGATCCGAGGGCGATCGAGGCGAGGAAGATCCCGCCCATGACCGCGACGATCGTGTATCCCTGGCGATCGTCGCCGACGATGCGGCCGAAGGCGCGCGGCATGGCGAACGGGATGACGAGGAGCAGCAGGATCTCGAACAGGCTCGTCCACGGCGTCGGGTTCTCGAACGGGTGCGCGGAGTTCGCGTTGAAGAACCCGCCGCCGTTCGTGCCGAGCAGCTTGATGGCCTCCTGGCTCGCGACCGGCCCGCCCGGGATCGACTGCGCCCCGCCGGCGACGGTCTGCACGTCGGTGAACCCGGCGAAGTTCTGGATGACGCCGCCCGCGAGCAGCACGACGGCCGCGACGATCGCCATCGGGAGGAGGATGCGGCCGAGCCCGCGCACGAGGTCGACCCAGAAGTTGCCGATCGTGCCGGAGCGGCGGTAGGCGAAGCCACGGACGAGGGCGATGGCGACGGCGATCCCGACCGCCGCCGAGACGAAGTTCTGCACGGCGAGACCCGCGAACTGCACGGTGTAGCCGAGCGTCGCCTCGGGCGAGTACGACTGCCAGTTGGTGTTGGTCACGAACGAGATGGCGGTGTTGAACGCGAGGTGCTCGCTCGGTGCGGGCAGGCCGAGGCTGAACGGCAGAAGCGGCTGGATCCGCTGTAGCCCGTAGACGACCACGACGCCGACCAGGGAGAACAGCAGCACGCCGCGGGCGTAGGCCTGCCAGGTTTGCTCGGTGCGCGGGTCGACGCCGATCAGGCGGTAGACGCCCCGTTCGACGGCGAGGTCGCGCGGCGATGTGTAGACGCGGGCGATGTAGTCGCCGACGGGCCGGTACAGCAGGACGAGGATGAGGACGAGGGTCGCGATCTGCAGCGACGCGAACCCGATCTGCGCGGCATCCACGTCAGAACCGTTCGGGCCGCACGAGGGCGACGACGAGGTAGACGATGGCGGCGACGGCCAGCACCGCCGCGAGGAGCGAGAAGACCATCACAGCTTCTCGACCCCCCGGGCGATGAGGCCGGCGACGGCGAAGAGCGCGAGGATCGCGGCGAGATAGATGAGGTCGAGCACGAGATCAGATGCAACACCCCGTCGGACGCCGCATCCGTCGTCCTCACGGAATTCATACGGCCTCGCGCCCGCTCCTCACGCCGCCCTCACGGTCGTGCGGGATTCCAGGGATCAGGGCGCGAGGGGCGAGGACTCGTCGTCGATGACCCCGATGCCGACGGCGTGGTGGCTCGGCTCCTCGTCCTTCTTCTCGGGAGCCTTGGGCTCTTCGCCCGGCTCCTTCGCGACGCTGGGCTCTTCGAGCTCCTCCGTCGACGGTGTCTCGTCGGGTGCGTGCTCGGCGCCCTCGTCGGCGTGCTCAGCCTCGTTGTCGTGGTGATCGGTCATGTCGTACTCCCTTCCGCCCCCAGCGTGCGCCGATCGGGGCTTCGATGTCACCGGCTTGACGTAGGGTCGCGGGATGGACCCGGAAGCGCGACTGCACGAGCGTAAGCGCGAGCTCACCGTGCAGCTCGACCGGCTGGATGCCGACGACGACAGCCTCCGCCACGACCGTGCCGACGCGACAGCCGATGACGAGCACGACCCCGAGGGTTCAACACTGTCGGGGGAGTGGCAGCGGGTCGAGGCCCTGCGCCGCGCGGCGCGGGCCGAGCTCGCCGAGGTCGAAGCCTCGCTCGCCCGCGTCGCCGCCGGAACCTATGGCGTTTGCGCGAGCTGCGGCCGCGACATCCCGGTCGAGCGCCTCGAGGTGCGCCCGCACGCGACGATGTGCGTCGCGTGCGCTTCGCGCTAGCCGCGCGGGTAGGTGCCCGCGTCGCCCGCGTCCGAGCGAACTTCGGAGAATCACGCGAGATTCGGACGGATGCGGCATCCTGGTCCGACTTTCGCGCCGATCTCCGAAGTTCGATCGGCCAGGGCATTGACACCGACCGACCCGAGCCCTAACGTACAACCAAATGGTTGCACGAAACGAACCCCGGCCGAGCGAGCGGAGCGAGCTGAGCGATGACGACATCGACCGCCTCTTCCACGCGCTCGCGACGGCGACGCGTCGCGACATCCTCCGCCGGACGATCGAGCACGAGCAGTCGGTGTCGGCGCTCGCAGCCGACTACGACATGTCGTTCGCCGCGGTGCAGAAGCACGTCGGCGTGCTCGAGACCGCCGGCCTCATCGTCAAGCGAGCCGAGGGGCGCGAGCGGCTCGTGCGCGCCGACCCCGCCATGATCGCCCGCGCCCGTGCGCTCCTCGCCCGCTACGAAGACCTCTGGCGGGCCCGCGTCGACCGCCTCGACGCGCTGCTCGCCGAGCCCGAAGACTGACCCCGCAAACCCACAGAACCGCACCACACCGCACGCGCACCATCTGTTCGAAGGAGAATCCGATGCCCGTCACCGACATCACCACCGATGCCGACAACCTCACGATGACGCTCGTGGCGGATGTCGCCGCGCCCGTCGACCGCCTCTGGCGGGCGTTCACGCAGCCCGCGCAGCTCGAGCGCTTCTGGGGCCCTCCCGGCTGGCCCGCGACGTTCACGCGGTTCGACTTCACCCCGGGCGGACGCGCGCAGTACGCCATGTCGAGCCCGCAGGGCGAGAAGTCTCGGGGCACCTGGGAGTTCATCGCCATCGACGAGGGCCGCAGCTTCGAGGTTCTCGACGCCTTCGCCGACGAGAACGGCGAGCCGATGGAGCAGTTCCCGGCGATGCGGATGGTGTTCTCCTTCGATGCGACCGACACGGGCTCGCGGCTGACGAACGTCACCTACTTCACCTCGGCCGAGGGCCTCGAGCAGGTCATCGCCATGGGCGCGATCGAGGGCTCGCGCCTCGCGATGGGACAGCTCGACGCTGTCGTGCAAGACCTCCGCGCTTTCGCGCAGGGCCAGGGCACCCGCGTCGAGCTGCTCGACGACACCCACGCGCGCATCACGCGCTTCATCGACGGTCCGCGCGAGCTCGTGTGGCGTGCGCATCACGAGACCGAGCTGCTGAAGAAGTGGATGCTGGGTCCCGACGGCTGGACCATGACGGTCGCCGAACCCGCCACGGATGTCGGCAGCACCTACCGCTACGCGTGGGAGCAGGACGGCGCTCCCGAGACGGCGTTCGGATTCGAGGGCGAACTGCTGCAGCTCGACGCGCCCCGGCGCGAGGTCACGACCGAGCGGATGTCGGGAGCCGACGGCCCCGGCACGATCAACGATCTGCAGCTGTACGAAGAAGACGGCGCCACCCTCCTCACGCTCCTCGTTGAGTACCCCGACAAGGAGACGCGCGACATGATTCTCGCTACCGGCATGGCCGACGGCATGGAGGACTCGTACGCCCGTCTCGAGACGGAGGTACTGACAAAATGATGGGGTGACCGAACCCGTGATCGCCCTGCAGAATCATCCCGGCGACGTGGAGTTCCCCGTCCGCCCGCGGCGGCGGTACACGCGGATGCTGGACGCGCGGCGCAAGGCCGACCCCAAAGCCATGGGCAAGCGAGCCCTGCCCGTGACGGCGATCGCGGTGCCGATCGGCATCCTGGGCTTGGTGCTGTCCTACGTGTTGGTGGGCAGCGAGGATTTCGGGAACAACCTGTTCGGTCTCTTCCTGGGGATGTGCGCGGG
Source organism: Microbacterium sp. F1-18 (assembly GCF_052921305.1). Taxonomy (NCBI): domain Bacteria; kingdom Bacillati; phylum Actinomycetota; class Actinomycetes; order Micrococcales; family Microbacteriaceae; genus Microbacterium; species Microbacterium sp. F1-18. The sequence goes on along the minus strand of NZ_JBREVD010000004.1, from coordinate 62,942 downwards.
CCTGCTCGTGGCGTCGATCGTCCTCGCCGCGCGCGACGCCCGCGCTCCGCGAGATGCGCAGCGGCAGTACCTCGCCCTCGTGGCGCGGAGCCCGCTCACGCCGCGACAGCAGCAGATCCTCGCCCTCGACGCCGCGAGCGACTTCGCGATGCGCGGCTGGAACTCGTCGCTCGCGTTCACGCCGACCTTCGCCGAGCTGCCGCAGGATCTGCGCTCGAAGCACCGCGACGGCGCCGACGGATCACCGTGGTTCGCGCTTCCGCTGCCGGGCATGCAGCAGCTTCGTGCAGCACTCGACGAGCAGTTCAAGATCGTCTCGCGCTCCGACGCCGAGCTGCTGGTGGCTGACACGCTCGCGCGGGGCGTGCTCTCGACACGGTTCGCCGAAGTCGCGCAGAGCGATGCCGCGGAGCACATGATGTCGCGCATCGCGGCCCTCACCGATCTGCCGGTCTTCGACATCCACGACCTCGCCCGTGGCGACGACGCTCGCCCGCCGCGACTGCTGCTCGCCGCCGACATCGAGCGCGCGATCGGCGGTGTCCGCTACGCGTACGTCGCCGGCTACCTGACGGCCGACGAGGCGTGGTCACTGCTCGAGCCGTTGGCGAGCCGGGCCTTCACCACGTACCGCGACCGCGACGAGTACTGGCGCGAGGTCGTCGTCGCCACGGCGTTCCGCACGGACTCGCTCGAGTCGGTGCAGCGCCAGCGCGAGACGCTCGCCGAGCTGCAGCGGTCGGACTGGCCCGCGGCATCCGTCGCCTGGCCGTCGGCCTGAACGGCGCCTGGCCGTCGGCCTGACCGGCCGCGACGCGGTTCAGGCGCGGCCGAGACCGTCTTCGAGCGCGACCCAGGCGAGCATCGCGCACTTGACGCGAGCCGAGAACTTCGAGACGCCCGACAGCGCCGCGGCGTCGCCGAAGGTCTCCTCGTCGAGGGGGATGGTGCCGCGCGAGCGCAGCGCCTCCCGGAAGCGCTCGATGAGCGCGACCGCGTCGGTCCGCGTCATCCCGTCACCCTCGATCTCCTCTTCGACCAGCGAGGCCAGCATCGAGGCCGAGGCCTGCGAGATCGAGCAGCCGGTGCCCTCCCACGAGACCTCGGTGATGCGGTCGCCGTCGACGGCGACGCGCAGCGTGATCTCGTCGCCGCAGACGGGGTTCTTCTGGTGCGAATCGGCATGCGCCGCGTCGCCGACGTCGTGGAGGGGGTTTCCGACCGGGTGCTTCGAGTGATCGAGGATGAGCTCCTGGTACAGCGAGTCGAGCCCGGTCATGCGTGTGCCCCTTCGGCCTCGTCGGTGACGCCGAAGAAGCCGCGGATGCCGCGCACCGCGTCGAGGAACAGGTCGACGTCGTCTTCGGTGTTGTACAGCGCCGTCGAGGCGCGGACGGATGCCGTCATCCCGAACTGCCGGTGCAGCGGCGCGGCGCAGTGGTGTCCGACCCGCACGGCGATGCCCTGGGCGTCGAGGAACTGGCCCGCGTCGTGCGCGTGCACACCGGCGACGTCGAACGACCACAGGCCGACGCGGTCGGAGCCCGGCGCATCGCCGAGCAGGCGGATGCCGGGGATCTCGCGCAGCCCCGCGCCCATGCGCTCGGCGAGTGCGACCTCGTGCGCGTGGATGTTCGCGGGCCCGACATCCTGCAGGTAGCGGACGGCGGCGGCGAGACCGATGGCGGGTCCGACGGCCTGCGTTCCGGCCTCGAACTTCTGCGGAGCCGGCAGGTACTCGGCGTGGTCGAGCGTGACGGTGGTGATCATCGACCCGCCGGTGAGGAACGGCGGCAGTGCGTCGAGCACCTCGGCGCGGCCGTACAGCCCGCCGATCGCATAGGGGCCGAGCATCTTGTGGCCGCTGAAGACGGCGAGGTCGACGCCGAGCGCGGGGAGGTCGAGCGGCAGGTGCGGCGCCGACTGGCAGGCGTCGAGCACCGTCGTCGCGCCGACCGCTTGGGCGAGCGCGACGATCTCGGCGACCGGGTTGACGATGCCGAGCACGTTCGAGACGTGCGTGAAGGCGACGATCCGGGTGCGTTCGCCGATGATGGCTGCCGCGGCATCCAGGTCGAGCGTGCCGTCGGCCCGTGCGGGGATGTGGCGCAGCACGGCTCCCGTGCGGGCGGCGAGCTCCTGCCAGGGGATGAGGTTGGCGTGGTGCTCGATCGCCGTCGTGACGATCTCGTCGCCCGGGGAAAGCGCGTAGGGCGCTGATGCGGGTGCGCCCCGGCCGAGCGTGGCGTTGCCGATCGCGTAGGCGACGAGGTTGAGGCCCGCGGTCGCGCCGCTGGTCCAGACGAGCTGCTCGGGCTGCGCCCCGACGAAGCCGGCGACCGTGGCGCGGGCATCTTCGAACAGATCGGTCGCTTCGGCCGCGAGAGTGTGCGCGCCGCGGTGGACGGCGGAGTTGGCGTGCGTGAGGAAGTCGCGTTCGGCATCGAGGACCGCGGTGGGCTTCTGACTCGTCGCGGCGGAGTCGAGGTACACGAGCCGGTGCCCGTTGACGTGCTCCGACAGGATCGGGAAGTCGGCGCGCAGCGACACCGCGTCGAGCGGGCTGACGCGCGGCGAAGCGGCGGGAACGGCGGGAGAGCTCACCCCTCTAGGCTACGCCCGCCCGCCGACGCGAGCTCGGGTCGGGTCGAGCTGGATCGGCGAGAACGTACCCCCGCCGCGAGAACGCACCGTGTGGGGTACGCGCTCGCGGCACCGGTACGCGCTCGCTGCGGACGAGCGCGGCGCGCTGGCACGATGAGGGGTATGAGCGACACGACTTCCGGTGAACTGCACGATGCGGCGCGTGACCGCGCGCGGCGCGACCAGCTGACCGCGCACGCCGACGCCGCCCGCGGCCTCGTCGCGCAGCGCGAGCGCGACCTCGCCGAGCTGCAGCAGAAGCTGCGGGTCGAGACCGCCGACGTGCGCCGTCTCGAGCGCTTCTCGCCGGCGCAGGTGTGGGGTCTCCTCCGCGGCGACATCGACGACAAGCTTGCGGTCGAGCGGGCGGAGCAGCAGGCGGCCGAGCATGCCGTCGACGGCGCGACCGAGCGGCTCGCGCACGCCCGGGTCGACCTGGCCCGGATCGAGGACGAGATCGCCGCACTCGGCGACGTGGATGCCGCCTACGCGGCCGCCCTCGCCCGGCGCGAGCACGAACTGCGGGCCGCCGATCCGGATGCCGCGGCCGAGCTCACGCGGCTCGACTCCGAGGCCGGCGTGCTCAGCGCCGAGGCACGGGAGATCGCCGAGGCGCGGTCGGCGCTCGAGCGGTCCCAGGAGGCTCTCGGCGCTGCACAGCAGGCCCTCGACTCCGCGGGAGGCTGGTCGACCTATGACACCTTCTTCGGCGGCGGCATGGTCGCCGACTGGATGAAGCACGACCGCATCGGACGGTCCGCCCGCGCCTTCACGGTCGTGAACCGGGCGCTCGAGACTCTGGCGACCGAACTCGCCGACATCGACGCGCCGCCCCTCGCGGGCGTGCAGATCTCGGAGTCGCTCGCCGTCTTCGACGTGCTGTTCGACAACGTGATCGCGGACTTCATGGTGCGCCAGCGCATCGCCGACGCGCAGGCCGCGGCATCCGATCTTCGCCTGCGTCTCGATGGCCTCGGCGACTACCTCGTCCAGCGGGCGGATGCCGTCGAGACGCGCACCGCCGCCCTCCTCGCCCACCGCGAACGTCTCCTTCTCGACGCCTGACGGACGCCCGGCACCGGGCACGCAGTGCGCGAGAGCCTACCGTTCGCGCGAGAGGGCACCGTGGAGGGTGCGGTGTCGCGGCGAGGGTACGTTCTCGCATCGACCCGGCCCGCGGACGCCCGGCGCGGGCGCGGGCTCAGCGCTCGTCGGGCGAATCAGTGTGGGCCACGAGGCCGTAGGTCGCGGAGGCGCGGCCCGCGCGGTCATCGCCGGGCATGGGGCGCGAGCGCCGGCCGTAGACGATCTCCGACGAATCGAGCAACCAGGGCACAAGGGTGATCTGCACGCCGTGCACCATCATCAGCTGCTGCGCGATGCGGCGTGCGCGTCGGTTGTGCAGGAAGGTCTCCCACCAGTGGCCGACGATGTACTGCGGCAGGTAGACCGTCACGACCGCCGAGCCGTGCTTCTCACGGTATTTGCGGATGAAGGCGGCGAGCGGAGCCGCGTACTGGCGGTACGGCGACTCGATGATGACGAGCGGAACCGGCACCCCGTGCACCTCCCACTCGGTCTGCACGTCCTGCGCGGACTCCTTCGACACCGCCACGTGCACGGCGATCGTCTTGTCGTGCTTGGCCGACAGGGCGTAATCGATGGCCTTCGCGACCGGCTTCTGCAGGCGGTTCACCAGGACGAGGGCGACGTCCCCCGTCGACCCGAAGTGCACGTCGTCGTCCATCGCGATCTCGTGCTCGACGTCGCGGTAGTAGCGGCTCACGCCGACCATGAGGAAAGCCAGGATCGGGATGGCGATGAACACGAGCCACGCGCCGTGGGTGAACTTCGTCACCGTGACGATCAGGAGGACCGCCACGGTGAAGGTCGCTCCGATTCCGTTGATCACGAGACCGCGTCGGGCCTCCGCGCGGTCGGCGGTGGCAGTCGGATGCAGCAGCCGCAGCTCGCGCCTCCAGTGCTTGACCATGCCGACCTGGCCCAGCGAGAACGAGACGAACACGCCGATGATGTACAGCTGGATGAGCGTCGTCAGGTCGGCCTGGAAGACCACGAGCACGAGGATCGCGGCGAGCCCCAGGATGATCATGCCGTTGGAGAAGACGAGACGGTCGCCGCGGGTGTTGAGCGACTTCGGCGCGTATCCGTCGCGGGCCAGCACCGCCCCCAGCAGCGGGAACCCGTTGAACGCGGTGTTCGCGGCCAGCAGCAGCACGCACGCGGTCGCGGCCTGGATGATGAAGAATGGGATCGAGCCCATGCCGAACGTCGCGGCGGCGATCTGCGCCATGAGACTCGGCTGCGGCTGGTTGACGCAATCGAAGCCGACGAGGGCGCACGGATCCTCGGCGTAGTGCACGCCGGTGATGAGGCCGAGTGCCGTCAGCCCCGAGAACAGCAGGATGGCGATCGTGCCCATCATGACGAGGGTCTTCTGCGCGTTCTCGACCTTCGGGGCGCGGAAGGCCGGCACGCCGTTCGACACCGCTTCGACGCCGGTCAGCGCGGAGCAGCCGCTCGAGAACGCCCGCAGGATCAGCAGGATGAGCGCGACCTGGCTGAGGCTCTCGGCTTCCATCGCGAACTGCGCGCTCGACGCCACGGGCGCATCGCCGAGGAACGTGCGGATGAGTCCCGTCGCCACCATGACGCCGACCGAACCGATGAAGATGTAGGTCGGCACGGCGAACGCCGACGAGGCCTCACGCACGCCGCGGAGGTTGACGATGATGATGAGGACGACGAAGCCGACCGCCAACTCGACCCGCCACGGCGCGAGCCCGGGCAGCGCCGAGATGATGTTGTCGACACCGGAGGCTACTGACACCGCCACCGTCAGGATGTAGTCGACCAGCAGCGCGGCCGCGACGACGACGCCCGCCTTCTCGCCGAGGTTCGTGCGTGCGACCTCGTAGTCGCCGCCGCCCGAGGGGTAGGCCTTGATCAGCTGCCGGTAGCTGAGGACGACGACGACGAGCAGGGCCACGACCGCGAGCGCGACCCACGGGCTGAAAGCGAGCATCGCCGTGCCGCCGATCGCCAGGATCATCAGCAGTTCCTGCGGCGCGTAGGCGACCGACGACAGGGCGTCTGAGGCGAAGATCGGCAGCGCCCGGCCCTTGGGCAGGAGCTGCTCGTCGAGCTTCTCGGAGTCGAGCGGATCGCCGATGAGGATGCGCTTGGCGATGGGCGTCGAATCCTCGCCCGGCTCGCGACTGTCAGTGGTCACGGCGGGCGACATTACGCCTGGCGCGGCATCCTGCGCAATCTCGCCGCGCCGAGCGTCACCAGAGTGTTGCCGAACCGCCGCATCCGCTTCGAGATCAGAGCCCGCTGTAGGGGCGACACAGGATGTCGACGAGGCCGAGGCCTTCAGCCGTGTCCGCGAACACGCTGTACGAAAGGTCCTGCACGGTGCCCTCGGGCGAGAGGACATCAGTCCGGTCGATATCGAAGACGAAGCGCAGTTCGCCGTGCTCGGGCATCGGCCATTCGTCATCGGGACCGTTCGAGCGCACCGCATCTGCCGGCGAGCCGATGGCGAGCCCGAACTCAGACGTTATGGGCACTGTCTGTACTTCGTTCGCCCGGATGCTCACCCACGTCGGGATGCTGTATTCATCTCGCGGCTTGTTGCCGTCGACGAAGATCATGTCGTACAGGGTGAATCCGGCCCAGTCGTAGATCGTGTAGTCGGGGAAGTGGCTGCCGTCTCCGGTCTGGACACCGAGCTGAGGTTCGGTTCCGAACGCCTCGGTCAGAGCGGCGACGGCGGGCCCGACCTCATCGCGCCAGCGGAACTCGAGCAGCGTCGACCCGTCGTCGGCAACGATCGTGAAACCTGTCGCCGCCATGACGATCTCGGCCGCGAGGGGAGCGGCATCTGTCGGCGTCGTTGTCGGCGTGGGTGTTGGGGTAGGCGCCGGTGTCGCGCTGGTCGGAGCCGGCGACGACGGCGCCGCCGCGGGCGCGCCATCGCGCTGCGTGAGCAGGAACACGGCGACCGCCGCGACGATCAACAGCACCCCGGCCACGATCGAGAGCACGATGAGGGGCCGCCGCGATGTCGCTGTGGTCATACTCGCCATCCTGGCAGGGCAGTCACCGCCGGCGGCATCCCGGGGCGGTACGCGGATGCAACGAATCGGTCACAACGCGCCGCGTGCGGATGCCGCGCCGCGGCGTGTCGGTGACGAACCCTTGCATCGGCGTCCCCGGCACCCGGCGCCGGGGACCCGGATCAGCGACCGGCGCGGAAGGTGTAGGTGACGGTGACCTTGCTGCCCTCGACCGTGACGGCTGCCCCGAAGCGGCGCTGACCGTCCTGGTAGAACGTGTTGCGGTCCGAGCCGAACACGAACGACCCGCCCTGCCCGGAGTCGGGACCGAGCGCGGCGACCTCGTCGGCCGACATGTCGAGCTCGACGCCGAAGTCGTCGGTCACCGGGACGTCGATGTCGGAGTCGTACGAGATGAACGTCGGTGCGGGCACCTCGGCACGCGGACGGTTGCCCTCGCTCAGGAAGACGTCGTACAGGCGGAAGCCCTCCCAGGCGTAGATCTTGTACGCGTAGTTCTCGGCGTCGCCGTTCTGGAAGTCCTCGGTCGGCGCGGCACCGAAGAGCTCGGTGAGGGCAGCCACGGCGGGAGCCGCGTCATCCGCCCATGCGTGGGTGAAGACGGTCGAACCGCTCGCGTCGGCGATCGTGAACCCGTCGGCGGTCACCGCGACGCCCGACGTCGCCGCGGGGGCGCTCGGGCTCTCCGATGGCACCGGGGTGTCCGACGGCTGCGGAATCGACTGCGTCGCCGGAGCGGTCGGCACCGGATCAGCCGCGGGCTCCTGGCGCTGCGACTGCTGCGTCAGGTAGATCACGAAGACCACGACGACCGCGACGACCAGCAGCCCCGCGATGCTCGAGAGGATGACGAGCAGACGGCGGTCGCCGCCGCCTCCGTCGTCGTGCTGATCGGCCAGACGCGGCGCGAGGGGCTCGTCGGGCCAGCCCGCCATGACCGGCGCCATCCCCGACGCCTTCTCGCGCTTGGGTCCGGGCTCACGCGACGCGCGGGGCTTCTTCTCGCGAGGCTCGCGCTGCTCGCGAGGCGCCTTCTCACGAGGCTCGCGCGGCGTCTTCTCGCGCTTCGCGCGCCCGGGCTTTTCCGGGGGCTCGTACGGCTCGAAATCGGCGAACGGGTCGTTGGGGTCGCTCATGCGAGGAACTCCTTGGCTGCCACGACGAGGTTCTCGACACCGCGCTCGATCGTGGGGTGCATGACCGGCGCGAAGAACGGGGAGTGGTTTGTGGGGATGTCGCGCTCGACGGTCCCCGCCGCGACGGCATCCGCGAACTTCTGCGGGTCGACGCCGCCCCAGAACCAGAACACGAGGGGAACGCCGGCCTCGCGCGCGAACCACGAGACGTCCTCGCTGCCGGTGAACATGCCCGGGTCGACGACGCTCCCCTCGCCGAAGGCGCGCTCGAACGCGGCGCTCAGGCGGGCTGTCGCCGTGTGGTCGTTGATCGTCGGGGGCAGGGTGTGGTCGACGGTGATGGTGGGCTCGGTCTCCGCGCCCGACGCCGCCGCTTCGGCCCGCACGATGCGTTCGACCTTCGCCATCACGCGCTCGCGCGCGGCGTCGTCGGGGTAGCGCAGGCTGAGCTCGAGCTTCGCCTCGGCCGGGATGATGTTGTTCTTCAGGCCGGCGTGGATCGAGCCGACCGTCACGACGGCCACATCGCGAGGGTCGACCTCGCGCGAGACGATCGTCTGCAGGCGCATGACGGTCGCTGCCGCCATGACGACGGGATCGATCGTCGAGTGCGGGCGCGAGCCGTGTCCGCCGCGACCGTGCAGCACGACGCTGAGGCCGTCGGATGCCGCCATCTGCGTGCCGGGCCGCACGCCGATGACACCCGCGGGCAGGGGCGTGACGTGCTGGCCCAGCACGATGTCGGGCTTCGGGAAGCGGTCGAGCACGCCGTCGGCGATCATCGCCTGCGAGCCGGCTCCGTACTCTTCGGCGGGCTGGAAGACGGCGACGACGGTTCCCGACCACTCGTTCTGCGTGGCGATGAGCTGTTCGAGGGCGCCGAGGAGCGCGGTGACGTGCATGTCGTGGCCGCACGCATGCATGACGGGCACGTCGTTGCCGGCGGGGTCGACGCCGCGCGCCGTCGAGGCGTACTCGAGGCCGGTCTGCTCGGGCACCGGGAGGCCATCCATGTCGGCGCGCAGCCAGACGACCGGGCCGTCGCCGTTGCGGATGGCGGTGGCGACACCGGTGCGACCGATGCCTTCTTCGTACTCGAGGCCGAGCTCGCTCAACCGGGCCGCGATGACAGCGGCCGTCCGCGTCTCCTGGAACGACAGTTCCGGGTGCCGGTGGAGGTCCGTGTACAGGGCGTCGAGGTCCAAAGCCATACATCGAGCCTACGGGAGCGCACCTGCACGCTGCCCGGGATGCCACGGCGGTTTCAGGCGGGCGGTGCGGTGCTCGACCGCTCCACGAGCGCGAAGTCGAGGTCGGCGGGGGGTTCGGATGCTGCCCCGCGCAGCCCCGCGATCATCGCCGAGGCCACGCGCTCGCCCTGTCGTCCCGGAAACTGATCGACCGTGGTGAGGCCGAAGAACCCGCCGAGGTCGTGGCCGTCGACCCCGATCACCGACAGGTCCTCCGGAACGCGCAGCCCGAGCTCGCGCGCGGCGAGCATCGCGCCGATCGCCATCTCGTCCGAGGCCGCGAAGATCGCGGTCGGGCGGGTCTCGGCGCCACGGAGCAGCCGCGTCGCGGCCTCGTGGCCGCCGGCCATCGTGAAATCGGCAGCCGCGAACCGGTCGCCACGCGCGGGCAGGCCGGCCTCGGCCAGTGCGGCCTCGAACCCGCGTCGCCGCTGTGACGGGATGTGGAAGTCGCCCTCGAACTGCGGATGCAGGCCGATGTGGGCGATGTCGCGGTGCCCGAGGTCGAGGAGATGCTCGGTCGCCGTCCGGGCGACCTCGATCTCATCGACGGTGAGCGAGCGCAGGCCGGCGAGCTGCCCGCCCATGGCGATCACCGGCAGGCCCAGGTCGCCCAGCTGCGCGATCTCGTCGCGGGCGAGGGCCATCGACACCACGATGACCCCGTCGACCCGCTGGCGTCGCAGCGAGGTGGCGAACACCCGGCGGCGCTCGTCGGCCTCGGCGGTCAGGGCGTACAGCGCGACGTCGTAGTCGTCACGCTGGAGGGTCGCGGCAATGCCTGTGAGCACGCGCGAGAAGAACCACCGGTCGAGCATCGGCACGAGTACGCCGATGTTGCGGGTGCGCCCGGATGCGAGACTCGACGCCGCCGACGAGACGACGTAGCCCAGGTCGGATGCCGCTCGCAGCACGCGCTCGCGCGTCGTGGGTGACACCGGGCCCCGGCCGCTGAGGGTGCGGGAGACGGTCGCCGTCGAGACCTCCGCGCGTCGCGCGACGTCGTCGATGCCGACCATCTCCCGCTCCTTCCGTCAGCTCGTGCGGATCCAGACCGCCGCGTCGACGGGCAGCTCGGAGCTTCCCGAGGTCGTCCCGGTGAGCCCCGCGACGCTCGAGACCAGGATCTCACCGGCGGGGAGCGTCACCGCGCTCGTGCCGGTGTTGGCGACGACGAGCACGTCGCCGTTGCGGAACGCCACGACGTCGTCGCCGAGCTGCAGGTCGACCCACTCGAGCGTGCCGGCGCCGAGGTCGTGCTGGCGACGAGCGGCGAGCAGTTCGCGGTAGAGGGTCAGGGTCGAGGCGGGGTCGCCGTCCTGGACCGAACGCGCGAGGTCGTGCCATTCCTCGGGCTGCGGCAGCCACGAGGCGCCCGTCGGGCTGAACCCGTAACCGGGGGCGTCGGCCTCCCACGGGATCGGCACGCGGCATCCGTCACGGCCGTAGCGCTCGCCGTCGGTACGGAACCAGGTCGGGTCCTGACGGGCGTCGTCGGGCAGGTGCACGACCTCGGGAAGCCCGAGCTCCTCGCCCTGGTAGAGGTAGGCCGAGCCGGGGAGGGCGAGCATGAGCGTCGTCGCGGCGCGGGCGCGGGCGAGTCCCACGACGGCATCCGGCTGGCCGGGGGAGTCGGGTCCGAGCCCGTGGCCCTGGGGGTTCTCCGCCGTGAGAGCCAGGCGCGAGGCGTGTCGGACGACGTCGTGGTTGGAGAGTACCCAGGTGGCGGGCGCGCCGACGGCGGGGAACGCGCGCAGCGACTCGGAGATCACCTCGGTGAGGTGATCGGCGTCCCACTCGGTCTGCAGGTAGGGGAAGTTGAACGCCTGGTGCATCTCGTCCTGGCGGACCCACAGGGCGGTCTCGTCGACGGTCGGCAGCCACGCTTCGGCGCACAGGGCGCGGTCGCCCTCGTACTCGGCGAGGATGCGGTTCCAGCGGCGGTAGATGTCGTGCACGCCCTCCTGGCCCCAATAGGGGACGTCGAGGCTGTCGCCGCCCATCGATCCGGCGTCCTCGGCCGGCACGAAGTCGGGCAGGCCGTCGGACTTGACGAGGCCGTGGGCGACGTCGACACGGAACCCGTCGACGCCGCGGTCGAGCCAGAACCGCAGGATGCGCTCGAACTCGTCGCCCACCTCGGGGTTGGCCCAGTCGAAGTCGGGCTGCGTCGAGTCGAACAGGTGCAGGTACCACTGGCCCGGGGTGCCGTCGGGGTTGGTCGTGCGGGTCCAGGCGGGGCCGCCGAAGACCGACTCCCAGTTGTTGGGCGCCTCCTCGCCGTTCTCGCCCTTGCCGTCGCGGAAGATGTAGCGCGCGCGCTCGGGGCTGCCGGGCTCGGCGGCGAGAGCGGCCTGGAACCACGCGTGCTGGTCGGACGAGTGGTTCGGGACGAGGTCGACGATGACCCGGATGCCGCGGTCGTGCGCCTCGTCGAGCATGGTGTCGAAGTCGGCGAGGGTGCCGAACAGCGGGTCGACATCGCAGTAGTCGGAGACGTCGTATCCGGCGTCCTTCTGCGGTGAACGGAAGAAGGGGCTCAACCACACGGCGTCGACGCCGAGCTCGGCGAGGTCGCTCAGGCGCGAGGTGATGCCGGCGAGGTCGCCGATGCCGTCTCCCGAGGCGTCGGCGAACGAGCGGGGATAGATCTGATAGATGACGGCGGTGCGCCACCACTCGGCGCCGGGCCGGGAGATCCCGATCGGGGCGAGGGTGGATGCCGCCGTGTCCACGGAGGAGGAGGTCATGGCGCTCACTCTAGTGCAAGCGCTTGCAGTCGCGGTTCCGCCGTCGGCGGCTCCTCGAAACGGGCCTAGGGTGGTTCGGTGACTTCAGACCCCCTCGAGCACGCCGAGTCGCTCATCGCGCTCATCCCGGACTTTCCCGAGCCGGGCATCCTCTTCCGCGACATCTCGCCGCTGCTCGCCGACGCGACCGCATTGCGCACCGTCATCGACGCCATCATCGCTCCGTTCGCGCGCGAGTTCGACGTCGTCGCGGGCGTCGAGGCGCGCGGCTTCCTCATCGCGGGAGCTGTCGCCGCTGCGAGCGGCGTCGGCATGGTGCCGATCCGCAAGGTGGGCAAGCTGCCGCGCCCGGCGGCATCCGTCTCGTACGACCTCGAGTACGGTCAGGCGACCATCGAGATGGCGGACGACCTGCCCCGCGGCACCCGCGTGCTGCTCGTCGACGATGTGCTGGCCACGGGCGGAACCCTGCGTGCGGCCCAGCGCCTGCTCGAAGGTCTCGGGCACCGGACCGTCGGGACCGCCGTGCTCATGGAGCTCACCGAGCTCGGCGGCCAGGACGTCTGCGGCCCGGTCCACACGATCTTCCGCGTCTGATCCGGACCGGTCCCGTGCACCTGTGCCGTGCGCAGGTTGAGCGTCGCGCGGAGACTCCTCGCGGCGGGTCCGGGACGTTCATCCTGTAGACGGGACGCGCAAGCCCCGAGCCCGACCCGGTGTGATGGCCGAGCGCGAGACTCAGCTCGGTGTCGAATCCGGGCCGCCGGGGTCGCGTGAACAGGCTCTTAAGCAGGCCGGCTTCAGGCTGAGCGTGCCGTGAGCGGGGCGACGGTGCCGTCCGACGGCTTTCAGCCTGCGTACGGCACCCGGGACCGCGGGCCGAGCCGTGCCCGAGACCGGCACGGGCCCGGCACGGGCCCGGCAGCGGCGGCTTAACCCTCGACGATGTTGATCGGCTCCTCGCCGGCGGCGAGGCGCTCGATCTGCGTGCGGACCAGCTTCGCGATGCGCGGGCGCATGGCGTCGGCGGCGCCGCCCACATGGGGCACGACGAGGGCGCCGGGGGCGTGCCACAGCGGGTGATCCTCGGGCAGCGGCTCGGGATCGACGACGTCGAGGGCGGCGCGCAGCCGCTCGGACTGCAACTCGGCCACCAGCGCGTCCGTATCGAGGACGGTGCCGCGACCGACGTTGACGACGAGCGCGCCGTCGGGGAGGAGCGCGAGCTCGCGCGCGCCGATCAGGCCCTTCGTCGGCTCGCCGCCGGGGAGTGTGATCATCAGGATGTCGGTGCTCGGCAGCAGCTCGTCGAGCTCGTCGATGCCGTGGATGTGCACCCCGTCCTCGTCGCGCGCGCGGGACGCGACCGGCACGATCGTCGTCTCGAAGGGCAGCAGGCGGGATGCCACGGCCTTGCCGACACCGCCGTAGCCGAGCACCAGCACCGTGCGGTCGGCGACGCTCCGGCTGAACTGCGGCGCCCAACGCGCGGCCTCCTGATTGCGGACGTAGTCGGCGAGGTCGCGCTGCGCGGCGATGGCGAGGCCGACGGCGATCTCGGCCGTCGCGGTCTCGTGAACGCTCGACGCGTTCGCGAGCGTCGTGCCCTCGGGCAGGTACGCGCCCATGCCCTCGTAGCCGATGGACTGGCTCTGGAGAAGCCCGACCTTCACGCCGCCGAGTGCGCTGAGCAGTCGCTTGCCCGACATATAGGGCGGGACCACCATGTCGAACGCGTCGCGGGGCGCGGGGGAGCGGAGGTCCCAGACGACCAGCTCGACACCGTCGGGAACGGCCCCGATGTCGGCTGCCAGCTCATCGGTGGGAACGCTGACGACGACGCTGCGGGGGGATTCGCTCATGCCCCCACGCTACCGACCCGGGAAGACGTCTCGGCCCGCGCCCGCGTCAGACGCGGGCGAGGACGGCGGCGACGGCCGACGTGAAGAAGGTGAGTCCGTCGGTGCCCGAGCGCATCGCGTCGGTGGTGTTCGGGCCGAAGCCCGGCTCGACCGCGTGCTCGGGGTGGGGCATGAGTCCGACGACGTTGCCGCGCTCGTTCGTGAGCCCGGCGATGTCGTCGAGCGAGCCGTTGGGGTTCACGCCGCGGTAGCGGAACGCGACGAGGCCGTCGCCCTCGATGCGCTTCAGCGTCTCGGCCGAGCAGGTGAAGCCGCCGTCGGCGTTCTTCAGCGGGATGACGATCTCTTGGCCCGCGTCGAATCCGCTCGTCCAGGCGGTGTCGGCGTTCTCGACGACGAGCCGCTGGTCGCGGCGGATGAACTGCTGGTGGGCGTTGCGGATGAGCCCGCCGGGCAGCAGGTGCGCCTCGACGAGCATCTGGAAGCCATTGCAGATGCCGAGGATGGGCATGCCCTTGTCTGCGGCATCCTTCACCTCGGCCATGATCGGCGCGAGCGCGGCGATCGCACCGGCGCGGAGGTAGTCGCCGTAGCTGAAGCCGCCGGGCAGCACGAGTGCGTCGACGCCGTCGAGGTCGTGCGAGCCGTGCCAGAGCGCGACGGGCTCGGCGCCGGCGAGACGGACGGCGCGCTGCGCGTCGCGGTCGTCGAGCGAGCCCGGGAAGGTGATGACCCCGATGCGCGCGGTCACTCCACGACCTCGATGTTCACGACGTCCTCGATGACCGAGTTCGACAGGATCTCGTCGGCGATGCGGCGAGCGGTCTCGAGAGTCGCCTCGTCGGCGCGGTCGACCGTGAGCTCGAAGCGCTTGCCGATGCGGACGTCGGTGAAGCCGGCCACGCCGAGGCGGGTCAGGGCGCCCGATACCGCCTTGCCCTGCGGATCCAGCAGCTCGGCCTTGGGCATGACGTCGACGACGATGGTGGGCATTGCTCGCTCCGGAGGTCGCGGGATGGGTGCGCGACCAGTCTACGGGTGGGATGCCGCGCCCCGTTGCCGCATCTGGCCGGCCTCGTGACCGGATCGTGACCATCGTCTTTGGGAGCGCTCCCTTGTGATCCTGGGAGCGCTCCCGTATGGTCATGGTCAATCGGTGAGAGCGCTCCCACAGTCGGGTGCGCAGCACCGCGCACCAGATACCCGCAATCACGAAGGAGTGACACGTGAATTCACGCGCACTGCGGCGGATCGGCCTCGTGGCCGGCGTCGCAACCACCTCGGCCATCGTCCTCGCCGGATGTTCGGGCGGAGGTGACCAGGCCGCATCCGGTGGCGACTCCGACACCGTCACCCTCGCGACGTTCAACGACTTCGGCTACACCGACGAACTGCTCGCGGAGTTCACCGAGGAGACCGGCATCAAGGTCGTCCACACCAAGGCGGCGACCTCGAACGACGCCCGCACCAACTTCTTCCAGAAGCTCGGCAAGACCGGACTCGCCGACGTCGAGGGCGTCGAGGTCGACTGGTTCCCCGAGATGATGCAGTACTCCGACCTCGTCGCGCCGGTGCCCGACGAGCTCGCGGGCCGCTGGCTCGACTGGAAGGAGAAGGCTGCGACCGACGCCGAGGGCAACCTCGTCGCGTACGGCACCGACGTCGGACCCCAGGCCATCTGCTACCGTGCCGACCTCTTCGAGGCCGCCGGACTGCCCACCGACCGTGAAGAGGTCGCTCAGCTCTTCCCGACGTGGGACGCGTTCTTCCAGGTCGGCAGCGACTACGTCGCCAAGACGGGTGAGCCCTTCATCGACTCGGCGAACTCCGTCCTCCAGGGCGTCGTGAACCAGCTCGAGGTCGCTTACGAGGAGCCGGACGGCACGGTCATCGCGACCGAGAACCCCGACATCCGCGAGGCCTACGACACCGTCGTCGACAAGGCGATCCCGATCTCGGCCTACGCCGGCCAGTGGTCCGACGACTGGTACGCCTCGATGGCGAGCGGTAAGTTCGCCGCGATGCTGTGCCCGCCGTGGATGCACGGCATCATCGAGGGCGAAGCACCCGACATCGCCGGCTGGGACATCGCCAACGCGTTCCCCGAGGGCGGCGGCAACTGGGGTGGTTCGTACCTCGTGGTCCCCGCGAACGGCAAGAACCTCACCAACGCGCAGAAGCTCGCCGACTGGCTGACGTCGCCTGAGACGCAGATCAAGGCCTTCAACAACGCCGGCACCTTCCCGAGCCAGCCCGAGGCGCAGTCGAGCCCCGACCTGACCGGGTTCGTCAACGAATACTTCAACAACGCTCCTTCGGGTCAGATCGGCATCGACCGCGCCAACGCGATCACCGTCACGACCTTCAAGGGTCCGAAGTACTTCCAGTTCCACGACGCCCTCGGCAACGCGATCACGCGCGTCTTCGACGGCATCGAGGACAAGGAGACCTCCTGGAAGACCTGGGAGACCGAGGTCGGAAGCTTCTGACCCGCCCTGTCGGGGCGCACCCCACCACAGGTGCGCCCCGGCGCTCCCCCTCTCGCACCCGAAGGACGATCGTGACCACGACTCAGCAGCGCCCGGCGACGCGCTCCCCCCGAAACGACGACGGCGGTCGTCCTCCGCGAGTCATCTCTTTCTCGCAGAAGCTCAGCAAGTGGGACATCCGCTTCTCGCCCTACCTCTACATCTCGCCCTTCTTCATCATGTTCGCGATCGTGGGGCTCTTCCCCATCGCGTACACCGCGGTGATCTCGTTCATGGACTGGGACCTCATCCGCGGCGAGGGTGAGTTCATCGGATTCGACCAGTACATCTGGATCCTGTCGCAGCCTCACTTCTGGACGGCGCTGCGCAACACCTTCAGCATCTTCCTGCTCTCGAGCGTTCCGCAGCTCGTGCTCGCGATCTTCATCGCCGCCGTGCTCGACCGGAACATCCGCGCCAAGACCTTCTGGCGCATGGCGGTTCTCGTTCCCTACGTCGTCGCGCCCATCGCCGTCGGCCTCATCTTCAACGCGATGTTCGCCGACCAGTCGGGCTTCATCAACGGCATCCTGCAGGCGATCGGCATCGGAGCCATCCCCTGGCACGTCGAGCCGTTCTGGAGCCACGTCGCGATCGCGACGATGGTGAACTACCGCTGGATGGGCTACAACACCCTCATCCTGCTCGCGGCCATGCAGGCCGTGAACCGCGACTTCTACGAGGCCGCCACCGTCGATGGCGCCGGTCCCGTACGGCAGTTCTTCTCGATCACGCTGCCGTCGCTGAAGCCGACCCTCATCTTCGTCATCATCACGGCCACGATCGGCGGCCTGCAGATCTTCGACGAGCCGCGCGTGTTCGACCAGTTCGGCCGCGGTGGATCCGCTCAGCAGTGGCTGACCATCACGCTCTACCTCTACGACGTCGGCTGGGGCCAGTGGAACTTCGGCCGCGCCGCGGCGATGGCGTGGATCCTGTTCATCATCATCGTGCTGATCGGTCTGGTGAACCTCGTGGTGACCCGCACCCTCGTCCGAGACGAGGGGCTGCGCCGGGAGCTCAGCAAACGGGAGCAGAAGAAGCAGGCCAAGCAGGCGCAGCGCGCGCTGAAGGAGAACCAGGCATGAGCACCATCGGCACTCCCGTCCCCCTCGCCACGGTGGAAGAGGGCATCCCGACCGCGGACAAGCAGCGTCGCGGTGCGCGCGCCCGCCGCATCCGTGGCAGCCGCCCCGGATTCTGGACCTACGGCATCCTCGGCGCGGTCTTCCTCTCGGCGGTGTTCCCCCTGTACTGGTCGTTCGTGATCGGCTCGGGTGACTCCTCCACACTGCGCGGCGATTTCCCATGGATCCCCGGAGGCAACTTCATCGAGAACGCCCTCTCGGTCATCTCCAACCCGGCCGTCAACTTCTGGCCGGCGCTGTGGAACTCCATCTACAGCTCGTTCCTCATCGCCGCCGCCGTCGTGATCACCTCGACGCTCGCGGGCTGGGCCTTCGCGAAGCTGCGCTTCCACGGCGGGCCCGGGCTGCTGATCTTCGTCGTGGCGACCATGGCCGTGCCGCAGCAGCTCGGCGTCGTGCCGCTGTACATCCTGTTCTCCGAGCTCGGGTGGACGGGGCAGATCGGTGCCATCATCATCCCGGCGCTCACGAGCGCGTTCGGGGTGTTCTGGATGACGCAGTACCTGCGTCAGGCGGTGCCCGACGAGCTGATCGAGGCCGCGCGCGTCGACGGCGCCTCGATGATCCGCACGTTCTGGACGGTCGGCATGACCGCGGCGCGTCCCGCGGCGGCGATGCTGTTCCTCTTCACCTTCGTCGGAGCCTGGAACAACTTCTTCTGGCCGTTCATCGTGCTCGACCGGCAGAACCCGACGCTCCCCGTGGCGCTGTCGCTGCTGCAGTCGAACTACTTCGTCGACTACTCCATCGTGCTCGCCGGCGTCATCCTCGCGACCATCCCGCTGCTGCTGCTGTTCATCTTCGCGGGCAAGCAGCTCGTCAGTGGCATCATGGCCGGGGCGGTGAAGGGATGACCCTGAACCTCGACCGCATTCAGCAGGAGAACATGAACGCTTCGCGCAGCTTTCCCACCGGCTTCCTCTTCGGAGCGGCCACCGCGGCGTACCAGATCGAGGGCGCGGCCTTCGAAGACGGACGCACCGCGTCGATCTGGGATGCGTTCGCCCGTGTGCCCGGTGCCGTGATCAACGCCGACAACGGTGACGTCGCGTGCGACCACTACCACCGCTATCGCGACGACGTCGCGCTCATGAAGGAACTCGGTCTCGACACCTACCGGTTCTCGACGTCGTGGTCGCGCGTGCGTCCCGACGGCGGACCGCTCAACCCGCAGGGCGTCGACTTCTACGAGCGTCTCGTCGACGAGCTGCTCGGCGCCGGCATCATCCCGTGGCTGACGCTCTACCACTGGGATCTGCCGCAGGCCATCGAGGAGCGGGGTGGCTGGACCCTTCGCGAGACGGCCGATCGCTTCACCGAGTACGCCCTCGACATGCACGACGCCCTCGGCGACCGCGTCCACCACTGGACGACGCTCAACGAGCCGTGGTGCTCGTCGTTCCTCAGCTACACCGCCGGCATCCACGCGCCGGGGCGGTTCGACATCGGCGACGGCATGCTCGCCGCCCACCACCTGCTGCTCGGCCACGGCCAGACCGTCGCCGCGCTGCGGGAGCGCGACGCGTCGCTGTCGCTCGGCATCACGCTGAACCTGACGGTCGCCGAGCCCGCCGACCCGACCGACGCCGCCGACGTCGACGCGGCGCGACGGATCGACGGACAGTTCAACCGCTGGTTCCTCGACCCGATCTTCCGGGCCGCGTACCCCGGCGACATCGTCGCCGACATCGAGAGAGTGGATGCCGCGGCGGTCGAGCGCTGGCGCGACGCCGTGCGCCCGGGCGACGCGGCGATCATCGCGCAGCCCCTCGATGCTCTCGGGGTGAACTACTACCACGGCGAGTTCGTGGGCGGTCGTCCCGACCCGAACCCGCCGGCCCCGGGCGACGCGCCGACCGATCGCGAGACCGGCTCGCCGTGGCCCGCCGGTCACGACATCTACTGGCACGAGCGGGGCCTGCCCCGCACGTCGATGCACTGGGAGGTGCAGCCCGCGGGGCTGACGCAGCTGCTCGAGCGCGTGTGGACCGAGTACGCGCAGCCCGTGGGCACGATCCTCTACGTCACCGAGAACGGCGCCGCGTACGACGACGAGCTCGTCGAGGTCGACGGCGAGAAGACGGTGCCCGACACCGAGCGCGCCGAGTTCCTGCGGGTGCACCTGGGCGCGATCCTCGACGCGCAGGATGCCGGTGTCGACGTCCGCGGCTACTTCTACTGGTCGCTGCTCGACAACTTCGAATGGGCCTGGGGGTACGAGAAGCGTTTCGGCATCGTGCACGTGGATTACCACACTCAGGAGCGGACGTTGAAGGACAGCGCGAAGGAGTATCGTCGGGTCATCGCAGATCGTGCGATCGACGTTCCCGCTGCGGCGGACGCCGCCCGGACCGCCGTCCCGAGGTAGCCCACCTGTGATCTCCGATCAGACCCGGACGGCCGCGACCATCGAAGAGGTCGCGGCCGTCGCCGGTGTGTCGCGCTCCACCGTCTCGCGCGTCGTCAACGGCTCGACCGCCGTCAGCCCCGCCGCTCTCGAGTCGGTGCGACGCGCGATAGCCGAGCTCAATTACGTCCCCAACCGTGCGGCGCGTTCGCTCGCCAGCCGATCGACGCTGGCGATCGCGCTCGTCGTGCCCGAAGACACCAACCGGGTGTTCGGCGACCCCTTCTTCGCTTCGGTCGTGTCGGGCATCAACTCGCGCATCAGCCGCAGCGACTATGTGCTGAACCTGATCATGGCCAGCGCCGACCCCGGCGACAAGACCGCCCAGTACGTGCGCAGCGGCGCCGTCGACGGTGCGATCATCGTGTCTCACCACACGAGCGACACCTTCATCGAACGCATCGCCGCCGCGGTCCCCGTCGTCTACGGCGGCCGCCCGGTGCGGTCCCGTGGGGGCGACTACTACATCGACGTCGACAACGTCGCCGGCGCACGCGACGCCACCGCCTACCTCATCGGGCGGGGCTGCCGTCACATCGGCGCCATCACCGGTCCGCCGTCGATGCCCGCTGGCGTCGACCGCGCCGAGGGGTACCGTGTCGCCCTTGCCGAGTCGGGCCTCACGCCCGCTCCCGTCGTGCAGGGCGACTTCACGACCGAGTCCGGCGCCGCGGCGATGCGTGCCATCCTCGCGGCGGGCGAGCCGCTGGACGGGCTCTTCGTCGCGAGCGATCTCATGGCGCGCGGCGCCATGCAGGTGCTCGCGGCCGAGGGCATCCGCATCCCCGACGAGGTCGCTGTCATGGGCTTCGACGATTCGCCGGTAGCGCTGACCACCGAGCCGCAGCTGACGACGATGCGGCAGCCCTCGTTCACGCAGGGCGAGTGCATGGCCGATGTCCTGCTCGCCCGGCTCGCGGGGATGTCGCCGCCCGAAGTGACGATCCTCGACACGGAGCTCATCGTCCGCGGCTCGGCCTGACGCGCGCTGCGCTCAGGCTACGGCGGCGTGGAGCGTGTTGTTCCACGGGTCGTCGAACGCGACCGTGCGGCCGTCGTCGCGAACGGCGACGCCGTGGTGGCGGAGGCGTTCGGCGAGAGCGCCGAGGTCGTCGGGCGTCGGCAGGGCGAGATCGACGCGGCCGAGGCCGAGCGCCGGCATGCGGGGCGCTGCGCCCCGAGAGTTCCAGACATTCATCGCCATGTGGTGGTGGTAGCCGCCGGCGCTGACGAAGAGGGCCTGATCGCCGAGCGCCGCAGTCGTGTCGAAGCCGAGGGCGCCGATGTAGAACGCCCGGGCCGTCGCCACGTCGCCGACGGAGAGGTGCACGTGCCCGACGCGGGCAGGATCGGACGGTGCGGAGCCGGCGCTGCCCGCGCCGTCGAGCGCCGCGGGGTCGAGGTGCTCGCGCAGGAAGGCGTTGGGGTCGAGGTAGAGCGTGTCCATCTCGACCTGCCCATGGGTCCACGACCAGGTGCTGCGATCGCGGTCCCAGTAGAGCTCGATGCCGTTGCCCTCGGGGTCGGTGAAGTAGAACGCCTGGCTGACGAGGTGGTCGGCGCTGCCGGTGAAGGTCGTCGGGGCGTGTCGGGCGACGCTGTAGAGCGCCGCGGCGAGGGCCGACTGCGTCTCGAAGAGGATGGCGGTGTGGAAGAGGCCCGCCGATCCGGCGGCCGCGTGGCGGAGCGCGGGCTCGTGGCGCAGGATCACGACCGGCCGGCGGGCGCGCCCGAGCGTGACGGTGTCGCCGTCGGCGGCGAGGACCTGCAGGGTCACGACGTCACGGTAGTAGCGCGTCATGCCGTCGAGGTTGCCGACCAGCAGGGTGACGGCGCCCATCGTCGTGGCATCTGCGAGCTTCTCATTCATACGCATACACAACCCCCGCCCCCCCCAATGTCATTCCCCCCGCCGCGTGGCCGCGAATGCACGACACAACGCCGAGTGCACGGCATCCTCGCGTCTGAAAGTCGGACAGTCGACGGGATGCCGTGCACTCGGCGTTACGGATTACTGGGGGTCGCCGCCCAGGGGGCCCACCGCGGGGAGGGGGCCACCGTCGTCGGCGCCGGTCTTGCGCCAGCGCGCGATCGCGTTGCCCGCGTGGTAGATGACGAGGGCGGCGATGGTGCCGAGCACGATCGCGCCGAACTGCAGCGAGCCGAGGTTCATCGCGAAGCCGGCGATCGCGATGACGAACGACACCGCGACGGTGTATTGGTTGACGGGGCGGGAGAAGTCGACGCGGTTGTCGACCCAGATCTTGATGCCGATCACGCCGATGAGGCCGTAGAGGGCGGTGGTGACGCCGCCGAGCACTCCCGCCGGGATCGTGTTGAACACGGCCCCGACCTTGGGCGAGAACGCGAGCAGGATCGCGACGATGCCCGCCACCCAGTACGCGGCCGTGGAGTAGACGCGGGTCGCGGCCATGACGCCGATGTTCTCGCCGTAGGTCGTGGTGCCCGAGCCGCCGAAGCCGCCGGCGAGGGTCGTCGCGACGCCGTCGGCGATGAGCGCGCGGCCGGTGTGCTTGTTGATCGACGGGTCGTCGGTCATGGTGGCGACACCGCGCACGTGGCCGACGTTCTCGGCGATCAGGACGAGCACGACCGGCAGGAACATCGGCACGATCGACCAGGCCGCGGCATCCCCGATGGCCACGAGGTGGAAGTCGGGAAGGCCGAACCAGTCGGCGGCCTCGACGGCCTCGAACTTCACCTGACCGGTGACGGCGGCCACGATGTAGCCGACGATCACGCCGAGGAAGATCGAGATCCGGCCGAGGAAACCGCGGAACAGCACGCTGAACAGGATGACGGCGCACAGGGTGACCGTGGCGATCTCTGGCTGAAGCTGGAAGTTGTTCCACGCCGCGGGCGCGAGGTTGAAGCCGATCAGCGCGACGATCGCGCCGGCGACCACGGGCGGCATGAGCTTTTCGATCCAGCCCGTGCCGAAGGCCTGCACGATGAAGCCGACCGCCGCGAGCAGGAGGCCCGCGACGACGACGCCGAGGAGCGCCTGCGTGATCTGCTCGCCGGTCTCGAGGCGGTTCCCGCCGTTGAGCGCCGTGATGGGCGCGATGAAGGCGAACGACGAGCCCAGGTAGCTGGGCAGCTTGTTGCGCGTGATCAGCAGGAAGACGAGGGTGCCGAGACCGGAGAAGAGCAGGGTCGTCGACACGGGGAAGCCGGTGATGATCGGCACGAGGAACGTCGCACCGAACATCGCGACGACGTGCTGCGCGCCGATGGCGATCGTGCCGGGCCAGTTCAGGCGCTCGCCGGGCTTGACGACGGCGCCGCGCGCGACGGTGCGACCGTCGCCGTGGAGGGACCAGATGGGCATGGGACTCCTCGGAAGGATGAGGGATTCGGGATGGAGCGCGAGAGCGGCCCTACCCTACCTGTGAGATCCCTGGATGCCCGGTCGGCGCTCCGCGGAACGCGCGGGCAACCGGTCGTCCCGACGCGTCGCGGGGTCAGCCGGCGAGCGTCTCGAGCAGCTCGCGGTACTTCGCCGCGGTGCGCTCGACGATCTCGGCAGGCAGCGCCGGGGGAGTGCCGGTCTTGTCCCAATTGGCGCCCAGCCAGTCGCGCACGATCTGCTTGTCGTAGCTCGCCATGCGCTCGGCGGGCGTCGTGCCGGTGCGCCAGGCCTCGGCATCCCAGTAGCGCGACGAGTCGCTCGTGAGCACCTCGTCGGCGAGGGTCAGCACGCCGTCGGCATCGAGCCCGAACTCGAACTTCGTGTCGGCGAGGATGAGCCCCTTGCTCTCGGCGAGGGCGGCGGCCCGTCGATAGATCTCGAGCGACGCGTCGCGCAGCGCGGCGGCGGTCTCGGCTCCGACGAGCTCGACGGTGCGCTCGAACGAGATGTTCTCATCGTGCTCGCCGAGCGGGGCCTTGTAGGCCGGCGTGTAGATCGGCTCGGGCAGGCGGTCGCCGTTCTCGAGGCCGTCGGGGAGCGGGATGCCGCACACCGTGCCGTTCTCGGAGTACTCGGCCCAGCCCGTGCCGGTCAGGTACCCGCGCACGATGCACTCGATCGGCTGCATGTCGAGTTCGCGAACGATCATGGCGCGGGCGGCGACGGCCGCCGGAGGCTGGAGCCCGAGCAGATGGTTGGGGATCGGCCGGCCGCCGTCACGGCCGGCGAGCTGGGCGAACCACCACAGGCTCAGGCGCGTCAGCAGCTCGCCCTTGCCGGGGATGCCGGGTTCGAGCACCTGGTCGAACGCACTCACGCGGTCGCTCGCGACGACCAGCATCCGATCGCGCGCTCCGTCGTCGGGGCGATACAGGTCGCGGACCTTGCCGGAGTAGACGTGCTTCCAGCCGGGCAGATCGAGGGCGCTCACCCGGCCATTATCCCGGAGCGGAACAGGTTGCGAGCACCCGTGAAAAAGGGGCGTATAGTCCACATGGACTAATCGAGAGGGGGGTGCCATGCCGGATGCCGTCGACCGACTCACCCCGCTGGGGCTGATGCTGCTCGCGCTGCTGCACGAGGACGACATGCACGCCTACGAGATGGTCCGTCTGCTGCGTGAGCGCAAGGCCGACCGCCTCGTCGCCCTGACGCACGGCACGATCTATCACACGGTCGCGCGTCTCGAGCGGCAGGGACTCATCGCCGAGGTCGGCACCGATCGTGACGGCAACCGTCCGGAGCGGACGACGTACACGCTGACGGGGGCCGGCGCCGACATGCTGATCGCGTGGGTGCGGCGCGAGCTCCCCGCCATCGACCGCCCCGAGCGTTTCCGCGTCGCGCTGGCCGAGTCGCACAACCTCGACCGCGCCGAAGTGGTGGCGCTCCTCAGCGAGCGACGCGACGCCCTGGCGGCATCCCTCGACGCGCACCGCCAGGCGCGCGACCACGCGATCGAACGCGGCTCCTACCCCCAGTTCTGGATCGAGGTGCATCGCGAGACGGCTCTGCTGTCGGCGGATGTCGCCTGGCTCGACGAAGCGGTCGAGTACATCCGTCGCCCCGACACCGTGTGGGGGGTCACCGACCTCGCACCGACCGACCGCTATCTGGCACAGAGAGAAGCCGCACGCGCATGAGCGAGAAGACCGACACCGTCCGCGCCCCCGGAGGCGCCCCATCCGCCGTCAACCCGTGGCCCGCCCTGTGGGCGATGGTCATCGGATTCTTCATGATCCTCGTCGACACGACGATCGTCTCGGTCGCGAATCCTGCGATCAAGGCCGCGCTCGACCCGTCGACGGGCAACCTCGACAACGTCGTGTGGGTCACGTCGTCGTACCTGCTCGCGTACGCCGTGCCGCTGCTGGTCACGGGCCGTCTCGGCGACCGGTTCGGGCCGAAGAACATCTACCTGATCGGGCTCGCGATCTTCACGGTCGCCTCCCTCGCTTGCGGGCTGTCGGGCTCCCTCGCCGTTCTCATCGTCGCCCGCGCCGTGCAGGGCCTCGGTGCAGCCCTCATGACTCCGCAGACGATGGCGGTCATCACCCGCACCTTCCCCGCCGAACGCCGAGGCGCCGCCATGGGCCTGTGGGGCGCCACCGCCGGTGTCGCCACCCTCGTCGGCCCCCTCGCGGGCGGCCTGCTCGTCGACGGTTTCGGCTGGGAGTGGATCTTCTTCGTCAACATCCCCGTCGGCGTCGTGGCGTTCGTGCTGGCGTGGCGCCTCGTGCCCCAGCTCGAGACGCACCCCCACCGCTTCGATGTCGTGGGCGTCGTGCTGAGCGCGATCGGACTCTTCCTCATCGTCTTCGGCCTGCAGGAGGGCGAGCACTATGACTGGGCCGCCGGCATCTGGGCGATGATCGCCGCAGGTGTGGTCGTCATGGCGGTCTTCGTCTGGACGCAGGGACGCACCAAGAGCGAGCCGCTCGTGCCGCTCGAGCTCTTCCGCGACCGCAACTTCGCGATCTCCAACATCGCGATCGCGGCCGTCGGGTTCACCGTGACGAGCATGGCTCTGCCGATGGCTTTCTTCACGCAGCTCGCGCGCGGCCTCACGCCGACGCAGTCGGCGCTGCTGCTGGTGCCGATGGCGATCCTCTCGGGTGCGCTCGCGCCGCTGGCCGGCCGCATCCTCGATCGGGTCGACCCGCGTCTGCTGCTCGTCCCCGGTCTGACGCTGATGGTGGTCGGCCTGGTCGGCTACGCGCTGCTGATGAACACCGAGGCGCCGGTGCTGCTGCTCCTCATCCCCGCTGCGATCATCGGCGTCGCCAACGCCGGCATGTGGGGACCCCTCGCCACGACGGCGACCCGCAACCTGCCGCCGCGCCAGGCCGGCGCGGGCTCGGGCATCTACAACACGACCCGAACGGTCGGCTCGGTGATCGGCTCGGCGGCGATCGCGGCGTACATGCAGTCGCGGCTCACCGCGAACCTCCCCGGTGCGGGGGATGCCGCGGGCGGCGACTTCGGTGGTGGCGGCGGCTCGATGCCTCCCGCGATCGCCGAGGGGTTCTCGGCCGCGATGGCTCAGGCGATGGTGCTGCCGGCCGTCGTCATCGGGGTCGCCGTGATCGTCGTGATCTTCCTCAAGCGTCCCGCGCACCTCGCGCAGCGCTGAGCTGGTTGACCCGCGGCCTGCCGTAACTCCTCAAGAACACGTCCAGCTCGGACGTCGCAGCCGACGTCAGGCTGGAGACGGCCCGAAATCGAGGAGTTGCGGCGGGCCGCGCCCCGCTGCGGGCTAGTCCGCGACGCGGGCGGCGATGTCGGTGCGGTGGTGCGAGCCCTCGAGCGTGATCTCGGACAGTGCGCGGTAGGCGCGGTCTCGGGCCTCGGCGAAGTCGGTGCCGACCGCGACGACGTTCAGCACCCGCCCGCCGGTGGCGACGAGCCCGTCGATCGTCTCGGCGGTCGCGGCGTGAGCGAGGTGCACGCCCTCGACGGATGCTGCGGCGTCGAGCCCCGCGAGAGGCCGCCCGGTGACGGGCTGCTCGGGGTAGCCCTCGCTCGCGAGCACGACGGTGACGGCGGTGTCGGTCGAGAACGTCGGGTCGGGCTCGGACTCGAGTCGACCGCTCGCGGCGGCCATCAGCAGCTCCGACAGCGATGACGTCAGCCGGGCGAGCACGACCTGCGTCTCGGGGTCACCGAAGCGCGCGTTGAACTCGATGACCTTGATTCCCGCGTCGGTGAGGATGAGGCCCGCGTAGAGGAGGCCGATGAAGGGGGTGCCCTCGGCGTCGAGGTGGCGGATGACGGGCTCGGCCACGTCGCGCGTGACCTCGGCGACGAACTCCGCCTCGCTGCCGAACCGGTCGGCGAGCCACGGCAGCGGCGAGTAGGCGCCCATGCCGCCGGTGTTCGGGCCGGCGTCGCCGTCGTAGGCGCGCTTGTAGTCCTGCGCGGGGCTGAGGGCGCGCACGGTGTCGCCGTCCGAGACGAAGAAGAGCGAGACCTCGGGGCCGGCGAGGAACTCCTCGATCAGCACCGGGCCGCCGGGCAGATACGTGTCGGCGTGGGCGAGCGCCGCCTCGCGGTCGTCGGTGACGATGACGCCCTTACCGGCTGCCAGGCCGTCGGCCTTGACCACGTGGGGTGCGCCGAGCTCGTCGAGCGCGGACTCGACCTCGGCTCGGCTGCGTGCCCGAACCGCGCGACCGGTCGGCACTCCGGCCTCGTCCATGACCCGCTTCGCGAAGGCCTTCGACCCTTCGAGCTGGGCAGCGACCTTGCCGGGGCCGAAGACCGGGATGCCGCGCTCGCGCAGCGCGTCGGCGACGCCGGCGATGAGCGGCGCCTCGGGGCCGACGACGACGAGGTCGACGTTCGCGCTGCCGGCGAACTCGGTCACCGCGACCGGGTCGTTCTGATCGAGGCCCGGGACGATCTGGGCGTCGCGGGCGATGCCGGCGTTGCCGGGGGCCGCGAGCAGTTCGTGGCCGGCGCCCTCCGCGGCGAGAGCGAGGATGATGGCGTGCTCGCGCGCGCCCGAGCCGAGGACCAGGATCTTCACCCGGCCAGCCTACCGACCGGGCTAGCGTGGAACCCATGGCCCGCAGCATCCTCACCGCCGATGGCCGTGCCGCGCTCGCCGCGGTCGCGGCCGCCGACTCCGCGGGCGAGAAGCCCGCTCGCCCCGACCTGGCGACGGCTGTGCGCTACCTGCTGCAGCTGCTCGTCGAGAAGGCGCCCGGCAACTCCGTCGAGATGCGCGTTCCGCCGTTCGGCGCCGTTCAGGTCGTCGAGGGTCCGCGTCATACCCGCGGCACGCCGCCCAACGTCGTCGAGACCGACGCGGCCACCTGGATCGCGCTGGCGCTGGGTGAGCTGGCGTGGGCGGATGCCGCGGCCGCGGGTCGGCTGCGCGCCTCGGGCACGCGCGCCGATCTCGACGCGCTGCTTCCGCTTCGGCCCTGACGTCGACTCCGATAAGGTTAGGCAAGCCTGACCTTACTTCTGGAGTCTGCTGTGCGCTCTTTCCTTCTGACTGGGGCGTCCCTGGGGACGCTCGCCGCCGCGTCGATCGTCCTCGGCGCCGCCGCACCCGCCTTCGCGATCGGCGACGTCACGTCCATGCGCTCCGAGCGCCCCGCCGCATCCGCCGCGCCATCCGGCTGCACCATCACCGACGCGACCGTCACGTGGGGCTTCAAGGAGTCGTTCCGGTCGTACATCTCCGGTTCCATCGCCAAGGGCGCCTGGGAGCCGTTCGGCGGCGTCGGCTACGAGACGCCCGCGTTCACATGGAGCGGCGGCACGGGCAACTACGACCCCGAGACCGGCACCGGCACGATCTCGTTCCCCGGCGGCATCCGCTTCACCGGCCACGGCGGACTCCTCGACTCGACGGTGCAGAACGCCGTGCTCGACCTCGCGCCGGCGTCGGGCCGTGTCGTCGTCGACCTCGCCGGGGTGTCGATGGAGAGCGCGCTGGCCGGAGACGACACCGTCGTCGCCACCCCTCAGGTGCCGCTCGTGACCGTCGACCTCGCGGGTCTCGAGAGCACTGTGGCGGGCGATGTCCTCACTCTCGCCGCGACCGATGCCGCCACCGCGATCACCGAGGAGGGGTACGCCGCCTTCGGCAACTACGAGACCGGAACCGCCTTCGACCCGCTCTCGTTCACCGCCAGCGGGGTGTGTGCGACCCCGACGCCGACCGCCGAGCCCGCGCCCGTCGTCGAGGCGTCACCCGCCGCGGATGCCGCAGAATCCGGCGATGACGAGAGCGGATCGGGCGGCGCGCTCCCCGTCGCGCTCTTCGCCGCCATCGGTGGCGCGCTCGTCGCGACGATCGGCGGGACGACCGCCGCGGTCGTCGCCTCGCGCCGCAGGCGCCGTGAGGCGCCTGCCGATGGCGCCGACGACGGGTCCGCCGCGTGAGGATGCGACGGCTCGCTGTCGCAGCGCTCGCCGCGGCCGCCCTCTCGCTGACCGCCTGCATGCCGGCGGCGACCTCAGGTGCCGAGGCTGGTGTCGAGGTCGCGATCGACCGGCCCCCGCTGAGCGAGCTCACGCCGGTGAGTGATCCGCGCTCGCTCGAGGGGCCGTCGACAGCCGTCCTCGCCGACGCCGAGGTCGACCCCGTCGGCGCGGATCCCGTGCAGAGCCTGCCGGTCACCGTGACCTCGCACGACCTCACGGGCGACGTCGAGGTGACGGTGACGGACGCCTCGCGCATCATCGCGATGGACCTCTCCGGGTCGCTGGCGGCGACCGTGTGGGGCCTGGGGCTCGGTGGCGACCTCGTCGGCCGCGACGTCTCGACGACCTTTCCCGGCGCGGCCGACCTTCCGGTGGTCACCGGCAGCGGCCACACGGTCAACGCCGAGTCGATCATCGGCCTCGCGCCGACCCTCGTCATCACCGACGGCAGCATCGGGCCGGTCGACGTCGTGCAGCAGCTGCGGGACGTCGGCATCACGGTGGTCTTCGTCGAGCGCTCCGCGTCGTTCGAGGGCGCCGCCGATCTCGCGCGATCGGTGGGTGAGGTGCTCGGTGTCGTCGAGGCGGGGGATCGGCTGGCTCAGCGCATCGCGGATGACGTCGATGCGACGCGGGCGCAGATCGCCGCGCTCGCGCCGGAGGCAGCCGACGACCGTCTGCGCATGGTCTTCCTCTACCTGCGCGGGTCGGCGGGGGTCTACTACCTGTTCGGGTCGGAGTCTGGTGCCGACCAGCTCATCACCGCGCTCGGTGGGGTCGACGTCGCCGGTGAGCTCGGCTGGAGCGGGATGCAGCCCCTCACGGACGAAGCGATGGTGGCCGCCGACCCCGACCTCATCCTCGTGATGACCGGCGGCCTGGAATCGGTCGGGGGCGTCGACGGCCTGCTCGCCGACAAGCCCGCGATCGCGCTCACCGCGGCCGGTCAGCACCGCCGCTTCGTCGACATGGCCGACGGGCAGATCCTGTCGTTCGGACCGCGCAGCGCGGGGGTGCTCGACGCGCTGGCGCGGGCCGTCTACGCCCCGGCTCCGGCCTCATGACCTCGGTTGCCGCGAGGCGCCGTGTCGTCATCGTCGCCGGCGTGACCGTGACCCTGCTGGCGGTGGGTGTCGTGCTCTCCGCCGGGCTCGGCCAGCTGCCCATCGGACCCGCCGAGGTCATCGGCTCCCTGCTGCGGTCGGTCGGCGTCCCCCTTCCGTGGGCACCGACCGAGCCGCTGATCGAGCAGACGCTGTGGCAGATCCGGTTCCCGCGCGTCGCGATGTCGTTGCTGGTCGGTGCCCTGCTCGCGGTCGCCGGCGCCGTCATGCAGGCGATCTTCGCCAACCCGCTCGCCGAGCCGGGCGTCGTCGGCGTCTCGTCGGGCGCAGCCGTGGGGGCCGCCGCCGCCATCACGCTCGGCTTGTCGTTCCTCGGTCCCTGGTCGATCGCCGTCTGCGCCTTCACGGGCGGACTCATCGCCACCCTGGTCGTCTACGCCGCCGCGCGCGCCCAGGGCCGCACCGAGTCGATCACGCTCATCCTCACGGGCATCGCTGTCAACGCGTTCGCGGGAGCCGGGCTGGCGCTGCTGATGTTCGTCGGCGACACGGCCTCTCGCGAGCAGATCGTCTTCTGGCAGCTCGGCTCGATGAACGGCTCGCGCTGGACCGAGGTCGCTGTGGTCGCGCTCGTCGGGGCACTCGGCACGGCGGCATCCCTCGCTCTCGCGCGTCGCTACGACCTCTTGGCGCTCGGCGATCGCACAGCCGTGCATCTCGGCGTGCGCGTCGAGGCACTCCGGATCGGGTCGATCGTCCTCGTCGCCCTGCTCACGGGGGTCGCCGTCGCGTTCGTCGGCATCATCGCCTTCGTCGGACTCGTGGTTCCCCACATCGTCCGCATGCTGCTCGGGCCCGCCCATCGCCCGCTCATCGTTCTCTCGGCCCTTGGCGGCGCGGTTGTGCTCGTCTTCGCCGACCTCCTGGCGCGGACGGTGGTGGTCTCGGCCGACCTGCCGATCGGCATCCTGACGTCGCTCGTGGGCGGCCCGTTCTTCTTCTGGCTCATCCGCCGCACGCGGCGCACCGCCGGGGGCTGGTCGTGACGGGCGTCGCGGTCGAGGTGCAGCACGCGAGCCTGCGGCTGGGAGATGCGACGATCCTCGACGATGTGACGATGGATGTCGGCTACGGCCGGCTGCTCGCGCTCGTCGGGCCCAACGGCGCCGGCAAGTCGAGCCTGCTGTCGCTGCTGACGGGCGACCGTGCGCCGTCCACGGGCGCCGTGCGTCTCGACGGGCGTCCGGTGGGCGACTGGTCCGCACGTGAGCTGTCGCGGCGGCGCTCGGTGCTGCTGCAGTCGAACCAGGTCGCCTTCTCGTTCTCGGCGGGCCAGGTCGTCGCGATGGGGCGGACCCCCTGGATCGGCACGCAGCACGCGGACGACGATGACGCGCGCATCGCCGAAGCGGTGGACCGCGCGGACGTCGCGCACCTGGTCCATCGCGCCTACCCGTCGCTCTCCGGCGGTGAGAAGGCGCGCGTGTCGCTCGCTCGGGTTCTCGCACAGGACACCCCCGTCGTGCTGCTCGACGAGCCGACCGCGGCCCTGGATCTCCGGCACCAGGAGGACGTCCTCCGTGTCGCACGCGGGCTGGCTCGCGAGGGGCGAGCCGTGGTCGTCGTGCTGCACGACCTGTCGCTCGCCGCGGCCTACGCCGATGAGGTCGCGATGATCGACGGCGGCCGGCTCGTCGCCCGCGGTGATGCCCGCGCCGTGCTGACCGCCGAGCGGGTCGCGACGGTTTACGGCACGCCGGTCCGGGTGCTCGACGACCCTGACACCGGACGTCCGGTCATCCTCCCGCGCCGTCACGCCGACCTCTGACTGCCAGCATCTTCACAAAAGCTGATTAGGTAAGGCTAAGCTAACTCGCGTCGCGTGCCCGACGCGCGAGCTTCACCCGCATCGAGATTCGGAGGGTTCCCATGATGAGAACCAGGAGGGCGGCGCTGCAGCGTCCGCTCGCAAGCGTGTTGACCGGCGCGCTCATAGCCATG
The DNA here is from genome assembly GCF_052921305.1 of Microbacterium sp. F1-18. Classification (NCBI taxonomy): domain Bacteria; kingdom Bacillati; phylum Actinomycetota; class Actinomycetes; order Micrococcales; family Microbacteriaceae; genus Microbacterium; species Microbacterium sp. F1-18. The sequence goes on along the minus strand of NZ_JBREVD010000004.1, from coordinate 30,677 downwards.
GCCGCCGTCGTCGGCGTCGCCGCCCCGGCATCCGCCGCCGGGCCCACCCTGACGACGTCGACCACCGTCGTGGCGAACGAGAGGATCACGGTCTCCATCGCCGGCACCGGCTTCGAGGTCGCCCCGCAGTACCCCGGCCAGCCGAGCCGGCACGCCTACGTCGCGCTCGTCGAGAAGGGCGACCTGACGGTCGACCAGTCGAGCACGCCCAACGCCTCGCTCGACGTCTCCGCCGCGGGCGAGATCAGCGGAAGCCTCGAGCAGGTCGCAGCGGAACTCGACCGCACGAAGGCTTACGAGATCATCTCGTGGCCGTCGCGCTCGTTCCCCACCGAGGCGAACCTCCTCGCTCGCGCCGACGTCTCGATCGACTGGGCCGCGCTGTTCCCCGCCGTCGCCGAAGCGACCACGACGACACTGTCCGCCTCGCCCGACGGCACGGCCGTCGAAGGCGCGGACGTCACGCTGACGGCGACCGTCTCGCCCGCGGCGTCCGGGTCGGTCTCGTTCACCGCCGGCGACGCATCGCTCGGTTCGGCTCCGGTCGACGGCGGCGTCGCGAGCATCGTCGCCTCGTCGCTGGCCGTCGGCACGCACAGCATCGCGGCCGCGTTCACCCCGGCCGACGCTACGGCCTACTCCGCCTCGACGGCACCGGCGCTGAGCTACGCAGTCACCGCGACGGCGACCGAGCCCGAGACCCCGGTGCGGGTCCCCACCCTCACGCTGTCGACGTCGACGGGGCTCGACCCCGCAGGCGAGGAGATCACCGTCACGGGCACGGGCTACGACCCCGCCCAGCCGATCTACCTCACGACGTGCACCGACCGGCCGCTCTCGGAGGTCGACTTCGCCTTCATCTCGGCGGGCTGCACCGCCGGCGCCAAGCTCGTCACCTCGACGCCTCGCACCGACACGATGGTGAAGTTCGCGGCCGACGGCTCGTTCGAGACGACGCTGCGGGTCGCGCCGAAGGGCGACACCACGGCGGTCTACACGATCGCCGACCACACCGGCATGACCAACCGATCGCAGGACGCGAAGGCGGTGGTGTCGTTCGCGACCGCCCCGGCCGAGCCGCTCCCCGCGCCGACGCTCACGGTCACCCCGAACACGGATGTCGACCCGAGCGGTGCCACGCTGACCGTCGAGGGACGCAACTACCGCCAGAGTGAGGTCGGTGCCGGATTCGCGCTGCGCTTCGGCTGGGTCGCCGAGACGTGGAAGCCCACCGACGGGGCAGCGGATGCGGCGCGTCCGTCGATCTCGTACGTCCGGGTCTCCGACGCGCCGACCGGCGGTACCAACCTCCAGTGGAGCGAGAACGCCGACGGCACGGTCGACTTCTCGTGGAGTGTCGAGGTCGACCAGAAGTCCGCGAACGACAAGCGCCCCGGCGATGACTACCGACTCGGCGTGTTCACCTTCGGCAACAAGGTGTCGCAGGGCCTGCAGCCCGACAACGAGATCTTCGTCCCCGTGACGTGGGCCGAGGTCGCACCCCAGCCCGAGCCGACGAAGAGCCCGAGAATCACGGTGACCCCGAACGCGGACCTCGACCCGGCCATGTCCAACACGCTCACGGTCTCGGGCACCGGTTTCGTCGGCGACAGCGCCGCCAACGGCGCGTACGTCGTCTTCGGCGAGAAGTCGCTCTGGGCAGGCGCGGGACCGCTGCCCGCTGAGGGCTGGGTGCAGCTGGCCTGGGTGCGCCCGGGCTCGATCGTGGGCGGCGCGTTCACCGTCGAGCTGACGGTGCCCGCGGGCTCGCTCGACCCGACGAAGAGCTACCACGTCGCGACCTCCGCAGCGCACGCGCTGTCGATCACCGACCGGACGCTCGACACCTTCGCCGACGTCACCGTCGCTCAGCCGACGGCCCCGTTCGTCGCGTTCGCAGGCTCGGCGACGGTCGCCCAGGGTGGAGTGCTCGAATTCACCGGCGGCGGCTTCGCGCCCGGTGACGTCGTCACGGCCGTCGCGCACTCCGAGCCGGTCATGATCGGCACGGCGACGGCGGATGCCGGCGGACGCGTGTCGTTCTCGTGGGCGGTCCCGGCCGGATTCGCGACGGGCGACCACACGCTCGCGCTCAGCGTCGGCGGCGCCGTCGCGGCATCCGCGCCCTTCCGTGTCACGGCTGCCGCCGTCGCCGCAGCCGTCGAGTCGCCCGCCGAACCGTCGTGCGTCGCCCGGTCGGTCTCGGGCGCGACGATCGAGTGGGGTGTGAAGGAGTCGTACCGCTCGTACATCACCGGCCCGATCGCCAAGGGCGAGATCTCGGGCGGCTGGGGCAGCGGTTCGGGTGCGTACAGCCCCGAGAACGACCGCGGTCGCGTCAGCTTCGGCGGATCGGTGCACTACACCGGGCACAGCGGCCTGCTCGACATGACCCTCTCGAACCCGCGGGTGCAGATCACCGGCGCGAACACGGCCTCGCTGATCGTGAACGTGCAGTCGAAGGGCTACAACGGCTCGCCCGACGTGAACGCGAACGGCGTCGTCTTCGCGACGCTCTCGCTTCCCGCCGCCACGACGACGGCGAATCGGATCAGCTGGACGGGTGCATCGGCCACGCTGACGGCTGCCGGGGCCGAGGCCTTCGCGGGCTTCTACTCGGCCGGCGAAGCACTCGATTCCGTGAACATCACGTTCCCGCTCGGGGCCGAGGTGCCGTGCGACGCCTCGACCGACGCGACCCTCGCCGCGACCGGTGGACAGGCTCCCGTCGACACCCTGTGGCTGGGTGCCGGGATGCTGCTGATCGGCGCGCTCGCCGTGTCGTTCACGCGTCGCCGTCGCAGCGCGCTCTGACGATGCCCTGAGCCCTCTCGTCGCACCGCCCGGGCATGGCTCGGGCGGTGCGACAATGGACTCATGGCTGAGGAGATCACCGAACGGGTCGAGTCGGCGCACGTGCGTCGGGTGCCCAAGTACAGCGTGTTCCTCCTGCTCGGCGTCGCTGCGGGCATCATCGTCGCGCTGGCTCTGACGTTCGGCATCCCCGATGAGGGAGTCAGCACCAACACCGGCCTGCAGTACTCCGCGGGTCAGGTCTTCGGGTTCATCGCGCTCGGCGCCATCCCGATCTGCATGGCGATCGCGGGCGTCATCGCCCTCGTGCTCGACCGCGCTGCGCGTCGCCGTACGCGCGAGGTGCGCATCCTGCACGAGCGCGTGCGCACCCTCGACGACGCCTGACCTCGGCTCGGCCCGCCCGGTGTTCGGGCTTCGGGCGCACTTTCGCGCTTCGGCCCCAGTTCGAACTGCGCCTCATCCATGCAAGTGCGCCTCACGCGCCGGCGCGGGCGCGGCGGGCGGCGGGGGATGCCGCGGGTCAGGCGATCTCGGCGATGATCGGGGCGATCGCCGCGTCGAAGGCCACCACGTCGCTGCGCAGCCCGTCGGTGACCGCGATCGTCAGTGCGCCGATCCACCACACGCCACGCTGGCTCAGGGGAAGCACCTGCACGTTCAGCTCGAACGAGTGCGCCCGCCGGCCGATGCGGCGCTCGTGCTGGGCGAGCGCCCCGGCGTAGGCGCGGTAGGCCACGGCGCCGGCACCTGACGAACGCGCCGTGTACCGCGCGTGCACGTCTCGCGCGAACGCGACCGCCTCGGCGGCGTGCGGGCGCATCTCGAGCTCGAGCCGCTCGAATCCCTCCGTGGGCAACGCGACGAGCGTGTCGAACCCGTCGACCAGGTCGAGCGGCACGGGCGACGTGTGCGCGAGCGGCTCGACCGTCATCTCCCAGTACGCCCGCCACTGCCGTTCGAGCTCGGCTTGCGTCTCAGGGTCGCGTTCGATCGGGGCTGCCTCGACACCGCGCAGGTGCGGCAGCTCGTCGGGGGTGCGGATGCCGAGCACCTGACGCAGGTACAGCGCGACGACGACCGAGGGCGCAGCATCCTCCCGCACCACCCACTCGGGAGTCTTGGCCGCACTCATGGCGCCAGTTTAGAGCGGGGGTGGCCGGGTGTGGCCGGTGCCGAGGCGACGACCCCCGGCACCGGCCGAGGCGTCACTCGAACTCGACCGACGCGTGCTCGTTGTTCAGCACGATGACCGGGGTGATGGGGGAGTAGCCCGCCCCGCGGATCACGCCGGTGTCGATGCGCAGCAGCGGGTGTCCCGCGTGTACTCCTTCGCCCTGCTGCACGAGCGCCTGGAAGCCGCGGCCCTTGAGGTCGACGGTGTCGATGCCCACGTGGATCAGCAGCTCGGTGCCGTCGTCGAGCGTCATTCCCACGGCGTGACCGGTCGGGAACACCGTGGTCACGGTGCCGTCGGCGGGCGCGACAACGGTGTCTCCGGTCGGGTCGATCGCCAGGCCAGGCCCCATCGTCCCCTGCGAGAACATCGGGTCGGGAACCTCCGCGAGCGGCACGACCCTGCCGGCGATGGGCTGGCGCAGCCGCACGACCGCGGGGGCGCTGGTCGTCACCGTGCCCGCGCCCTGGGGTGCCGAGGATGCCGCGGGCGGCTCGACCTCGCGGCCGGCGAGCACGTCGTCCATCGCGTCCTTCACGAACTGCACGTTCAGCCCGTAGACCACCTGTACCGACTTGGCTCCGGAGATCATGGTTCCGGCGGCGCCGGCGCGCTTGAGTGCGTCGCTGTCGACGCGCGACGTGTCGGCGACCTCGAGCCGCAGGCGGGTGGCGCAGTTGTCGAGCTGGACGATGTTGTCCTTGCCGCCGAGGCCCGCGATCATCTTCTCCGCGGTCGGGCCGTAGCCCGCGTCGCGGCCCGAGGTCGCGGCATCCGCGTCGAGCGCGTCGTCGTCTTCGCGCCCCGGCGTCTTGAGGCGGAACTTCAGGATGAGGAAGCGGAACACGGCGAAGTAGATCACGAACCAGAACACGCCCATCACGGGGATCATCCAGGGGTTCTGCGCCAGCGGGTTGAACCACCCCAGGACGAGATCGATGAAGCCCGCCGAGAACCCGAAGCCCATGCGGGTGGGGAGGAGAGCTGCGATGAAGACCGAGATGCCGGTGAAGACGGCGTGGACGAGGTAGAGCCACGGCGCCAGAAACATGAAGGAGAACTCGAGCGGCTCGGTGATCCCGACGAAGAACGCGGCGACGGCCGACGAGAGCAGGATGCCGGCGACGACCTTCTTGCGCTTGTCCTTCGCGGTCACGTACATCGCCAGGGCGGCGCCCGGCAGGCCGAACATCATGATCGGGAAGAATCCGGTCATGTACTGGCCGGTCACCCCGTAGACGCCGTCGCCGTTCGCGCCGCCGAGGAAGTTGTTGAGGTCGTTGATGCCGGCGACATCGAACCAGAACACCGAGTTGAGGGCGTGATGGAGCCCGAACGGGATGAGCAGGCGGTTGAGGAACCCGTAAAGGCCGGCGCCGACGGGGCCGAGGGTGGCGATCCACTCACCGAAGGTCACCAGGCCGCCGTACACGAAGGGCCAGACGAACAGCAGCACGACGGCGACGACGAGGGAGATGCCTGCCGTGACGATCGCGACGGAGCGCTTGCCGGAGAAGAACGAGAGGGCGTCCGGCAGCTTGACGTCCTTGAAGCGGTTGTACGCCCAGGCGCCGATGAGGCCGCAGATGATCCCGACGAAGACGTTCTTGATGTTGGTGAACGCGGGATCGACCTCGGCGACATCCTCGATGCCGAAGAACTGAGCGACGGTGGCGGGCGCGAGGAGTGTCGTGACGGTGAGCCACGAAACGAGGCCGGCGAGGGCCGAGGTGCCGTCGGACTTGTTGGCCATGCCGATCGAGATGCCGATGGCGAAGAGAAGCGCCATGTTGTCGAGGACCGCACCGCCCGCTGCGAGGAGGAACGTCGAGGCGATGTTCTCGCCGGCGGCGGCGGCGATCCAGTTGCCGATGCCCATGAGGATGGCAGCGACGGGAAGCACGGCGACCGGCAGCATGATCGACCGGCCGAGTCGTTGGAAGAATTTCACGGGTCACTCCGATGTGCGCGAGGGGACGGGGTTCTGTCAGTATTGGTTAAGAACGTTTCCGAATTATTTCTCGGGAACTGTACTCGATCGGGGAACGCATGACTACGACGTCAACGGAAGGCGCTGCCTCGCGGAGGACGCGCGGACGCCGCATCCGTCCCGAAGATGCGCGCAGCAACAACCGCCGCCTCGTCCTGCAGGCGCTCCATCGTGAGGACGGTCTGTCGCGCGCCGACATCGCACGCGCCACCGGACTGTCGCGCGTGACGATCTCCGATCTGGTCGGTGAGCTGGTGGACGAGCAGCTCGTCGTCGAGAGCGGCCCTGGCCATCGGTCGGGTCCGGGCGCGCCCTCTCGGGCTCTCGCGCTGTCACGGTCGTCGCGCAACGTCGTCGCCGTGTCGATATCGAGCGGCGACACGATCGAGGGCGCCGTCGTCGACCTCGGTGGTGCCGTGATCGCCCGCGAGGTCGTCGAGCGGGGTGGGGCGACCGGGCCGGAGGCGCTCGAGGTGCTCGGCGACCTCATCGATCGGCTCGTGCGCTCCGCGGCGGCTCCGATCCTCGGAATCGGCGTCTCGACGCCGGGCGTCGTCGACGGCGCCGGCGTGGTGCGCGAGTCGTCGCACCTCGACTGGCACGACGTCGCCCTCCGCGGCATCCTGTTCGACCGCACCGGTCTGCCGGTCTCGGTCACCAACGGCCTCAACGCCGCCGGTATGGGAGAGCTGAGCTTCGGAAAGGTCGACCACGATCTGCTGCTGGTGCGGATCGGCGCGGGCGTCGGAGCCGCGGTCATCATCAACGGCGCGGTCGTCCACGGTCGCAACTGGGCGGCGGGCGAGATCGGCCACGTCGTCGTGACCGCGGGCGAGGGCCCCGTCTGCGCGTGCGGGCGTACCGGATGCCTCGAGGCCTGGCTGTCTGTGCCGAAGCTCGAGGCGCGGCTCGCCGGAGCGCCCGACGAGAGCGCCGCGTCTGACATTCGCCGCGAGGCGGGACGATGCCTGGGCATCGCGCTGTCACCGCTGGTCGCGACGCTCGGACTGACGGATGTCGTGCTGAGCGGGCCGGCCGAGCTGATCGAGGGAGAGCTCATCGAGGCGGCGCGCGAAGCCATCGCGGTCCGCGTGCTGCCGATCCTCTTCGACGATCTGACCGTGCGCCTCGCCGAGACCCACGGCGACCTCCGGCTACGGGGAGCGGCGGCCCTCGTGCTGTCGGAGACCCTGGGCCTCACCTGATCCACGCCGCGTCATCCGTCGTCCAGACCACACTCGAAAGCCAGACCGCACTCGAAAGAAGGAAGAGCCATGGCCGAAGTCGTCATCGTCCCGAGCGAGCAGGAGGCGGGCCGACTCGTCGGTGACGCGATCGTGGACCTCATCCGTCACCGTCCCGACGCCGTGCTCGGGCTGGCGACCGGGTCGACCCCGCTCGCGGTCTACAAGCATCTCGCCGCACGCGTGCGCGGCGAGGACATCGACGTGGCGAGCGTGCGCGGATTCGCCCTCGACGAGTACGTCGGACTGCCCGCCGGTCACCCGGAGAGCTACCGAAGCGTCATCGAGCGCGAGGTCGTCGAGCCGGTCGGCTTCGACCCGGCGCGCATCGAGGTGCCGCACGGCGACCTCGACGGCATCGAGACGGCCGGTGAGCAGTACGAGGCCGCGATCCGCGCGGCGGGCGGGGTCGATCTGCAGATCCTCGGCATCGGCCGCACCGGACACATCGGATTCAACGAGCCGGGCAGCTCGCTCGCCTCGCTGACGCGCGTCAAGACGCTCACGGAGGAGACGCGGGCCGACAACGCCCGCTTCTTCGACTCGCCCGATGACGTCCCGATGCACTGCATCACCCAGGGCATCGGCACCATCCTGCGCGCCCGCCACCTCGTGCTGCTGGCCTTCGGCGAAGCCAAGGCGGATGCCGTCGCCGCGGCCGTCGAAGGCCCGGTCAGCACCTCGGCACCGGGGTCGGCCGTGCAGCTGCATCCGCATGTCACGGTCGTCGTCGACGAGGCCGCCGCGAGCGCGCTCGCCCAGACGCGGTACTACCGCCACGCGTGGGCGAACAAGCCCACCTGGCAGGGCATCTGACCCGGGGTCTCTGTCGACCCGCGCCCCGCCGGTAGGAGCGCTCTTGTGCCGCGAACAGGCTGGGCGGTGCGACCCCGCCCTCCAGGTGGGGTTCGACGCGGCTGAGCCTGTTTGCGGCACGCGCTCGAGCTTCCCGCGGATCCCGACCGTCGCGGCTGACCGCCCCGATCAGCGCGCCCACCCGCCGACCCGCCGATCCGCCGACCCGAGCCCCATCGGTAGGAGCGCTCTTGTGCCGCGAACAGGCTGGGCGGAGGAGGGACGACCGCGACTGGCGGTTCGGCGCGGCCGAGCCTGTTTGCGGCACGCCTCGGCACGCCTGGGCACGCCTGGACGCGGGACGGGCGGCGGGGGAGAGGCGTCGGTGGGCCGCTGGCGTGTGGTTCGGTATAACCCCTGGTCCGCCCCGCTTGCTGTTCCGCGAACAGGCTGGGCTGTGTCGCCGCGCCTTGCTGGCGACCGTTGATCCAGCTGAGCCTGTTTACGGCACGGTCCGCGGGCTCCCCCGCGCCCCGCCCCACCGCGCGGCCCGTCCGCCGCGACCGCGTACCGGCTGAATCGGGCCTCGCGAGACACGCCCGGCGCTCGGGCGCTCCGCGGGCCGGTACTCTGGATGCCGTGGCCTCGAGTCCCACTGATCCCTATACCCAAGCCGGCGTCGACACCGCGGCGGGAGACCTCGCCGTCGAACTGATGAAGTCGGCGGTCCGGCGAACCCACGGCGACGAAGTCCTCGGGGGTGTCGGCGGCTTCGCCGGCCTCTTCGATGCGAGCGCGCTGCTCGGCTACACGAAGCCGCTGCTGGCGACCTCGACCGACGGCGTCGGCACGAAGGTCGCGATCGCGCAGGCCATCGACAAGCACGACACGATCGGGCAGGACCTGGTCGGCATGGTCGTCGACGACATCGTCGTGGTCGGCGCGAAGCCGCTGTTCATGACCGACTACATCGCGTGCGGCAAGGTCGTGCCCGAGCGCATCGCCGACATCGTGCGCGGCATCGCCGACGGCTGCTCCGCGACGGGCACGGCGCTCGTCGGCGGCGAGACGGCCGAGCACCCCGGCCTGCTGGGCGTGAACGACTACGACGTCGCGGGTGCCGCGACCGGTGTCGTCGAGTCGGCGCAGGTGCTGGGCGCCGACCGGGTCCGGGACGGCGACGTCGTGCTCGCCCTCGCCTCGAGCGGTCCGCATTCCAACGGCTACTCGCTCATCCGCCACATCATCACGGGCGCGGGGATCGGCTACGGCGACCAGGCCGCCGACTTCGGTCGCACGTGGGGCGAGCAGCTGCTCGAGCCCACGCGCCTGTACACATCGCCGCTGCTGCGCCTGATCGCCGAGCTCGGCGACGGCATCCACTCCCTCAGCCACGTCACAGGCGGTGGCATCGCGGCGAACCTCGCGCGCGTCCTGCCGAAGGACACCTGGGTCGACGTCGATCGCGCCACCTGGTCGCCTTCTCCGGTCTTCCGTGTGCTCGCCGACCTCGGCGGTCTCGAGATCGAGCGCACCGAGGGCACCTGGAACCTTGGCATCGGCTTCTTCGCCGTCGTGTCGCCGGCCGCAGCGGATGCCGCCATCGCGGCGCTTCGCGCGGACGGCATCGACAGCTGGCAGGTCGGTGTCGTCTCGACCGGTCCACGACCGGCGGGCGACTACGAACAGGGCGCCAAGGGCGTCGACGGCGGAGCCGTGCGTCTCGTCGGCGGTTACCGCGAATCAGGAGCGAACTGACCCCCTATGTGCGGAATCGTCGGAATCGTCGGGCAGTCGCCGGCGAACCAGGAGATCTACGACGCCCTCCTGCTGCTGCAGCACCGCGGCCAGGACTCGACGGGAATCGCGACCGCTGAGGACAGCGGCGTCTTCCACATCTTCAAGGCCAACGGCCAGGTCCGCGAGGCGGTCCGTACGCGCGACATGCGTTCGCTGCTCGGCAACATCGGGCTCGGTCACGTGCGCTACGCCACGAAGGGCACCGCGTCGAGCGAAGAAGAGGCTCAGCCCTTCTACGTCAACGCACCGTATGGCATCGTGCTCGTGCACAACGGCAACCTGACGAACACCCGCGAGCTGACCGACGAGCTGTTCAGCAAGGACCGCCGCCACCTCAACACCAGCTCCGACACCGAGCTGCTGGTCAACGTGCTCGCCAACGAGCTGCAGACCACGATCTCGGGTCTCGACCTCGACCCCGATCAGGTGTTCCAGGCCGTCGAGCGCGTGCACGAGCGCGTCGAGGGCTCGTACGCCGCGATCGCGCTGATCGCCGGTCACGGCCTGCTCGCTTTCCGCGACCCGTTCGGCATCCGTCCCCTCATCCTCGGTACGCGCCGGGCTGAGAACGGCCGCGACGAGTGGACGGTCGCCTCCGAGTCGCTCGTGCTCGAGAACGGTGGCTTCGAGGTCGTGCGCGACGTCGAGCCCGGCGAAGCCGTCTTCATCGACGCCGACGGCACCCTGCACACGCGCCAGTGCGCGCAGCAGACGCAGCTCGCGCCGTGCTCGTTCGAGTACGTGTACCTCGCTCGTCCCGACTCGATCATGAACGGCATCTCGGTGTACGAGGCTCGCCTGCGCATGGGTGAGCGTCTCGCCGACACGATCGCCAAGTACACGCCCCAGGGTGCGATCGACGTCGTGATGCCGATCCCCGACTCGTCGCGTCCGGCGGCCATGCAGGTCGCGCGCAAGCTCGGCATCGAGTACCGCGAGGGCTTCTACAAGAACCGCTACGTCGGCCGCACGTTCATCATGCCCGGCCAGGCTGTGCGCAAGAAGAGCGTGCGCCAGAAGCTCAACGCGATGTCGAGCGAGTTCAAGGGCAAGAACGTGCTCCTCATCGACGACTCGATCGTGCGTGGCACGACGTCGAAGGAGATCATCCAGATGGCTCGGGATGCCGGGGCCAAGAGCGTGACGTTCGCGTCGGCCGCGCCGCCGGTGCGCTACCCGCACGTGTACGGCATCAACATGCCCTCGCGTCATGAGCTGATCGCGCACGACCGGACGATCCCCGAGATCGCCGAGGAACTCGGCTGCGATTACCTCGTGTACCAGGAGATCGACGACCTCAAGGCAGCGATCGTCGAGGGCACGGAGATCGTCGACCTCGACATGAGCTGCTTCGACGGCCGCTACGTCACCGGAACCGTGAGCGACGAGTATCTGAACTGGGTCGAGGGCACCCAGCAGTCGTGACGTCACTCTGGCGCGGACGCGTCCTCGCTTTCCTCGGCGTCATCCTCGTCGCCTTCTCGCTGCGCTCTGCCGTCGCGTCACTGTCGCCGATCCTCACCGAGGTCGACGCCGATCTGGGCGTGCCGTCGTGGGTGGCCGGGCTCATCGGGGCGGCGCCGCCGGTGTGTTTCGCGGTGTTCGGCGTCGTCACCCCTATTCTCGAGCGTCGGTTCGGCCTGCAGCGGCTCGCGGTCGCGGCGATGGTCGTCGCCGCGGCGGCCCTCCTCGGCCGTGCGCTGGCACCGGATGCCGGCATCCTGTTGATCGCCACGACCGTCCTGTTCGCCGCCATCAGCACCGGGAACGTCGTGCTGCCGCCGCTGATCAAGACGTACTTCCCCGACCGCGTCGGGACCATGACGGCGGTCTACTCGACGATGCTCGCCGTCGCCGCGTTCGTGCCCCCGCTCGTCGCGGTGCCGATCGCCGACACGGCGGGATGGCGGTTCTCGCTCGGCCTGTGGTCGGTCTTCGCCGTGCTGGCGGTCGTTCCCTGGCTCGTGACGCTCCGCCGGTCGCGCATCGCCGCAGCGGCCGCGGATGCCGCGGTGCCTCCCCCTCCGTCTCCGAACGTGCTCGGCCGGCTGGTGCGGCTGCCGATGGCGTGGGCGATCGCGATCACGTTCGCGGTGTCGGCATCCAGCGTCTACGCGTCGTTCGCGTGGCTGCCGATCATCCTCGTCGACCTCGCGGGTGTGTCGCACGCCGCCGCCGGGTCGCTCCTCGCGCTCTTCGGCGCCATGGGGCTGCCGTGGTCGATCCTCGTGCCGCTCGTCATCACGCGATGGCAGCGGCTCGGCGCGATCTATGCGATCGCGGCGTCGGCCGGGCTCGTCGCCGTCGCAGGACTGCTCATCGCTCCGGGGTCAGCCGTCGTGCTGTGGGTCGTGCTGCTGGGCACGCCTCAGATGCTGTTTCCGGCGGCGCTGGTGTTCATCCAGCGCAAGACGAGGACCCACGAGGGCACGGTCGCCCTCAGCGGATTCGCCCAGAGCGTCGGCTATGCCGTGGCCGCCGTGTTCCCCATCTCGTTCGCGCTGCTGCACGAAGCGACGGGCGACTGGACGGCCCCGCTCATCATGGTCGGTGTGCTGATGCTCGCGGCGATCCCTGCGGGGATCGTCGTCACACGTCCCCACACGATCGAGGACGAGTGGGAGCAGCGCCACGGCGCATGGTGATGAGCCCGGTCAGGCCTTCTCGTCCTCGTACTCGTCGGAGTACTGGTCAGCCCACTTGTCGACGTACTGATCGTCGTCGGAATGAGCGAGCTCCTTCTCGAGCGAGGAGAAGTTGACATTGTAGGTGTCGTACTTCAGCTCACGTGCGATCTTGGTGTGCTTCGCCTTTTGACGGCCACGCCCCATGCGAGACCCCCTCATTTCTGAGTCACGGGCTGTTCAGCGGTGCCCGGAGCATTTCACGATCCGGCGATGTGCCGGGGAAGAGTAGCATTAAGACTAACACGGGGGCCCCGCGCCATCGCCGGTGCCGCCGCTCAGACAGGGGGCGACCATGGCCGATCAGCACTCCGCGGGCGACGAGAGCCGCCTTCCGCCTACGCCGGTCATCGTGGGGGTCATCCCCGGGCAGTCGCCTCGCGTCATCATCGAGGCCGCTCGATACGCGTCGATGCTCGGGGTCGGACTCATCGTGGTCCACGTCGACGTCACGCGGTTCGTGACCTACGAAGACCCCGACGGTTACGTCCACACCGCACCCATCGATCTCGGGGTGGTTTCCAGCGCGGCGCAGCTCGAGCAGATCCGCGCCTCGGCGGCGGAAGCGCTGGCATCGTCGTCGGTCGAGTGGACGGTGCATCAGCTCGTCGGCGACCCGGCGCTCGCGATCAAGCACCTCGCCGACCGCCTCGACGCGAAGCTGCTCGTGGTCGGGACGCGTCGCCGCGGCATCGGCGAGTCGATCCGTGAGTTCTTCACCGGATCGGTGGCTGCGCGGCTCGCGCATCGTCAGCAGCGCCCGATCCTCGTGGTGCCGCAGGGGCAGACCGCCGCAGACGACGAAGACCTCTGGCCCGAGCCCTGAGGCGGGCGGGCAGAGGTCCTCGTCGCGGGGTGGCGCTGCGCGGGTCAACCTCGCAGAGCCTGCAGCAGGTCCGTGCGAGCGCGGGTCAGCGTGTCGATGAGATCGTCGACGACGGATGCTGCGACGTCGCCCTCTCGCGCGACGTGCGACCGCAGGTCGGCTTTCACGTTCGCCCGGAACTCGGCGATCGCGGCATCCGCGCGCTGCGCTTGGGCCCGGGCCTCGGCGCGCGGGTTCTCGGGCGCCGAGGGACGCGTGGCCGTCTCGTGGTCGACGTTCGCCGCGGCGGCGAGGTCGGCTTGCAGGCTCTTCATGGCGGCGCGGACGCTGCCGCGCACTTCGTCGGCGATGAGACGGATGCTGTCGGCCAGGCCTGCCTGGATGCCGTCGAGATCGTGCCGCCGGGCTGAGAGCTCGTCGCGGCCGGCGTCCGTGATCTCGTAGACGGTCTTGCGGCCGTCGACGGTCTTGGTCACGAGTCCCTCGTCTTCGAGCTTCGCGAGGCGGGGGTAGATCGTGCCGGCGCTCGGAGAGTAGGTGCCGCCGGTGCGTTCGGTGAGAGCCTGCATGAGGTCGTAGCCGTGCCGCGGCGACTCGTCGAGCAGCGACAGCAGGTAGAGGCGCAGGTCGCCGTGGGAGAAGACGGGCGGCATGGTCAGTGCTCCTCGTGGCGCTGCACGTCGTCTTCGGTCACCGGGGCGGCGACGGCCGTCGGCGGCGCGGAGTCTGCCGGCGTCGCGGTATCCGTTTCGCCCGAAACCGCCGGTGCGGTCGTTGAGGTGACATCGGCGGGCGCACCGGCGGACCGACGCAGGACCGTCAGGTCGCCGGAGACCGAGTTGGTCCGGACATCGACGAACGAACCGCTGAGCTCGCCGGTCGAACCGGTGAAGCTCGTGAGCGGACCGGCGCCCTGGCCCGAGCGCACGACACCGTCGATGAGCACGCGCCCGCTGACGCTCCGCACCTGGTAGTTCGCGGGCAGGCTCTCGTCGAGGCGCACGGTCGCGTCGCCGCCGACGGTGTGAAGCGTGATCGACTGGATCGGTCCCGACGAGTCGACGAGCATGGCACCGGACACGGTGTCGATGTCCGCGGCCCGAAGGGCGCCGATCGCTGCGACGTCGCCCGACACCGATTTCGCGGTCAGTGCTCCGGTCAGCTCGCGGATCTGCACGTCGCCCGACACCGCGTTGGCGTTCACGTCGCCGGTGATGCCGTCGACGATGATGTCGCCGGAGACGGTGTTGAGGCGGGCGTCGGCCTCGAGCCCGGAAACGAGCGCGCTCGCACTGACGACGCCGAGCGTGAGGTCGGTGCCGCGGGGGACGGCGACGATGATCTCGGCCTTCGGCCCGGACGATCCGAAGTTGCGGAACACCTGCGTGAAGTTGTCCCACCGCAGCTGCGGGTGGTCGATCTCGACGACGTCGCCCGTCGCCTCGATGCGCAGGTCCTTGCCGGTGACGGCGTGCACCTCGATGCGGACGCCGGGTTCGTCGTGGGCGACGATGTCGATCTGCCCGCCGACCATGCTCACCTTGAGCTTGCGGATGTCGTCGATGTCGATCACCCGCGTCTCGTCGGGGTGGACGATCCATTTCTGCAGTGTCATGGCGTTCCCTCTTGTCAGGCGACGGTTGCCGCGAATGGTTCGCGATATATCGCGTGTGGCGAAGATAACACGATATATCGCGATTCGTCCAGGGGTGCCGAGCCGCGTCGGAGGGTTCGGGGGCTTCTCGCAGGGAGGGCGGGCGCCTCCCCGGGAAAAGCAGAACGCCCCCACCCGCAGGTGGAGGCGTTCGCGCAGCGCGGCGGTCAGACGCGCTTGTTGCCGCTGATCACTCGGAAGAGGAACGCGATGAGCGCGATCACACCGACGATCAGGGCAACCCAGAGCAGCCAGCTCAGGGCGCTGTTCAGGCCACTGACGATCGCGAGCACGATCGCAACGACGATGATGATGATGAGGAAGATGTTCATGGGGGCTCCTTGTCTGTCTCCCAATGTCCGTCCCACTGCGAGACGTTCCGGCCCCGTGAAGGGCTGAAGGCAACGTTAGAGAATGCCGAGCGTGAGCGCCGAGGCCTTGACGCAGCATCCGCCCCGGTGGTATCCGCGTCTGCACCCCTGCCCGCCCGCTGACCCGACGCGAATGGTCGTGTCAGCGCCGGGTGTGGTGCCATTCGCGTCGGCTCGCGCTTGGGGAACCGGCTACGCCCTCGCGCGAACCCCTGTCAAGCACGTGCAACGACCTTCGCGGCGGTCGTAATCTCGGCCTGACGAAGAGGGGAGACCGCCATGCCACAAGGACGCGGATCGAACAGTCTCAAAGACCCCGAACTGTACGAGGAGCTGCGCGAAGACGGCGCCTCGAAAGAGAAGGCCGCGCGCATCTCGAACGCCGCAGCCCGAGACGGCCGCAAGAAGGTCGGCAGTCGGGGCGGTCAGTCCGGCGACTACGAGGACTGGACCGTCGACGATCTGAAGAAGCGCGCCAAGGAACTCGGCATCTCGGGCTACTCCGGCAAGAAGAAGGCGCAGATCATCTCGATGCTGCGCAACCACTGAGGTGGCGCGGCTCGTCCGGGTCCGGCCCGACGTCGATGCCGGCATCCGCCGCATCCGCGCGGGCAAGGGGTTCCGATACACGGATGCCGCGGGCGCGGCCATCGGCCGGCGCGACCTCGCCCGCATCCGGACGGTCGTCATCCCGCCGGCCTGGCAGGACGTGTGGATCTGCGCGGATCCGCAGGGCCACATCCAGGTCGTCGGCACCGACGACGCGGGACGCCGTCAGTACATCTACCACCCGGACTGGACACGCAGCCGCGACAAGGGCAAGTACGCTCGAGCGCTCCAGCTCGCGGAGTCGCTGCCGCGCGCCCGGTCGCGGGCGACCGCGTCGTTGCGGCGGTCCGACCTCGACCGCGAGCGCGTCCTGGCGGCGGCGTTCCGACTGCTCGACCGCTCGGCGCTTCGGATCGGGTCGCAGCGCTACCTCCTTCAGCACGGCAGCCGCGGACTGACGACGCTTCGACGTCGCGACGCTTCGGTGGCCGACGCCGTCGTCAGCCTGGCCTTCTCGGGCAAGAGCGGGCAGCGGCAGGCGCTCGAGATCCCCGACCCCGATCTCGCCACGGCGATCATGCTCCTGATCGAGGGGCGGCCGTCGTCGCCGCTGCTGGCATGGCAGCGGCAGCGGCGGCGGGTGCCGCTCACCCCGAACGACGTCAACGCGTATGTGCGTGCGCTGACGGGCGGTCCTTTCACCGCGAAGGACTTCCGCACCCTCCGCGGCACCGTCGTCGCGGCGGATGCTCTCGCTCGCATGGGCATCGCCGAGACCGCTCGCGCTGTCCATCAGGCTGAAGTCGAAGCGGTGCGCGCCGCCGCGACGGCGCTGGGGAACACTCCCGCTGTTGCCCGCAGCTCGTACATCGACCCCCGCGTGTTCGAGCGCTACCGGTCGGGGATGCTGCTCGACACGACGGTCTCGCCCGAGTCCGCCATCCGTTCGCTCGTCCTCGGCTGACCGTACAGCCTCGGCGCAACGCCGAAACGGCCCGGGTCGCACGAGGCGACGCCGGGCCGTTCGAGAGAGCGCGACGCGTCAGCGGC
The DNA here is from genome assembly GCF_052921305.1 of Microbacterium sp. F1-18. Lineage (NCBI taxonomy): Bacteria > Bacillati > Actinomycetota > Actinomycetes > Micrococcales > Microbacteriaceae > Microbacterium > Microbacterium sp. F1-18. The sequence goes on along the minus strand of NZ_JBREVD010000004.1, from coordinate 13,723 downwards.
GCGTGGTCTCTCCCGAGGTCAGGAGCGCGTCGGCCTTCGAGCTGAAGAACCGGGTCGCCCACATCATGACGGCGGCGAGGAACGCGAACAGTCCGAGCGACACCACGCCCCATGCTCCGCTCTCGGTCGGGACGGCCTCGTTGATCCCCGTGCGCATGATCGGGGCGACGAAGCCGCCGAGGTTGCCGAGGGAGTTGATGAGGCCGATGCCGGCCGCGGCCGCGGCGCCGGTGAGGAACGAGGTCGGGAACGACCACGTGATGGGGCCCGTCGACAGGAACGCCGCGACCGCGACGGTGATCGCGATGATGCCGAGCAGGCCCTGGCCGTTGGCCCCGGCCCACGCCGACACGAGGATGGCCGATCCCGTCACGAGGAAGAACAGCGCACCCCAGACGCGACGGCGGCGCACGGTGTCGGCGTGCTTGCCGACGTAGTAGCAGGCGAACAGGCCGACCGCCCACGGGATGGCCGACACCAGACCGACCTGCCAGCCGACCGACTGGCCGATCAGGTTCGACACCTGCTGCGGCAGGTAGAACGTCGTGCCGTACACCGCGATCTGCAGGCAGAAGTAGATGACGGTGAAGTACCAGACCTTCCAGTTGATGAGCGCCGCGCCGATGCCGCGGGGACCATCCGACTCCTTCACGCTGTCTTCGTGCTCCATCACCGCCTTCAGCGCGGCCTTCTCATCGTCGTCGAGGAACTTCGCCTTCTGCGGCGAATCGACGAGGAAGAACAGCGCGGCGATACCGGCGACGACGGCCATCATGCCCTCGACGAAGAACATCACCTGCCACCCGGCCCACGGGGTGACCTGGTCGCCGATGCTGATCAGGCCGCCCGAGAGGGGAGCGCCGAGCATCTGCGAGAACGGCTGCGCCAGGTAGAACAGCGCGAACATCTGCACGCGGCGCTTGTTGGGGAACCACTGCGCGAGGAACATGATGACGCCGGGGAACAGACCGGCCTCCGTGACGCCCAACAGGAAGCGCAGCACGATGAACATGGTCTCGCCGTTGACGAAGGCGAACAGCGAGGCGACGATTCCCCACGTCACCGCGATACGGGCGAGCCAGAAGCGCGCCCCGAACTTGTCGAGCAGCAGGTTCGAGGGGATCTCGAAGAGCGCGTATCCGATGAAGAAGATGCCGGCTCCGAGGGCGTACGCGCCCGCAGAGATGCCCCGGTCGACTTCGAGAGCGGATTCAGCGAACCCGACGTTCGTGCGGTCGAGGAACGCGACGAAGTACAGGATGATGAGCATCGGCATGAGCCGGTAGGTGGCCTTCTTGATGCCGCTCGCCAGGTGCGGGCTGCTCAGCAGCTCATTCGCGACCGTGACGTTGGCCCGCGTCGCGGGACCGTAGTCCGATGAGGACACAGTGACTCTCCTTCGAGTTCGTGTGAGGTGTGACGAGGTGGCGGCTCAGCCGCCGAGTGAGGGGATGATCAGGACGAGGCCGACGACCACGCAGATCACCCCGATGGCCAGGAACCCGAGGCGTCCGCGCGTCCATTTGCGGTTCACGGGAGCCTCAGTGCATGTAGAGGCCGCCGTCGACGTTCAGGGTCTGGCCCGTCACGAATCCCGCGTCCTCGCTGATCAGATACGCCACGGCCGCGGCGATGTCGGTGGGCGTGCCGATGCGAGGCAGGACGCCGTCGGCGGCCATCGCCGTCTTGCGCTCCTCCGTCAGCGTGCCGCCCATGATGTCGGTGTCGATCGGGCCCGGCGAGATGACGTTCGCCGTGATGCCGAGCGGTCCGAGCTCGCGTGCGACGGAGCGCATCAGACCGATCACCCCCGCCTTCGCCGCCGAGTAGGGCGTCTTCGAGAAGGTGCCGCCGCCGCGCTGCGCCGAGACGGACGAGATGCCCACCAGGCGGCCGACGCCGTTCGTGACGAGGGTGCGTGCAACGCGCTGGGTGACCCAGTGCACGCCGTCGAGGTTGATCGATTCGACGCGGTGCCATTCCTCGGGGGTGACCTCGAGGTACGGCACGGGTGATGAGACGCCCGCGAAGTTCACGAGGGCGACGATCTGCGGCAGCGACGCCTCGAGCGCGTCGATCGCGGCGACGGCCTGCTCGCGGTCGGCCACGTTCGCCCCGACGCCGACGGCCCGAACGCCGTGGGCCTCGGCAACCTCGGCGGCGGTCCGCTCGGCGGCCTGCGCGTCGACGTCGACGATGCCGATGTGCCAGCCGCGCTCGGCCAGGTGGAAGGCGGTCGTGCGGCCGATGCCCCGGGGGCTCGCGGCGCCGGTCAGGATGACGGTGCGTTCAGCGGGGAAGGCGGATGCCATGGCGGGTTCTCTCAGTCCTGTGCGGGGTGGATCGGGGCGGGGCCGAGCTCGTCGATGAGCTTCTTCATCGCGACGTACGCCTTGTTGCGGTAAGCGATGAGCTCCGGCGTGCGCTCGGCGGGCACGTCGAGGAAGCCGGCGCCCGACTTCGTGCCGAGCTTGCCGGCCGACACGAGCTGATCGAGGATGGGCGGCGTCGCGAACCGCTCGGGGAACTCGGTCTGCAGCGACGCGTAGCAGAACGCGTACACGTCGAGTCCGGCCATGTCGGCGATCGCGAAGGGTCCGAAGAACGGCAGGCGGAAGCCGAAGGTCGTGCGGACGATGGTGTCGATGTCCTCGGGAGTGGCCACGCCCTCCTCCACCAGTTGGGTCGCCTCGTGGAAGAGCGCGTACTGCAGGCGGTTGAGCACGAACCCGGTGGCATCCTTGACCCGCGCGGTCTCCTTGCCCGTCGCGGCGACGATGGCCTCGACGACGGGGAGCGCGGCCTCGTCCGTGCCGGCGTGGGGGATCAGCTCGACGCCCGGGATGAAGGGGGCGGGGTTGGAGAAGTGCACGCCGAGGAACCGGCCGGGGTTCGTCACGGCCTCGGCGAGACGCCCGATGAGGATCGTCGAGGTGTTGCTGCCGATGATCGCGTCGGGCGCTGCCGCCGCCGAGATGCGGCGGAGGGTCGCGTGCTTGATCTCGATCTTCTCGGGCACGGCCTCTTCGATGAAGGACGCGCCGGCGACGGCATCCTCGATCGTCATGGCGGTGACGCGGTCGGCGATGACAGCGTCGGCGTCGGCGGGGAAGAGCCCGTCGGCGGCGAACTGCGCGGCCTCGGCGATGAGGCGGTCGCGGTTGCCTCGGGCGACGTCGATGTCGACGTCGGCGATGCGCACGTCGGCGCCGGACAGGGCGAGCGACTGCGCGATGCCGCCGCCCATGTAGCCGCTTCCCACCACCGCGTACACGGGGCGTTCGTTCTCGGTCATGACGTTCTCCTCGTCGGTGTCGGTCAGGCTCCGGCGGTCGCCGGAAGCAGGGAGGTCAGGTAGTCGCGGTTGCGGGCGCAGACGCCGAGGCTGTCGCCGCCGTACTGCTCCATGAGGAAGGGGCCGCGGAACCCGAGTTCGAGCGCGCGGGCGACCATCGCCCGGTAGTTGATGAGGCCGAGCTCCATGCTCGTCGGCGTCGAGGTCTGCCAGCTGCCGTCGGCGGACTCGTCGCGTGCGTAGTTCTTCATGTGCCAGTAGTTGGCGTACGGCAGGGTCTTCTCGTGCATCTCGCGCCAGTCCTCGATGGGGCGGTGCAGGCGCACGAGGTTGCCGATGTCGGGGTTGAGGCCGACGTTGTCGAGCCCGATCTCCTCGATGAGGCGCACGGCGCTGTCGGCGGTGCCGAGATAGGTGTCCTCGTACATCTCGAGCGACATCGGCAGGCCGACGGATGCCGCGTGCTCGCCCAGTTCGCGCAGGCGCCGGACCGCGAGCGCGCGGGTGTCGGCGTCGTCCGGGTCGACGGGGCCCGGGGCCGTCCAGAACCACAGCGCGGCGCGCTGCGCGTCGCTGAAGGGCTGGTGGAGTCCCGTCGAGAACACGCTCATGCCGAGCTCGGCGGCCGCATCGATGGCGCGGTGCGCGTATGCGAGATTCTCTTCACCCTTGCCCGGCTGGATGACGCTCTGTCGCTGCACGTGCACCGAGACGAGCTCGACGCCGTGGCTCGTCGCGATCGACTTCAGCTCCGCGCGGCGGGATGCGGTCAGTTCGGACGGGCGGATGTGGCTGTCCGCGATCTCGACCGCGGTGAAGCCGAGCCGTTCGACCTGCGAGAACACGTCGTTCCAGGTCTCGGCGTCGGCGTCGTGCAGACGCGTCCCGTCTGCGGCGACCGGTGCGAAACCGTGCATGCAGACGGCGATCGGGCCGGGCGTAGGGGCGGACGGGTGCGACGGTGCATTCATGACGACTCCATTGGCGAGCGGGTCCGGTCGAGGACTCCCGTAGATCCTATAGGAAATAGAGAACGCTGCAAGAGCGAATTCCGGGCGACGACGTCAGGCTTGTTCGAGCCCGAGCGATCGCTGGCGCACCTGCTCGAGGTGGTGCAGCATCGACCGCTCCGGGGCGTCGGGGTCGTCGGTGGCGAAGGCGTCGACGAGCGCCTCATGCTCGGCGATCGCCTCGCGCACGTCCGTCACGCCATGCCGGACCGACTGCCGCATCCGGTGCAGCTGGGCTCCGAGGGTCTCGGACATCTCCGTCAGGTATCGATTGCCGCAGTGATCGAACACGACGCGGTGAAACGCCGCGTCGGCGACGAAGTAGGCCGCGGTCAGCTCGAGGTCGGGGGTGCCCGCGCTCAGGGCCTCGATGACACGCTTGCCGATGCTGCGATGCTCCTCCTCCGCGGCACGGAGCTCGTCGAGCATCTCGTCCGAGGCGGGTGTCGCGAGACGCGTGGCGTGGGTCTCGAGCATGATCCGGGCGTCGAAGAGCTCGCGCAGCTGATCGAGTCCGAGGGGCGGGGCGACGCGGTAACCGCGCAGCGCCTCACGCGTGACCAGACCGGTGCGCTCGAGCTGGACGAGCGCTTCGCGCACCGGGGTCTGCGACACGTCGAGCTGACGCGCGATCGTGTCGATCGACAGCCGGCGGCCCGGGACCGCCTCGCCGCTCAGCAGCAGCTGGAGGATGCGCTCGTAGACGTGGTCGCGCAGTCCCCGACGCTCGATCGTCGCATCGAGTCCCCGCAGGTTGCCGTCCCGTGATGCGGTCATCGTCCCTCTTCCGGTTCGCACGGCGCGCGCCTCACCCCGAGAGGGCGTCCACCTCATCGAGGATGTCACGAACTGCGCGCGGGTCGTGCGCGAACCGGCCGAGGAAGAGGCCGTCGACGTCGTCGGAGATCTGCGAGAGCAGTCCTGGTCCTGCGCTGCCGCCGTAGATGATCGAGACCTCGCGATCGACAATGCCGGACTGGGCTCGCAGCCCCGAGCAGACCGCGCGGATGTGGTCGGGCGTCGCAGGTGCCGGAGCGCCGATCGCCCACAGCGGCTCGTAGGCGACGACGACCGCCCCGCGCACGCCCGCATCGTCGGCGTCCGCGAGAGCGCTGCGCACCTGGTCGGCGCACGTGGCGATCGCGGCGTCGATCCCCGCCTCGTCGTCCTCGCCGACGCAGACGACCGGGATGAGGCCGTTCCGGAGAGCTGCGTGGGTCTTGGCCGACACCACGGTCTCGGTCTCGCCGAACATCCGGCGACGTTCGGCATGGCCGACCTCGGCGTAGCGGCATCCGAGCTCGGCGAGCACCGCTCCCGAGACCTCGCCGGTGTAGGCGCCGACATCGTGAACGGCGATGTCCTGCGCCCCGACCGCCAGACGTCCTGCGAGCTCGAGCGCGCCGGGAATCGAGGGGAATTGAGGTGCGACGAAGGCGGTGACCCGGTCACGGGCGGGATGGTCGTCGAGGATCGCCGCGACCGCCGACACCCAGGTCAGCGTGCGGGCGTGCGAGAAATAGGTCTTGAGGCTCGCACCGATGATCATCGGGCGGTCCTCACCCCTCTTCGTACGCGCAGATCTCGCGCACCTTCTCGGCCGAGGCGCTCGAGGTGTCGAAGGTGTAGGTCAGCCATTCCGCAGCCAGACGTCGCGCCAGCTCGATCCCGACGACGCGCTGGCCCATGCACAGCACCTGCGCGTCGTTCGAGAGGATCGACCGCTCGACCGAGTAGGAGTCGTGCGCCGTGACCGCGCGGATGCCGGTGACCTTGTTCGCGGCGATCGCGACACCGAGCCCGGTGCCGCAGATGAGGATCGCGCGATCGGCCTCGCCGTCGCGCACCCGCTCGGCGGCCGCGGTGGCGACCGCGGGGTAGTTGGTGTGGCTGTCGGCGTCCACGCCGACATCGATCACTTCGGCGACCAGGGGGTTCGCCTCCAGGTCGGCCTTGATGCGTTCCTTGTACTCGAAGCCGGCGTCATCCGAGCCGACGATCAGTCGCAGTGCCATGTCAGGCGTCCTCCTTCAGGACATCGAGAACCGTGCGGGTGACCAGTGCGAAAGAGATCGCACCGGGGTCGGGGGTGCCGAGGCTCCGGTCGCCGTGGGTACGGGCTCGACCGAGCCGGGCGGTGAGCTGGGCGGTCGCCTGAGCGGCGGCCTGTGCGGCGTCGGCGGCTGTCTCCCAGGCGTCGAGCAGGGCATCGCCCTGGGCGAGCCGGTCGCGGAGCGTGTCGGCGAACGGCACGATCGCGTCGATCATCGTCTTGTCGCCCACCGTGGCCTTGCCGAACGACATCACGGCATCCTTCATGCGTCCGACGCCGGCCGACAGGATCTCGGCATCGACCGCGTCGTCGTCGCCGAGGGCCGCGCCGAGGTCGAGGAGCATCTCGCCCCAGATCGCGCCCGACGTGCCGCCGCCCTTGTCGGCCCACGCGTCGCCGGCGTGCTGCAATGCCGTCCGCGCGCCCGCACCGGCGGCGATGGCCCGGGATGCCGCGTGCGCGGCGGCGCGGCTGCCGCGCTGCATCCCGATGCCGTGGTCGCCGTCGCCCGCGATGCGGTCGATGCGTCCGAGCTCGTCGGCCTGGTCGTCGAGCATCGCCGCGATGGCCTCGAGGGCGCGGGCGACGACGGCGGCCGCGCGGCGCGACTCCTCTGACGCCGGCCCGATCGCCTCGGTTTCATCGGCCTCGTCGTCGGCGACGGCCGTCACCGCGACCCGGCCGTCCACCGAGCCGCGACGGAACGCGGGGGTGTCGCACGAGGCGTGCCACAGCCGGTCGAGCTCGTCGTCGAGCCACAGCAGAGTGAGCGAGACGCCCGCCATGTCGAAGCTCGTGCAGAACTCGCCGACCTCGGGGGAGACGACCTCGACCCCCGCTTCGGTGAGCAGGCGGTCGACCGCCGCGTACACGACGTAGAGCTCTTCGTACTTCACCGAGCCGAGTCCGTTCAGGATCGGCACCACGCGGCCGGCCGGTGCGGCGTCGTCGGGTCGCTCCGCGAGGAGCCGCTCGACCAGCAGTCGCGCGAGCTCCGAGGCGGTGGGGATGTCGACCTCGTCGATGCCGGGCTCGCCGTGGATGCCGAGGCCGACTGCCATGCGGCCCTCCGGCACCGTGAAGAGCGGCTCGGTGGCGCCGGGCAGGGTGCACCCGCCGAACGCGACGCCGAGCGAGCGGGTGCGGTCGTTGGCGAGCCGCGCGAGGCGCTCGACGTCGTCGAGGTCGAGACCCTCCTCCGCGGCTGCGCCGGCGATCTTGAAGACGACGAGGTCACCGGCGATGCCCCGCCGCTTCTCGCGCTCGTGCGCCGGCGCGCTGGAGATGTCGTCGGTGACCGTCACGGTGCGGCAGTCGACGCCGGAATCGCGAAGGCGGTCCTGGGCTTGCGTGAAGTGCAGGACGTCGCCGGCGTAGTTGCCGTAGCTGAGCAGCACGCCGCGGCCCTCGTGGGCGGCCTTCGCGACGGAGCGCACCTGGTGCGCCGAGGGCGACGCGAACACGTTGCCCATCACCGCGCCGTGCGCGAGGCCCGGACCGACGAGCCCGGCGAACGCGGGGTAGTGGCCGCTGCCGCCCCCCACGACGACAGCGACCGTCGGCTCCGCGCCGCGGGTCGAGCGGACGACGCCTCCCGTGACGGGGCGGACCCACCGGGCGGATGCCGCGACGAAACCGGCGACGGAATCCTCGACGAACTCGTCGGGGTCGTTGAACAGACGCGTCATTGCGTTCTCCTCTGCGATGGGGGGAGCGAACCTTTCGTCGATCCTATAGGAAATGAGCCGAGGTGCGACCCGGAGTGGCGGCATCCGCCGATCGGCCGCCGGGTCTACGGTGGCGACGTGGTCGAGCGGGCGCGCATCTCGCCGCTCACGCTGATCCTCGTCGTGATCGGCGGTGCGGTCGGCGTCGCCGTGCGCGCCGCGTTCACCCTTCCGTTCACGGGATGGGCGCACCCGCTCGCGGTGCCCGCGGTCACGCTCGGCTGCAATCTGCTCGGATCGTTCCTGCTCGGCATCGTCGCGGGCCGGTGGGCTGCCACCCGGCCACGGCTCCGCGCGTTCGCCGGCACCGGCGTGCTCGGCGGTTTCACCACCTACAGCGCCTTCGCCGTGCAATCGATCCAGGTCGCCACCGCCGCGCCGATCGTCGGACTCGCCCTCATCGCGGTCAGCCTCGTCGGGGGTCTCGTCGCCGCGGCACTCGGACTCGCCCTCGGCACCCGCCCCGAAACGGATGCCGCATGAACGGGGTGAGCGCCGGGATGCTCGTGGGCCTCATCGTCGCAGGCGGCCTGGGGGCCGGCATCCGCTACGTCCTCGACGTCGTGCTCATGCGGGGGCGGCGCGACGCCTTCCCCGTCGGCATCCTGGTGATCAACGTCACGGGGTCCGGGCTGCTCGGGCTCCTGACCGGACTCGGCACGCTCGTCGCGCCCGACTGGCTGGCCGTTCTCGGCATCGGCCTGCTGGGCGGATACACGACGTTCAGCACGGTGTCGGTCGAGACGATCCAGCTGATGCGGCGTGGGCGGCGCGACTGGGCGGTCGTGAACCTGGTCGGCACCTTCGCGATGGCCGTCATCGCTGCGGCGATCGGCATCGTCATCGGGGGATTGCTCCCAGGCTGAGCCCACGCTCCGTCGGCGACCGCGTGGGATACTGAAGTCGATACATCCATGTATCGACGAGCGCGTCGCGTTCGCCTGCATCACACCTACCTGCGCCGGTCCGGTGCGCCCGAGGGAACCCGTGTCGAAACTCGCCGTCCTCAGCCTGAAGAACCGCGCTCTGATCGCGCTCATCACGATCGTCGCCGCGGTGTTCGGCGGGCTCGCGCTCACGAACCTCAAGCAGGAGCTCATCCCCTCGATCGAGCTGCCCCAGCTCTCCGTGGTCACGACCTACCCCGGCGCCTCGCCCGAAGTCGTCAACACCGATGTCTCGACCCCCATCGAGACCGCGATCCAGGGTGTTCCCGGGCTCGAGTCGACGACGGCGACCAGCTCGACGAACGCCTCGATCATCCAGGCGTCGTTCACCTACGGCACCGACCTGGCGACCGCCGAGCAGAAGATCCTGCAGGCCATCAACCGCATCGACAGCCAGCTGCCCGACGGGGTCACCCCGAACGTGCTGAGCTTCTCGCTCGACGACCTGCCCGTGATCCAGCTGGCGGTCACCGGCTACGACGACGCCGAATCGGTGCAGGCCCGCCTCGAGAGCACGGTCATCCCCGACCTCGAAGACGTCGACGGCGTCAACGCCGCACAGGTCGTCGGCGGCCGTGTCGAGCGCATCACGATCACCCCCGACCAGACCGCGCTCGCCGAGGCCGGCTTCACGCAGCAGGCCATCCGTGACGCGCTCGACCAGAACGGGGTGCTCTTCCCCGGTGGCGAGATCACCGAGGGCGACCAGTCGCTGACCGTGCAGACCGGCGCGAAGATCGCCTCGGTCGACGAGCTGTCGGCGCTGCCGCTCGTGCCGACGGATGCCGCGCAGCTCGCCGGGGGCACGACCACGATCGGCGACGTCGCCACCGTCGCGCAGGAACCGTCACCGGTCACCTCCATCTCGCGTGTCGACGGCGAGCCGGCGCTGACCATCGCGGTCACCAAGCTGCCCGCCGCCAACACCGTCGACGTGTCGCGCGGCGTGCTCGACGCCCTCCCCGCGCTCGAGGACGACCTCGGCGGCGACGCCCAGTTCACCGTCGTCTTCGACCAGGCTCCGTTCATCGAGCAGTCGATCGAGGCTCTCGCGCAGGAAGGCCTGCTCGGCCTCGTGTTCGCGGTGCTCGTGATCCTCGTCTTCCTGCTGTCAGTGCGCTCGACGATCGTGACCGCGATCTCGATCCCCACGAGCGTGCTCATCACCTTCGTCGGCATCCAGGCGTTCGGCTACTCGCTCAACATCCTGACCCTCGGTGCGCTCACGATCGCCATCGGCCGCGTCGTCGACGACTCGATCGTCGTCATCGAGAACATCAAACGGCACTACGTCGAGGGCGCCGACAAGCTCGCCGCCATCACCCTGGCCGTCCGAGAGGTGGCCGCCGCCATCACGGCGTCGACGATCACCACCGTCGCCGTGTTCCTGCCGATCGCCTTCGTCGGCGACCTGACCGGCGAGCTGTTCCGCCCGTTCGCCCTGACCGTGACCATCGCGATGTCGGCGTCGCTGTTCGTCTCGTTGACGATCGTGCCGGTGCTCGCATACTGGTTCCTCCGTCCGGGCAAGCCTGTCACCACGCCCGACGGCCGCCGCATCGACCCCGAAGACCCCGAGGCGCCGCCGTCGCGGCTGCAGAAGGCCTACCTCCCGATCCTCCGCTGGACCCTCCGCCACTCGGCCGTCACGCTCGTGCTGGCCGTCCTCGTGCTGGGCGGCACCCTGGCCGCTGTGCCGCTGATGAAGACGAACTTCCTCGGCGACTCGGGTCAGAACACCTTCACCATGACGCAGACGCTCGGGCCGGCGGCATCCCTCGAGGCCGAAGACGCCGCCGCGCAGCGCGTCGAAGACGCGATCACCGGGCTCGAGGGCATCGACGCCGTGCAGGTGTCGATCGGCTCGTCCGGATCACAGCTGCGCGACGCCTTCTCTGGCGGGGGCGGCGGAGTGACCTACTCGATCACAACCGACAGCTCGGCCGACCAGCTCGACGTGCGCGATCGCGTGCAGCGTGCCGTGGCCGACCTCGAGGGCGTCGGCGACATCCAGATCGCCGCGGGTGGCGGCGGATTCGGCTCGAGCGACATCGAGATCGACGTGACCGCGCCCGACCAGATGGCGCTGAGCGAAGCGACCGACGCCGTCGTCGCGTCGCTGCAGGATGCCGACGGCGTCAGCCAGGTCACGTCCAACCTCTCGGCCTCGTTGCCCTACATCGCCGTGACCGTCGACCGCGACGCGGCGGCATCCCGCGGCCTGTCGGAGGTCGCGGTGGGGGGCATCGTCTCGGGCACGATGCAACCGCAGTCGATCGGCACCGTCGAGATCGACGACACCTCGCTCACGGTCTACCTCGCGGCGTCGCAGGCACCCGCGTCGATCGACGAGCTGCGGCAGCTCACGATCCCGACCGCCGGCGGGCCCATCCCGCTGCAGGACGTCGCCACCGTCGAGCAGAGCGAGGGGCCGACCTCGATCACGACCCAGCGTGGTCAGCGCACCGCCACGGTCACCGTCACCCCCGCGGGCGACGACCTCAACGCGGCATCCGCTGTGGTCTCCGACGCGCTCGACGCCGTCGAGCTGCCGCAGGGCGCGGATGCCGAGATCGGCGGTGTGCTGACGCAGCAGCAGGATGCCTTCGGGCAGCTCGGACTCGCCGCGCTCGCCGCCATCCTCATCGTCTACATCGTGATGGTCGCGACTTTCAAGTCGCTGCGACAGCCCCTGCTGCTGCTGATCTCGGTGCCGTTCGCGGCGACCGGCGCGATCCTGCTGCAGATCGCGACGGGGGTGCCGCTGGGCGTCGCGTCGCTCATCGGCGTGCTGATGCTCATCGGCATCGTCGTGACCAACGCGATCGTGCTCATCGACCTGGTCAACCAGTACCGCGAGAAGGGGCTGTCGGCCCACGACGCGACCATGGCCGGAGGATCGCGTCGTCTGCGACCGATCCTCATGACCGCGCTCGCGACGATCTTCGCCCTGACGCCCATGGGCCTCGGGATCACCGGGCACGGCGGGTTCATCTCGCAGCCGCTGGCGATCGTCGTCATCGGCGGGCTCATCTCGTCGACGCTGCTGACCCTGCTCGTGCTGCCGACCCTGTACAACCTCGTCGAGGGCGCACGCGAGCGCCGTGAGGCGCGGCGCCGCGGGGACGCGGGTGCGGATGGTGCGGTGGGTGCGGGTGCTGCGGGGGCCGGGGCTGGTGATGGTGCTGGTTTGGCTGCCGGCGCCGGTGCGGCTGGTACGGCCCCGATGACTCGTCGCCAGCGGCGCCTCGCCGAGGCCGCGACGGCCGAGCCCACCCACCTCGTCGTGCCGGTGGACGGCTCGACCGACGCGCCGACGCATCTCGTCATCCCCGTCGCGGCTGACGACCACGCCGGGGCCGACGCCGATACCAGTGCCGGTCGCGCTGTGGAATCGGATGTGCCGGGGGCTGGGCCGTCCCGTCGTCAGGCTCAGCGCATCCCCGGGCCCTCTCGCGGACCCCGTCGCCGTCGTCTGGCCTGATTGCGGCACGTCTCGGGCTCGCGTCGACGCCGCCGCACCGCGGGAATCGGGCCTCGTGCGCTCGGCCCGACGGGCGATCGGCGTCCTCTGTCGGGGCTGTCGACTCGCCGCGATGCAATGGATCGCGCGCGGCGCGCCGTGGCCGGTGGTGACGAGTCGGGGTGTCGTGCCGGAAGCCTTGCGTCGCGGCACCCATCGAGTCCGGGCATCGGCACCGGGTAACCCGGCGGGCGGATTCTCAGGCGGATGCCGTATCGTGGGCGGGTCGGCTCTGGGCAGCGCGTGATCGCGACAGGTTTTGTGAGTCCATGGGGCCGATGGTGAGCGCCGATCGGCGCGCATGACCATCATGTGAATGGCCCCCGGCCGACGGATGTCCGGGTTTGCTCGCGTGCGCGCGGGCGCTGTTCTCGTGCAGAGAACCCAGAAGGACACACCCATGCCCAAGAACAAGAAGCCGGCCGGCGGCCGCGCTCAGAACTTCGAGCCCCGTTACGGCAAGAAGACCTCGTACCAGGACGCGAAGCGTCGCCCCGGACAGTCGTCGGCGGGAACCCCCGGCAGCAAGAGCCCCGGTCACCGCGGCTACCGTGCCGAGAGCGAAGACACCGGTCGCAAGAACCGCTGGTCCTCGCAGGACCGTGCGGGTCGTGACGAAGCCCGCAGCATCCGCTCGCAGGCGCGCGATGACCGCGGCGGACGCGGCGAGCGTTCTTTCCGCGATGACCGCGGCGGTCGCGATGACCGCGCACCGCGGGAGCAGCGCGGCTACGGAAACGATCGTCGATCGGATGCCGGTGGCCGCCGCCCCTATGAGGCGCAGCCGCGCGACGATCGCCGCACCTTCGGCGACGCGCGGCCCTCCTTCCGTGATGACCGTCCCCGTCGTGACGACCGCCCGGCTCGTTCGTTCGATGACCGGCCGCCTCGTGATTTCAGTGACCGCCCGAATCGTGATGACCGTCCGCGTCGTGACTCCGGCGACCGCCCGGCTCGTTCGTTCGGCGACCGTCCGCGTCGTGACTTCTCGGACCGCCCGAATCGTGATGACCGTCCCCGTCGTGACTTCGGCGACCGTCCGGCTCGTTCGTTCGGCGATCGTCCGCGTCGTGACTTCTCGGACCGCCCGAACCGTGATGACCGTCCCCGTCGTGACTTCGGCGACCGTCCGGCTCGTTCGTTCGATGATCGTCCGCGTCGTGACTTC